>JAZNYG010000016.1:0-32172 GCA_045594245.1 Bacteroidaceae bacterium
CTCCATCTTATATCAATGATTCAACGTACCCGAATTAATCACCGGCTGTGCAGGCTCGTCGGCGCAGAGCACTACCAGCAGATTGCTCACCATGGCCGCCTTCTTCTCCTCGTCGAGGTCTACGATAGCCTCTGAAGAGAGTTTGTCGAGCGCGAGCTTCACCATCGACACGGCACCCTCCACAATCTTCTCGCGGGCAGTGATGATGGCGCTTGCCTGCTGGCGTTTGAGCATGATAGCTGCAATCTCGGGAGCATAGGCGAGGTAGTTGATACGTGCTTCCACCACCTCGATGCCAGCCATCGAGAGGCGTTCGTTGAGCTGCTGCACCAGCTGCATGTTAATCTCATCAGCATTGGAGCGCAGGGTGAGCTGTTCGCCTGTCGACGTGTCGGTATCATCGTAAGCGTAGCGGCCAGCTACCTGACGGAGAGCAGCATCGCTCTGCACCTTCACGAAGTTCTCGAACGCCTTCATACGGCCAGCCACCGCACCGGCCGTTGTGGCAGCACCTGCCATGGCCATCGTCTGTGAGTCAATCTCGAACAGCGCCTTGTAGGTATCCTTCAATTTCCACACCAATACGAGACCAATCATGATGGGGTTACCCGTCAGGTCATTCACCTTGATAGGGTCGGCATTCAGGTTACGTGCGCGGAGCGACACCTTTTTCTTGTCTAGGAAGGGGTTCACCCAATAAAAACCTTCACGGCGAAACGTACCCTTATACTTTCCGAAGAACACCATCACGCGTGCCTCATTAGGCTCGAGTGTCATGAAGCCGATAAGGTGGATAAACCAGACGATGAAAAGCACTATACCACACACAATACCCAACACCTCGGGGATAAAGCCATTTATCGCGCCCACAATGCACAAGGGAGCTGCTGCCAATATCAGCAAGTTGATCAGCAATCCCAAGAAGCCATTCACTACAGAACCTTTGTAATCTCTTTCGTTTGTTTCCATTTTCTTAGTTATTTAGAGGTTTAACAAGTAATATCATTTTGATATCACAAAGATTTCATTTAAAATCCGACATATCCAAATATTTTGGTGAAAAAGTTTCATCTAACATTAAAAAAATGTAACTTTACGGCAAAATCGTCCATACCATGCTGCTAAAACTCTACGAAAAAAACAATTCGCGTCGCGACCTCGACCGCATCGTCGAAGTGCTGAACAGTGGCGGCGTCATCATCTACCCGACCGACACGACCTACGCCATCGGGTGCCATGCCTTGAAAGAGCGGGCCATAGAGCGTGTGTGCGAAATCAAGGGGGTTGACACCAAGCACCACCTACTCTCTGTCGTTGCCCACGATATCAGTAGTGTGAGCGAATATGTGCGTATCGACAACGACACCTTCCGCATCATGCGCGACCTGCTTCCCGGCCCCTTTACCTTCATTCTGCCTGCAGGAAACCGTCTGCCCAAGATATTCAAAAACCGTAAGGAGGTGGGCATACGCATTCCCGACAACAACATTACCCGAGAGATATGTGAAGCCTTGGGCGCTCCCCTACTCTCGACGAGTCTGAAGACCGCCGCAAACGAGGATATCGAATACATGACACTTCCCGAACTCATCGATGAGAAGTATGGCGAGCGCGTAGACCTCATTATCGACGGCGGCGAGGGCGATACCGAATTGAGCACCGTTGTCAACTGCACGGATGGCGAACTGGAAATCGTCCGACAAGGCAAAGGATGGATATAGACATTATTTATAGGTGGGTATAAGCATTATAGAATGTAATACCATATCCCCCATCACAGCTTTTCGGATATAGAAGAGAGATTTTTATAAAAAAAATCGTAACTTTGCGCCTTAATTCATTAAAGCATGGCAACATTACGATTCGAAGTCATAGGCGAAGCGTTCAAGAAACGCCCATTGGAGGTACAAGCACCTGCAGAACGCCCTTCAGAATACTTTGCAATCAACGTTTTCAATAAGGAGAAGATGGCACGCTATCTCTCCACCGAAGTATACAACAAGATGGTCGACGTCATCGACCATGGTGCCCCCATGGAGCGCAGCATTGCCAACCAAGTGGCCGACGGCATGAAGCGTTGGGCCATGGAGCTGGGTGCCACGCACTACACCCACTGGTTCCATCCGCTCACCGACACCACCGCCGAGAAGCACGACGCCTTCGTGGAGCACGATGGTCAGGGCGGACTCCTCGAGGTGTTTGACGGCAAGCTATTGGTGCAGCAGGAGGGCGACGCCTCGTCGTTCCCCAATGGCGGCATACGCGCCACCTTCGAGGCCCGAGGCTACTCGGCTTGGGACCCCACCTCACCGGCTTTCGTGATGGACGACACGCTGTGCGTACCCACCGTATTCCTTTCCTACACGGGCGAAGCGCTCGACTACAAGGCTCCGCTGCTCAAGGCCCTGCATGCCGTAGATAAGGCTGCCACCGAGGTGTGCCACTACTTTGACCCCGAGGTGAAGCGCGTGACCTCATACCTCGGCTGGGAACAGGAGTACTTCCTCGTTGACGAAGGTCTCTACGCCGCCCGCCCCGACCTGCTGATGTCCGGCCGCACACTCATGGGGCACGGCTCTGCCAAGGACCAGCAACTCGAGGACCACTACTTCGGTGCCATCCCCGAGCGTGTAGCCGCCTTCATGAAGGAGCTGGAGATAGAGGCGCTGAAGCTGGGCATCCCCACCAAGACACGCCACAACGAGGCTGCCCCCAACCAGTTTGAGCTGGCCCCCATCTACGAGGAGACCAACATCGCCTGCGACCACAACATGCTGGTGATGATTCTGATGAAGAAGATAGCCCGCAAGCACGGCTTCCGCTGCCTGCTCCACGAGAAGCCCTTTGCCGGCATCAACGGATCGGGCAAGCACAACAACTGGAGCCTCGGCTCTGACCGTGGCCACCGACTGATGTCGCCCGGCAAGACCACCGAAGACAACCTCATGTTCATCACCTTCGTGGTGAACACACTGGCAGCCGTATACCGCCACAACGGACTGCTGAAGGCCTCCATTATGAGTGCCAACAATACCCACCGCCTGGGCGGCCACGAGGCACCTCCCGCCATCATCTCCTCCTTCCTGGGCAAGCAGCTCACCGAACTGTTCGACGCGCTCGAGAACTCATCCAGCGAGGAACTCTTCAAGATAGCCGGCAAGACGGGCAAGCGCATCCTCGAGATGCCGCAGATACCCGAGCTGCTCATCGACAATACCGACCGCAACCGCACCTCGCCCTTTGCCTTCACCGGCAACCGATTCGAGTTCCGTGCCGTAGGCTCCGAGGCCAACTGCGCCTGTGCCATGATAGCCCTCAATGGTGCCGTGGCCGAGCAGCTGGTAGAGTTTAAGCAACACGTGGATGCCCTCATTGCCAATGGCATGGACAAGCGTGAGGCCCTCGTCAAGGAGATACAGAAGCTCATCACCTACTGCAAGCCCATCCGCTTCGACGGCAACGGATACAGCGAAGAGTGGAAAGCCGAGGCTGCCCGCCGCGGACTCGACTGTGTGACCTCGGCGCCCGACATCTTCAAGGCCTATGCCAATAAGACCAGCGTGCAGATGTTTGAGAGCCTCGGCATCATGAGCCGTGCCGAGCTGGAAGCCCGCAACGAAATCAAGTGGGAGATATACACCAAGAAGATACAGATTGAGGCCCGCATCTTCGGCGACATGGCCCTCAACCACATCATCCCCGTAGCCACCAAGTACCAAAGTCAGCTGGTGGACAACGTATATAAGATGAAAGAAATCCTCGGTACCGAAGGCGAAGCCCTGTCGGCCTCGAATATCAACCTCATACGCCGTATCGCCAGCCTCGTACACCAGATAGAGAGTGGCGTTGCCGAGATGATTGAGTGCCGCAAGGTAGCCAACCGCATCCAAGGCCAGTACGAAAAAGCCGTAGCCTACCACGACACCGTAGCGCCCAAGCTCGAAGAGCTGCGCACCTACATCGACGACTTGGAGGAGGTTGTCGACGACAGTTTATGGCCACTGCCCAAGTACCGCGAATTGCTATTTATCCGATAGGGAAGAACCTCTTTCTGATAGATAAGGATTCTCAACAACGTTAAAAAACTCAAGAACTTTAAGCGAGTTTCAAATAATTGATGTAACTTCGCATCTAGAAAGCAGTTGGACGGTCTGTCGCTTGCCTTTTTAGGCATGAGGAAAGTCCGGGCAACAGAGAGCATCCCGCTTGTTAATGTGCAAGATGTCGGCGACGGCAGGGGAAACGCAGAAGAAAATTACCGCCCCGTTCAGGCGAGGTAAGGGTGAGAAGGTGGGGTAAGAGCCCACCAGTCGGATGGTGACATCCTGAGCTGTGCGTCCCGGGAGTTGCAAGGTCATGTATACCGGTGTTTGAGGGTTGCTCGCCCGAGCCGGAGGGTAGACCGCTATAGCCTACTGGCAACAATAGGCACAGATAAATGACAGACGCTATGGAAATACGCTATAGTACAGAACCCGGCTTACAGGCCAACTGTTTTCTTTTTTATAAAAAAGACATTATACCATGATTGAGAAATTCAGACAGCTGATTCACTTTCTTACCCGTTCACTATGGCGAGTGACAGTAGATGATGTGAGCCGTAGCCGCTACAAGAGTTACAATCTGCTGAAGATAACCATCCAGACTATCAAATGCTTCATCAAGGATCGTGTATGGATACGTGCTGCAGCCCTCTCCTACACTACCCTTTTCTCCATTATCCCCATCCTGGCACTGCTCTTTGCCATTGCCAAGGGATTCGGTTTTTCCAACCTTATGGAGCGCCTGTTAAGAGGAGGCATGGTAGAAAACAGCACGATAGATATGGTGATGACATTCATCGACAACTATCTAGAATATGCCCAAAGCGGCGTATTCATTGGGATAGGCATAGCCATGTTGTTATGGGCAATCATCAATCTGGCCGATAGCATCGAGAGTAACATGAACGCCATTTGGGATGTAAAGAAACAGCGTTCATACTTCCGCAAGCTCACCGACTACATGGCCCTGTTCGTCATATTCCCCATTATCATCATTCTGTATGCCGGTATCAGTATCTTCATGACTACCATATACCAACGACTGGCCGAGTACTTCCTCATCAGCTCGTTCGTGCATATATGTATCAAATTGGCTCCCTATATACTGTCCGGACTCATCATGACGGGACTGTTCATCTTTATTCCCAACACGAAGGTCAAGTTTCTCAATGCCTTTATCCCGGGTATGATTACGGGTATTGTTTTCCAGGCTTTCCTATACATTTATATTCAGATACAGATGTCGGTATCAAGCTACAACGCCATCTACGGTTCGTTTGCCATTATCCCAATGTTTATGCTATGGGCCGACATCTCATGGAGTATCATCCTTTTCGGAGTAGAGATGAGCTATGTAAGCCAGAATATCGAACAATACAACTTTGGCGAGGAGGTAGACAACGTAAGCCGCCGCTACCATGATTTCATGTGCGTAGTCATCATGTCGCTTATATGCAAGCGTTTTGCTCAGGGCGACAAGCCATACACCGCCAATGAACTCTCCGATGACGGACAGATACCCATTCGTCTGACAAACCGTCTGCTTGACGAATTGGAGGAGGTTGGCCTGATACATGGTTTCAGTGCTGATGCCAAATCAGATATCGAACATTTTGTACCAGCCATCGACATCAACCAGCTTTCTGTGGGCCGACTGCTCTCCACCATCGAGAGCGAGGGATGTGAAGATTTCAAGATAGACCACTCGAAAGAATTCAGCAATCAGTGGGAGGCCTTCATCAAAAATAAGCAAGAGATGTATGTAAAGAGCAATGGTATATTGCTAAAGGATCTTTAGAAGACAACGGTCAAGGCTTCCACTTACCTCGTGTAAAGTCGGGAATCTTGACGGGTATTCCCCCACCCAAAGCCGACTGTTCACTCAGTTCAGCTATGCATGACCATTCGGCAGCATCATATACATCCATATCTAGCGGCATGCCCTCACGCAAGCACTCAATAAGCCGACGGTCCATCGTATAGTTCATAATATTGGGCACTCCAATACGATATCCTTCATCCTGGATGCGAGCAATATGCGACTTGGTATATTTAGCGACGATAGGCTCTACAGCATCCCCCTTTACAGGTTCCTCGCCATCAAACATTATACAACGACGCGGATATTTCTGCACAAAACCGCGCGTACCGCACACCGTCTGCATACGACTATACGGACGAGGCGTAGTGACATCGTACTGCAACAGAATCGTTTTTCCATTGACGGTACGTATCAAGGTATTATTGACACACACATCGTGGGGCACATCCGTAGCAGGAGTCAGTGACACAAGATAGTCAAGCTTGTCACCGCGATGGATGTTGAGCAATTGACACACAGGTCCAATACCATGTGTAGGATAGGGATTCCCCTTATGCTCTCCACACAAGCGAGCCATCCACCCTTTAGGGCCATCTGCATCGTATTTGTCACGAAGGTCATGGATATAAGCCCCTTCAAGATGGGTAAGCGTACCCAGCATCCCCTTCTCCACCATAGTCAGCGTAGCCTGATGGAAGGTATCGTAACAGCAGTTCTCCAGCATAAAGCAATGGCGCCTAGTACGCTCAGCCGTGTCTACCAACCGCCAGCATTCCTCCACCGTAGTAGCAGCAGGCACCTCGATAGCCACATGCTTGCCCTGCTCCATAGCATAGCAAGCCATAGGAGCATGAGTCAGCCAATCGGTACATATATAGATAAGGTCTATATCATTGCGCTGGCACATCTGCTTCCACCCATCCTCTGCATCCAACAATATCGGAGCATGTTTACCATCCACATGAAGCAGCGATGCAGCATCGGCCAAATGTGAGGGATTGATATCACACAATGCCGTAATTTCTACTCCATCAATCACCAGATATCGGCGGAGCGTAGCCATTCCCCGATTACCCAGTCCTATGAAGCCGATACGCACTATCGGTAATGGTTCACAAGAGAGCTGTAACACATGCGATCTGTCCATAACTCTGCAAATGTACATATTTTTATGCGACAGACAAAAAGAAAGAGGTACCTTTCGTAAAAGATACCTCAAGAAAGTTTCTAAACACTTCCCGCAATTATTTCCGCTTGCCCAATGCGAGGTTCAAGCCTAGCGTAATATGCGAGTTTAAGTTATCGACAGGTATATACTGCGGAGTAACCTTAGTAATCATGTAATCACTACCGATGAAGAATGTTAGACCTGCTGGATGAAAATTGAACAACCATCCCAAACTCGTACCATACGTTGTATGTCCTACATTAACAGAAGCCTCCAGCCAGTTGAGAGGTGAGATATTAACATAACCTCTCAGTTCTGACCATTTTGCCAGCTGACTTTCCGAGAAGCATTTTCCGTAAAGCACTGCTACCGACAAACGATTATAGAAGGGCATTTCATACTCAGCACCCAGATACATGGTAGTATTCAACTTTGTGCTCATCGATGACACCTCACCAGCATGCAGTTCCAGCATCTTGGAAGCGTCCTCACCTATAGCAGCCAACTCTTCTTCTACAGATCCACTGAAATTATTGGGGTCGATTTCCTCAAAGCCATCAAATTCAATCTTCGTATCCTTTGTATTAGCCTGCATCATATATTTCCAGTTGATGCGTCCCATATCAACAACCGAAGCCGACAGAGTCAGTCCTGGTACCAGATTCTTCATGTCATATACGACACCCAAATCGAAACCAAGGCCACTAGCCGATGGAGCAAATGGTCCCATCTCAACACCGTTGACCAAACCTTTTTCATCAGCCGTAAGACGTGCTTCTGTTATAAGAGCTGCATTCATCTGGGCATGAGTCTGTACAAGCCAGCGGTTATCGCTCATCTCCACATCAAATTTATCAATCATGGCATTTGCATAAGCTAAACCTACCAGGTATTTTACGTTCAAGCCCACACGCAATCCATCGATAATTTCTCGTGAATGACCAATAGAGGCTGAGGCATAGTTCATGGTATTGAAACCCATACCCGAGAAGCTGTATGCATTCTCAGAAAAGCCCTTCTTAGCAAATTCAAAGAAGCCTTTAGGAAATGCCATTGACAACGAAGTATGCATGCTCACATCCAATGTTGTATAGCCTCCAAACATACGGAATCCTGCAGCCAACAGGGTACCATCCACATTCACACCAAAGCGAAGTGCTTCCGGCAAACGTCCCAAGAACTCATCTGGAGTCACATTGCCACTCATAAAAGTGGTTAGCTTATCTTCATAGGGGAACAGGAAATTGGATATTCCCACATTACTGTTCGTCCCCATCGACATGTTACCCGCCAGCAATGAAAAGAACCCGCGTTCCGCCTTCATCGCCGGATTGAGTTGATAATTATGGAAAGTACCCTCCAGGAAGTAGCCCGATTTGGCAGATTGTGCACCTATACCAAGTGTACATGTTGCAAACAATAAAAATACTAAATATTTAATCTTTTTCATACAGCTTACTATTAAATCATTTTTATCTGATCAGTCATGAATATTGCTTAATCATCATCATTTTTTCAAATCCATTTCAACATCACACATAATCTGCAATACAATATCGCTAATTTGGAGTCCCTGTGCGCCACCAAGAGGTATATCATTATCACCGGAAGCCACATCCAGACGGAAAGCAAATTTATCCAATGCAGCCAGATCGGAGCTAGTAGCACACTTAATCGACAGTTCCACAGGAGTACCCTTAACATGACTGCCAGTTCCTATCTCAGAACCATCTCCAGCAGGTAGTTCTACACTACCGATCTCAATCTCCTCTATGACATTGCCATCCACATCAAGCGGTACAAGATCAAGCTTAAGTCCTATAGGCAAGGTATTCTTTAGATTCATTGCAATGGCCAGACCAATATTTGTTACAGATAGATTCATATCCATGAGCGTCTCCTCCAGATTAATCTTTATCTCAGACACGGTATCCGCATAAGTAAGGTTGAGATCGCTGAATTGGAGAGGCACCAATACCCCATACTCACACGCCAGTTCCAAGTCATTATTATAATCAATCTGTGTAGTCAGATCTGTGTTAAAATGTGCATTAAGAGCTACATCGATATTGTGAGGCAATTCGTTGAGCAATGTACCTAATGCAGGTGCCACCTTTGTCTCATAGCCTTTCTTGGTAATACTATCACTGACAGCAAATAGCCAGCGTGTAGCCTTCGGTGTGATAGTACCATCAGCATTACGTTGTCCTGCAGCCAGCACAAATGGCTCATCAAACACGAGGCTAGCCGAACTAATAGGCTTACCCTCTTCATCTTTACCGACAATAGACAGGTCGAATACCAAATCCTGTGCTATGGGGTTGTGAATACCCACCATCAGCTGTGGATTAGCCAATGTCACATTGTTACTCTCCTTCCGCAAGAAATCCACCTCCTCACCCAAATCGAGTGCAATGGACTGTGCAAACTGAAGATCGAAAGGCACAGAGATAGAATAGTTTCCGCCCAACTCCAGAGGTTGCGACAAATCCACACGATGCACCACATCCTTTGTTACGATCTGAGGATCGAGCATAAAGTCTATTGAATACGGAAGTTCATTAAGCAAGGAATCAAGAGTCTCCACAACTACCACCTCATACCCGGGAGCTACAGCATCCTTATTGGAAGTGAAGATCCAGCGAGTAGTATCGGCAACAAGTTTACCCTCTGCATCTGGAGAGGCAGCCTTGATACGCAGGTCATCCAACACGACAGTAGAGGTTGAGATAGCATTACCCTCCTTATCGCGACCAACAATAGACAAATCCACATCCACAGGCACACCGATGGTATTGTAAAGCGACACCATCAACTCAGGTTTTGTATTAGCCAATGTGAGTCCGTTCTTCTCCAGCTCAGCAAAGCCATCCTCTATTCCTAATTCAAATGAATCGGTAATCTTTTCGATAGAGCCGCCATAAATACCTGTAAAGTCCTTAAGTACAATCTCGTCCATATCGAAAGCAATATCCAGTGATACACCCGTATTGAGGATACTGGAGCTCAACTGGGCATTGTCGATAGAAACAAGACCTACGATACTAGCATCTGCATCATACTTCAATCTCCGGCCACCATTCTCTGTAGGAGGCAATGCAAGGTAGCCATTCTCAAGAGTGGTAAAGTCTAGGCTATTAACCAAAAGGCTAAACTCGATGTCACTACTTTCCTTAAACGAATGGGCAGTTTCTATATGGAGTCCCTCATCTGTAACTGTAACCTTCTCATCATTGCTGCTGATTGCAAACACAGGAGGCAGCGTAACATCCAGTTCCAGGTTTACTGGAGCCTCTACAGTCTCAAGTCCCTTTGTCGCAATCTTCAGAGTCATTGCTACCGGGTTCTTGAAGCCAATTGAGTCTACCCTATCGATGGGTTCAGTAATGGTATGATCAAGAGGAATAGCTAGATCCTTCTTGATATCAGCCGATACCATATTAGAAACCAACACAGCCTCCTTAATACGGAAATCAGTTGCAGGCACATCAAATGTTACGGTTTTATCCTCTATTACATCCAGCACTTGTGAGAGCAACAGGTTTTCCATACCCGCAATACTGAGCACACCCTCCTCGCCTGTCCTAGTATTGACTGCAGCTACAGAGATTTCTCCTGTCCAATCAAATACGCCATTCTCAATTACTTGGTTGATATCAATACGGTCAATGGCTAGCTTCAGTTTACAGTCCACAATATCATTTATCTGCTTAATGTAGATGGCGTTTTCTTCCTTGTCATACCCCAGGTTACCAAAGTCACATGCCGCTAGGTCAAGCACAAAGTTCTTGGGGAAGGCAATCTTGACCATACAGTCTTCGGTCAATTTAAAAGGATCCAATCCGCTATTCAAAGAGATATTGAGATTGATGACATTACGCCCCTTTTCAAAACTTATGTAATTGATTTCTTTCACCAACTCCAGTTTATCTACATTTACGGGAATCTTAAAGGATTGCTTTTCGAATTCAAAATCAATATCATCGATAGACGCTTCAATATCCTCTATTTCGATATTGCTAGGCAATATAGAGACATTCATGGTGCGTTTTCCTCCCAGTTCCATGATTTCATGGAGGTAAAGAGGATCAAGTGCCGCAATAGTCAGATTTCCTTCTACGCCATCAGCACTGTATCCTACTACGCGAATGTTATAATCAGCGCTAAACTTACCGTCTATAATATCCTTGTCTACATTAATCCGCTTAACTGCCAGTTTCCAGTCGTTCTCATAGTTCAGGGCATTGAGGTCTTTCACACGAACTTTTGTATTATTATCAACAAACTGGGCCATACCATTTGGAATCGAGCTGGAAGAGGGATCAAGAACAAAACCTTCGGGGAAAATAAAGTCCACATAGCTATTGGCAGCAAGGTTAAATCGGCCCAACTCTCCCGACAAGCTAGAGTGGAATTTCAGATAGTTGCTTCCCTCTTTCAGGTCAATGCCACCAATATGATTAATATAATCCAACGAATCAATAGCAAAGGCATAATCCACCTTTTGAGTATCAAATTTCACATCGATATTGTTCGACTTACCCTTCAGGTCCGTCACAGAAACGGTTGATTCCTCTACTACGAACTGAACTTCATGTGTTCCGAAGAGTTCCTGTTTGCGCATCTCAGCCAATGAGAAATCACCAACATGAACGACATAGAGCTTATCTTCTTCTCCCTTAGCATTGACTGCCTCCAATGTCACGGTTGCATTCAGATCCAATGCATTATCTACAATCTCCTTATTGATATTAATCCGTTTTAGAGCAAGGGCCCACTTCTTTGATTGCAGCAGAGACAAATCCTCAATTTTGAATGCTTTCAGCTTACTATCATAAGGAAGAGTACAATTATCATAGTCAAACACGAAATCTTCAGGGAAGCGCAATGCCACATAACTACCATCAGCGAAGTTCAAATCGCCAAACCCTTTTGATGAAGAAGAAGAGAAATAGATTTTCTGGCTAGAATCAAATTCTACATAGTCTACAGCTGACACATGTTCAAGACCTTCTACCTTAAACTTAAGTTCAAAGTCCTGCATCTTAAATGGGACATCAATCTCGTTAGTTCTTCCTGTCGCATCAGTCACTGACATCTCCACTGGAGACACTGACAATTTGATATTACGCTTATCGCACAGTGCACCTACCGTCTCTTTAAGTGCAATATTATCCACAGCACCAATTGTCAAGACCTCTTCTTTTGTTCCCGACACAGCCTTTACGATAGCCTTAGTTTTGAAGTCAAGAGTGCCATTAGGTACTTCACTTTGGATTCTTACCTCACGGATAGGCAATACCCACTCCGCATTGCTAAACACCGACATACTAGAAACCTCAAAGTCGTTAGTTCCAGCCACACGCTTTACCCCTTCAGGCAATGTCACATTATCTGTAAATACATACTCATCGGGGAATGAAACTACGATCTTACAATTGGAAGCCAGATCAAACTTATCAAAATCATTATCAATACCCGTTATAAAATGAAGTTGGCTCACTTCAGGGTCCAATACCACCTTGTCAATATAACCGATGTAATCCAAATCTTTTATTGAGACGGGAATCTCGAATTCTTCATTCTCAAACTCCTTCTCGATAGGATTGGTATCTCCGTATGCTTCTTTCACGTCAAAAGCGACATCAAGGCTAACCGAATAGGTAAGACCCTCTTTGATATCTGCCACAGAAATGCCCTTTGGCAAGGTCTTTGAACCAGACACTTTATAGTTGATTGTACAGGTTGCTTCATCCTCCATCTGTAAGGTTCTGCCATCTGCTGAATAGAACTTATCATCGTTCAGATTATTAATCTCTTTCAAATAAAAACGTATGATTGTCTTTTCTCCATCAGCTGCCAAATCCCTTACATAAATCTCATGGTCATTCACCAAAGTACAATGTGCGTCATCATAAAGTGCCAGCTTATAATTCGCGGGAAAATCAATATCAAAGTCAATAGAGCGATTCAGACCGTCCAGAAGTACGGGGTTCTTTACCTCAAACTCCACGAGTGAACCTTTTTGGTTTTCATCCGAGTTTGCCAATTCCACCCTATTGAAGTGCTTTATCTCCTTGGGCAAATCATACTTAAATTTAATTTCTACTTGAGTTTGAGATTTCTCTTCAATATCAAACGGAGCCGTAAAATCGAATTGAAGTTTGAAATCTTCAGCCTTACCATCCAAGAAATCATTGACCTCATCTGTAGACAGCATAGCTGAGTGACTGCTACTAAACGCCGGTGTGGTGATTTCATCTACTGGGATATCGTCAACATCAAACTCAAAATCCTTACTCACCGGGTCCGTTTCACCTGTCACCTCTATATCATCAAGATTGAATGAGGTATTCTCTGTATACTTATCTATAAGGATGTTGTCTAATTCTATTGTAGGGATATCGAAAGTCACATCACGATTATCTGCAGCAATAGACAGAGGATCGAGCGAGAAGTTACCGATCGACAAGTTTATCTCCTCATGGATAGCATTCAATGATACATCTGACAGTTTCACATTCTGGAACGACATAGAATCACTCAGCTTGAATGCGGGGAAGTTGAAGCGAATCTCCTGCAGATCAATACCGATAGGGTCAATATCCGAAGATAGCTTAGACACCTCCTTTAATACCCCCAGGTCTTTTTGGGCAACACGGCTCACTATACTGTCATTAAACGACAAGCTATAGGTCCGCGTCACACTGTCAGACTCCAATACAGGAATGGACGATACGTCCAAGATCGAATCCAATACGATGGGGCGCAAGCTACCTAAAGGTAATGCAATGCGGTTTCCCTCAATCTTCATGTCCATCATAACCTCTTTGTTCAAATCGTAGGTGTCGTCCACACACGAACAAAGAAACATTGACACTCCCATCAAGAAGTATCCAAGATCCTTTTTACGCATAGTATTGTTTTTTATGTTATGTTTGCATTTTCTCACTTTCCCGGCTCTTCTTGCAAAAGCCACATCCCCACAACCTTGTCAACGTCACAAAGGTAGTATAAAAAAAAGTAGTTAACAAAATTGAAAACTACTTTTTATTTATTAATGCTTATATTTTAACATCTCATCTTCATGGTCCTACCACCTCTGCATCTTCTATTTCGATAGGCCGCTTGGCGTATTTATGCTGCTTAGCTGTGCGCACAGCTGCTATCACATCATTCAACGCACTGATAATACAGCCGATTCCCATCAATATAAAAGGAAGAGCAGCAGCCTCAAAGGGGTTGAACAAGACAAATATGCCCAGCAGCAGCACTATTCCCGGCAGTACATACAATGGCCATGCCACAGGCACCACCCGACTCGATACCGACAGTCCTGCCAGCTGATATATGCCCAATGCTACCAGGACACCACCTATCACATACATAAAGAAGCCCACAAAGACAGCCGGAGCTACTACCATCCATAGTCCCAAGATAAAACTACCCAAGGCAGCCAAAGGAAACATGCGCCGTTGTGCCATATGTCGAATATAGGAAACCAAGGAGACCAACCCTGGAAGCATCAACAATGCTCCTACAGCTATCACAAGAATACTCAAGGCGCTATCGCCCAGTACTAGGAACAGCACACCCATAAGCAGCACGCTGATACTCCTGACTATCTGCACATTCATATTATAACATTTTTTAGTATCGCGAAAATAACGAGTTTTACATTATCCGCCAAACAACTACTCTTAAAGTTTTACAAAACACACAAAACTTTAAAAAGAAACATTCATTCTATCCGATTGTTTGTCGATACAACAGATTTTCATTACCTTCGCATTCGTTAATCAAAGATTCAGCGATTTATGAGTCACCATGCACCTGCTTCCATATTATTGATTTACACGGGCGGCACCATCGGTATGATACAGAATCCCGATACCGGAGCTTTGGAGAACTTCAACTTCGACCAACTCCTGCACCATGTACCCGAAATCAAGCAGTTCAACCTCGACATATTCTCCTACGCCTTCACTCCGCCAATCGACTCGTCGGACATGAACCCCACCTTTTGGGCCGAACTCGTAGGCATCATCTATAGCAACTATGAGCGATACGATGGCTTTGTCATCCTGCACGGTACCGACACGATGGCCTTCACCGCCTCGGCTCTCAGCTTCATGCTCGAAGGGCTGATGAAACCTGTCATACTCACCGGCAGCCAGCTTCCCATCGGTGCACTCCGTACCGATGGCAAGGAGAACCTCCTTACAGCTATCGAGATTGCGGCAGCAAAGAATCCTGACGGCACGCCTATCGTACCCGAAGTATGTGTGTTCTTCCACGAGAAGCTCATGCGCGGCAACCGCACTACCAAGATCAGTGCCGAGAACTTCGACGCCTTCGAATCAAACAACTACCCTATCTTAGCCCATTCGGGTATCGAGATCCAATATCACCACCACTTCATAAAACCCTACAATCCCGAGAGTGAGCTCATTCCCCATTACGAAATGGATAGCAATATCCTCATTCTATCACTCTTTCCTGGCATACAGCCAGGCATCGTGGAGCAGGTGTTGCGAAGCCCGGAGCTCAAGGGTATCATCTTCCGCACCTTCGGCAGCGGCAATGCGCCACGCTTCCCGTGGCTTACCGAAGCACTCGCCGAAGCCACCAAGAGAGGAAAGATTATCGTGAACATCACCCAGTGCAGCACTGGCAGTGTCAAGATGCGCATGTATGAGACCGGACGCCAACTCCTCGAAGCCGGTATCATCAGCGGCCACGACTCTACCGTAGAGGCAGCCCTAACCAAGCTGATGTATCTCCTCGGGCAAGGTCTATCTCCTGAGAATATACGTACCGAGATGAAGCGCTCTATCGCTGGGGAGATTAGTGTGTAGGGCGCACCATTAAGAGACAACAACCATTAATAACAAGATACAAGCACAATGAAAAAACTACTGTCACTCATGCTCCTCGCTTGCCTTAGCAGCACATTAATGGCGCAAGGCACTGTGGAGGACTACAAGCGAGCCTTTGCACAAAGAGCCAAGTATTCAGGCAAGGTGTATTACGACAATGTACAGCCCAGCTGGATTGGTGGTACCCACCACTTCTGGTATGTGCGCAACACTCCCGACGGACGCATCTACGTCCTCGTGAATGCCGAGAAGCAGAAACGTACCGAACTCTTCAACCACGACAAGCTGGCCAAAGCCCTCAAGGAGGCAACCAAGCGTGACTATCGTGCCACTGCACTCCACCTCGACCGCCTCATGGTAGAAGAGAAGCTCGACGTTATCCATTTCCAGACCAACGGACATCGCTGGACGTACAACATCCGCAAGAACCAGCTCACCGATGACGGTGCCCTGCAGCAGCGTCAGGGCCGCCAGCGTCACTGGATGGAGCGCGACGATGAGTTGGAAGCAGCTCCCGTCACCTCACCCGACGGCAAGTACATCGCCTACATCAAGAACCATAATATATATGTACGCGAGCGCGCGACAGGCCGCGAGCGCCAGCTCAGTATCGACGGCACACTGGCCAACTACTACTCGGCCTACATACAATGGAGCCCCGACAGCCGCAAAGTGGTATCGTGCAAGATACGCCCCACCGAGAAGCGCTACGTATACTATGTGGAGTCCTCACCGGCCGATCAACTGCAGCCCAAGCTCCACAAGCAGGAGTATGCCAAGCCCGGCGATGAGCTCCCCTTCAAAGTACCCTGCATCTATGAAGTTGAGACAGGCCGTGCCATCATCCCCTCAACCGAACTCTTCAATCACCAATACTACATCAGCCACCCCTCTTGGGACAAGGATAGCCGTAGCATCACCTTCGAGTACAACGAGCGTGGCCATCAGAACTACCGCATATTGGAGGTTTCTGCCGAGGACGGCACCGTGCGCCCCATCATCGAGGAGAGCAGCGACAAGTATGTCAACTACTCACGCATCTATCGCCACCACCTGAAGGACGGCAAGCGCATCATCTGGTCGAGCGAGCGCGACAACTGGAACCACCTTTACATGTACGACCGCGCCACAGGCAAGCCCACTCACCAGATTACCAAGGGCGAATGGTACGTGCGCGACATCATCCGTATCGACGAGGAGAACGAGCAGATTTACTTCTCTGCCAACGGCGTGCAAACCGACGAAGACCCCTACCACATCCGCTACTACCGTGTAGGCTTCGATGGCAACGGGCTCACCGACCTCACCCCTGAGCGTGGTACCCATAAGGCATGGTTCTCACGCGACATGCAGTACCTGGTAGATGTATACTCCACCGCCAACGATGCTCCTGTAGCCGTACTCCGCAGTGCCGAGGATGGCAGTGCCGTGATGGCTCTTGAGACTGCCGACATCAGCCGCCTCGAAGCTGAGGGATGGCGTGCACCAGAGGTATTTGCCGCCAAGGGCCGCGACGGCAAGACCGATATGTGGGGACTTATCATCCGCCCGTCAAACTTTGACCCCAACAAGAAATACCCCATCCTTGAGTACATCTACCAAGGCCCCGGCGACCACTACGTGCCCAAGGCTTTCACCGCCCACCATTATTATATGAGTTCGATTGCCGAGCTTGGCTTCATCGTAGTCTTTGTTGACGGTATGGGCACTTCGTTCCGTTCACGCGAATTCGAGAACGTATGCTACAAAAACCTCAAAGATGCCGGCCTGCCCGACCATATCAGCTGGATACGTGCCGCTGCAGAGAAATATCCTTACATGGATATCGACCGCGTAGGCATCTACGGCTGCTCGGCTGGCGGCCAGGAGGCTATGACTGCCGTACTCTTCCACCCCGACTTCTACAAGGCTGCCTACTCAGCCTGCGGATGCCACGACAACCGCATGGACAAGATATGGTGGAACGAGCAATGGTTGGGCTACCCCGTGGGAGACCAGTACAAGGAAGGCAGCAATGTGGAAAACGCTCACCTGCTCACCCGTCCACTGATGCTTGTCGTGGGCGAGATGGACGACAATGTAGACCCCGCCTCTACCATGCAAGTAGTGAATGCGCTCATCAAGGCCGACAAGGACTTTGAGTTCGTCTTCCTCCCCGGCCAGCGCCACACCATGGGCGAGGCCTTTGGCGAGCACAAGCGCTACGACTTCTTCGTGCGCCATCTGCTCGGTGTGAACCCACCCAGTTGGAATGAACTGAAATAATCTATCTCCAACGATCCAACGGGGCAGATTAATCATATACCATTCACTCAGCGAAGATACGAATAAACAACAAAACAAAGCGTAGAAGACAAAGTTTTCATTATCGTTCAGCAAAGCTGTCCTCTCGACCCTCGAACTTCAAACTTCGTGCTTCGTGGCCACTCGGGAGTAATCGTGAAGATAACCATCAAGGGATAAAAAACAATAAAGGCTGCATCAATGATGCAGCCTTTATTGTCAGAAATTCCGAAACAAATTAGCTCTTGATCGGCGACAGAGTTGCAATTACTCACTAATCACGCTATCGCCTCCTTGATGCACTCCACGATGTAGCGCACGTCGTCGTCCGTCACGTAGGGACCTGCGGGGAGGCAGAATCCCACCTTGAAGATATCCTCAGACACCCCATTGATGTAGGCCACACTCTTGTCCGATGTCTGACGCACGATGCCATTCTCCAAATTGTCAATTGTCAATTGTTCATTGTCCATTTGTGTATACACCGGCTGCTTATGCATCGGCTTCCACACGGGGCGGCACTCCACCACAGGGATACCATACTTATTGGCACATTCGGTCCCATAGGCACCACCCAGTTCGTGTCGAATGCCTCCTTCACATATTTCTGTTCCACACCCTCCTCTGACATATGCGCCAGACAGAGATAAATCACCTTTCTCTCTTCCAGGATAAATATTGCATAAAAAAATGAATACGAAATTGCGTTCCATGCGTGAGAGGCATGGAACATAAAAGATACAGGCGCAAGCAACTTGCACCCATTTTTTAATTTGTCGGGGAAACCTATTCTATTGTACTATTGCCAAGCCTTACTTAGAATCTGTTTGGATTTTACCGCTAATAAGTTTTATGTTATACTTTTCAGTTTATTTGAGGCTCTTTTTACCATCTTTACACTCTTTGTTCTTGCAAATAGACCACTATTTGCTGCGACCAAACAGTGCAAATCTGCTCAAAAACACCTCTCAACTAAACTTGAAATAAAATCCAAACAGATTCTTAATCTTCACCATAAGACACGGCTGGCTCATTCAGCAATGAGGGAGTATGATTGCTTACGTCATAACCTTGCAACAAATCACAGAATTCCGTAGGAGTTTTCACAAGAATTGCAGAATTCACATAATCCTTCACATTCCGTGTGATGACAACATCTGCATTACTCTCCTTTGCTGTATAATATTGCACTGCATCCTCAAAATCCAAGAAAGCAGAGTCAAGTGCTTGCTCAATAATATTCCCATCTACGGCAAGCACGGTAAATGCTTTATTAATATCTGCCAATAGGCTTAGCAGTTCCTTATGCGCATATTGTTTACGAAGCACGTAATATATCGTTGTAAAAGAAAGGGAAGATATACAAAGTTCCCAATTCTGGCCATCGCTTACTGTCATTATTCGGCAAGCATCCGCTGCAAAAGGCTGACGTTTTGCCAAATAATCAATAACGACGTTTGTGTCAAGGAAGAGTCTCATCACACACGATATTTTTCAGACAATGCGTCCTCTAATTCACGTTTATAGTCAAAATCGTCAGAAAGCTGTACACAGCCATATAGACGTTGTATCAGCTGTGCTCTGTTCACCGTCACCATAGGTTGAGTTTCAGACTGAGTCATCCCCCATCCCATTTTCTTGACAAGTTCACTCAAGAAGCGAACGTCCGACTGAGGCACGTTAAGGCTTACATTTACAACATTATCCATAGCATCAATATTAGTTGTTGCAAAGGAACAAATAAAATCCGAATATTCCTAATGCCAACTCATAAAAATCCCACAGATTTTCGATTCATCAGAAAATAGAAAATCCCATCAAAAGGTTTTCGTCTTCGTTATCGTTTTCGTAAATTGCCAGTCATCGAAAGCAAAGAGAGCCAACCCAGTTCCTAGGGTTGGCTCTCTTTGTTCACCAGCGTGTCGATCTCCGCCAGCGCATATCGGTATGCCAATGTCAGCTGTGTTTCCTCGTCGTAGTACTCCATCAGGCAGTACAGCACTTTTATGCTGCACGACATATGCACATCTTTCCGAAAAGAAGATTCGTGTAGGTTCGTGTACTGATGCCGGCAAGTCGGCAAAAATCCTTCACTCTCACGCCCAGCGCCTCGCGCTCGGCAGTGATCAGCAAGCCCAGAGGGCTGTAAATACGTTTTGATCGTCTCATGTTAGTATAAAATAGGCTATAAATAATCATTTATCTCCACATTCCATACATTCATGGTGATAAAAAATGTGGTAAGGCCACATCCCGTGAGATGCGGTTTACTGAAATCCGAAGATTACAATCAACTTTTGGGGTTATAAATTTGTTTGTTTCAACAAAAGTACGTGTTTTTGCAGAAAATTAGGCAGGTAAATCCTAAAGAAAGAGTGATAAGCGTCATAAGTGTATTGTAAATACACCTCTTTTAGGGTCTGCCTTTTTTTGTAACATTATGGCAGCTAATATATATTTGGATGAAAGTGGAGATTTAGGATGGGTGTTTAACAAGCCCTACCGCTGTCCCTGCTCTAGTCAATAAACCCTAAGCCAAAACATAATGATCTACCAAAATCTTTCTATTCCTTGAAGTTCGAAGGAGTTTTTTTACATAAAATATTGTATTTAGAGAAATAATCCCTAACTTTGTACTCCAAAAGTCTGTTATTGCATTTAGAACGCATTTGAGTAATAAAAGATAAAATTATAGATTATGAATACCAGTATTTCTTCTCCTGACAACAATGTAATCATGAGAAGAGATTTCTCGACCAATACACCTGAGCAGATTCTAGTCAATAATGGTGACTGCTCAATGTTTATTTATAAGGTATCAGAAGATAGCGGCATACAGCATCATATAAGCTACTCAGTGGCTCCCACTAACTCATTCTTGGATATAGTAACTAGTGAGAAAAGTCGCAAGGCATTAGAACTCCTTATTCTAGCAGTGAACAATCGTACCATTGAGCGTGACTATTTCAAAAGATATGCAGAGATGTTGGAAGAGGTCATCACTGAGGAAGAGTTTGCTGAAGAATTGGAAAACAACCCCAATGATTATATAGTTAATCAGAATCAAGAACCTGACTTGGAAATTGTCAAGTTGGCTTTGGAATTGGCAGAGAAAATTAGAGGTGTAAATACAATGGATGATTTAAGTTCTCTTTTTTCGTTTTGCCCTTTAGCATTAGAATCGATTAAAACAGAGACACATGGCAAAATTGATTAATAGGGGAGATACCTTGTTGGCAAAACATTTGGATGGTCATGCACGTAAAATCGAATGGAAAGGACAACGATTGCATCCGATAACGAAACAACGATTAATGCTATATGAATGTGACCGCAATACAATATTGAGAATTACTCAGGCATATACAGGGGAATTACCTATGGGTTCTGAGAATTTCTATACAGAAGTTGGCGATGAAGTTGAAGCAGATGCCGTTAGTATGTATGTAGACTCTTTCCGTCGAGAAAAGTTTCCCGTTAAAGAAGGCGTAACAAATCGTCATGGGGCACAAATGATAGCTTTACGTAAATATAACATTTCTACGATTAAGACCCCTTTGCAAAACTTTAAGGAAATAGTTTTGAAGAAAGCGGCTTTATTGGAGAATAAAAATAAAGAATAATATAATATGACAATAGAAGTATTGACCCTTTGTGATTATGCGCAGCATGTCGGTGACAAATTGAATGTAATAGGTGCATTCAATACAATCTCGACAGAAAACTTATCTGTGCCACTTACATTCCATATTGTAGCGCGATTTAGATATACCAAAGAAGAATTTGGCAATAAAGACGTGTCTTTTAATATAGTTTCTCCAAGTGGTGCAGAAATCTTGAAAGGTTTAAAGGCCACATGTACTATGGCCAAGACCGATGAACCTTTTATGAGTACAACATTAAGTTTGTGTTTAGCAAATTTTGTTTTTACGGAATATGGCATATATAAGGTTTTAGTAGAAACTGATGGTGTGGTTTATGAATTACCATTAAATATAAAAAAACATTAGAGTTATAAAATATCACAACCATCGCACAATCGCATTACTTACAAATATACAATCAAGAGGACCAGTCTAAGTTAGAGTCCATTTTTAGTTAGTTGCCGATAAAGTATAGCTATAGGTACTACAAAAAACAATAGCAGCAATCACTCCATTGAGTGATTGCTGCTATTGATATTATAAATGTATATTAGTAATCTCTAATTATTCACGCAGTTTATCGTTTTCGTTAACGTCTTCGTACAGCAAAGCTGTCCTATAGCTTCACATCCCTTACCAACATCCCCGCAGCTCGCTTTGCGAGCAACCATAGGGCACTATGCTGATATACTCTGTGGAACTTCCACATCGACTTGAAGTAACTGGCGGCAAGAGCTATACGGAATCGCAATCCCTTGTATCCTTTTGTATAGAGACTGTAGCCTTCGAGGATATCCTGCAGTATACGTGTTGCAAGGCGCTTTGTCGCCTCACTCTCCTCCACAGCGAAGGCATGTATCTGCAGGCCCAGTTGATGCACGCAGATATAGTTCAAGCACTGCACGAAGCGTGTGTAGTGCATCTTGTCACACCAGTGCCAGAAGCTACCCCAGTCCACCTTGTCCTGCTCTCGTTTGAGAAACAATGCCCAGTCCATCACATGGCGTACCTTGATGCTCTCGTAGAGAAAATGGCTCATGGCATGTGCCGTGAGGAACAGCGCATTGAAATCTGCTGACGGGCTACACATCACCGAATCTCCGATGACACATCCCCCACCCTGCTGCTCCACCAACCACCGAAGATGACGCTCCAGCGCCTTGGTATCCTTGCCATCCTTGATGGCAAGCGAGAACTGATGGTTCTCTATCTCCAATCCCTCATAGTTGATGTGCGAATGCTTGTAATGGCCTCGCTTCACCTCGTATCCTGCCTGTTCCGCAATGCAGTTACCCTCTTCATAGCATCCGTCCCATGCAACCATCCCGCTGTCACTCTTGTAGAGGTAGCAGTCCAGATCACCGAACTCCCGATGCCATGGATTAGGGTAATACTGGCTCACCGCCACTCCCTTGAGCACCAATGTATGCAGTCCATGCTCATGCATCAGTTGAGCGAAACTCGCACACCGCTGATAGATAGCCCTTGTCTGCTTTTCTATAGCCATCGAGTGCGACATCCACTTCATTGCCAGTTCTCTCGGTGGTGCAAGTTCTTTGGGCAGTGCCTGTATCTTCTCGAACGCTACCGCCGTCACTCCTTGTCGCTTGGCTATAGCATACAGCGCTGCCCAATCCTTGGATGAGAGTCCCTGCAATCGTTCCTGCTCCACAGAGCAGTCATTTATGACGCAACGTAAGATGTCAAACAACAAGCGATACATTTCGAAAATCGTCAGATAGTCTTCGTTTTCGTTAACGTTGTCACCGTTTCTCAAACGACTTTATCACATCCACATATTTCTGCGTACCCACGGCACGTGTCAGGTTCTTGAGGATGAACTCGCGACCGTTGCGTCCCAATTGTTCGCAATGTTCCCTGTCATGATAGAGGTCGAGGATAGCCTGTTTGAAGGCCTCCTTGTCGCCCGCCTTGGTGAATATGCCACACTGGTTTTCGGCAACGATAGTCTTCAGCTCATTCTCGTCAAAGTTGGCCAGTACGGGACGCGAAGCAGAGAGTATGCTCCATGTCTTGCTCGGTACAGAGTTCTCGCCCACTCCAGGTTTGGAGATGACGAGACCAGCATCGCCCAAGCTGAACACGTGCGATATATCCTCATAGGGTTGGAAGGGGAGCAACGCCACATTGCCAATATTCTTCTCTGCAATGATTTCCTGCACCCGCTTTTTATAGGCACCCTCACCGATGAGCACAAATTGGATGTCAGGTTCCTCCGTTTCCAGCTCCTTGGCCACCTCGAGCAGCATATCCATGTTCTGTGTCAGGCCTATATTACCACTATAAGTAATATAGAACTTGCTGCGGTCGAGTCCGTAGGCATCGAACAATTTATTATCCTCACGCGACACATGCTTCACCGCCTCTTCGTCTACCCAGTTATATACCACCACGATTTTTTCCTCGGGCACCCCCTTCTCCATGATGTTGCGCTTGAAGTCCTCCGAGATGACGATAATCTTGTCCGCATTGCGATAAGTGAAGTTCTCTATCACGCGACCAATCTTCCACAGCAATCCACCCTTCTTGGCCAGACCAGTACCAGCCAACGAGTCGGGGAAGATATCTTGAAGGTTATACACGAAGGGCACCTTCTTTATCTTCTTCAGCAATCCGCCCAACACGCCTTGTATAGGCGGCGTGCTTGCCAAGTAGATAAGGTCTATATCCTTGGCACGAAGTCCTTTCCAGAACTGGGCACACCAACAGAAGACATAGCGCAGAGCACGTAAGACGGGGTTCTTACCTTCCGCATACATCGAGAATCGGTGAATCTCCAGTTTTCCATCGTGCCAATGCTCCAATTTCCGTTTCTTGTACTCCTCACGCACCTCTTTTGAGATTCCTCGACTAGGGATAGGAGCATATAGTATCACATCACAACCTGCTCCACACAACGCTTGGCGTATATTATCACCAAGATACGAACTTGCAGCCTGTTCTGGATAGAAGTAAGCAGGTAATAATAAGATTTTCATACAATACTATTCAGCCTTTCTTAAGAAACGGGCAGGATTACCAGCCCAAATCTCACAATCACCGACATTCTTGGTTAAAACGGCTCCCATACCTACCGTAGCGAACTTTCCAATTGTAAGATGCTCACGAATAGTTGCATTTAGTCCGATATGCACACCTAGTCCTACATTTAAAAATGATCCGACACAAGCTTGAGCTGCTATATGACAATAATTTTCAATAATATTATCATGCCCAATAGAAGCTGAAACCATGACAATACATCCCTTGCCAAGTTTTGTATTTGATGATATTGCAACCAAAGGCATAATTACACACCCAGGTCCTATTTCAACATTTGGTGCAATATATGCTGTAGGATGTACAAAAGTTGCTAAACGGTCATTAGGTATATTTAATTCTTCAAACATAGAGATTCTATCCCCTTGCCCATCAATACGAAAAATCGTATTGATAAAATAATATCCCTCATCCAAATATTTATATATATCCGTTCTAATGTTTCCGACTACAGGAAAAGAGTCAATAACTGTTCCTACTTCAACACCATCATTCAAGAATCCTACGCATTCCCATTCACAAAAGCCACGTTTGTTTGCATCTGCCATTGCATTTGCGATCACACCTCCATTACCTTCGCCACCAAGAATTAAAACTTTCTTACTTCCTTCCATATTCAATCATTTTTTGTTTTTTTAATATATCTTTTGCCATTTTCAGCATGGGAGGTCCTATAAACTTACCATCCTTTACCGCCACGCCTTTACCCTCTTTCACTGCTTCTTCTGCCAATTGTACCATTTCTGTAGCCCAGCTAATCTCAGCTTCAGAAGGAGAGAAATATTGATGAACAAGAGGAAGTTCTTTGGGATTAAGAACAAGCATTCCTTCATATCCTAATTGCTTGGCCACTTTAAGATTGGCTTCCAAATCATCCAAATCATGAACCTTAATATGTACAGTATCAATAGGTATTACTCCACAGGCACGAGCACCATTAGATATTGCATTACGAGCAAAGAATATACTTTGGCCTGCACCATCATGTTTACCTTTCAAGTCTGTTACATAATCCTCACAACCAAAAGCGACAGCTATTACACGAGTACAAGCCTTACAAATAGCCTGAATATTCATCACTGCACCTGCAGTTTCAATTAGAGGTATAATTTTGAAAGTACCAACAGGAATCCCTTTTTCGTATTCTATTGTTTCCAATAGCTTTCCAAAAAAGTAAATATCCTCGCCTTGAGTTGCTTTTGGATACATAAAACCATGTACTCCTTCAATTGTCAACTGATAGGCATCCTTCAATAATTCCCCACTTTCTCTGTCATTTACACGAGGGAAAATCAACTTGCCATCTAAGTCTGAACGCCTAACAAACTCTTTAACATTGTCCCTAGCTTGCTGTTTTTCCGTAATAGGAACAGAGTCTTCAATATCCAATAACAAGACATCGGCATCTCGCTTAACCGAACTATCTAATAATTTTCGATTATGCGCAGGAACGAACATCAAACTACGCATTAATAATGTTTCATTCATGAGTTTTTCTTTTTTACTAATACATTTCTTCTAAATGACAATACATCTACACCATGTTGGTTATAGGCAATAGACTCCACATAGACAATACCACGATCAGCCTTTGATTTTGATTCGCGTTTATCCAGAACCTTAGTACGAACATAAATTGTATCATTCAAGAATACAGGGTTTAGATGTTTAATATCCTCATACCCTAGATTCGCAATGGCCTTACCACTCACGTCAGGGACTGTAATTCCTACAGCTAATGAGAACACAAGAGTTCCCACCACGAGTATCTTTCCGTGCTGATTCTTTGCTGCATAATCAACATTGGTATGTACAGGATGATGATTCATAGTCATCAAACTGAAGAAATTATTATCACACTCAAAAATCGTTTTCGAAAGTGAGTGCATGATTTCCGACCCTACTTCAAATTCCTCAAAATAGAGTCCCAATACAGATTGTGTCATAAATAACCTATTTTATATAAATACTTTTTTTTGCCTTTTCACAAACCTCAATAGCCTCGGAAGCGCTATCGCACTGTGCTATTACAAAGCCGCAACGATCAAGGCTACTATGAATTTCCGTCACTTCATCACCCACGCTCTTGGTGAATGATATTTCCTGTACACCATCGATAGCCTGCGATTCTTCGACGCCCTCAATAGCAGAGATTACGCCACAGGGAGCATCAAAGAAGCGGATTGCGCTACCTTTATGTAGTGTCGGGGTAATATCGGGATTCAATCCCAATGAAACGTCAATCGTAGCCTTAATCATATCAATACCTGTAGACAAAGGCACCAAATGCGTAGTGATACAATCACCACCCATACGTGCACCCAGTTCTACCATTTTAGGACCAGTAGGCGTCAGCTTGATTTCCACATGCGAGGGTCCACAGTTGATACCCACACTCTTCACTGCTCGGCAAGCCAAATCTTTAATCTTCTCCACATCCTCAGCAGGAAGCATCGAAGGTTGGTTATGCCCCATCTCTACAAAGTATGGAGCACCCGTGGTCAACTTATCAGTCACCTGCAACACGTGAGGCTCTCCATCTACAACCATCACCTCCACACTGACCTCAGGACCAGTCATATACTCCTCGAGTATTACCAGTCCACCACGCGACTGACTCACACTGTATTGGTAAGCCTCGATTAGTTCCTCTACAGACTTCACCAACATCACACCGCGACTACCGGCATTGTCTGTTGGCTTCAGAATACAAGGATAACTCAATTGTGATAACAGCGCATTGAGCATAGTCACATTCTCAATGATATAAAACCAGGGCGACTCCACGCCATACTCCTTAAAAGCCTTTATCATCTCCCCTTTATCGGTGGACTTGATGGCCGTATCCATGGAGATGCCAGGCAATCCAAGACGTGAGGTGGCAGCTGCAATCGAGCGCATAGGCATATCAGTTGCCAATGTCATAATGCCGTCGGGCTTAAACTCTTCAGCAACCTTACAGATTGCCTCAATGTCGATAGTGCTGGCATTATAAAACTCATCAGCATAAGGAATGCCCACCGCATTGGGGTTAAAATCTGCCACTGCCACATAATGTCCCAATTCCTTAGCCTTCTTGATGGCAGGCAACTGAAGGATTGAGGCCCCTATAATCAATAATCTTTTCATACTATTTCTTGTAACTCTGTTCGGTATTGATATTCTCACGGAACAATACAGACTTTATCGTCTTAAAAATGATCTTCACGTCCATTACGAAACTGATGTTCTCTGCGTAATAAGCATCCCACTTGAATTTCTCTTCACTCGTGATAGAGTTACGGAAATAGGCCTGTGCATATCCCGTGACACCTGGCTTTACCGTAAAACTCTTCTTCATATACTCAGGCAAGCCTTCAGGATATTTTTCTGGGCAATACAATTTAGGACGAGGACCGATAAAACTGATATCACCCTTCAAGATATTAAGGAACTGGGGGAACTCATCCAGCGAAGTTTTACGCATGAAACGCCCTATTGGTGTCACACGAGGATCGTTATCACTGTTGTAGGTGCTTCCATCCGCATTCTTCAAATCTGGAGAATTCACATACATTGACCTCAGCTTAAACATCTTGAAAGGTTTATAATCCTTTCCTGCACGGTTGGCATTGTAGAAGACAGGCCCCCTATCCGTGAAATAGATGATAGGAGCAAATATCACAATCACCAACAACACAAAAGGCAGTGCCACTAAACCAATACAAATATCAATCAGCCGCTTGAAGAAGTGTTTATACATAGTAAATCATTTTAATTTTAACTTTAACGTTAACCTTGACGTCAACGTTAAGGTTAATTATTAATAATATCGCAGAAATTTTTAATCACATATTCCACCTGTTCGTCCGTCATACAGGTATTGAGCGGCAGCGTCACCTCGTTGCGGTAATGGTCGTAGGCATTGGGATAGTCCGCAATGTCGAATCCAAGGTTCTTATATGCCGTCATCATGGGCAGCGGCTTGTAGTGCACGTTACAAGCAATCTCACGACGAGCCATCTCGATGATTACCTCGTTGCGATACTCCACATCCTTGCCTAATAGACGCACGAAGTAGAGGTGACCACTCGAAGCATGGTCATCACCGTAATGGTCGAGCACCTCCACGTTCAAGTCCTTCAATGCCGCATTGTAGCGCTCAATGATTTCTCTGCGACGAGCCAACATCTGCGGATAACGCTCAAACTGCTTCAGTCCGATAGCCGCCATGATATCCGTCATGTTGCACTTGAAGGCAGGTGATACGATATCGTACTCCCAAGCCCCCAGCTGCGTCTTGGCCAGTGCATCCTTGTTCTGACCATGCAATGAGAGCAGTTGGAACTGCTTATATATCCACTCATTGTCTACGCCCTCGATGTTACGCCATGTCACAGCACCACCCTCAGCAGTAGTGAGGTTCTTCACTGCATGGAACGAGAAGCTGGTGAAGTCGGCAATCTCGCCACACATCTTACCCTTGTGCTGAGCGCCAAAGGCATGAGCTGCATCGGCCAGTACGACTACGCGACCGAAAGCGCGCTGCAGGTCGTTGGCAGGACGGAACAGATGACGCTTGCTCTCCACGGCAGCAAACACCTTGTCGTAGTCGCACACCACACCCGCCAAGTCCACGGGGATAATCACCTTGGTACGTTCCGTGATGGCATCGGCCAGCTTTGTGTAGTCCATCTCGAAGGAGTCGGGTGCAGTATCTACCATCACCACCTTGGCACCCACGTGACAAGTCACGCTTGCCGTGGCCGTATAGGTATAGGCACAGGTGATGACCTCATCGCCGGGCCCCACCTCGAGGAGGCGAAGCACCAGTTCCATACATGCCGTGGCCGAGTTGAGGCACACAGCCTTCTCGGTATGGCAGTAGTCGGCTATCTTACGTTCAAACTCTTTAGTACGAGGTCCTGTTGTAATCCATCCTGAGCGGATAGCATCGCACACTTCATTAACCTCCAACTCACTCATGTCGGGGGGAGAAAATGGTACTTTCATAATGTTATTATTTAATGTTTGGATTATTCTAGTTCTGAGGACTCATTTCATCAAGTCCTCCTCAGTAAGCGAAGCATAGGCCCCATCTTTCGCTTCGAAGATTACGGTACCCGACTCCAACACCTCAATGCCATGCCATTGTCCCGCTGGAATCTGCAATACGGGACAGTCACCACCCACCTCCATCAGGATTTCCTCGGTGAGCATGCCATCATCATCGTAAAAGCGCTCAATCAAGCGACCACGCACAATGACCACCGTCTCTGCACTTGTGCGATGCCGATGGATGGGAAGTGGAGTGCCTGGCTCAACAGCATTGAGCATGCGTTGCGACTGGTCATCAGACGCAGTACGCAAATCCAGACTCATCCTCAACCGCTCAGACGCTTTTGCCTGAGCAGTGAGGTGGTCTAGGGTTTCTTGGATTATTTTCATGTTTTTATTTCTCCACGGATCACGCAGATTACACGTGTATTTTATTAATTCGTGAAGATAAACGTGATACGTGGAGACAAATGTGGAGACAAGAATTATTCCTTTCTCCAAACCATCTTGTTCACCACACCCGTATAGCTTTGGATGAGTTTCACAATCTTGGTCGATACGTTCTCGTCTACATAGTTGGGCACGGGCAGACCATGGTCGCCCTCCTTGTTCATCTCTACAGCCACATCCACAGCCTGCAATAGGTCGTGTTCGTTGATGCCTGCTAGAACAAAGCACCCCTTATCCAAGGCCTCGGGACGCTCGGTACTCGTGCGGATACATACCGCAGGAAACGGACGGCCGATGCTCGTGAAGAACGAGCTTTCCTCAGGCAGTGTACCGCTATCACTCACTACGGCAAAAGCATTCATCTGAAGGCAGTTGTAGTCGTGGAAGCCGAGCGGTTCCTGACGCATCACACGCTTGTCGAGCACAAAGCCACTTGCATCCAAGCGATTGCGGCTACGTGGATGGCAGCTATAGAGGATAGGCATATCGTACTTTTCCGCCATAGCATTGATTGCCGTGAAGAGACTGAGGAAGTTCTTCTCCGTATCGATATTCTCCTCACGATGGGCACTCAAGAGGATATATTTACCCTTCTCCAAGCCTAGACGTGCATGTACATCGCTAGCCTCTATATCGGCCAAGTTCTCATGCAGAACCTCTGCCATAGGCGAACCGCTCACATAAGTACGCTGTGGAGCCACGTTACTCGCATTGAGGTAACGGCGAGCATGCTCCGAGTAGCAGATGTTCACATCAGAGATGATGTCCACGATACGGCGGTTGGTCTCCTCGGGCAGACACTCGTCCCAGCAGCGGTTACCAGCCTCCATATGGAAGATAGGGATGTGGAGGCGCTTGGCGCCGATAACACTCAAGCAGGAGTTGGTGTCACCAAGCACAAGCACGGCATCGGGTTTGGTCTGTACCATCAGCTTATATGAAGCATTAAGGATATTACCCATGGTAGCACCAAGGTCATCACCCACAGCATCCATATACACCTCGGGATCAGCCAACTTGAGGTCCTTGAAGAACACTCCATTGAGGTTATAGTCGTAGTTCTGTCCTGTGTGTGCCAAGATGCAGTCGAAGTACTTACGACACTTGTTAATCACTGCCGCCAAACGAATAATCTCAGGACGAGTACCAACAATGATAAGCAATTTCAATTTGCCGCTGTTGGAAAACTTAATATTACTATAGTCTGTCTTTATGCACATAACAAATTAAATATTCATTTCTTTTTTTAGTTTTTCACACTTAAGCACTAAATTATGATACGATTCACCATCTCGTATATACCAAGCTGTTTCTGTCTTCTTAATTATTGCAGGAGCTCCAGCTAGCATACAATTCCCCTCAGGGTACGATTTATTCACGACAGAATTTGCTCCAATAGAGACATTATCACCCAATATTAACTTATTGGTGATTTTTGCTCCTGTTCCCACATACAAAGCATCACCTATTACTTTTCTGTTTCCTGTAATACATGTGCAAGTATGTAAGACCGCATAATTACCTATGACATTGGGGCCAACGACAATAGTTCCATAATGGGGAATAACAACCCCATATCCCAAAGAATCACACTCGATTGAAAAGCCTAATTTATAGCTCCATTTGCGAAATTTCAAATAATAAAAGGTTCTTCGTCAATTTAGGGGCAAGTTGTAGCCTCTTCCATAGTTCGCATGCAATACTTTCGCCCTCAATAAATTAATCCCAGCCCTGTTGAACATACTTCTCTTAATACCTTTGATTTTATTGACCGTTCCTTCCATCA
>JAZNYG010000017.1:0-7994 GCA_045594245.1 Bacteroidaceae bacterium
GTCATCGTCGGCCACCACGGTGATGGTGGTTAGCTTCGTCAATGCCGGACTGCTGACGTTGACACAGGCCATAGGCGTCATCATGGGAGCCAACATCGGTACTACGGTGACGGCGTGGATGGTGTCGTGGCTGGGCTTCAAGGCCGACATCTCCATCCTTGCCGTGCCGCTCATGGCAGTGGGCTTCCTGCTCTCCAACTCGAAGCGCAACCAGCGCCGCAATATCAGTGAGCTCATCGTGGGCTTCTGCCTCCTGTTCCTGGGCTTGTCGTTCATGAAGGAGTCGGTGCCCGATCTCGGCGAGACCCCCGAGGTGCTGGCGTTCGTGCAGTCATGGTCGGCCCACGGCTTCGGCTCGGTGCTCATCTTCCTTGCTTTCGGCACCGTGCTCACGCTCATCCTGCAGTCCTCATCAGCCACGATGGCCATCACGCTCATCATGCTCAGCATGGGCTGGATACCCTTCGATATGGCTTGCGCCATGGTGCTGGGCGAGAATATCGGTACCACCATCACGGCCAACATCGCCGCCTCGGTGGGCAACACGCAGGCCAAGCGTGCCGCCATGTCGCATACGCTGTTCAACGTCTTCGGTGTGGTGTGGGCGCTCATCCTCTTCAAGCCCTTCCTCGGCCTTGTAGGTAGCATCACCGCTGGCCTCTTCGGCCTTCCCGACCCCTCTGCCGAGGGCTTTGCCGTGACCTCGCCCAACTCGGCCGAAGCCACCGCCGCGCTCTACGGCCTGTCGATGCTGCACACGCTGTTCAACACCATCAACACCCTCATCCTCGTATGGTTTACCAAGCAGATAGCCCGCATCGTGACCTGGATAGTACGCGCCCCGAAGAATCAGGAGGGCGAGGCCTTCCGCCTCAAGTACATCACCGCAGGTCCGCTCGCCACACCCGAGCTCGCCACCGAGCAGGCTTCCGACGAAATCATCCATTTTGCCCAGATCATGAAGAAGGGCTTCGGTTATGTGCAGGAGGCCCTCGTGGAGAACGACCCCGACAAGTTTGAACTCCTGCGCGAGAAGCTCGTCAAGTACGAGGAGATATCCGACCGCATCGAATACGAGATAGCCACCTTCCTCAATGCCCTCTCGGCCGAGGAGATCAGTGAGAACACCTCGGTAAAGATCAAGGCGATGTACAAGATTATTGGCGAACTGGAGTCCTTGGGCGACTCGGGCGAGGCCATCAGCCGCATTCTCTCGCGTAAGAACGTCCACCGCAAGGTCTTCGATGCCGACACCCTAGCCAAGCTCACCAAGATGGCCTCCGTGGTCGACAATGCCTATGCCGTGATGATTGACAACCTCCTGGCTGCCCATGCCGGTCGCCTCACCGAGATATCCAACGCCTACAATGCCGAGGACCACATCAACGCCCTGAGAAACAACCTCCGCGACGAGGCCATCGAGGAGATTGACCGCCAAGGCAAGAACTATCAGACCAGCGTCTACTACATGGACCTCGTGGGCGAACTGGAGAAGATGGGCGACTTCATGATCAACGTGTCGCAAGACCTCGAGAAGGCATACAGGTAACCCATACCTTTCGCTGCGATGCTCCTGCCATTGCGTGAAAAGCATATCCCAAGTAAGGGGCGGATGAGTCCGCCCCTTTTCGGTTATAAACCACGTTTCCCGTTATCACCTGACCTTGATTAATCGCGTGTGTCTCACTCCTGCCTTATTCCTTGAGGAAAGTGAACTAACTTCTCGCTCGTTTATTCGTATCTTTATGGTAAACCATGAAGATACTCATGCTCGTTGCAAAAAGTTAAAGTAAACTTGACTTTTCACTCGCATATTCGTATCTTTGTGGCATGAAGCTCCGCACCGTGATATATACCCTTCTTCTCGCCACCCTCTGTATGGGGTGTGGCGGTCGCATCAGTATGCGCCAGCTCGAGCAATTGGAGGCGCGGGTGAACGACGCGCCCGACTCCGTGCTCACTGTGCTCACTGCTGCCGACATGCCGTGCTGGGGCGAGCGTCGTGCGCTCCATGCGCTGCTCACCGTGCAGGCGCAGGACAAGAACTATATCGATGTGGCGGACGACTCGCTGATCAGCGTAGCTACGCGCTACTATGACCACAAGGGCTTGCCACTCCGCCGCTTGCAGGCCTTCTACTACCAGGGGCGTGTATATGCTAATGCTGGCCATCGCCACGAGGCTATGGCTGCCTATTCCCATGCCAAGGACTTTGTACCCGAGGTGGATGCACCGTATCCTGTAGGGTTATTATACAATCAATTGGGTGTGCTCTATGGCAATGATTATGACTTTCCCCGGGCATTGGAGTATATGGAGAATGCACTTAATCATTATGAAAAGGCAGGCAAAGAGCGTTTGCAATATATGGCCAAGCTGGAGATCGGAAATTGTCATTTTAATATGCATAATTTCTCCTTGGCTGATTCTCTGTACAATGAAGTCCTGACGTGGAGTGAAGCGAATAATGACAGCTACATCATGTATAGGACATTGAATTCGTTACTACGCTTATATGATGCCACGGGAAACACAGAAGCATTAGATGCATTTCTCAATACTTATCCTTTAGATGCAGTAGCGCAAAATTCAACTACTTATGGTGTTATTGCTTATCATCATGTGATGAAGAATGATAAAGCAGCAGCTGAGGAGACATTGTCGAGAGCTTGGGCCGCAAGTAAAACGAGCAATGATACAAGTTATTTGCATCATAAGAGTTATCAGATCTACAAAACGGCCGGACGTACCGACAAGGCATTGAGCCACCACGAATGGTTGCTTGCCATTCAGGACTCTATAGCACGTGTCACTCTGCAACAGCCCCTGATGGCTATCCAGCTCGACCATTATCAGAACCGCCTTGAGATGGAGAAGTTGCGCAACCTCAACTACCGCTACCTGATGGCTGTTGCAGCCTTGATTATCTTTATAGTGGCCATTGTCCTATGGGCACTGTACCGTGAGAGGTTCCGCCGCAAGGATGATCTGATACGCCAATATATGGATGCGGCCAACCAACTGAGCCGTACGCTCTACAGCAAGGACGAGGAGCTGTGCCGCGTCACCGATGCCCTGCAGCGGCAGACAGCCGATACCGACTCCATGCAGCAGCGCATCGTCTCGCTCTTCCGCGAACAATACCGCGTACTCGATGAGCTATGCGTAGCCTACTACGAGAACACCTTCGACAAGAAGAAGCAGGAGAACATCTTCGGCAAGGTGAGCGATACCATCCGCACCTTCGCTTCCGAGGAGGGCTATGCCAAGCTCGAGAGTGTGGTCAACGACTGCCGTAGCGAGGTGATGGAACTTCTCCGCCGCGAGTTCCCGGCTTTCAAGGAGTCCGACTTCCGCCTGCTCTGCTACTTCTGTGCCGAGCTGTCGGTGCAATCCATCAGCCTTCTCACCGACAACACCCCCGAAAAACTATGGGTATACAAGGGGCGTCTGATAAAACGCATCAAGAGCTCCGATGCTCCCAACAAGGACATTATCCTTGCACAGATACCTCAGCGCAAGCGGTGAGGCTTTTTACGCAATATTCTTGTCGATTCCTGTTGTATAAGTCATAACGACCACCTAACAAAGGTCGTTTTTTCATCTCTCGGAGGCTTTTGCCAAGCAATAGCCTAACGGGCTGTATATCAATGCCTCATTCGATGTTTCTCGTTCTAGCGGAGTGAAGTGTTAGGTCACGCCTCACCTAACACCTTGAAAAACCTCTAATAATCAATCTATTACAAAACCAAGTGTTAGGTGCTTTTTTGCATGTTTTTTTGTTCAACCGATTATTCCGCCCTATCTTTGTGGCACTAAAGCTATGTTTTCAGGCCTTGCAAGAAAAGTTTAACAATCATATAATGTATAAACCAATAAAGTAATTTAGATAAAGATAATGGTCATGACCAAGCCATGCCGGGGCTGTGAAGTTCTGGCATGGACATTTAAGAAACATCAGTGCATCCTTCTTTTTCAACATGAATTCCCGTAAATTGCCCATAAATTATCCATAAATAAAATCGTGTAACAACATAAACAACCAATACAATGAAACCAACCAAACTTTCAATTTTGAATTTTCAATTTTTAATTTCTTTCGCCCTTGCCGTGGCGGTGCTGCTGGGGGCGTGTACAAGTGCAAACAACTGCTACATTATCGAAGGTAAACTTTCGGGAATCGAAGATGGTACCGAAATACACCTCTTCAGCAACGATGAAATGATAATATTGTCGCCCATTGCCACTACACGATTGGAGAACGGGAAGTTCCGTTTCGAGATAGAGGCATTGCCCGACACCACCTTACTTGTCCACTTGGTAGTAGACGCTAACTATGGCAGCCTGCCCCGATTGTGGGTAAGCCAAGGCACCCGCACCACAATCAAAGGTAAAGGATGGAACTATTGCGACTGGAAGATCCGAGGTGGTGCACCTGAGCAGGAAACGGAGAATAAGATTGTAGCGGCTACACGGGATCTGCGTTTTGAAGGGAATATAGACAACAACGATTTCTTCATGAGGGCACTTAAAGGACATACCGCCGAGAAATATGATAGCCGCATACGTATGTTTCAAAGAGGAATGGCATTCGCCATCGAAAACGTTCCTTTGCGCAGTGCCATCTGCGATGCGTTGGCCGACCTTCCCGTCGACCAAGCCTGGATAGTCAATCTGTATGAAGCTGCTCGCAGCCTCGACGAAGAGGTAAAGAGCAAGGGACAAGCACTCTATGCCCGCTTGTCAGACGAGCAGAAGTCCAGCGAATATGGCAAAACACTGGAATGGTATCTCTTCCCTGTTCCTACAGTGGAGATAGGCGAACCGCTCTTCGATGGTACCCTCTATGATCTGAACGGCGAGAGGCATCACCTAATAAACTTCCGTGGCAAATACGTTTTGCTCGACTTCTGGTTTGCAGGTTGCAAGCCGTGCATCCAAGCCATCCCTGAGCTGAAACAGATTGAGGAAGCATATAATGGAGACCTCGTCGTTGTCAGCATCAGCAGCGATAAAGTAGATGTGTGGAAAGAGGCATCCGAGCGCCTCGGCATCACAGGCAACAACTTCAATGACCACAAAGAGAAATTGGGTATCGTGAACCATTACATAGGCTGCAACGATGGTTACCCCAGATTCTACTTGGCCGCACCCAATGGTACTGTTATTGATTATAAGCAGGGGTATCGCAGTGGCGAGCTCACCGAATTCGTGGAAAATGCTATCAGAGAATACACCAGCAACAACAAGTAAAGCAATAACCATAATGAAGACAAAGCTATTCCTCTTCCTTGCCATGGCAATGCTGCTGGGGGCGTGTGGGAACAAGAACGACAAGATACATTGCCGCATTAAAGGTACAGTGCCCGACTCTACCTATACGATGATGCTTCTTGCTCCATCGGGTAGCGACTTTCGTGTAGTAGATGCCGACAGTATCCCTGTAGTAGACGGTAAGTTTACATTCGACCTCTATGTGGATGAGGTTATCCCCTATGAACTCGTCTCAATGGAGGAGCACAATCGCGGATATATGTTCCCCTGTGAGTTCTTTGCAGAGGAGGGTACGGTCAATGTCACTTTCTACCATTACGAAAGAGATGCCAAAAGGCCTACGGTGAGGACTAAATGTCCTACAAATTTGAAGTTCCAGCAATTTGACGCCGAGCGGATGCGTAGGGTTGCGCCTATATTACAAGAGATAGACTCACTAAACAACATCGGTCAGTGGGACAACCCACGGATGGGTGAATTAAACGAACTGTTCTACACTATTCTGAACAAGTGTGCGGAAGATTTCATACGCGAAGACAACTCTATCGTAGGTTTGTATCTACTGATGTTCCAAGCGTTGCGGATGCCTCATTCTGATACGGATGACTTGCTCTACACGAAACTATACAAAGAAATATATCAGCCTCTCTTCCCCGACCATCCACTGAGCATGCAGATGGAAAAGTGGATTGAGAGTCGCAGCATCAAGGTGGGCAACCGCTACATTGACTTCACTGCTCCCGCTCTTGATGGCACGCAGCACACGCTGAGCAAGGAGATTGACGGAAAGGTAGCCCTCATCGACCTGTGGGCATCGTGGTGTGCTCCTTGCCGACGCACAGCGAAGAGCATGATTCCGGTGTATGAGAAATACAAAGACCGCGGCTTCACCATCGTAGGCGTGGCCCGTGAGGGTAACCGTGAGGATATGAGGCGTGCCCTTGCACAAGATGGTTATCCATGGCTGAACCTCTTGGATCTGCACGGCAAGAACAAGATATGGAGCAAATACGGTGTGGACAATGCCGGTGGCATCACTGTGCTTGTTGATCGTGACGGAACCATCCTTGCCGTATCACCTACGGCCGAAGAGGTGAAGCGGATATTGCAGGAAAAGTTGTAATTCATGAATATTTTTGGCTAATTACATGGCAATTCATGTTTTTTATTTTCTTAGACACGAATTCCCGTAAATTGCCCATAAATTAGCCACAAATAAAATTCGTGCAACAACATAAACAACCAATACAATGAAACCAGCCAAACTATTCCTTGCCCTTACCGTGGCGGTGCTGCTGGGGGCGTGCACAGAAAAGACAAAAGCAGAGGACAACCGCGTGTGGAATGATGTAGCGATAGGCTATAACAACACATTCGATGTCATTAAAGTGACGAACGTAAAACTACTGGACGAGCAGACTGAAGTGAAGGTGCATATAACCTTCCCTGCCAATCATTGGATCAGAATAGCTTCGAACACCTATCTGCAAGCAGGGGATAAGCAGTATAAAGTAAAGGCCATAGTGCCCGACTCAACGAAAGCCGTGCCCGAACTCGACAAGGAGTTTTGGATGCCATCCACTGGAGAAGTGGATTTCGTGATGACTTTCGAGCCCTTGCCCGAGGGGACTGAACGGTTCGACCTTATTGAACCCAACGGATGGCAGGTACTGAATGTGCGCAGCACCAGTCTCCTGCCTCAAGGCATTACCGACACCTATTGGCGAAACCCGAAGACAGGCGACTGGGTCATCGGCTTCACCGAGAGCCATGTGATATATGACAATGCTGTATGGGACATCATGGAGCAGACTGAGCAGGGCGGTGGCTACGTACTCACCATGAGTAAAGGAGCAGAGACGACCAACGTCACCGTAGGTCCGATGAAGAGAGGCAAACGCCATCTTCAGGTAGGCAATAGCAGACGTATGGCGGTAACTCCCATCACCACCAACACGCTGCCCGACTACCCCAAGCGTGACCGTCGCCAAGGATTCAAGGACAATGGCTACCGCATGGGCGACAGCGTGACCATCGTGGGATGGCTCAAAGGGATGACACAGACCGAACGGAGCAGAGGCGGCGGCTCATTCAGAGTATACATTCAAAATATCATTTCTGGTGAGCAGCAAAGCTTCTCGGCCCAGATGGACCTGCTCGGACGTTTCACCTTGAAGATTCCTTTACTTAACAGTTCGCAAGCTCTCTTGGATTGGGGAAGAACAGATATCAGCACCCTACTCGAACCAAGCGAGACCTACTTCTATCTGCGCGACTACACTACAGGGCAGAAACTCTTTATGGGCACTGATGCCCGCTTGCAAAATGAGTTGCTGTCCTATCCGCACGAATGGGCAAACGAACGTTTGGAGAAAGATGGGTGTGGCGAAAAGGAGGCCTTGGAGTTTTGGGAACTCACTACTCGCGAGCGAGAGAAGCACCTGAACCTGCTACAAGAAACAGTACAACTCCACCCTAATCTGTCGCAGCGATATATCAACTATCTCACCGGCTACTACCTGGCAGGCCAAGGCATGTCGATGATGCAGGCACGATTCGCCATGAAAGGCAGGGTGCTGCCCCAAGCCTATATGGACTATGTGAACAAGGAGATTTGGCAGAAGGCCGTCAAGCCCTATACACTCTACCGTGACTTCACTTGGTTCAAGAGGGACTATCTCGAGCAGTTGGAAAGTACCCGGGAGACCAAAACATGGGTA
>JAZNYG010000018.1:0-19270 GCA_045594245.1 Bacteroidaceae bacterium
TTAATAAACTTTTATGTAACTTTGGAGTCATTTATTAAAGAATATAAACATAACACAAATAGGATATGAACAAAACGCTGAAATGGACGCTCGTGGGCGTCATTGGAGTGGGCCTTGCCGTGGTGCTGGGCCTACGTGCATTCAAGCCTCACGTGAATGAGGAACTGAAAGATGAAGTAGTAAAGCAGCCGCAGGCTCCGAAGCAGAGCCGTACACTCAATGTGCAGGCTGTAGTATTGGACCGCGTGTTGCTGGCCGATGAACTCTTTGTGAGCGGTAACGTGATGCCCGACGAAGAGGTGAGCCTGGCTTTCGAAACCTCGGGTAAGGTAACTGAAATCCTTTTCCAAGAGGGAGCTTTCGTTCGTAAAGGTGACCTGTTGGCCAAGATCAATGACGAACCCCTGCAAGCCGAACTGCGCAAGCAGGAAGCTCAGCTGAAACTGTTCCAGGACCGTATGTATCGTCAAAATGCACTGCTCGAGAAGGAGGCCGTCAGCGAGGAAGCATTTCAGGAAGCACAGGCCAATTTGGCAGCATTGCACGCTGAGATTGACCGCGTGAAGGCCAACATAGCACAGAAAGAGCTACGTGCGCCATTCGACGGAGTGCTGGGTCTGCGTGAGGTGAGCCTCGGTGCGTACGTGTCGCCCACAACTCCTATTGTAAAACTAACAAAGATGAATCCGTTGAAGATTGAGTTCTCGGTTCCTGAGCGCTATTCAGGTGTGCTTAAGGCTGGTAGCCGACTCAACTTTACTGTGGAGGGCGACCTTGCCGAGCGTTCGGCCAAGGTGTATGCTACGGACTCTCGCGTGAATATGGATACGCGTACTTTCACCGTGCGTGCTCTGTATGACAACTCCGACGGTGCCCTCTTCCCCGGACGCTATGTTAATGTGAACCTGCTCACTCGCGAATATCCCGATGCTATTGCCGTTCCTAGCGAGGCCATCGTGTCGGAGATGGGTCATGACAAGGTATTCCTCTACAAGGGCGGCAAGGCAGTGACGACCATTATCACCAAAGGCATACGCAACGAGGAGCTTGTGCAGGTAGTGCAGGGCTTGGCAGTAGGCGACACCGTTATTACGACAGGTACAATGCAGTTGCGTGAGGGACAGAGCGTAGTGCTGGATGGTATCAAACGAATTGAATAAACTCTGAGTTCTCAGAGTACTTCGAAAACTCCAGAACATTCTAAAAGAATAATATGAATATATCAGAACTAAGTATACGTCGCCCGGTGCTCGCCACGGTGTTTACGCTCATTATCGTACTGTTCGGTGCGATAGGTTACATGAGCCTGGGTGTCCGTGAATATCCGTCGGTGGATAATCCTATTATCTCGGTATCGTGTTCGTATCCCGGTGCCAATGCCGACGTCATAGAGAATCAGATTACAGAGCCGCTGGAGCAGAATATCAATGGTATACCGGGCATCCGCTCGCTGACCAGTGTGAGCCAGCAGGGACAGTGCTGGATTACGGTGGAGTTTGAGTTGTCGGTCGACTTGGAGACAGCAGCCAATGACGTGCGCGACAAGGTGTCGCGTGCACAGCGTTTCCTTCCACGTGACTGCGACCCGCCTACCGTATCGAAGGCCGATGCCGACGCATCGCCTATCCTCATGGTGGCCATACAGAGCGACAAGCGTTCGTTGCTGGAGCTGAGCGAGATTGCCGACCTCACCGTGAAGGAGCAGCTGCAAACCATCCCCGAAGTGAGTGCCGTAAATATCTGGGGTGAGAAGAAGTATTGTATGCGTCTGTGGCTCGACCCTGTGAAGATGTCAGGCTATGGCATCACTCCGATGGACGTGAAGAGTGCTCTCGACTCAGAGAACGTGGAGCTTCCTTCGGGTAGCATCGAGGGTAATACTGTGGAGCTATCCATCCGTACGCTCGGTTTGATGCATACGACCGAGGAGTTCAACAACCTTGTGATAAAGGAAAGCAATGGACGCATCGTACGATTCAGCGACATAGGCCGTGCAGAATTGAGCGCACGCGACATTAAGAGCTATATGAAGATGAATGGTGTGCCCATGGTGGGTGTGGTAGTGGTGCCGCAGCCCGGTGCAAACCATATCAACATTGCCGAAGCAGTGTATGAACGTATGGAGATTATGAAGAAGGACCTCCCCGAGGATGTGGAGTACAAGTATGGTTTCGACAATACCCGCTTCATCCGTGCTTCAATCTCTGAGGTAAAGGATACGGTGGTGGAGGCATTCGTGCTAGTAATTGTCATCATCTTCCTCTTCCTTCGCGACTGGCGCGTGACGCTCGTGCCCTGTATCGTAATCCCGGTATCGCTCATCGGTGCATTCTTTATCATGTACCTGCTGGGCTTCTCCATCAATGTGCTCACGATGCTTGCCATCGTGCTCTCCGTAGGTTTGGTGGTGGACGATGCCATCGTAATGACGGAGAATATATATATACGTATAGAGAAGGGCATGCGGCCGCGTGCTGCAGGTATCGAGGGGGCAAAGGAGATTTTCTTTGCCGTAATCTCCACCACTATCACCTTGCTTGCCGTGTTTTTCCCCATTGTCTTCATGGAGGGTACTACAGGCCGATTGTTCCGCGAGTTTGCGCTGGTGATTGCCGGTGCGGTGATAATCTCTTCTTTTGCCGCGCTCACCGTAACCCCGATGTTGGCGACCAAGATTCTGAAACGCCGCAAGGAGCAGCCATGGTTCTATCGCGTGACAGAGCCCTTCTTCGTGTGGCTCAATAATTTCTATGAACGCTCGCTCAAATTCATCCTGCGCTACCGTGCCATTGCACTGATAGTTATGATTATTTCATTTGCTGGCTGTATATGGATGTGGGGCGAAGTGCCTTCTGAGATGGCTCCGCTTGAGGACCGCTCACAGATTACCATCCGCACGATGGGTCCTGAGGGTGTGACCTATGAATATATGCGCGATTACACGGAGGAGATTAGCCGTCTGGCCGACTCCATCATGCCCGATGCCGAGTTCATCACAGCACGTGTGTCGAGCGGTTCGGGTAACGTGCAGATTACCTTAAAGGATATCAAGGATCGCGACTACACACAGATGGAGGTGGCCGAGCAGCTCTCCAAGGCGGTGCAGAAGAAGACGGGTGCTCGCTCGTTCGTGCAGCAGCAGTCGACCTTCGGCGGACGCCGTGGCGGTATGCCCGTACAGTATGTGCTGCAGGCGACCAGCATAGAGAAATTGGCCGAGGTGCTGCCCGAATTTATGACTCGAGTGTATGAGAACCCAACTTTCCAGATGGCCGACGTGAACCTCAAGTTCAGCAAGCCCGAGGTACGCATCCAGATCAATCGCGAGAAAGCCAACCTGATGGGTGTGAACACCCGCGACATTGCGCAGACCCTACAGTATGGACTCAGCGGTCAGCGTATGGGCTACCTCTACCTCAATGGCAAGCAGTATGAGATTGTGGGTGAGATCAACCGCCAGCAACGTAATGCTCCAGCCAACCTCAAGTCCATCTATATGCGTAGCGACAATGGAGAGATGATACAGATGGACAACCTCGTGGAACTTGTCGAGGGTATAGCGCCTCCGAAGCTGTATCGCTACAACCGTTTCGTGGCTGCTACCGTATCGGCAGGTTTGGCCGAAGGAAAGACCATCGGTGACGGTCTTGACGAGATGGACAAGATTGCTGCCGAGGTGCTCGATGATACCTTCCGCACCGCCCTGTCCGGTGAGTCCAAGGAGTTCCGCGAGAGTTCGTCGAGCCTCTTCTTCGCCTTTGGCTTGGCACTCGTGCTCATCTACCTTATTCTTGCCGCACAGTTTGAGAGCTTCAAGGACCCCGTCATCATTATGATTACCATTCCGCTGGCTATCTTCGGTGCACTCATCTTTATGATGGTAGGCGACCAGACGATGAACATCTATTCGGAAATTGGTATGATTATGCTTGTGGGATTGGTGGCCAAGAACGGTATCCTTATCGTGGAGTTTGCCAACCAACGCCAAAAGAATGGCGAGGACAAGATGACGGCCATACGTGAAGCATCCGTACAGCGCTTGCGCCCGATTCTCATGACCAGTACCTCTACTATGCTTGGTCTCTTACCGCTGATGTACGCCACGGGTGAGGGATGCAACGGACGTATTGCCATGGGTACAGCCGTAGTGGGCGGTATGCTCATCTCTACCATTATGACCATGTATGTGGTGCCTGCCATATACAGCTACATTTCTACCGACCAATCAAAACAGGAGGATAACCAATGAGACACCTATATATATATGTAGCAGCAGCGCTGCTTTTCGTAGGGGTGCAGACTGTCGTTGCGCATTCTGTTGCTCCAGAGGACTCAACCTCTATTCTCGCCACCCTGCATAGCGAAACTCTGCAATCATCCAAGGATGCTACTCCTGCTACTCTGCAGGAGTGCTTGGAGAAGGGATTGAATAAGAACTATTCGCTGCGTATCGTGCGTAATCAGGAGCAGATGGCAACCAACAATGCCACGATGGAGAATGCCGGACTGCTCCCCTCAGTAAGCCTGTCGGCAGGGTATAGCGGCTCGGCCTATGGCAACGATATCGTAGCTCGCGACGAGAGTGTTACCAAGAATAGAGGCATATATGACGACGGACTCAATGCGGGTGTAGATGTGTCGTGGACGGTGTTCAATGGCTTCCAACTTCAGGCCAACTATGCCCGTCTGCGCGAGCTCCGCCTGCTCTCCTCTACCCAGACACGCATTGCCGTAGAGGACTATATAGCCGAGCTCACTGCCGAGTACTACAACTTCGTGCAACAGCGTCAGCGCTTGCGCAACTATGTATCAGCAGTTAAACTCTCGCGCGAACGACTCCGCATCGTACACGAGCGCTGGATGATAGGTTCGCTCTCGCGACTCGATTTGCAGCAGGCACGCGTGGACTTCAATGCCGACAGTGCCCAATGTCTCAAGCAGCGCGAGCTGTTGGCTTCGTCGCGCATCCGACTCCACGAACTGATGGCAGAAGATAGTCTCGACGTGCGCTTCTCCTCGTTTGACGATAAGATAGACCTGCTGGTCCTGCCTAATTTTGACAGTTTATGGGTAATGACCAAGGAGAATAATGCCTCCATGCTTATGGCTGCGCAGAACTATACATTGGCAGAAATTGATTTGCGCAGTGTACGCTCGCGCAACTATCCCTACGTGCGACTCAATGCTGGCTATGGTTACAATACCAATCGCTATGGTTCAGGCAATACACTGAAGCGTAATCAGTGGGGTGGAGATGTAGGCGTATCTGTAGGCTTCAATCTCTACGACGGTAAGCGTCGCAGTGAACAGCGTAATGCAAAGCTCTCTTTGCGCAATGCTGAGTTGCAGGAGTACGACCTTACCTTGTCGCTTTATACTGACTTGGCCGATCTATGGCAAGCCTATGAGAACAACCGCATGTTGCTCGCTCTGGAGAAGGAGAATGTCATTGCGGCCCGCGAGAACTACGATATTGCTCACGAGCGCTACCTGCTCGGTGATCTCTCGGGTATTGAGATGCGCGAAGCCCAGAAGAGCCTTCTCGATGCTGAAGAGCGTATCCTCGTAGCCGAGTACAACACCAAGGTGTGTGAGATTTCGCTGCTCCAGCTCAGCGGTGGTATCACGGTATATCTTAAGTAAAAGTATACACGGGAGTTCGTATGAAATACATACGTTTTTTGAACTTTTGAAATGGAATTATATATCGTTGAAGCCTTATTGGCCTTATTGTTGCTAGTCATTATTGTACTTCTAATCTTTGCAGCCAAGATTAATCGACGGTGTCAGGCGCTGAGTGAGGAACAGATGAGGCAGCTGCTTATGGAGCAGACGACGACGGTTTTGCAACAGCTGCAGACTGTACGCGAAGAATTGTCGCGAACTACTCGTGAGCAGATGACCGAAAACCGATTGGAGCTGGGGCGCAAAGTAGAGAACTTACGTAAGGAGATTGCGGATAACCAAATGACGCAGTTACAACAAATATTGGATACGCTTAATCGTAATCTACTTACAACGAATGAATTGCAACGAGAGAAACTGGATGCGATGACTCGTCGACAGGAGCAATTGGTGCAATCTACGGAGAAGCGCCTCGATGAGATGCGTCTGATGGTGGAAGAGAAACTGCAGAAGACACTCAACGAACGCATTGGGCAATCGTTTGAGTTGGTGAGAACACAACTTGAGAACGTACAGCAGGGACTTGGCGAGATGAAAAGTCTGGCACAAGATGTGGGCGGACTGAAGCGCGTGCTCACCAATGTGAAGACCCGAGGTACCTTCGGAGAGGTACAGTTGCAAGCCCTTTTAGAGCAGATGCTTAGTCCTGAACAGTATGACGCTAATGTGAAGACCAAGCAGAAGAGCACGGAATTTGTGGAATTTGCGGTCAAACTTCCTGGCAAGGAGGATGGTCTGGAATGTGTATATTTGCCTATCGATGCTAAATTCCCCAAAGATGCCTACGAGCAGTACCTCGATGCCTATGAATCGGGTGAGGTGGACCGTATCAACGCGACTTCGCATCAGCTTGAAATGGTGGTGAAGAAGATGGCTCGTGATATTCGTGACAAGTATCTTGACCCTCCTTATACTACAGATTTTGGTATTATGTTCCTTCCCTTCGAGAATATCTATGCTGAGGTAATTCGAAGAACAGCGTTGGTTGAGTTGTTACAGCGGGAATTCCGTGTTATCGTGACTGGTCCGACAACACTTGGTGCCATTCTCAATAGCCTGCAGATGGGCTTCCGCACATTGGCTATAGAGAAACGGTCGAGTGAGGTGTGGACAGTGCTGGCTGCTGTAAAGACCGAGTTCGGAAAATTTGGGGGTATGCTGGAAAAGGTGCAGAAGAACTTGGAGACTGCGGGCACGCAACTTGATGAGGTGATAGGTAAGCGCACCCGTGCCATCGAACGCAAGTTGCGTCAGGTGCAAGAATTGCCTTCCGAGCGCTCTGCAGATATTTTGTCGCTTGATGGTGCTGTGCTTGACGATGAGCAAGAATGATGAAAATATGACAAAACTATAAAGAACAGAGAAAATGAAAAAGACAATCTTAACCCTTGGTATCCTTGGCTGCATGCTGGCCAGTTGCCAAAACAAACAACAGGAAACAACAGACGTGTGTACACAACAAGAAAATCAAGTGGTAGCTACCATTATGGAGCGCCGTAGCATTCGCAAGTACAAGCCGCAGCCTGTAGAGCGTGAGAAAATGGACCTCATCCTCAAGTGTGGAATCAATGCACCTAACGGGCAGAATAAGCAGTCGTGGGAAGTGCGTGTAGTGGACAATCCTGCTTTTATGGCAGAAATCAAGGAGGCTATGGCACAAGGTCATTCCGATATGGATCCTGAAATGGTGAAGGGATGCTTCCGCGGTGCGCCTACCATGGTGTTTATTGCTCGTGCCAAGTCATACGACTTCTCGGCTTACGATTGCGGATTGATGGCTGAGAATATGATGCTTTCGGCTTGGTCAATGGGCGTTGGTTCCATTTGTCTCGGTAGTCCTGTACGCTTTTTGACGGACAATGAGGCCTGCCTGCCGATTCTTGAAAAACTCGGCTTTAGCGAAGATTATGAACTGTGCCTCTGTGTAGGCTTTGGCTATGCTGATGAAGCTCCTGCAGCCAAGCCTCGTGATTGGAATAAGGTGAAGTACGTAGACTAACTTCCAGAACTGATGATTGGGTGGGGCAGGGTAGCCTGCCCCACTATAATAATAGGTGCTATGAAGAATCTTCCTCTTTATGCTGCTGGATTACTGGCGACCTCTACAATGCAGGCTTATGCGCAAGGCGAGGCATCATCGCCGCGTCCCAATATCCTATTTATCCTAGCCGATGACCTCGGCTATGCCGATTTGTCCTGCTATGGTAATGAATATATTAAGACCCCAGTCATAGACCAATTGGCTACCACTGGTGCCCGATTCACCCGCTGTTATGCGGGTTCTGCTGTGAGCTCTCCATCACGCTGTACTTTAATGACAGGTAAGCACACAGGACATAGCACTATTCGCGACAATTTTGTGCTGGCTGGAGGCATTGAGGGTAAGAAGGGAGAACAAACTATTCGCCGTATGCACTTGCAGGAGTCTGACACTACGATTGCCGATGTGCTTCGTGCTGCAGGCTATCGCACCTGTTTGGTAAACAAATGGCATCTTGATGGTTTTAATCCTGAGGCCACACCGCTCAATCGAGGTTTTGATGAATTCTATGGTTGGCTTATCAGCACCGCTCATTCCAACGATCCGTATTACTATCCCTATTATCGTTTTCATGGGCGAGAACTGATAAATATTACCGAGAATGAGGGTGGGGCACATGCCATTCACAATACCGATTTGTCTACTGATGACGCTATCCGTTTCATACGTCGCAACCAAGATAACCCATTCTTCCTTTATTTGGCCTACGATGCACCGCACGAGCCATACAATATTGATGATACCCATTGGTATGCTCATACTCCATGGGAGGCCAATACGCAGCGATATGCCTCTTTGATCACTCATATGGACCAGGCGATAGGGCGTGTGTTGGCTGAATTGGATTCTCTTGGACTGCGCGACAATACGCTTGTCATCTTCGCTTCAGATAATGGCGCAGCCCGTCAGGCTCCTCGCGAAACTCTTCGTTGTGTGGGCGACCTGCGTGGTATGAAGGCTCAGATGTATGAGGGAGGCTTGCGTGTACCCTTTATTGTCAATATGCCGGGACATGTGGCACCACAGACTGTTGACAACCGCATATGGTTCCCCGATGTGATGCCTACGCTTGCTCATATCGCTGATGCTGAGGAACATTTGCCAAAGGATATGGATGGTATGGATATAGCTCCGCTTTTCTATGATGGCAAGTCGAGTATGGATACTGACAGCCGTATGCTCTATTGGGAATTCCCAGGGAAGCAGCGAGCTGCCATCCGAGGAGAGTGGAAAGCCGTATCGGTGAAGCGGAATACTCCACTTGAGCTGTACCTTATCAACACTGACCCCAACGAGACTACCAATTTGGCGACACTCTATCCCGCATTGGTAGCTGAGATGGATAGTCTCATGCGGCTTGAGCATCGTCCGTCGTCAAATTTCCCAGAATAAAGAATGAGGGTGTGTCTGCTAGCATAGACACACCCTCATTCGATTTATCTAGACGTTGATTATTTGATTACTCCCAGTTCTTTACCAACCTTAATGAAAGCCGCAATAGCTTTGTCGAGGTCTTCGCGGTTGTGGGCAGCAGAGAGCTGTACGCGGATGCGAGCCTGGTCTTTCGGTACTACGGGGTAGTAGAAACCTGTTACGTAGATGCCCTCTTCGGCCATGCGGTTGGCGAAGTCCTGTGAGAGTTTGGCATCATAGAGCATGACAGCGCAGATGGCTGACTGTGTGGGCTTGATGTCGAAGCCTGCTGCGAGCATCTTTTCACGGAAGTATACTACGTTTTCCTGCTGCTTGGTGTGGAGGTCGTCACTCTCCTTGAGAATCTTGAACATCTCAAGCGATGCGCCTACTACCGATGGGGGTATAGAATTTGAGAAGAGATAGGGACGTGAACGCTGGCGGAGCATGTCGATAATCTCCTTGCGGCCTGTGGTGAAACCACCGATAGCACCACCGAATGCTTTACCGAGTGTGCCGGTGTGGATATCGATACGGCCGTAGCAGTTGAACTGCTCGCTTACACCATGGCCTGTAGCACCTACTACACCTGCAGAGTGGCACTCGTCGACCATTACGAGAGCATCATATTTCTCTGCGAGGTCGCAAATCTTGTCCATGGGAGCCACGTTGCCGTCCATAGAGAATACACCGTCGGTTACGATGATGCGGAAACGCTGTTCTTGAGCCTCCTGCAGGCAGCGTTCGAGATCGGCCATGTCAGCATTGGCGTAGCGATAACGCTTTGCTTTGCAGAGACGTACACCGTCGATGATAGAGGCGTGGTTGAGTGCGTCAGAGATGATGGCATCCTGATCGGTAAAGAGAGGCTCGAATACACCGCCATTGGCATCGAAGCAAGCTGCATAGAGAATGGTGTCCTCGGTCTTGAAGTAGTCAGAGATAGCGGCTTCGAGCTCTTTGTGGAGGTCTTGTGTACCGCAGATGAAGCGTACTGATGACATGCCGTAGCCGTGAGTCTCCATAGCTTTGGTGGCTGCATCGATAAGGCGCTGGTTGTCTGACAGCCCCAGATAGTTGTTGGCACAGAAGTTCAATACGTCACGTCCGTCGGCCAATTTGATGTTGGCACGCTGGGGAGTAGTGATGATACGCTCGTTCTTGTAAAGGCCGGCTTCCTTGATGCCGGTAAGCTCCTGTTGCAGGTGCTCTTTAATCTTTCCGTACATGTTTTACTCGTTTTTTATGGTTTTTGACTATATGTATTTTTTTACTCTTTGATGACAAAATTAGCGATTTCGTTTGACATGGCATTGCCCGAAGTGCCTTTTTTATGTGAATTGTTGTATCGCATCAATGATTTCCTGCTCTTTGTCGGCGATATGGAGTATGAGATTTTTGTATTTGCCTCGTTCAGATAGCGATTTCAGTACGGGGTATATAGGTATCTCTTCGGTCCAATAGTGCGTGTCGAGAAATACCATAGGGCTGGCATAGCCAAAGCTGAGATAGTGATTTTGAACGGCATCCTGGAATATCTCTTGCATGGTGCCTGCACTGCCCGGTGTGTAGATGATACCTCCCTTGGCTATGGTGAGGATACCGTCTTCGCGGATGGCATTCTCGAAATATTTGGCAATGTGCGTGGCAAATGGCGTGGCAGGTTCATGGCCATAGAGCCAGGTAGGTACGCCTATGCTCTTGTATTGTGTCTGCGAAAACTTGGCACGCACTTGAAATGCTGTGTCGAGCCACAAGGCATCGGTATAGGCTGGAGCCTGCATGAGTGTTTTCATGGCTTCATACACTTCGGCTTCCAATCGTCCCGCCATCCATGCACCGAGGTGAGTGGCTTCCATTGCTCCTGGACCTCCACCGCTAATCATTAGGTAGCCTTGCTCGGTGAGTTGCTTGCTGATGAGCACGATTTTTAGGTAAGCTTTGTCGGTACGCAGCAGTCCGTGTCCACCCATGATACCTACTATCTTTTTTTCATCATATTCGGCCAGCATGTCGTGCAGTGAGTTGCTGATGGAGTGATCGTGTAGGGTGCGGGCCAGTGTCTCCTTGATGTCTGTGGTGGTCTTTCCCTTCTGTAGGTAGTGTTGGTATACGTTGTTGTCGAAGCTGTATTCGTAGCTGGTTGGATTTCCTAATTGGTAGCCTTGATAAAGGGTATCGGCCGTGTATAAGTGGTTGCGGAAGCAGTTGTACGGCACGTCGAGGTGGGAGAATATGAAGCAGCTCTTGTCGATCTGCACACGCATCGGCTTGCTGAAGGTGCAGCCCATGAACATACAATCATAAAAGCGGTTGGTATAGGGCAGTCCCGTAAAGGCGGTGAAGTCTACATCCTGGAATACACAACGTTCTATACGTTCGTTGTTGGCAAGCAGCTCTTGCAACTCTTCTGTGTTTTGTATTTCGTGGTATTGTCTGTTCATGTGTTTGTCGGGTTGTGTATCTGCCTATTCTGCCTATTCTTCCACTTTCAGCAAGGCACCAGTGTGTGGGTCCAAAACCACTTTTACATTCTTCTTTTTACTGAAGAGTGAGGAGGAGAGGGTCTCTGTGTAGCCAAACTGGGGCAGTGATATGATTGCCTCAGCCAATGTTGACGTGTTGTTATATACTTTTACGTCGGCTTTGCCAGGCAGGTTATATACCAATCCGTCCTGTTTGGGCTCTTTCTTCTTCTTTGAATCTTTCTTTGGCAATAGGCTCTTCTTCTTGTTGGTATCTTCTATTACAATCTCTGGAACCGAATTTCGGTTCTTGATGTCAATATAAATAGGAGTACCTCCCAAGTCGTCTTTATGCAGTAGCCCGAGCTTGCGTGAGAATCGTCCTAGCAGTGCACGGTCGGCTTCTCCATCAGGTATAACTTGAAATGTGTGTGTGGTAACCTCTGTTGTGACAGTACCTGTAAACAGTTGCATGAAAGCTTGTTCCTGCTCGTTCATACCTTCGAGTATGATTTTCAAGGCTTCTCCATCCTTAGGCATATTGTCGTTTTGTCCGCGTAGCAGCAGATTCTTACTTTCGCGAATATCATATATCTCTTTGGCTATCAGTTCGGCCATCTTGGCTTTTGATCCAACCATGAGCATCTCTTCTGTCAGGTAGCTCTGTGGGTCGAGTATTTTTGGCTGAGCTACTGGCTGCGTGGGTTCCTTTACTGATGAGGTGGGTGCATCGGTATTGATGCCCAGCAGTATTCCCGATTCGTCAAGATGTACGAGTGGGGCTATAGAGTTGCCTGTGAACAGTATATGGTATAGCTTCTTCTCATCGGGCATTGCCTCCGTGGTTAGGGTCACCTCTGCAATCTTGTATTGTACATCTTCTTTGTCTGAGATGTTGCTGATGCGTAAATACCTATCGGCATATTGACAAAGCTCGCCAGGGTTATAGCTTGTCTTTTCTATGGTCAGGTTGACGTTGATGACTGTTTTTGGGAGGTAGTATACAGCACCTTCCGTGGATACTCCAGGTTGGTATGTAGTGATGTCGGTTTGCGCATAAGAGGCTATACCTCCCGCCAATATAGCAGCTAATAAGACAGCTTTTTTCATGTCGTATAATGTTTCGTGTATAAATGAATGAGTAAAGGTAATGTTTTTTTTTTATATACTCTATTCTTTTGTCTTTTTTAACAGCAAAACCTCCATAGACCTCGACTTCATCAACCTCTTCTTGGATTTGCAGAAGATAAAGGGTAGGCGTAAATAAGGGCTGCTGTAAATAATCGTTTTCAATCGAGGGTGTGCATTAATACACCCTTATTTTTTTATTGTCAGATGAAACATCTGGAATATTGATGTAATCAACAAATCAAAAAAACTTTTTTGCAAAAAACTTTTACCGAAGCATAACTTTCCGTATATTCGTGCTCAAATTGAAGAAAACTGTATAATAAAACACATAAAACAACAATGAAAACCACGTATCTAAAGATCAATGCGGCTGATAATGTGGCCGTAGCTATCGAACCGCTCAAGTCTGGCGAACAAATAACGATTGCAGGTGACACTATAACCGTTAACGAGGATATCCCTGCAGGACATAAAATTGCGCTGAAGGACTTCGCCGAGGGAGAAAACATCATCAAGTATGGCTATCCCATTGGTCATGCCATCAAGGCTGTGAAACAGGGCGATTGGATCAATGAGAATCACGTGAAGACCAACCTCGCAGGACTGCTCGACTATACCTACGAGCCACATCCCGTAGCGCTCGATATAGCCAAGAAGGAACTGACATTCAAGGGATATCGCCGTGCGAATGGTGAGGTGGGCATCCGAAACGAAATATGGATTATCCCCACCGTAGGTTGTGTGAATGGTATAGCCAATCAGTTGGCGGCACTATTGCAACAGGAGACTGGTGGCAAGGGCGTGGATGCTATCGTTCCTTTCCCCCACAATTATGGTTGCTCACAGTTGGGCGACGACCACGAGAATACCAAGAAGATTCTGCGCGATATGGTGCTCCATCCCAATGCGGGTGGTGTGCTCGTAGTAGGATTGGGATGTGAGAACAACCAACCTGACGTGTTCCGCGAGTTTGTGGGCGAGTATGACGAGAGCCGTATCAAGTTTATGGTGGCTCAGAAGAGCGAAGATGAGATAGGGGAGGGCATGAGCTTGCTGCGCGAGATTTATGCCTTGGCTAGTAAGGATGTGCGTACCGACATACCTCTATCAGAGTTACGTGTAGGTCTCAAGTGTGGTGGCTCCGACGGATTCTCTGGCATCACTGCTAACCCCTTGTTAGGCGAGTTTAGCGACTTCCTCATTGCACAAGGCGGAACCTCAGTGCTCACCGAAGTGCCTGAGATGTTTGGTGCAGAGACCATCTTAATGAACCGCTGCGAAAACCGAGACCTGTTTGAGCAAACCGTACATCTTATCAACGACTTCAAGGATTACTTTCTCAGCCATGGAGAACCTGTGGGCGAGAATCCATCACCAGGCAATAAAGCTGGAGGTATATCAACCCTCGAGGAGAAGGCATTGGGCTGTACACAGAAGTGCGGTAAGAGCTACGTGTCGGGGGTAATGGGCTATGGCGACCGTCTCAGTGTGAAGGGACTCAGCTTGCTCTCAGCGCCAGGCAACGACCTTGTAGCCTCTACAGCCCTCGCTGCTTGTGGATGCCATATCGTGCTCTTTACCACAGGACGTGGAACCCCCTTTGGTACCTTTGTCCCCACGATGAAGATATCAACCAATAGTGCATTGGCCAAGAACAAGCCCACTTGGATTGACTTTAACGCTGGTGTCATTGTGGAGGATGAACCCATGAGTGCCACCCTCGAACGCTTTATTGACTACATCATCCGCGTGGCCAGTGGCGAAGAGGTAAACAACGAGAAGAAGAACTACCGCGAGATTGCCATCTTCAAGACGGGAGTGACACTTTGATTATTTGACTGGCTGTTTTTGTTATCGTTAACGTTATCGTGACAGCCAAAGCTGTTTTTGAAATGAAAAAGACATACTTCTTCCTCTGCGCTCTATTATACATAGGTATAGCTACAGCGCAAGAAACTGAAAAAATTAAGATAGCCTGCATTGGCAATAGTATTACTTATGGTTCAGGCATCAAGGATCGTGCCAACGACAGTTACCCTGCCGTGCTCAACCGTCTGCTCGGAGATAAAAAGTACGACGTGCGCAACTATGGTGTTGGCGCACGTACTCTGCTCAATAAGGGTGACCATCCGTATATGAAGGAGCAGGCTTATCGCGATGCACTGGCCTTCGAACCTGACATCGTGACTATCAAGCTCGGTACCAACGATTCAAAGCCATATAACTGGAAACACCATGCTGAGTTCAAGGACAACTTGCGCACGCTCATCCGCAGTTTTCAGGAGTTGCCCAGTCATCCACAGGTATATCTTTGCTATCCTATTCCAGGTACACGTTGGAGCTGGGGCATCAATGACAGCACCACGTTGCACTACGTCATACCCTACATCGAAGAGGTGGCAACAGAGATGAACCTACCCATCATTGATCTTTATACTGCTTTTACTCCCTATTGTCACCTTATGCCCGATCAGATTCATCCTAATCCCGACGGAGCAGCCATAATTGCACACGAGGTAGCCACTGTGCTTAACGAGAAGGATCCTAAAGCCATCAAACGTCGTCAGAAGGCGGCTCATAAGATGGCAAAGAAAGCGAGAAAGGCGAGGAAACAATTCTGAGACCTGTAGTATGAAAGTGGATAGATGATAGTTTCTAATCAACTTAATAGTCTTTAATTGCTCCTAATAACCATAAATAAGATGCAAACAATCCTAAAATATTTCCCCAATCTTACAGAGAAGCAGCAAGCGCAGTACGCACAGCTCTACGAACTCTATACCGACTGGAACTCAAAGATTAATGTCATTTCGCGTAAGGATATCGAGAACCTCTACGAGCATCATGTGCTCCATTCGCTCGGTATTGCCAAGGTCATCCGCTTCACTTCTGGAAGTCGTGTTCTTGATATAGGTACAGGTGGCGGTTTCCCGGGCATACCTTTGGCCATCATGTTTCCTGAGGTGCAGTTTCATCTTGTAGACAGTATCGGCAAGAAGATACGCGTAGCTACTGAGGTGGCTCAAAGTATAGGGTTGGAGAATGTTACCTTCCGTCACTGCCGTTGTGAGGAGGAGAAGGGATTGTTCGACTTTGCTGTGAGCCGTGCCGTGATGCCTCTCGAAGACCTTCTTAAGATATGCCGCAAGAATATCTCCAAGGAGCAACGCAACAGTTATCCTAATGGACTCTTCTGCCTAAAAGGTGGCGAACTACAGCACGAAACGCGTGCCTATAAGCACATCGTAGAGCTTACCAATCTGAAAGACTACTTCCGTGAGCCATACTTCGCAGAGAAGAAGGTGGTATATGTGACCATTAAATGATGGGCATAAATGGTATGTGATCATCACATACCATCCGTATGATGCCACTATACTTTGCGTCTCATGTAAGCTTGGTTCGATGATAATAGCATATATAAGCGCAAGTAGCACTCACACCATGGTTGTAATACCTCCCAGAGAGGAATCGACAGCAGGTAGCGACGTTCATTCAGGTCGCGAGCGGTACGATAATATACGAGAAGACGACAACAGAGGTTGATAAGCCAAAGACATGTTGTTATAGCTAGTGTGAGCCAGCATTGATACATAACACAGAGGAGAGTAGTGCTTGTAATGCAAGCATATAGTAGTGTGCGAGTCAGGGTATCGGCACTAAGCAGGTAGGGCTGTATCCCACGCATATTGCGACGGATAAAGATCCGATTAAGTTTCTCATTTTTCCAAGTATAGCCTTGGGTAGAAGTACAACGTACTACCGACTCAGCACTTATGTCGGCTGTGATGCGTTCAGAAGGTACATGTTCGTTAATGAATAAGTCGTCTTCACCGCGCTCGAGGTCAAGATGCCGGCTATATCCTTTGTTGGCAAAGAAAATCTCTCTTCTATAAGCCATATTACGTCCTATGCCCATGTACCCTCCCTTACGAATAGCAAGTCCTAGAATGCGCAATTGTTGTTGCAACGTATCGAACATGTAGTAACGATTGGCAATACCGGGCCGGCGCTCATAGTTGCAATAGCCGAGTACTACATCTGTTGAATCTGTGAAATGTCGGGATAAACTAGCAAGCCATTTTTTACTGGTGGGATAACAGTCAGGTTCTGTAAATACCAGCCACTCCTTTTTTGCCGCTTTGATACCAAGCATTAGAGCTAGTTTCTTGTGGCTGATATAGCGAATACTATCGGATGTGAAGGTTGTATAGAGATGAGGGTACTGTTCTGCGAAATGTTGCAACAATTCTGTTGTGTCATCCTTGGAGTTGTCGTTTACAACAATGACCTCAAAGTCGGAATACTCCTGCTCGAGAATCAGTGGTAAATGTTTTGCCAATAGCTGCTCGCAGTCTGCAGCGGCAATAATTACCGATATGCCTGGTTGATGCTCCGATAAGGGTAGTTTCCCTTTGCACTCTGCCTGCACACGACGATGAGAGGCATTATATACGATGAAGGTATAGAGTAGCTGTATCGCTACTAAGAGTCCGATAATCAGGTAGGTGACTATTTCAAAATATTCAATATTCATTTCTTTGGTTTTGGAAATACAAAGTTACTGCAAGCTGGGCATAATGCCAAATCTCAATCGTTGATTATTATAAACCCATACATACAGGTGGCTGTGTGATACGAATCTTGATATTGTCTGCTAGGATTGTTTTTTTATACCTCGGCCTTAAATATGGGGGTGGGGCATTGTACAGTGGTGTCATACCCATACCAATAACCGTGCCCATCAGTTGTGGGTAGGAAACAAAGGCGGAGGCTTTCATTATATTCTCCAAACCACACTGTCCACTCCGTAGGTGGTTGCATACGCTTGGTCCTAACCCCTTCTGCAGGTCGTTTTTTGAGCGACATACCCGCTTCTATCCACGCCATCGTGATGGCGGTGACATAGGCCGGATAGTTGTCACGACAGAAGAGGTATAGCAGTTCACCCCTGCGCTCAAGACTCATTGGCTGGTCTATATAGTTATGCTCAGTAAGATAATCGAGAAAACGATGCAGGAAATCAGTCTCGTCGAGGATGAGTTGTCGTGTTACCTGCTGCCAGGCCGAGGTATTATAGTAAGCATCAAGCAAGCGTGAGAGACGGCGGGCCTCCTGCAGTTCCGAACTACTGATGGCATCCGTCTCGAGCACTTCGTAAGGGGGCATAGGCGAATAGCGCACCTCTAATGAAACAGCTTCGCGACGCATCAGCGTTCCTGGTAGCAGCTTCAAGGATTCCAACTGTATCTCTCCTGCCTGATAGCTGGCCAGGGTATGGATATCTTCATAGATTTGCTCAAGCGTATAGCGAGGCAGTCCTGCGATAAGGTCAGCGTGAGTCACCACATTAGGCAATGAGCATAAAAAACGTAATCCGTCGAGAGAATGTGCGAGGGTGCCCTTACGAAAACAGGCATCCAGTACATCTTGTCGTAAGCTCTGTATACCAGCCTCCAGGTGCAACAATCCGGCAGGTAGCGAAGCCAACATATCGCGTACCGACTGAGGAAGCATTGCAGGATGTATTTCCAAATGGAAACGCATATGAGGATGGTACTCAGCAAATAGTCTCATCAGTGCGATGGCGCGTTGCGGATTGTAGTTGAACGTGCGGTCCAGTACGCGTACATCCCGAATACTTCGTTCACGAATTCGGTCAAGTCGGTGGCGAATGGCATCAAGTGGCAATGTGCGTATAGGATCACCCATTCCACTGACACAGAAGGCGCAGCTGTTAAAGCATCCGCGCGTAGTCTCCAGTTGCACGAAAGGCTTGCTCCACGTAAACAGCGGGCTCTCCTCGGGAGCCTGTAGCTTGGTAAAGTCCATCACGCGGGCTAGGCCACCATCGTGATAGGTTCCATTGGGAGTTAACTCCGTTGATGCGTGGGCGTAATTCTTACAAATATAGCACAGTCCTGGGATATCGCTCCATGCCTTGGGAGTATGCCACACATCAATCCAGCGGGCAAAACTCTCTTCCCCTTCACCGCGAAGCACACAATCCACCTCAGTGTGATGGCGGAGGTAATCTTCATTGTCGCCTAAGAACTCAGGCCCGCCTAAGATTACTACCGTCTGTGGCAGTAATGCTTTCACTCTTGATATGATATGCAGCAGATGCTCATGGGTAAACAGCCAAGCCGAGGCAGCCACTACATTGGGCCGATGTGCATACACAGCATCCACTACCGTACCCACAGCTTCTCCCGTTGTCGTGCGTACTACGTGCCACTCCACGTCTGTGCGGTGCATTACCTGGGCGTGCAGCGCAGGTAATGCCAACGAGCTGTGCGCATACGAGCAATTAAGATCTAGCCAAAGTATCTTCATCACATCATTTTTATGACAAAGATACGAAGAACTCGCGAGAAAAAGGCAGGAAATTGGGAAATAATGCAATTCGTTGGTAGATTGTTTAATACGCAACGGGCTTCCGTGGTTGTAATGCGGTCCTGAAAGACCGTATATAGATGAGTTAAGATGTAGATTTGCTACTAATCCGTTGCCTTTTTTGAGGGCAAAAATCGGT
>JAZNYG010000019.1:0-79042 GCA_045594245.1 Bacteroidaceae bacterium
AAGAAGTGGCTCACCTATACCAAGGCGGCCAGCTACAGCAACGGCAAGGATTTCGTGAAATTCTCTGACACGAAGGTCGAGGGCGCCTACTTCAAGGTGACCAACTATGCGGCCGACAACTACGAGCTGCAGCCCTACACCACATCGGGCACCAACGACAAGTACCTCAACTGGTACCAGGGCGTGGGCGGTAACCCCTACGACGGGCCCAACACGCTGGGCCTGTGGCAAGATGCCGGAGCGGCCGACGGCGGTAGCCGCTACACCTTCACCGAGGTGGTCATCGCCGAGCGTACCTACACCATCAGCATCCCCGACGGGCGCACCATCAAGATTGGCAACGCCACCTACAAGGATGGCGACACCTACACCACGGAGGGCAGCGTAGACAAGGCCGACATCACCGTGGTGGCTCCCGAGGGGCAGTTTGCCGCCGTGGCTATCGACGACGTGAAGCAGACCATCAACGTATACTTCGCCACCCTGCCCACACAACCGGCTACCGTGGCCTACACCCAAGCGGTGGTATACCCCGCCCAGCAGGAAGCCGTAGGCGCAGCCAAGAGCGAGGAGAACGGAGGCGTATACACGCTGAGCAACAACGTGTTGGCAGCCTCATACATGCGCCTGGGCGATGCCATCTACTTTGCCGGCTCTGATGCCATGGACCTCGTGGCCGGTACCGAGCTCTTCACCGTAGCCTTCGGTTCGGGCGACAATGTGCCTGCATCGGCCATGACGCTCAAGAGCCTCGAGCTTGTGGACCTCACGGCCAACGACAAGGCCATCGGCGGTGCCGAGCACTATGACGGCAAGGCGCTCGTGGCCAACTACGAGTACACCTACAAGGAGAGCACCGTGGCCATCGTATGGCGTGCCGTATTGCGCGACGGCTCGCACTACCTGCGCACCGAGATGGAGCTCAAGGGCGTGGACGATGTGGACATGTACAACATCATCCCCATGATCTACAATGTGGATACCAAGAAGGCCGGCTCTACCCCTGCCGTGGTGGGCAACACCCGCGGGGCCGTGCTCATGAGCAACAAGATATTTGCCGGGCTCGAGACCCCCACGGCCTACAACACCGTGGGCGGTGCCACCGGCGAGGAGGACAGCTGGAACCTCACTGCCACCCTGCCCGACGTGGCACTCACGGCCAGCTCATGGGTGCCGATGGAGGAGGGCGACAAGGCCATTGCACGCCTCACCGAGGTGACCGGTGCTGGCTATCAGAACCTCTTGGCCTACAGGCAGACAGGCGTTGAGCTGAAGGAGGGTCAGAAGGTAGAGGTCAAGGTGCAGTACAAGAGCGGTAGCCACCGCCTCAACTTCGGTGGGGCCGACCTGCTTGCCGCCAATGGCGACATTGCCGCCAACGACTACCATAGCGGCTACTCGGGTGGTCAGCACGAGAAGAACGTGTTTACCTTCATCGCCCCCAACGACGGCACCTTCACCATCCGTGTCATCGTGGAAAACAAGACCGAGAGCATCGATGCCGCCAGCACCCTCAGCACGAAGATATATACCGCCAAGGAGGGCGTGGTAATCAATACCGACGTCGTAGGCATACAGGGCCGCTGGAGCCGCAACACCACCCTCGCCAAGGACGAGACCTGGAAGGTGGCCTCCGTGGTGGGACTCATCGCACAGGACGGCACCGAGGCCGACACCGATATACACAAGACACAGAAGCGCCGCTCCTTCCTCGCCTACTCGGAGCGCGAGCGTGCCGTGCCCTGGCGTGCCATGCCCATGTACCTCACCTGGTATGAGCTGCAAATCAACCGCAACAATGCAGCCCCTGGCCGCGAGCATCTCGACAATACGAAGGTGGACGATGTGCTCGATGTGATGGCCCACTGGAAGAGCGACTTCTATGACCGCTATGGCGTAGCGCCCAAGATATTCATCATCGACGACGGATGGGACAAGTATGGCGAGTGGACCTTCCACGAGAGCTTCCCCAACGAGATGCGCGATATGTCCAAGGTGGCCGACGAGATGGGTGCAGGCATAGGCGCTTGGCTCGGCCCGGTAGGCGGCTATGGTGCCAGCGGTAACCATCGCCGCTCTTATTGGAGCGACAAGGGCGGCATGCAGCTCTCCAATCCCCGTTACTACAAGGCGTTCAAGGATGCCGCATTCAACCTCGTATGCAATCAGGATGGCACAGAGGGCTATCAGCAGGGCAACGACAACTACGTCTTCTTCAAGTTTGACGGTATCTCCGGGCAGTTCTCATCCGTAGGCCCCGATGCCGGTGACACCGGCAACGAGAATGCCGAGGGCATCATCCGCCTCGAGCAGTATGTGCGCGAGGAGTTGCGCGAAGACATCTTCTTCAACACCTCCGTGGGCACCTGGGCATCGCCCTTCTGGTATCAGATTACCGATGCCACATGGCGTCAGGAGAACGACCACGACCGCACGGGCAACAACACCATCAAGCGCGAGAACTGGATTACCTACCGCGACCGACTGGTATATCAGAACTACGTGAAGAACTCGCCCATCTGTCCCATCAATACCTTGATGACTCACGGATTCATCCTCACCAAGTACGGTCCTCCCGCAAGCGACGAGCGCGACTACCTCCCCGTACGCAATGAGCTCCGTGCTGCCTTCCTCTGCGGTTCGGGCATGGTAGAGCTCTACAACGACTACGACCTGATGGGCAGCATCAACGGCGGTGCCCTCTGGGCCGACCTCGCCGAGTGTATCGCTTGGCAGGAGCGCAATGCCGACGTGCTCCCCGACGCTCACTGGGTAGGCGGAAATCCCTGGACGGGCTCCAAGGCCGAGGTGTATGGCTGGGCGGCATGGAACGGCACCAAGTCGACACTCGCACTCCGCAACGGTGCCAACGACGCACAGACCTTTACCTTCACCCTGCGCCAGGCGCTCAACATCCCGAAGAATGTGAACGGCAGCATCATCCTGCGTAGCGCATTCGGCATTCAGGATGCACTTGAAGGACTTGCCGAGGGCACGCCCATCAACATCGACACCGAGCTCACCGTGAAGCTCCCCGGTAGCAGCATCTACGGCTTCGAGGGCATCGATGCTGAGGCTACCATCAATAAGGTGGAGAGCATCACACTCACCACCGAGAATGGAGAAACCTCTGTAGCCGCCAATCGCACACTCGTAATCAACGCTGCCATAGCACCCGCCAAGGCGACCTTCCCTGCCATTGCATGGAGCAGCAGCAACCCTGAAGTGGCTACCGTCGAGGGCGGACTCGTGACGCCCGTGAAAGAGGGCGAGGTAACCATCACCGCTACGGCCACCGACGGTTCGGGCGTCACGGCATCGGTCACCCTCACCGTAACTCCCAAGGTGGTGGAGCCCTATGCCACCAACTTCGACAAGAACACCAATGCCACACGCACCGACCGATTCATCAAGAACATCATCTTCGAGGAGGAGGGTGCCGAGGCACAGACCTTGGCCGTAGGCCAGGGCAAGCCCTATATGGACAAAACCGACCAGCTGCTCACCTGCACCGCAGGCAGTACCGTGAAGGTCACCTTCGACCAGCAGGCCAACTGGATGCACGGATACGTGTATATCGACCTCGACGGCGACAAGCAGTTCTCCTTCAATGACGGGAACACCGACCAAAGCGGCACCGACGTCGTGTCGTTCAGCTTCTATTCGGGCGACTTCAACAATGATGCCAGCGGTGTCAACTCCGCAGGAACGACCCTCACGGGCGGTGCCCGCAACACCATGGAGTGCCCCTCGTTTGTGGCACCTGCAAAGGAGGGCGACTACCGCATCCGCTTCAAGATGGATTGGAACAGCATCGATGCGGGCGGACAAGTCGCTGCCGATGGCACCTGCACAGGTACCAATGGCATCCTTGCCAACGGAGGCGTTATCGTGGATGCCATCCTGCAGGTGAAGGACGGTAGCTCTATCCATACGGTGTCGGCCGATGACGCTCACTCGTCCATCGTCTACGACCTTCAAGGTCGTCCTGTCAGCGGCAACCCCGAGCGCGGCGTTTATATCCATGACAATAGAAAGGTGATGTTCAAGTAGTTCATTGCGCCTCTTGGCGTAAATTTTTAGATTCTTGAGACCTGGTAGTGCAAATAATGAAAAATTTGCACTACTTTTGTCTTTTCTTTCAGAAACATACGATTCTTATGAGAAGATATATCATTGCATTGCTGCTATTGGGATTGTCGGTACTGGGCGTGTCGGCACAAGTGGACTCGACGCTGGTGCGCGACCATAGTGACTCTATTCGTGTAAGCCTGGTGACCTGCTCGCCCGGAACTGAGGTGTATGCGGTGTATGGGCACACGGCACTACGTGTGGAGATTCCCACGCAAGGGGTCGACGTGGCCGTCAACTATGGACTGTTCTCTTTTGATGCCCCCAACTTCGTGTGGCGTTTCATTAAGGGCGAGACCGACTATGTGGTGGGTGCCGTGGGCTATCCCATGTTTGAGCGCGAATATACGGAGCGCGGCTCCTCGGTGACGCTACAGGAGCTCAATCTCTCTGCTGCCGAGAAGGAGGCGCTGGTGAGGTCGCTCGATAAGAACCTGCGCCCCGAGAATCGTGAATATCGCTACAACTTCCTCTATAATAACTGTAGCACCAAGGCTCGCGACAAGGTGGAAGAGGTGCTTCGCGGTAGCCTCTCGGTAGGTGGAGCCGAGTCGGTTTCGACGTATCGCACCATCCTGCATCAGTATACGGCCGATTATCCTTGGTCGCAATTTGGCATCGACTATCTGCTGGGATTGGAGGCCGACCGACCCATCGGTGCGCGTGAGCAGATGTTTGCCCCCGAGTATCTGAAGAACTATACGGCAGCTACACGATTGGCCGTATCAGGGCGCGAGTACCCGTATGTGGTGAATGAGGAGGTAGTGGAGCCTTTGGCTCCCCAGCCTCACACGTTCTCTTTCCCGCTCGCTCCTGTGCAGATGATGGTGCTGCTGCTCTTGTTCACCGCATGCATCTGTGCACTGGAGTTCCTTTTTGAGCGTCGTCTGTGGTGGTACGACATACTGCTGCTCACCATTCAAGGGTTGATGGGGTGTGTGGTGGCATTCCTCTTCTTCTTCTCCGGGCATCCCACGGTGGGGAGCAACCTCCACGTCATATACCTCAATCCGTTGCCGCTACTCTTCATGCCCTTCATCATACGCGACCTGGTGAAGAACCGCAAGAGTGTGCTCAGCTATGTGCTGGGAGGGCTGCTGGTAGTTTTCTTGGTGGTGGCGCTCTTGGCATACCAGTACATACAGCCTGCGGCTTATATGCTGGTGGCCATTCTTCTGCTTCGCGTGGTGCATAATGTGTGGCTCTATCCACTATTGTCGCGCCTGCTCGCTCATCGCAAGCCGGGCTCTTCGCGAAGCAAACATATACGTGCGGTGACGGTGCTGGTGACCATGCTGTTCCCTGCCTCGCTCATGGCCGGGGGTGGCAATGAAGTGCCCAAGGTGGTGATAGGCATTGTGGTAGACCAACTGCGCTCCGACTATCTGGAGAAGTTTGCCAACCTGTATGGTGACGAGGGCTTCAAGAAACTCTTCGCCGAGGGCCGCGTGTATACCAATGGCTATTTCGAGCATGCCGGCCCCGACCGCTCGTCGGCCGTGGCATCCATATATAGTGGCTCTACACCCTACTACCATGGCATCACGGGTAACCGCTTCATGGAGCGCAAGAGCATGCGCGTGCTGGGTGCAGTTGACGATGCTGCCTATGCGGGCATCAATACCTCGGCCTCCACATCACCCTCGCGATTGCTCGTCACCACACTCACCGATGAGCTCAAACTCGCTACCCAGGGTCATGGCTATGTGCTCTCCATCGCTCCTGAGCGCGATATGGCGGTGTTGGCTGGTGGCCATGCCCCCAATGCCGTGCTTTGGCTGAGCGAGGACCAAGCTATGTGGGCCTCTTCAGACTATTATAGTGGAGTGCCCGCTTGGGTGCGCCCCTTCAATCATCGTATTGGTACCCGCTTCGATTGGGCCAGTGCAGAGTGGGTGCCCTATTACCCTACGGGAGTATACAGCTATTCCGTCTATGATGGAGCCCCAAAAGCATTCCGCCACACGTTTCGCGGAGGTGATGCCGATGCCGTAAGGCGCTATAAGACTTCGGCCTGCGTGAATGATGAGGTCACCCAACTGGCACAAGCCTGTATCGCCGGTAGTCTCTTCGGACGAAACAGAACGACCGATATGCTCTGTGTGGGGTATTATGCCGGCAATTACGAACATTCGTCGGAACACTCGCTCGAACTGCAGGATATCTATTGCCGCCTCGACCGCAATATTGCCGACCTGCTGCGTGCCGTAGAAGAGAAGGTGGGTATGGACAATGCACTCTTCTTCATTACCTCTACGGGCTATTCTGATGCTTGCATGCCCGATAACAAGTACTTCACACTGCCCACTGGCGAACTCAAGATGGATCGTTGTGTGGCGCTGCTCAACATGTATCTCGGCGCCTTGTATGGCAAGGACAACTATGTGGAGGGTTCATACCTCAATGAGCTGTACCTCAACCATGCCCTCATCGAGAAACGCCAACTGAAGATGAAGGAACTGCTCGACCGCTGCACCGAGTTCCTGTCCCAAATGGCAGGCATCAAGCGTGTGTATCCCTCGCTCGACCTTCTTTCAGGTTCGGCCGATGCCGCCATGCGCAATAGCTACAATGCCGAGCGTTCAGGCGATTTGATATTGGAAGTGTCGCCGGGATGGACACTCGTGGATGATCGTTGGGGCGAACGCGTCTACTACAACCGTGCTCACGTGCCGGTGCCAGTCATTCTGTATGGTGCGGGGCTCAGTCCTGTCGTCAGCCGCTCACCCATAGCAGTGGAGAGCGTGGCACCTACCGTGTCGCATATGCTGCGCATCAGTGTGCCCAATGGCTGCTCTGCCCGTCCTATTGAGTGATTTTTCTGAGAGATATTCAGTGGAGTAGGGGCTACTCGTCAATGTCTACGAGACGTAGTGTCCTGCTAAAGGTAAGCACGGTGCCATTGTCGAGCTCTAGATCATACATACGCCCATTGTTCTCAAATTTGCGGATATAATTTTGGGGGAAGTGCTTCTTCGTGGTGAGAAGTATCTTCTGTGGAATGATTTCATCGGGTACCGCCCCATTCTCGCAACTAACCTCGGTACATAGTCCCGTGCGGTCAAACTGCAAGTCTATGCCGCCTTTGAGCTTTACCTCATACTGTGTGAGGCTTGCCCGACGCTCTATGTACACCTCTTTGAAAGGAATATTCTTGAAGTAGGTGAGCACGAATATCTTGGCATTCTTGGGTAGTTCACCAAAAGTGATGGCCTGTTCCTCTGCGTGGAGCGACAAGCAGGCGAAGAGGACGATGAAGATAGAAGCAATTTTTTTCATGGTGATATGATGCTTTATTGTTCTGTGCGCAAATGTATAAATTATTCGGGAAAGAAGAAACTTTTTCTTGCCGTTTTTTTATGCTCTATTGTATATCTGTAAGTGGAATTGTAAGATATGGATATGTGATGATTTTTTTGAGTAGTATGAATGAAATCTCTCAAAGACTCGATAAATGGAAAAATCTCTATATCTTTGTGCATTAGATCTCTTATTATAAATGACCATGACAAAACTTAATCAAAATAACACAAATCTTATGAAGAAAAAGTTTACGTTGTTTCTTGCTTCGTTACTTCTTTGCCTTTCGGCCCATGCAGAGTTTGTCCCTGGCAAGATGTATGCGTTGAAGGAGAGTACCACGGGATTGTATTTGGATATTCAGACATTGGGAATCGACGAGCCGAATGCAGGCGTTACTACCAACAATATCAGCCTCAATGTCAAGCCTTGTATCATTTATTTCGAGGCGGGCACTACGGACAATACGAAATGGGCGCTAAAAAATGCAAGCGGATCCTACGTCATGCAAGCGTCGAGCCGAAACTGGAATGCGGTGATTGGTACCACAGCCTACGAATGGACTATCAGTAAAACAGAAGCAGACCTTTATACGATTGCTCGTGCAGACGGAAAATTTGTCAATATCGATACGAAAACTGCAGAGCAACCACTTTACTGCGACAAGGGCACAGGTATGGAGTTTGCGCTCATCCCTTACAGCGATTTGAATAGAGGTGCATATACAATCAAGAGCCCTTTTAATACTGTTGATCTTGGTACAATACAGAGCTCTGCAGCGCTCAATGCCATCACTACGCCTACTACGATTGTCATTCAGAATCGTGCAAACAATAATTCATATTACCTTGCAGGTACCAGTAATCAGGCGAGTTTTGAAGAAGCATTGCTCGTTTGGGAACCTGTAACAGAGGGTTTTGCTGGCAAATATTATCTACGCACCACCGATGCGGAAAATGGCTACTTCCAGAAAACTGCCTCACAGGTTGATGTGACGCTTGGCAAAAAGGATAACGCACAGGTATTCTATACCACTGCGCCTACATCTGGTGGCTCTGGAGCTACCCTATGTAATGCTGTTGGTGACCTTGTCAATGCAGATATCGATAATCTTGTCCGTTTTGTTCAGGAGGGAGGCACTACTTGGCTCAATTGCCAGAGTGGCACAGCTAAGCCTAAACTTGGCAATAGTGGGTATGGGGTATGGACCGTCCACAACGTATATTCTGTGGTGGATGCTACTTATCTCAGCCTTACCCAAGTAGGTGACACAAAGGCTTCATTCCAAGCGACTCCGACAAAGTTCTACATGACCCCATCTGCCGGAGCTTGGTTAATTGAGGACAAGGACAATGGTGGTAAGTATGTCGGTTCAACTCACGATTGGAATACAACAACAGACTTCTCTTTGTGGACCATCTGTGATCCCAATACCGAAGGTTATGCTCAGATTACCCGTTTGGCCGATAATGCCAAGTTCCTTGGTAGTGACCAAAATGCCAATGTGGGTACAGGTATCTTTACCAATGTGGGTAGCGGCTGTAATGGTTGGCTTTTCGAGGGTGCATTCGATTGTACCACAACAGGCACGGATACTAATGGCAAATATCATTTCACCTCTGACTATATTGCCTATGCAGGTGCTTGCAACAAACTGCGCTTCACACTCACCGAGTCGGGTGCATTCTTCAAAAATGGTTCTAATCGTTTAAGCCTTGATGAGTTTAAGCTCTATGATGCTACTGGAGAGGTCGTAGAATTGGCCGCTGAAGATGTTACAGGCAACAATGGTAAAACCTATGCAGGATTCTTCGATGGGGTCAATGGCACTTATGGCGGAACTGCAACATGGGATTCAGGTACTGAAGACGACTGGTTTGAAATTACACTGCCCAATGGCGTAGACCTTGGCGGAGCATTCAAGTTCTCATTCGTAACAGAGAATACTACCATGAACGCCAAGGCGTTTGAAATCAAGACCTCATACGTTAAGCCCTCTGACTATGCATTTGCCATCAGCGGTGCCCCGCAGGATGCAGCCGTTATTGTGACATACGATGGCAAAGAGATTGCTGCTGGTGCCGCAATTGCTGTCTCAACCTTTGACAGCAACCTCATTACAGCTACCGACATTGCAGGCTATACTTGGAGTGTTGTGGTAGATGACGAGAACGAGACAATCACCCTCGTATACACCGAGGCTCCTATTGTAGAGAATCCTCAAGCTGTGGTTGACCTCGTCAACCGTATCGGTGGAGCAGGCACAGACGGGAAGTTCAAGTTCGTGCTCGACCCCTCGATGAACAGCAAGCAAGAGGTATTCGTGCTTGGCAGCGAAGATAACAAGATTCTCATCAAGGGTACTACCATCAGCGCCATTACCACAGGTTTGGGTTGGTACTTGAACAACATTGCTCACGTCAACATCGCTTGGAACTCGCTCAATGAGAAAACCGTGGCTGTGAAGAACGAGAATGCGGCTTATGTAGATCTTTCTAATATAGAACTTCCTCTTCCCTCGGAAGAAACCCACACCTGCGATGCTAAGTATCGCTACTACTTGAACACCTGTGTCTTTGGTTATTCTATGACCTCTTGGACCTGGACTCGCTGGCAGCAGGAGATAGACTGGATGGCACTCCATGGTATCAACATGCCGCTCCAACTCGTAGGCCTCGAAGAGGTGTGGCGCTCGTTCCTCACCATGGAGGATGCTAACGGCAACCGTAAGTATGGTTACGACGATGAAGCCGCGAAAGCCTTCGTGGCAGGTCCTGCCTTCATCGCTTGGTGGGCCATGAACAACCTCGAAGGATGGGGTGGTACAGCCGCAGGAACCAAGAGCGGTGGCACTTGGGAAGGTGCCGGTGGCGTGCAGGACGATGCTTGGTATGTGCGTCAGAAGGAACTTGCAGGCAAGATTACAGCCGCACAGCGTGCCCTCGGTATGCAACCCGTATTGCCCGGTTGGTCGGGTATGGTGCCCACCAACTTTGCCTCTAAGTCGGGATATGCGACCCGTAGCAATGGGGGCAACTGGGCAGGCGACTTCGTGCGTCCGCTCCTGCTCAGTGTAAGCAATGCCAAATATGCTGAGATTGCAGCCGACTACTACGAGTGCTTGCACGCCGTGATGGGCGAGAGCCAGTACTACTCTATGGACCCCTTCCACGAAGGTGGCGGTGCCGGTACTATGGAGGACTATGAGGCGCTTTACGCTGCTATGGAGGCAGCCAAGGCGGGTTCACAGTGGGTCATCCAGCAGTGGCAGTGGAGTGCTACACAGCGGTACTCGCTCACCGCTGTTCCTGCAGGTCGTCTCATCGTGCTCGACCTCTTTGCAGATGGCAGTCCTGCATTTGACTCATACAACGGCTATGCTCCTCAGGATGCCGTGTTCAGTACTATCCCCAACTTCGGTGGCCGCTCCGGACTCATGGGCCGCTTGCAGAACGTGACCGACAATTACTTTAAGTTCAAAGCCAAATATGCCAGCATCAAGGGTATCGGCGCTGCTCCCGAGGCTATTGAGCAGACTCCCGTGACCTACGACCTTATCTTCCAGCTTCCCTGGATGAATGGCGTGAAGCCCGATGTAGAGGAATGGGTAAACAACTACGCCATTGCTCGCTACGGTCAGGACAATGCCGTGGTGAAGGAAGCGTGGAGCCTGCTTCGCCAAGGTCCGCTTGCCTATGGTGCCGATGGTATTCAAGGTCCTGTAGAAGACGTTTGGGCAGCACGTCCAAACCTTGACGCAAAGCCTGCTAGCTATTGGGGCAAGACACTTAACCATGCCGGTGGAACTTATACTAAGGCTCGTCGTCAGATGCTGATTGATGCCGTGTACAAGTTGCTTGATCAGGAGGACGAACTCGCTCTGGCTAAGGGCTCTGTATATGAGAGCAACTACAACTACGACCTTGTTGAATTCGGCGGTGGTGTGATGGCCGACTATGCCTATGACTTGCTTCTCGGAATCAAGGAGGCAAAGAATGCTGCTGGCGCAAACTTTGCTACTGATGCTGCCTATATTGCTCGTCGTGATGCTTTCCTCCAACTCATCTTGGATATGGATGCCTTCAAGGGCACCAACCTCAACTTCCGTCTCGGTAAGTGGACACAGGAAGCTCGCGATGCTGCTGGGGAAGTTGAGGGTGCTACTACGGCTACTCCCGACTGGTATGAATACAACAATGCCCGCACCATTGTATCTACCTGGTCATCGCCTGGTACTAATCTGAACGATTACTCCTACCGCTCTTGGCAGGGACTGTTGAAAGACTTGTATTATCCTCGATGGAAACACTACTTCGACAACAACTGCACAACAGCTGAGTATAAGTTCTTCGAGTGGAACTGGGCACATGGAATGACGCACAAGGTAGGTGATAATAGCATCAGTACTACTGCTCTTCAACCTGGTGAGGCAGGCCACACCGACAGCTACACTCGCGAACCAGAAGGCAATACCGTAGAGAAAGCCAAGGAGATACTCGGCAAGTATATCATCCCCGTGAACAACGGTGCCTACTATGCATACCGCTATCTCACCAATGACCTCACTGCAAAAGTGACCATCATCGCTAACAAAAATGTGGCAATTGACCTTAGCGGGTATTTTGGTGAACTTACAGGTGCCACTGTAGCCGGTGACTTTATTGAGAATGGTACCGACTTCAAGAACATCACCATCAAAAGTGATGCTGCCGATGGCGCTCATACGGGCACCATCACCTTGACCGACGGAACGGTGCTGACCTTTGTCGTGGTGTTGAATCCTGCATACTATGGTGTATATAACATTACATATAAGAACGGGGACTCAGATGCTCCTGTCTTTGTAGGATACAATGCAGACAAGGATAACAGCACCAACTCGTTTACCAACCATGCCGGTGTGGTCGACTCCAAGGAGCATAGCTATTTCTTCTATCATACGGGTAAGCTGCCGGGTGGCGGTGGCTTTGGACGCAGCGTGGCCGTGGAGGAGTTTGCCTATAATGCCGACGGATCGTTTCCCGTCATCCGCCCTACCGACAAGGGCGTGGAGCCTGTGGCAAGGTTCAATCCCTACCGCAGGGTCGAGGACGAAACCATGGCCTTCTCGCGTGGTGTGACGACGGAGCAGAACGACCGTATTGGAGTATACGTCACCCATACGCACAACGGTGACTACATCAAGCTGCGCGAGGTCGATTTAGGCGACTCCGGGGCGCAGACCTTCACCGCACGTGTGGCTAGCGGCCTGCGTGGCGGATGCATCGAACTTCGTGCCGACAGCTTGCAGGGCCAGCTGATGGCCACCCTTCAGGTGCCTTCCACAGGGGGCTGGGAGGCATGGGAGACGCATAAGGCGGCAGTGACAACGACGCTGACGGGCGTGCACGACCTGTATCTCTGTTTCAAGGGTCGCAAGGGACCCCAGTTGATGAATCTCGACTGGTGGAGTCTGAAGAAGAAACGTTAAGAATTCTGATTCGCCGTATCATCGTATGGGAAAAAAGTCGTATCTTTGCAAAGATAGTCGGTTTTGTGACTGTCGGAATAAGAATCTGTTACGACAATGAGTGAGGAGAAATATATCAGCGTCAAAGGGGCGCGCGTGAACAATCTGAAGAACATTGAGGTCAATATCCCGCGTAATAAGTTGGTGGTAGTGACCGGACTCTCGGGCTCGGGCAAGAGCTCGCTGGCTTTCGACACCTTGTATGCCGAGGGGCAGCGTCGCTATGTGGAGAGTCTGTCGTCCTATGCACGTCAGTTCCTCGGACGCATGAAGAAGCCCGAGTGCGACTTCATCAAGGGCTTGCCGCCTGCCATTGCCATAGAGCAGAAGGTGAGCAGCCGCAATCCGCGCTCTACGGTGGGCACATCGACCGAGATCTACGAGTACCTGCGCCTGCTCTTTGCCCGTGTGGGCAAGACCTACTCGCCTGTGACAGGGCAGCTGGTGAAGAAGCATGACACCGAGGATATCGTGGCCTGCATGCGCTCCTACAGCACGGGCACGCGCTTCACCGTATTGGCTCCGCTCATGATACGCGATGGGCGTACACTGGAGGAGCAACTCACCATATGCCTGCAGCAGGGCTTTGCAAGGGTAGAGGTGAAGGGCGAGGTGATGCGTATCGAGGAGATGCTGGAAAAATTGACAATTGACAAATCACAATTGACAATTGATAAGGCACAGCAATCGGATGGAAATAATTGTCAATTGTCAATTGTCCATTGTCCATTAAACTTAGTTATCGACCGCCTCAGCGTGGACGACAGCAAAGAGACCGTGAGCCGCCTTATCGACAGCTGCGAGACGGCATTCTACGAGGGTGGGGGCACGTGCATGCTGCGTTTCTACCCTGCAGGGATACTGCATACGTTCAGCAAGCGCTTCGAGGCCGACGGCATTGCCTTCGAGGAACCCAGCGAACAGCTCTTCTCCTTCAACTCTCCCGTAGGTGCCTGCTCCGAGTGTGGCGGCTTCGGACGCATCATCGGTATCGATGAGCAGCTCGTGGTGCCCAACACGGCCATGAGCGTATACGACGGATGCGTGGTGTGCTGGCGTGGCGAGAAGATGAGCGCCTGGCGCGACGAGTTTATCCGCTATGCCGCCAAGGACAACTTCCCCATCTTTGCTCCCTATTATGAGCTCACTCAGGCACAGAAGGACTACCTGTGGCACGGCCCCCGTACGAAACCCTGCATCGACTCCTTCTTCAAGATGCTGGAGGAGAACCAGTATAAGATACAGTACCGTGTGATGCTGGCACGCTATCGCGGCAAGACGACGTGCCCCACCTGCCATGGCACACGCCTCAAGAAGGAGGCCACCTATGTGAAGATTGGCGGGCGCAACATCTGCGAACTGGTCGATATGCCCGTGACCGAGCTGCAGCGCTTCTTCGCGCAGCTTACGCTCGACGAGCACGAGGCAGCCATTGCCAAGCGCCTGCTTATCGAAATCAACAGCCGTCTGCAGTTCCTGCTCGATGTTGGGCTCGGCTACCTCACGCTCAACCGCCTCAGCAATACGCTGTCGGGTGGTGAGAGCCAGCGCATCAATCTCGTCACCTCGCTGGGCAGTCCGCTTGTGGGCTCGCTCTACATCCTCGACGAACCCTCCATAGGCCTTCATAGCCGCGACACCGACAAACTCATCCGCGTGCTTCGCCAGCTGCAGCAGGCAGGCAACACCGTTGTGGTGGTCGAGCACGACGAGGAGATTATCCGCGCGGCCGACTATATCATCGACGTAGGTCCCGAGGCAGGGCGCCTTGGCGGACAGATAGTGTACGAGGGCGATATGCACGACCTGCAGTCGGGCTCGGCCAGCTATACCGTGCGCTACCTTTTGGGCGAGGAGCAGATACCTGTGCCTCAGAGTCGCCGTCCGTGGAACAACTACGTGGAGATTCGCGGTGCACGCCACCACAACCTCAAGGGCATCGACGTGAAGTTCCCGCTCAATGTGATGACCGTAGTTACCGGTGTCAGCGGTAGCGGCAAGAGTTCGCTCGTGCGCGATATCCTGTATCAGGCCCTGGCACGTGAATATAGCGAGGGTTCCGAGCGCCCCGGTGAGCATTTGGAGCTGAAGGGCGACATCCGCATGCTGCGTGCTGTGGAGTTTGTAGACCAGAACCCCATAGGCAAGTCCACCCGCTCCAATCCCGTCACCTACCTCAAGGCCTACGACGAGATACGCAAGCTCTTTGCCGAGCAGCCCTTGGCCAAGCAGATGGGCTATACGGCAGGCTTCTTCTCCTTCAACAGCGAGGGAGGCCGCTGCGAGGAGTGCAAGGGCGAGGGTACCATCACCGTGGAGATGCAGTTCATGGCCGACCTCGTGCTCGAGTGTGAGGCCTGTCACGGCAAGCGCTTCAAGGCCGACACGCTGCTCGTGACCTATCACGACAAGAATATCCACGACATACTGGAGATGACCGTCAACCAAGCCGTAGATTTCTTCACCGAACATGGAGCCAAGAAGGTGGTGCGCCGCCTCAAGCCCCTGCAGGATGTAGGGCTCGGCTATGTGAAGCTGGGGCAGAGCTCGTCGACCCTCTCGGGCGGTGAGAACCAGCGCGTGAAGCTCGCCTACTACCTCAGCCTGGAGAAGTCGGACCCCACGATGTTCATCTTCGATGAGCCCACCACGGGCCTCCACTTCCACGATATCAAGAAACTGCTCTGTTCGTTCGATGCGCTCATCCTGCGCGGCCACACCATTGTCATTATCGAGCACAATATGGAGGTCATCAAGTGTGCCGACCACATCATCGACATCGGTCCCGAAGGGGGCGACCGTGGAGGTCAGCTGGTAGCCTGTGGCACCCCCGAAGAGGTGGCGCAGTGCGAGGCATCCTATACGGGCAGGTTCCTGAAAGAGAAAATAAAATTGTAGTTTTGCAATAATTGATTTTTTCGCGAATAGCATATTCTGTAAATTATAACGATATTCAGCTCTTTTCATAAAAGAGAAGAACAAAAGCGAGGCCTGATTGTTTCCGAAGATAGAGCTAATATTGTTTTCGTCTATTGAATGATAGATGTAGGGTATTTGCATATGTGAAATGTTTGCTTTACCTTTGTCATAGATAAAAACGAAAAAGTATAAACCTTTTAAATCAATAAAGAATTATGGCTGTAAAATTTTTCAAATGTGAACATTGTGGTAATGTAATCCAGAAGATTGTAGACTCTAAAGTTCCCGTGGTATGTTGTGGTGAGAAGATGAAAGAGCTCACAGTAAACACCGTTGACGCCAGCGTAGAGAAGCATCTCCCCGTGGTGACCCGTATCGACGATTGCCACATCAAGGTTGAGGTGGGTAGTGTGGCTCATCCTATGACTGAGGGGCATCACATCGCCTTCATCTATGTGGAGACTGAACATGGCGGCATTCGCATTGACCTTCCCCACGAAGGGAAGCCAGAAGCTGTATTCTGTGTTTGTAATGCCAAGCCTATCGCTGTGTACGAGTACTGTAATCTTCATGGAGTGTGGAAGACGGAAATAAACGATTGAAGTTGAATAATTTGTGACGAAAATTCTAAAATTTAAGAATATGTTAAGCAAGAAACTCCACGAAGCTATCAATGCTCAAATCAATGCCGAGTTGTGGTCGGCCTATCTATACTTGGCAATGTCAATGGATGCGGAGACCAAGGGCCTTAAGGGTGTAGCCAACTGGTTTTACGTACAGTTTCAGGAAGAGAACGATCATGCCCGTATCTTCATGAACTACCTTAACTCACGTGATGCCAAGGTCACCCTGCTCCCCATCAACGAGGTGCCCACTACATGGGACAGCGTGTTGGCTATGTTTACCCAGACTCTTGAGCACGAAAAGAAGGTGACGTCACTCATCAACAATCTTGCCGCCATTGCCAACGAGGATCGCGACTTCGCATCTATCAACCGTATGGTATGGTTCATTGACGAGCAGGTTGAGGAAGAGGAGAGTGCTCGCGAGATGATAGCCGCCGTTGAGGCTGTAGAGGGCAACAAGTACGGTATGTATATGCTCGACAAAGAACTCGCCGCACGTACCTACACCCAAGCTTCGCCCTTGGTATCTTCGGCCGATTAAGAAGCAATAGTACAAAAATTGTATACTCATTTCAAGAAAACGGTATGCTGTTTACATAAAATCAGAAGGGTCACCCTTCTGATTTTATCTTCATTTCTCTTTTTTGTAGGTATACTCGATAGAATGTATTTGCTATCGGGGATCATCGTGTCATTTCCTTGATGATTCCTAGACGATAGGCGTAGAGCAGTTTGCGCAGCGAGTCGATGCGGCGGCGTATGTCGCGTCCCTTGTCGGTGTCGCTCACGTGGATACGCTCGGTGAGTTTCTCCACGAGGTGGCGGGTGCTCTTGATGTCGGAACCGTTGCGGATGGCCTCTTCGGTGGAGGTGAAGGGTTGGTGCTCCACGAGCGACATGCCGCGCGAGTGGTACACGAGGGTGTAGCCAGCAATGCCAGTAGTGGACTGGTAGGGCTTGGAGAAACCGCCGTCGATGACCAGGAGGCGGCCGCCGGCCTTCATGGGATTCTCGCCCTTGAGGGTCTTCACGGGGATGTGGCCGTTGATGATGTGGCGGTGGTCACCCTCGACGCCGAACTCGCTGAGCAGGAGGTCTACGGTGCTGTCCTCGTTGCGCAGGGTGTAGTAGTGGCCCTTGGTTTCCTTCATCACGGCCTTGTCCTTGAGGAAGTAGCGCTCGAAGGTGGCCATGCGGTCTTTGTCGAAGGTGGGGGCATCCTTGCCGCACCAGAGATACCACAGGTAGTCGACGGAGAACTGGCGCAGCGCCTCGTCGGTATCGGCCGAGTGGGCGGCACGGATGAGGCTGTCTACCTTGTCGAGCAGCGCACGGCCCTTGTAGAGCCCGTCGTGGAGGTACACCTCCTTGAGGGTGCCGTCGGCATTCATGGGTATGGAGGCGTGGAAGAGCAGGTTGCCGTTGTATACGAGGTACATACTGCCGTGGTCGAGCAGGCAGCGGATATGGCGCTGTAGCTTCTCGCTGGTGGTGAAGGAGTGGGCCAGCCGCTCTATGACCTCGCTCTCCTCCACGCTGAGGCGGTAGGGGTCGGCAGGGTCGATGGTGGGGAAGTAGCACTCGCGCATGGAGTAGCGCTTGCCGCCGATGGTGCAGATGCTCTTGTCGTAGTCGATCTTGTGGAGCAGGAGGCGGTCGTCCATCCCGTACTCGGGGTGGCGGCGTATGATCTCGGCCTCGAGCTTAAACTGGAGCACGCTCACGGCCTTGTGCATCTGGGCTATGAGGCGGCGGGTCTTGTCGCTGCAGGTGACATTGTCCTCGAGCTTCGGGCCGAACTCCTCGCAGGGGTCGTCCTTGTATATCTCCATGGCAAAGATGGCCAGGTGCAGGAGGTTGATGCCGTAGCCGTCTTCGAGCACCGAGAGGTTTCCGTAGCGCATGCACAGGCGCAGCACATTGGCCATGCAGGCGCGGTTGCCTGCGGCGGCACCTATCCACAGCACGTCGTGGTTGCCAAACTGCACGTCGAAGTTCTGGTACTGGCACAGGGCATCCATCACGAGGTGCGAGCCCGTGCCGCGGTCGAAGAGGTCGCCCACGATATGCAGGCGGTCTACCGCCAGGCGCTGTATGAGGTTGCTGATGGCCACGATGAAGTGGTCGGCCTGGCCTGTGCTGATGATGGCTTCGATGATGCCCTTGACGTAGCGGTTCTTGTTGGTTATGCCGGTGGACTCGTGGAGCAGCTCCTGGATGATGTAGGAGAACTCCTTGGGCAGCTCCTTGCGCACCTTGGAGCGGGTATACTTGGACGAGATGTTCTGACACACCGAGATGAGGCGGCGCAGGGTGAGGGCATACCAGTCGTGCATGTCGTGACCCTCCATCTCGGCCTTGAGCAGCTGTAGCTTCTCGGCAGGGTAGTAGATGAGGGTGCAGAGGGTGCGTATCTCCTTGTCGCTCAGCTCGTCGCTCAGCACCTCGCGTACCTTGCGCTTGATATCGCCCGACGCATTCTTGAGCACATGCTGGAAGGCCTCGTGCTCGCCGTGTATGTCGGCCAGGAAGTGCTCGGTGCTCTTGGGCAAGCCCAGGATGGCCTCGAGGTTGATGATCTCGGTGCTGGCCTCGGCAGCGTTGCGGAAGCTGCGCGAGAGCAGCTGCAGGTAGTTGAGATCCTGCTGTATTTCTTCGGGGGTATATTTCTGCTCTGTCATAAATGGCATGTTGTTTTGCAAAATTACGGTAAGATGATAGAAAAAACAAATTAATCTTGCTTTTTTCCCTGCTATCTATTAATTTTGCAAAATAAATGTAATAGGTGAACTAACGGTAATATAACTATACGAAAAATGAAAAAGAGTGTATTGTTTGGATTATTGAGCGTATTGCTCGTGTTTGCTTCATGTAAGTCAAAAGAAAGTGCCTACAAGCAGGCTTATGAAAAGGCTAAGGCACAGGAGAATACTCAAGTGCAGGTGAATGCTCCAATGGAGGTGACCCCTGTTGCTGCAACTCCTGCAGGTTCTGTTAGCTATGATCAGACTCCCGTTCGTCAAGAGCAGGTGTCGGTAGTATCGGTAAGCGGTACATTGAGACCTTATAGCGTAGTGTGTGGTAGCTTTACCCTACAGTCCAATGCTCAGGGGTTGAAAGACTTCCTTATCGGCGAAGGGTATCCTGCGGGTATTGTGAAGAATGTAGAGAAAAATATGTTCCGTGTTATCATAGGTTCGTATGATACTAAGGTTGAGGCAGCTCAGGCTCGCGAGGCATTCAAGGTGAAGTATCCTAGCCGTACAGACTTCCAGGGTTCTTGGATTTTGCTGAACAAGTAAACGATTCGCTTGTATAATTAATATACAAAGGGTGGCCATAATGGTCGCCCTTTGTTATAATTTTTTTAATTCCTTTATCATTATACTTTGCCATTATTATAGTATCTTTGTATTTGCTATGGGACGAATACTTGCTATTGATTACGGAAAGAAGCGTACAGGTCTGGCTGTGACAGATGTGTTGCAAATCATTGCCAATGGGCTCACAACGGTGCCTACACATACGTTGATGGACTTTATTCTCGATTATGTGAAACGCGAACCTGTGGAGCGTATCGTTGTGGGGCTGCCCAAACAGATGTCGGGGCTGCCGTCAGAGAATATGGTGCGCATCACTCCCTTTGTCAATAGATTGCGTAAGGTATTGCCTCAGATTCCCGTTGAGTATGTCGACGAACGCTTCACTTCGGTGCTGGCCCATCAAGCAATGATTGACGGTGGACTGAAAAAAAAGGATCGCCAATGCAAGGAACTGGTGGATGAGATAAGCGCTACAATCATACTACAGGGCTATATGGATAGCCGTAGGGTTAAAGGAATCTAATTTACGAACTATTAATAATGATAAATGAATGGTATGTTTCTTTTTATTGTAAAGAAAATGAACTCCCCAATCATAAATCCTAAATTCTAATTTCTAATTTATATATGATATTACCCATTTATACCTACGGACAACCCGTACTGAGAAAAGTAGCCGAGGATATCGATGCTGATTATCCCGAATTGAAAGAGTTGATACAAAATATGTTTGAAACGAACGAACGTGCTGATGGCGTTGGCTTAGCTGCTCCGCAGATTGGACTTCCTATCCGTGTGGTCATTGTGGACCTTCGTCCGTTGGCGGAAGATTTTCCCGAATATGCCGACTTTAAACGTGCTTATATCAATGGCTATATAGTGGAGGATGAGGGTGAAACCATTCTGATGGATGAAGGTTGCCTCAGCTTGCCTGGTATTCACGAACGAGTACCCCGCGCAGAGCGTGTTCGTGTACAGTACGTGGACGAGGATTTTGTGGAGCACGATGAGTGGATTGATGGCTACTTGGCTCGAGTGTTGCAGCACGAGTTTGATCACCTGGAAGGCAAAGTGTTCACTGATCGTATTTCTCCGCTTCGCCGTCAGATGAATCGTGGCAAGTTCAATGCGCTACTCTCGGGTAAGGTGCACTGTGACTATAAGGTAAAGATGGCAAAGAAGTGAATTTGACGTTTTAACGAAAGAAAGGTTATTGTCGTTGTTTGTATAGTATGAGGCGTACTCTGTCTGTTGTCCTGTTTCTTTGCTGCATTTTATTGGCAAAGGCTCAGGTAAATACTGACCATATGATGAAGGTTGGAAGAAATGCGCTTTACTTCAACGATTACGTATTATCGATTCAGTACTTCAGTCAAGTCATCAATGCCAAGCCCTATATGGCTGAGCCTTATTTCTACCGTGGTTTGGCTAAGTATTATCTCGATGACTTCACGGGTGCTGAGGCTGATTGCTCTGAAGCCATTAGCCGTAACCCGTTTGTTGTTGATTGTTATCAGATACGAGGGCTTTCCCGTATCAATCAAGGAAAGTATGGAGAGGCTATCGCTGATTACCGCACGGCCCTGAAGCATTCGCCTGAGGATGAAGGTCTATGGCATAACTTAGCGCTATGCTACATCCATCTCAAACAGTATGATGATGCGATAGGGGTGCTTGATACCGTGGTACGCGTAGTGCCTAGCTATGTAGCGGCACTAAACATGCGTGCTCAAGTGTATATACAGAAGGAGGACACGGTAGCTGCACTCAATGATTTGGAGGCATCCTTGAAAGTCAATAAATATGATTCGGAAGTGTATGCGTCACGTGCACTTGTGTATCTACAGCAGAAACGGTATGAAGATGCTAACAAGGATCTCACCTATGCCATCTTGCTCAACCCGAAAAGTGGATACTATATCAATCGGGCACTTACACGCTATAATATGCAGGAGCTGCGTGGAGCGATGGCTGACTATGATTTGGCACTCAGCATAGACCCCAACAATCTATTAGGACACTACAATCGTGGGCTGCTGCGTGCTCAGGTGGGTGATGATAATCGGGCGATTGAGGATTTTAATTTTGTCATCGAATATGAACCAGAAAACACAATGGCTGTCTTCAATCGTGCTCTCCTGCTGATGCAGACGGGGGATCTTGTGGGTGCAGAGGCTGATCTAGATAAGGTGTTGGATGAGTATCCAAAGTTTCTCTACGGATATCAGTGCCGTGCTGATGTGCGTCGCAAGCAAGGGAAGAACCGAGAGGCTGAACAAGATGAATTGGTGGTATTGCGTGCTCAGATAGACGAGCAGAATCGTTTGTTGGCAGGCGCTGACAGAAAGGCTGATAATGAGGATGACGGTGATGCTGCTACGCGTAAAGAGTCGGACAAGAATATAAAGAAGTATAAGAAACTGGTGGTAGCCGACGATGCGGTTGGTGAGGAGGAGTTCTCATCGGCTTATCGCGGTAAGGTGCAGAATAAGAATGTGTATGTGGCGCTGCAACCTCTTTTTGTGTTAACGTACTATAATAGGACTAGTGAGGTCGGGCAAGTGGTGCATTATCATCGCTACCTTGAAAACATCAATCGTTCACGACAGTTACCGCTACGGCTGCTTGTCACGGCCTCGGAGCAGGCACTTGATGAGGAGCAGATAGACTATCACTTCAAGGATATTGATGTACAAACGGCTAAGTTTGTAATCAATAATGAGGAGGCTATCTATTATTATGCACGTGGCTTGGACTTCTATCTAGTACAGGACCTTTCAGCAGCTATAGCAGACTTTACGGAGGCCATTGTGGCTGATGGCTCATTGTGGCTATCATACTATAGTCGGGCGGTAGCTAGATACAAACAATCCGAATTGGAGCGTGCCGAGGTTGCTGATGATGAACTCAAAACGGCCGATACCCCCAATGATTTTATGGTAGATGCCCGTCTCACTGACTACCAACTGATTCTTGCAGATTTGAACAAGGCTATTGACCTTGCTCCTGATTTTGCTTATTCATATTATAATAGGGCCAACGTGTTGTCACAACTGAAAGATTATAGAGCTGCTATCGTAAGCTATAATGAGGCCATAGACCTTGAACCGAGTCTAGCAGAAGCTTATTATAACCGAGGGCTCACATATATATTCTTAGGTGAAAACAGCAAAGGAATTACTGACTTGAGTAAAGCTGGTGAACTTGGTCTCTATAGTGCATATAATCTTATTAAACGTTTTGCTGAGTAGTTAATTGATAAAGAACTCACGAACGAAGTTTCCTACGATAAACGATAGTAGCCAGTACGAAGTAGGCAATAGCCTGCACGAGCAGTATACCGAGCTCTGGGAGCATGTCGTATAGCGAGGCCTCCATGGCACTCAGCTTAACGTAGGCGATGAGAGCCGGTGCGGCAGGAACGACACAGTGTACGGCGCGCCAGTAGCAGGGCATCAGCTCCAATGGGAACGACACCCCCGACAGGAAGATGAGTCCTATGGAGAAGAAGGCAATGAGGAGTATGGGAGCCTCGGGATCGGTGTACCATCGCGACAGCGTAAGTCCCAAGAACGAGGTGCTAAGGATATAAGGCACCATCAGCACCACCAAGCTAATACCCGAAGCGGCATGTGGAATGTCAAAGATCAGTGGGAGGAAGCCCGTAAGGAAGAAAGCGAACACCGCATAGAGCATACCATATGCAAGACTCTTGCCCCACACCAGCGAAAGGGCTATAGACCAGCGACTACGATGCAAGCGGGCATAGGAGCGCAGCCTCCGCTCGCGACATTCGCTACCCGTCATCATAGCCACGAGCATCATCAGCGTCTGAAAGATGATAATCATCAGCACCGAAGGGATGAGGTAGATGCCATACCCTTCGGTCGGATTGTATAATGCCGTACCCACCACCGTGACAGGACTCTGCGTAGCCACTGCCGTCAGTCCCTGCAAGGAGAGGAGCGGGAGCAATTGGGTGCGGTACTCCCCATCCATCGCCTCCATCACCTGCAGATTAGCCTTCTCCAAAGATTCGTAGTTGAGAAAGGCATCCGTAGAAGCGTAAAAAGGGTATATAGCCTGACGCCCCTCATAGAATAGCGTCTCGAAATCATCGGGCAGATACAGAATGCCGAAGACCTCGCCTTGCGTCATCAGCAGCTTAGCTGCATCCATATCAGAGACTTCATGTGCAACAGCAGCTTCGGGTGTAGCATCGAGCCAACGGACATATTGGCGACTGAGCGAAGAGCGTGAGTGGTCGACCACAGCCACCGGCACATCATGCACCACATTGGGGGCATACATATAATTATACAGCAGTCCATACACGAGCACGCCACCCACGAGCACCAGCAATACAGAGTAGCTGTGTCCGATGGCACGCATCTCACGCCATGCCACCCTAAGGCATAGAGGAAGGTCACTCCAACGTATCATAACGGCGTCGTATTAGGATTCGTCTCAAGCGAGGCAACAGTAGTAGGGCTATTAGGGGAAACAGACATAGCACTGCCAACGAGAGGTAACAAGAGGTAAAGCCTCCGTCAAAATAGACCATCTGCTGCATAGCCACTGTGAAATGGCGCACGGGAAAGAGCAATGCTGCATACTGCACGATGGGAGACATAGCGGGTAGCGGGAAGGTGAGCCCCGAAAGCGTAGCACCCAGCGACCCAACCATAGAGACGATGCTGATGACAAACGAGAGCACTGGCAGCAGCGCATAGAGCAGCACTGCCACACTCTGCGTGGCTATCACGAAGAGAACACAAAGGAGACTGAAAAGCCCCATATCCCCAGCGATGGGGATGTTCACAAAACGGAAGAAGACCACATTGGCCAGCAAGGCCTCCGCAACAAATAGCACCGTATAGGGCAGCAGTTTGCCCATGACAGCACGAAGGATATTACCGTCGGCTGCCTCAAGCCACGCTCTGCCAGTACCCTCCTTCCCCTCAATGCCGATGGCATAGAGCGTCACCAGCAACACCAATATCTGAAACATGATGTAGAAGATGGGCAGCGTGAGGTAGACGGAGTAGTTGAGCGAAGGGTTATACAGAGCATGGTCATCGCTTGTCATGGGCAGGAGGAATGTCTCGATACCCTCCTCGGTGGCTCCCAGCGTAACAGCCTCGACCACGATAGGAGCCATGCGCACCGGCAGGAGAGCCTGCTCGAAGGCGCTCATCACCTCGCCCCCTACAGCCAATAGGGCATAATGGTAGTAGTAGTTGAGCGTAACCCCATTGCCGCGAACCATATCTGCTTCAAAGTTCGAGGGGATGGAGAGGTAGCCATATATCTCCTTGCGCTGTACCGCTGCCCGCGCTGCCATATCATCGGCATAGTGGTGCCGCACATCAAGAGTGGGCACTTCCGACACCGAGCGCACCACCTCACGCGAAGTCGCCGTATTGTCGGCATCGACCATCCCGACGGGGATATGCTCCATCTGTCCCGAACCGAAAATGGTGGCCATAAAGCCTATCAGGAAGAGCGGGAGCACCACTGCCGCACCTATATATATACGACGCGAGGTCATACGATGTAGTTCGCGGAGGAGCAGCGATTTCATAATAATAAATGCTTTCACATTTTAAGACTGAAGCGAAAGCAACACCGTCATCCCCGGCCTCATCCCCTCAACGGGTGTTGCGGGACGCAGTCGCACCTCAAAGGTGCGCATATCATAGCTCCCAGCCTGCTTGGTCGACTTCCATGTGGCGAAGCTACCCAACGGACTGATGTAGTAGACCTCAAGCGGCACATCATTGCGAGCAAGAGCGGGAACACTCGCCACAAAGCGCTTGCCTATACGGAAATGAGGCATCAGGTCCTCCCGCACGTTGAACACCACATAGCTGTCGTCGAGCACCACGAGACTCATGATGGGTGCTCCCGGAGCCACTAGTTCGCCCCGCTTGGGGTATACGTTGGCAATCTGTCCGTCAACTGGGGCCGTCAGCCGGGCATCCACGAGCAGTGCCGCCACCTCATCGACGGTGCTTGCTGCCGCCTCCACCATGTTGCGGCTTGCCTCACGGTCCTCGATCCTCACCCCATCGAGTGCCAAGCGATATTGCTCATAGGCCGACCGTTCGGTGGCACGAGCAGACAGCATTGCCGCCTCCGCCTCATCGTAGCGCTGGCGAGCTACCACGCTATCGCGATACAACACTCCTACGCGCTCGTAGGTTTTCTCAGCAAGGTCGGCCTGGCTCTTTGCCGCCTGCCATAGCTGATAGGCCGAGGATATCACCTGACTGCGAGTACCCGCATCGACCTTGCGGTTCTCCTCTTTCGTGGCCTGATGCAATGCCTCGCTCTTGCGGTACTGCGCCTGCACGATGGGGCTGTTGATGATTACGAGCGTATCGCCCCGACGCACATCGTCACCCTCGCACACAAGGAAGGAATCGACACGCCCCAGTAGCTTGCCACTGATGCGTATCTCCGTGGCCTCCACCTCTCCTTGCAGGGTCAGCGAGGGATTATAAGTCAGCAGCAATCCGGCAACAGTGATGATAATCATTGCAGCGAGCAATGCCACGAAGGCAATAAAAAGGTATTTGCGGTTCTTCTCCATATCGTCTACTAAATATACTCACCAAACTCCTCTGTCATGCCACACAGTGCCAGCAGATTGACCAAGGCTACCTCGTAGGCATAGCAGGTTGCCAGACGGGCGAGATGCACCTCCGACAAGGCATTCTCGGCATCGACCACCTCGGCCGACGTAGCCATCCCTTCGGCAAAGGCGATGCGGCGCATGCGCACCAGTTCCTCATTTAGTGCGATGCTGCTGTCGAGTACCTTAACCTCATCGCATGTACGCTGTAGCGTGGCATACAGTTCCGTCACGGCAACAACCAGTTTGCCTTCGGCCTCCTCGCGGCTCCACGCCAGCGACTGCTTTGCAAGGCGTGTCTGGGCAATTTGGCTCTCCCGTTCCAACCCATCGAAGAGGTTCCACGTGAAGCCAACGCCGATGATGGTACGCGGCAGCAGGTTGCTGGGCAGGCCGCGAGCATAGAGAGTCTGCTTGCCAAACAGTACCACGTCGGGCAGATAGCCGCCTAGGTCCATCCGCAGCTTGTCGCGAGCCATCAGTTCTTCTACGCGGAGCGTGCCCAATGCGGGATTGTTGCTGCGCATAGCATCGGTGAACAGCGACAATGCAGGCAGTTGCTCATCTACGAACAAAGGTGACGAGGGGATCAGCACTACGCTGTCTGCCACTCCAAGCAACTGCCTCAGCGATGTCTGAGCCGTTAGCTCCACACTCTTGGCATGGTTCCACTCGCGTGCTGCCTCCTTCATTTTCATTTGAGCAAACAACCGTTCTGCTTTGTCAATCATCCCCACCGACTCAAGCCGTTGGGCATCCTGATAATGTTTTAGCAGTGCCTCGTAGCGATGATGACACACCTGCTCGGTCTGCTGTGCCAGCACTAGTCCATAATAACGCTCTACGAGTGCTGCCATCTCTGCATTAGCCACTTGATGACTATTCTTTTCTGCTACATCGACCATGCTGCGGGCAATCTTATCAGTATACCATCGCTTGCCGCCACTGAAAGCGGTCCACTCGGCCATGAATCCTACGAAGGCAATGTCTTGAGGAAGCAAGTTGAATGCAAATGTATATCCTCCTACTTTGTCGAGTAGTCCAGTTAATAATGATTCCGAAGGGAATATACTATGTATATAATTCCTGACTGGATTAGTATAATGAGAGAGTGACTGATGCACTTCTATGTTCTCGGAGAAATGTGTATATATTCCATTAGCTTGTAACTGTGGCCACCACCATGCGCCTATCTTGTTTTGCTCTTGTTTGGCTATCGAGATTCCTGTATGGGCCACTTTTAGGGTTTTGCTTGTGCGAAACATTTGAATAATAGCTTCGTTGATGCTTATGGATGAGGTTTGTGCGTTTAGAAGTAATGTTTCTAAAGCACAGAATAAAAGTGCGAATGAGTTTTTTTTCATATGTGGCTAAAGGTTACAGGTATTTCCTTAACATCTTTTTTTGACAATTGTTTGTGCTCTTTTCATCATAAAAACTTTTGTTTATTAAGGGAAAAAGTTGTTTAGTGCTCAAAAAATGAAGAAAAACGAAGATGTGGCTTGATAAGGTAAGCTAAAAAACGACTCGTAAGAACAAAAAATGGCGTTAAGTATACTTGTGTTTTAATAAGCCTTGTAGTATCTTTGTCGTCGTTCATGAACAATATGCAAAATGCTAAGATTGAATGGATTCAGATTGTAACGGATGGATGAGAAAAAACTCGTATTGGAAGCATTACAGGAACGTTTAGTAGGCCGTGTAAATAAAGAGCAGGTATTGGTTGTTGCACAAGAAGCGATGTCCAATCTAGGAATGCTTGATGCTTTATTCTTGTTACTATATAAAGCTCGTAATCCATTAGCTTGGCGTATTGCTTGGATTCTGGAAAAAGTTAGTGAGCAGCAACCGTCATTGATGGTAGGGGAGAGACGTCGTATGAGAGCATTGGCGATGAGGCCAGATATTACTGATGGGCTGCGCCGTCTGTTATTTAGTGTTTTATTCAACCTGCCTGATGAGGATTGGAATGTGGAGTTTTTGAATTTTGTACTTGATAAGATGGTTGATCTCAAGTCTCCGCCAGGTGTGCAAGCATTGGCTATGAAGTTGGCTGCACGTATGAGCCGTATGCATGAGGAACTGTATGAGGAGTTCTGCAGTATCGTACAGAATATGGAGCTAGAGTTCTATTCGGCTGGTGTACGTTCAGCTGTAAAACAGTGTTTGAAGGCAAAAAGAAAAAATAGGTAATATGAAAAGAAAAGTGATAGAGATTGTTGGCGGGGTAACCCGACATCCCACTTATAGAATGAACCAACCGATAAACTTTGTCCTTGGCGAGGGAGAACAGTTGGCCATCATTGGCGCTAACGGCAGTGGAAAGACAATGCTTGTGAATACCATCATTGGACGCTATCCTTTGCTGATGAATGAGGTCCGTTATGATTTAGGTGAGGATGATGGTCGTATGGTCTACGAGAATATCCATTATATCGCTTTTCGTGATAGCTATGGCGACTACGATCCCCATTATTACTATCAACAGCGTTGGCACTCACAGGATGTGGAGTTGTCGCCAACTGTAAGAGAACAGTTTGGGGATACTGATAGCCTATTGGCAAAGGAACTATTTCGAGACTTTACTATAGATGTGTTGTTGGATAAACTGATGGTGATGCTTTCAAGCGGTGAACTGCGTCGCTTGCAGATTGTGAAAGCACTGATGACTGCACCCAAGATACTGATTATGGATAATCCTTTTATTGGGTTGGATGCACAGATGCGAAACCAGCTGGGAGAATTGCTACAGCGACTCATAGAAGAACGTGGCCTGCAATTGATACTTGTCTTGTCGAGAGAAGATGAGATACCAGATTTCATTACCCATGTGTTGCCAGTGCAGGATAAAGTGGTGGGAACAAAAATCGAGAAGATGGCATACGCCCCCATGCCAAGTATCTGCATCCCCTCGCATCTGACGTTACCTCCAGCAAGCTGCAAAGATGACTACACGTATGCAGTAGAAGGTGTTGTTGACTTCCGAGACGTCACACTTCGTTATGGCAAGCGCGTTATCTTTGAACACCTCAGCTGGACTATATGTCGTGGCGAACGCTGGGCACTTCATGGGCGAAACGGTAGTGGCAAATCGGCCTTGTTGGCTCTAATCTGTGGCGACAATCCTCAGTCATACGCATGCGATATCAGCCTCTTCGGACGTCGCCGAGGAACAGGGGAGAGTATTTGGGATATCAAACGGCGCATAGGTTATGTTTCGCCCGAGATGCATCGTGCCTATCTGAAAGACTTGCCGGCAATTGAAATTGTGGCATCAGGCTTACACGACAGCATTGGGCTTTATAAGCGTCCTCGTCCTGAACAGATGAGTATATGCAAGGAATGGATGCGGGTATTTGGAATTGAGGAATTGACAGAGCGTACATTTCTCACTTTGTCGAGTGGTGAACAGCGCCTAGTATTGCTTGCGCGTGCTTTTGTGAAGAGTCCTGAGTTACTTGTCCTTGACGAACCTTTACACGGGCTTGACACACAGCGGCGCGAATTGGTAAGGAGTGTCATCAATGCCTATTGTACCTATCAAGGAAGGACACTCATCATGGTGACGCATTATCCCGAGGAACTACCTTCGTGCATTACGCACCACAAGAATTTATAAGAATCTGTTTAAAATTGCTTGCATTTTTCATGACGTTATTGTAACTTCGCACCAACATAATCTTATAACTCAAAAATTGTAATTACATGAAAGCTTTGAACAAAGAGACGGCTCAGAAGAACATCCGTCCGGAAAAGGTGATTCAGTTTGGTGAGGGTAACTTCCTTCGCGCTTTTGTTGATTGGATTATCTTCAACATGAATGAGAAAACCGACTTCAACGGTAGCGTGGTAGTTGTACAGCCTATCGAGAAGGGTATGATTGATATGCTCAACGGACAAGACTGTCTTTATCATGTCAACTTGCAAGGACTCGATAATGGAGAGCCTGTAAATAGTTTGACAAAGATTGATGTTATCAGCCGTGCACTGAATGCTTATACTCAGAACGATGAGTTCATGCACTTGGCCGAGCTGCCAGAGATTCGTTTTGTAATCTCCAACACGACAGAGGCTGGTATAGCCTTTGATCCCTCTTGCAAATTGACCGACAAGCCAGCATCGTCCTATCCCGGCAAACTCACACAGCTGCTCTATCATCGTTATGAATACTTCAAGGGCGATATGACAAAGGGACTCATTGTGTTCCCTTGTGAACTTATCTTCCTCAATGGGCACAAACTCAAGGAATGCATACTTCAGTACATTGAATTGTGGAACCTTGGTGAGGACTTCAAGAATTGGTTCCTTAATGCTTGCGGTGTGTATGCAACATTGGTTGACCGCATCGTGCCAGGCTTCCCTCGTAAGGAGATCGACGATATAAAGGCCAAGCTTGGCTATGATGACAATATGGTTGTTCAAGGTGAGTTCTTCCACCTTTGGGTCATCGAGGCACCTGCCGAGATTGCTAATGAGTTCCCTGCTGATAAGGCTGGTCTGAACGTGCTCTTCGTGCCCTCTGAAGAACCCTATCACGAACGTAAGGTGACGCTGCTCAATGGTCCTCACACCGTGCTCTCTCCCGTAGCTTACCTGTCAGGCGTGAACATCGTACGCGATGCATGCCAGCATCCTGTAATTGGTGAGTATATTAATAAGGTGATGTACGAAGAACTTATGGAGACACTCAACTTACCCAAGGAAGAACTGCAGAAGTTTGCTGGCGATGTGCTTGAGCGCTTCGTGAACCCATTTGTGGATCATCAGGTAACTAGCATCATGCTCAACTCGTTCCCCAAATACGAAACACGCGATCTTCCTGGTCTCAAGACATACCTTGCTCGTAAGGGTGAATTGCCCAAGGGTCTCGTGTTGGGTCTCGCAGCCATTATTACCTATTATAAGGGTGGCGTGCGTGAAGATGGTGCAGAGATTGTTCCCAATGACGCTCCAGAGATCATGGCACTGCTCAAGGAACTTTGGACGACGGGCGACACTCGTAAGGTGGCCGAAGGTGTACTTGCTGAAGATAGTATTTGGAAGAGTAACCTCAACGAGATACCAGGTCTCACCGATCTCGTAGTCGAGTATCTCGACAGCATCCAACAAGTTGGTATGCTTGAGACTGTAAAGACAATTCTCTGATACTCTTCTTGGCTTAAAAACGTAGGGTAGACTCTACCCTACGTTTATTTATTATAAAAAACAAGGTAATTAATTACCTTGTTTTCTTGTCGGGATGACACGACTATAATTTTCGAGTACTATCACAAAAGAAGAATCTGTACAAGACGTCTCGCATCTTGTTTCCATGCTATTGTGGAGTGTTCTTGTCCCAATTCTGTCCCGGTTCATCTCGAAAAATTATTTCGTCTCTTTTTTTGAATTTATAATCTTGAGCTGAGTGTTTTCTACCATCAAATGCTCATTTTTCTCGTATGTGGTAAACAGTTCTTCTCGAAGGTCTGTATTTTCTCTCCTGAGAATTATATTCTCAGTCCTTAGCTTTTTCATCTCGGCCGATACCTTTCCCGATACAATAGCTTCCATATACTTTCCTTCTTCAATGATAGGTTCACCTTCTCCTGTCAAGAGGTAGTGTGCGTTGACCTGTGGAAACTTCTGAAGTAGTCCCGCCAAAGCTCCGCAATTGATACCGTTCTTGGCTCCGCCTAACCAATCTGGACTCATACCCAGAGTCAGGCTCATAGCGCGGGCACTAATCCCTAAAATTTCGGGGTATTCCTTAAACCGCTGGGTTACCTCCTGGCTTAATCTTTTGTTTTCTTCGTTTTCCTCCTTTTTCATGGCGTAATATTTTAATTATACCACTGTGCTGTAAATAAGGTTGTTGTACAGCTACGGGAAAAATCATTAAAAAATTACGAACCAAAAAGTTTGGAAGTAATTAAAATTTTAATGATATTTGCACCGTGTTTCAAATTTTCAGAACAAAAGTACAAAATTTTGACAATAATGGCAATACCACAAAAGGATTATAGTTTTGCTCCAGGATTGCAGAAATTGCGGCAATTACTTCCGGTTGATACTTTCAAAAAAGTTAACGAGGATATCTACAATCTCCTAGGCTGTACTTCTCGTAGTCAATACTCAATGTACAAACGAAATATCAGGAACGTACCTCATCACATCTACATCGGAATAAATGAGGTGTTCGGCCGATATGGATTTCACAATCCCTCAGATATATGGACAATCAGTTAATATCATAGATTATGAACCTCAATGTTAAGCTAACGCGCAGGCAAACCGAGGTTGCCGAGTTTGTTGGCTTTGGCTACTCTGTTAAGGAGACTGCTTCTTTCCTCGGTACTTCTTATTCCACCATCAAGGTGACACTAAAAACCATCTATGCTAAGATTGGCATACAAAAGGCTACAGAACTAGCCAAATTTGTTTATGTCCGAAAGTTTGGATTGGATATTGCGAAATGCGAACCTGCCAAACGTCTTGTCGCTGCAATGTTCCTTGGACTGTATATAACCTCAATGGTTGTTGTTGACGATGCTACAGTTGTCAGACGTTCAAGAACGTTTCGTGGTCAAAGGACAGAGCGTGTAATCCGTAATAATCGCCGTGAAATATGAAATACGTTAACACCCAGAACTGGAGCGAAAAGGACCACGAATGGCTCCTAAAGAATATTGGCAAGAAGTCTATTGAGGATATTGCCGAAAAGCTCGGCCGTACTTCTCGGGCTGTCAGGTTGTATTGTTATCGCCATCATATTCCCATTCGACAGGTAGTGAAGAGGCCGATGATGCAGCAGCTGCTTAATGTTAAGTTTGGCGATTGGAGATATTTTCGTCCCACTAGGGATTTTTATAGGCGTGTAGGTATCACTCAGATGAGATGGAACGATTTAGCATGGGGATATGCTCAAGCTACCGAAAAAGAGTTGAGGAATACGGCCAATGCCCTGAATTTTTCGGAAGAAGACGCTTTCAAACTAATGGAGGCACGTCAAGGATTATTGTTTGATGATACACAATTTGAGGAATATGCCACAGATACCACAACAAACGATTGACGCTATACTTGATGCCGCAAGTATCGTAGACGTAATAGGCGAGGATGTAACCTTGAGGAAACAAGGTGTTAATTATGTTGGTCTATGCCCTTTTCATAGCGAGAAGACTCCTTCGTTTATAGTTAGCCCTTCCAAGGGCATATGTAAATGCTTTAGTTGTGGCAAAGGTGGCAATGTCATCTGGTACAAGCAGGAGCATGATTCACTGAGCTTCCCTGAGGCTTGTAGAGAACTGGGGCGCAAGTATAACATAGACGTACCTTCTGTAGAGCTTTCTCAAGAGCAGCAAGCCCACAAGGACAAACAGGCTGCAGCTATGGTGGCCATCACTGAAGCGCAGCGCTTATTCCGGGACAACTTGCTTGCTTCACCAGAAGCTGTACAGTATCTCCTCCAGCGAAATATCGGGAGAGATATGATTGACCTCTATGGCCTCGGTTTTGCTTTTGACTATTCCGGCCTTACACGTTCAATGATTGACAGTGGGTATTCCATCACCCAGATAATCGATGCAGGACTTGGCTACATTGACGAAAAGAACAAACTGAAGGACAACTTCTGGCAGAGAATCATGTTTCCGTTCTTTTCAAAGAGTGGCCAAGTCCTTGGCTTTACTGGCCGCGCAATCAATGAGCAGTCGGCCAAGTATAAGAACTCGGCCGATACGCTCCTCTTCAACAAGGGGAGTAACCTCTTTGGGTTGTACCAGGCTCGGACTGCTATTCAGCAGAGTGATAAAGTTTACATCGTGGAGGGGCAATTTGATGTTATCTCTATGGCTCAAGTAGAAATACGAAACGTCGTATGTGGGAGCGGTACCGCATTCACGGACGAACAACGTAAATTGCTACACGGCATCACGAGTAATGTCGTGTTCATTTATGATGGTGATGCGGCAGGGCAAGCAGCTGCAGTAAAGAATCTGCTGCCGTTCATCTCGGATAAGTTCAAGGTGCGATGCGTGCTGCTACCTGACGGGAAGGATCCTGACGATATGGCTCGTTCCATGGGGACAGGATTCAAGACATTCCTTGCGGCGAGGGAAGAAGACTATGTCGATTTCCTATGGCGTACCCTTCATAAAGAAGGGGACAGTGATTTCCAGAAACTGGATATTGTCAAGAAAATTGTTACCCTTACCTCACACGAGCCAGAGTCAATTATCCGCAATGCTTTCAACGGACAACTGGCTATCCTTTCCGGCTATTCTTTACAGGATATCGAAGCGATGGCCAGTGATGTCAAGGTCGTGTTACCCGAAAGGTTTGAGACTGGATTCTTCGGCCTAGAATTTGCCAAAGAGTTTGTTGACAAGGATGATCCCGTAATTCATCTGACAAACAACTTTGAGCGCTTCCAGAAGCGTATTTGCGAGGAAGAACCTTACGTTTTCTATTCTGGGGTTCCCTCAACTTCGCAGATCCAGGAACTCAACCAATATGCCAGTCGTGTAGAAGTACATAAGCCGGATATGGTCGGCACTACACGTTTCGAGAGTCCCGACTGCAGGTTGATGAAGGCTATGTTTCAATATGGGATTACTGTTGACATCAGTGATGGCGGGGATATCACGGGCTTTGTCTACTATTATATTGAGTATTATGGTGAACTCATTAAAGAAGTCAAGCCGAATCCCGAAACGAAGAATGAATATTTAGCCCGATGCGCAGAGATGATTGCCTGCACTACTCCTGCAATTCAAACAGCTAATCTATCGGATTGGGCCGAAGCTCTGGGGCTGAAGACTACTGTCCTCCGTGAATTGGTGAAGCCATTTGTCAATGAACGGAAATCCAAAGCAAAGATGAATCGTGAGCTTTCGGATGTGTTCGATGATCTCACGTTTGAACAGGATAGGGTTCCTGATTATGTGGAGAGAAATGAGGAGTACTCCAAAATGTTACGACGTTACGGGTTTTATCCGCAACTTAATAAGGCCGGTGTACCTGTATGTTATATGTTCAAGACGGAGAACAATAGTTTCAAGCAGGTGGCCGACTTCTATATAGAACCACTTTTCCATGTCTATAGCGCCAATCGCGAAGAGAACAGGCGTGTCATCAGACTCAACTCCCTATTCACCAAAAAGTCTACTTACGTCGAGTGGCCATCGAGCACATTTGCCAAGTTGAGTACTCTTCAGGATGCTTTAATCAATGAAGGTGCTTTTAACTTTCTCAATGGGGAAGCCAAGGACTATATCAAGATTTGGGCATGTATTTCGTATAACTTCCCGAAATGTACAGAACTGAAGGTTTTCGGCCAGCAAGAAGAGGGTTGCTTTGCCTTCAGTAACGGAATTTTTCATCAGAATGAAGATGGAAAGTGGGTTTTTGAGTATTGTGATGATTTAGGACTGATGCGACATGAAGATAACATTTTCTATTCTCCAGCCTTTAGCAAAATCAACGTCGGCCAGCGTCGTGATAATGACCAGTACGAGCAAGACCGTTGGCTTAAATTCACGGATACTCCAGCCGACAAGCGGATAACATTCGCCCATTGGGCCGAACTGATGGATGAGGTATATAAAATCAACAATAATGGCAAATGGGCGCTACTCTATGCTATCATGTGCGCTTTCCGTTCAGACATCTATCCCATTAACCGTTTGTTCACCTCCGTTTTCTTTATTGGACCGACGATGTCGGGTAAGACGCAGATTGCCGTATCTATTCGTTCTTTGTTCGTAAAGCCTGAAGCTCCCAGCTTCAACCTAAACAGTGGTACCGATGCGGCTTTCTTCTCAGTTCTGGAGCGTTTCCGTGATGTCCCTCAAATTATGGAAGAGTACAACGATGAGATGATTTCAGACCAGAAATTTCAAGGATTGAAATCTACAACGTATGACGGTGAGGGTAAACAGAAACGTAAGTCGGCCACTGGTAACGATATCGAGACCTCCAAAGTAAACGCTCCTATCGTCTTGCTTGGGCAGGAAGCTCCACAGAAAGATGACAACGCTCTATCCAATCGTGTTGTTCTCCTTGAGGTACCGAAACGTGACTCGATCAACGAGGAAAGGGCGAAAATCGTCTTTGAAGAGTTGAAGGAGCACGAGAAGAACGGACTTTCATATCTTCTCCTCCAGGTTCTTGAACTTCGCCCTATAGTGAAAAGGCACTTCTCACAAGTTCTGAAGGGCGTGAGTCGTGAGTTGCAGGCCAAGGTTGAGATGGCTGGCTCACGCTCTGGTGACCAGACCCGTATCATCAATACGGTATCGATGTTCTGCGCAACGTGCAAGATCCTTGAAGAATATGCTCCTCAGTTGCGCTTGCCGTTCACTTATAAAGAATTTGAAGCTCTTGCGGTAGAAAAGGTGCGTTCTCAAGTCGATATGTTGATGAAGACCGACAAGTTGGCCACCTTCTTCAATACCATTGACTACCTCATCGACAAGGGCAGCATCAAATATGGTCGCGACTTTAAGATCGAGCGGCCTACTAAGCTCAAACTTAAAGGCGGACGTGAAGTTGTGCTGCAGCCTTCAGATGCTGCAGTATTGTACATGAACCTGTCGAACATACATAAGATGTATGCCGCATCGATATCCAATGGCGAGAAACCTTTTACTCTGACCACATTAGAGGTGAATCTGAACTCACATCCATCCTTTATCGGTTCTGTCTCAAACACCAGATTCCGTTGGATGGAGGTACATGAAGTGCCTGCTAGCGAGGTTACCAAATCCGAACCAGGACAGCCTAAAGATATGCTGATGGCCCGGGTGATGGAAAAACGCGAAAAATCGACATCGGCCGTTGTTCTCAACTATGATGTGCTAAAGAAGGTGATGGGTATTGATTTTGAACGTACAGGTGCTACTGCGGAGATTTTGGAGGAAAAGGTACAAGGCGAACAGAAATTACCATTTTAAATATAGTATTATATGATGAACTTACACAGAGTCAAAGAATGGGAGGAAGTAAAGCCTTCCGACGTCGAGTTCCTGCATTTTTTTTATAAACCGGGAACATTGATGATAAGAAAGGTTATTGGCATTATCAAGGTTATGAAAAGCATCTCTCCTGAAAATGGTGGAGAGAGGAAAACCGTAAATTGTGTGCACAAAGTTTTTTGGGATGGCTATGGCCGATGCTACAAAGCCAAGACAAAAGGACGGCATCGCAATGGGGACATACATTTCAAAATCGAACCGCAATGAAGATAACAATATCATTTACGCTGAAGGATGGGAAAAAGCTAACTCGCACCTTCAAGAACCCCGACTCGCTTATCGGACATAAGCATCCTGAGAGAGAGGTGCTGTTATTGACAAACAGTAGTTTGTATGTTGGAAATACTACAGGTGAACTTGATAAAGATGACACTATCGTTTTGACAAGAGACGATTCCTGGCTTAAATTAGATATTCCTTTCGGTAATATCGTTGGATGGGCTTATATGGATTGATTATGAAAGGGAAATTTAGTATAACATGTGACCCTGAATCTTATCCTGGTCATGTGATGATAGAATCTGAAGGCCGCAATTCTGTTGATGGTTACGATTTGCAACATTACATCGTACCAATCGAGGATAAATATAAAGTTCTACGGGTTGTTTTGAAACTTTTGGATGGGATGTTTGAAGGAATAGAAGAGCAGGAACGCGCTAATGCTCTTGCCCGGGCTATCGAGAACGGACAGATAGGCGAGGAATTATGTCTGAAGGAATGCAACACTTCTTGTCAGCATTATCGTCAAGGAACCTGCCCATATACAACTGTTAAGACCGCGTGTGGTTATTTGAAAGTATTAAAGATTGAGTGACCGTTTCGACCAATAGCGTATGTTTTTCAAAAATTCCGAACACACTGATTCTGGTATATCAAAACTATTCTTCTCTCTTTGTTGTGTTCGTGATGGGAGGTACCTTTCCGGGTATCTCCTTTTTTCATTCCCCCGATACCCCCTATTATAAAAGAAAGGATATAATAAACACGTTTGAAAAATTCAAAACACCGACTAACAGACCAACGAACCAACAGAAGCAAAATTTTTCAAACATTTATATATAGTAATTACGTAAATATGAGTATATTATAAGTGTAATTATGCTGTTAGTCCATGTTGGTGGCAGTTCTTTTCTTGTTAGTTTTTGTTGGTTTTGGATTTCCAACGCAAAATTCCGCAAAACCTTTAAAACCAACAATATCAGTCGTGTTGGACGTGTTGGTCATTAAAATTTTAATTACTCCCTTTTTTAATTCTCTGATTATATGTATATTTGCACCTGTTGTTGGTCTGTTAGTCGGTTAGTCGTGAAAAATGTAACATCTTTTTGAAAAATGAAGAAAAAGAAGGACCGGTTTGTCGTTTGGATTTGGGTCGCCCCTTTTGTCAAGCACTATTTGCTTACCAATTTCAAGGTGGATGACCCTGACTGGGAGGATTTGGTTGATATCTCTTCAGATAGATCACTCGATGCTTTCTTCAGACGTCGATTGGTAAAACCTACACACCGATATGACCTCCGCCTAGATAAACGTGGAGACTGTAAGTATCGTACTGTCAAGGTGGCCTTGGAAATTTCAAAAAGTGATTTCTACCAATATGGGTGGTCGCTTTCACCTACCGATGAAGCTAACTTGGCTTATGTACTGGAAGTCAGATGCAGAACTATCCTGATGACCTATTTGTCTGCCGCCTATCTCGTAACTCCTATGCTCTCCGAGTGCATTCGCAAGTTTTATGATGTGTTCGGATATAACGAGGATCTTTGGCCATCAGATAGCATCCGCAGGATATGGCATCGGTCTAATGTTGACAAAACCTCGCTGAAACTTGATATTAGCGAAAAAATTTCTAAGATTGTTATTGAGAACTTGTTCAAAAGTGGGACAATATCACAGAATGGAAAAATGACATATGAAAAAACTGGTATTTGACTTTGACAATGTGCCGGGCATAGATTTTGCGTATGCTATTCCGGTGACGTCATTCAAGAGGATACGCTATGACTATAACCTAGGAAACAAAGCTCTTGAGGTTAGGAATAGGGATGCCATTATACAGCTGGAGTCATATAATGACAGGTTCTCTTTTCAGGAAAAGAAGTCTTTAGCTGATGGTGGCGACGTTTGGGACGTCTCACTAAAGATTGTTGTTCCCAAACTCTCTGCTGCCAATGAAGAACTTATTCATCTGCTTGAGCGTAATCCTTGGCTTATTCTGTTTAGGGACAGGAATGGGAATGTCATGCTGTCCGGTACGGTAGATATTCCTTTGTCCTGTTCCTCAGTTTGTCTTCTCTGCCAAAGAGGAGAACCCCTCGATTTTTGTATCAACAGACATCGATTGACCATAAATAATTAGCTGTTTTTTGTACTTTCCCGTGATAACATGTCCTTATCGCGGGACTCTTTTTGTCGTTACTTCGCTCAAAAATTATGCTATGAGTGAAGTAATCATTGAAATCAATGGAGTGATAGACCACTACGGCTATCAGCGTTCCAATGCTATCTACCTTCTCAAGAAGAATAGTGGCTCACCAGTAAGGTGTCGAATCAATTCTTTCGGAGGATCCGTGAATGATGCCATGGCTATAGCAAGGGCTATAGAGGAACATGGCAATGTGACAGTCGAATTTGTTGGCTTTTGTGCCTCTGCTGTGACATGGTTGGCCTTCTCGGCCAAACGTGTTGTCATGCGTGATGATGCTCTTTGGCTTTGCCATAAATCATCGACTCGTGTTGAAGTATATGGTTCGCTCAATGCAGACCAGATTGCAGATACAATCAAGAAACTGGAGAACAACCAGAAGAGCCAGGAAGCTATTGACCTCATTATTGCAGAGAAATACCATCACCGTTGTGAGAAAAAGGGCAAATCAATCGCCGATGTCTTTGCTCTGATGACTCAAGAACGTTGGCTTAATGCTGATGAAACCCTTGAATGGGGATTTATTGACGAAATTATCAAGTCCAGTACAAAAACGAACCTGGACAATGAAGCACGCGCGATGATCATTGAAAATCTCGCAGCTATCAATCTTCCTGTCCCCTCTATCTTCAGTAAGCCTGAAGAACCAGAAGACGATTCTCCCAAGTCTCTCCTCAAACGCGTTTTTGACGACTTGAAAGCCGTATTATGCCGAGAGGATTCACCGGAACCTGGCAACAACGACAACGAAAACAACCCTATTACTAATCAAAACAGTTTTACTATGAACAAGACTTTTGTTACAGTTCTCTCTCTGCTGGCTGTTGAAGCTTTGTCGGAGAATGATGGTAAGATTATGCTTACCGTCGACCAGATGCAGGCATTGGAAAATGCACTCAAGGAACACAATGTTGCTCGCGATACCATCAAAAAGGTGGAAGAAGCTCTCGATGGTATCTCTGATACCGTCAAGACATTTGATGGCGTGCTCAACAAGGTGAACGCTCTTAAGATGGTGCTCGACAAAGTGCCTGGACAACAGCCAGCGTCTCCTGCTACAGAGACAACAGGTGATTCCCTTCAGGAGGTTGCTAAAGACCCCGTAAATGCGTACGTGAAAGAAGAAATCTAACCCTTTTATACTACAAACTATGAATTTGAATGACCCTATTGACATTACCGCTGTCATTGGTGCGGTAAAGAAACACAAAGATCTTCTGGTTTCCATTGAAGCTGGCCAAGCGTCTGACATCCTGCAGCACTTTACACCTATTCCTGGCGTAACGGATAGCATCGAGCTCGGCAAGACTATCCTTATGAGTGTGTCTCGCAAGTATACAGGTGAGTTCAAGGGACAGGTTGCTAGTGGCAAGATTGTTCCCCGGCGTCTCGTCGTTCGTCCGTGCGTCATGGAGATGTCTGACGAACCCGAACGCTATCGTCGCACCTACATTACAGAAGTGAAAGGTGGCCTCGATGCCAACAAGCATCCTTTCGAAATATGGCTTATGAACTATGGACATAAGTCCGCGTCGAAAGACCTTCACGATGTTATGCTTATCGCCAAGTACGATGAGAGCGAGGAAAAGACAGCTTTGTCTGACTCTTTTGATGGTCTGCTCACCATCTTGGACGCTGAAAAGACCGCAGGTAACATCTCCAAAGATAAGAAGAACCTCTTCGAGACAGGCGTAATGACTCGTGCAAATGTCGGTGAGATGTTGCTCAAGATGTGGAGACACATGCCTCAGACATTCCGTAAGAATGGCGGCAAGATGTATATCAGTGAGGACCTCGGCACGCTGTATGATGACTGGTTGGATGACCAGGGTACACTTGTTACAGGTAGCGGTGCGGAGACTGACGGTCAGAAGTATCTGCGCAACACAAACAAGAAGTGTGAGCTTGTGCGTCTCAGTGGCTTCCCCGAAGGCTCACAGTTCGTTTTCCTTACGATAAAGGAGAATGTGTTCTACGGCTATGACAAGGATTCTGATTTCAGAAGCATGATGCCGTTCAACTCTGGTAACCCGTACCGCTTTACAGCGGCAGGTAAGTATGTCCTCGGCTTCCAGTTCGCCTACATCGGTCATGAACTGCTCTGTATCAACGATCAGCCGGTGAAACCTGCTGCGTGATTGTATAACCTATAACGATTGATTATATATGTCTAAGAAATGTATTCAATTGGCAGATATTGACCAGTCGGTGTCTTGCACCGACCTGGACAATATCGCAGGTGTTGTAGATGAAATTATCTACGGCTACTACGAAGATGTCGCTTCATGGCCAGATTATCCTGCTCCCGCAGCAGCTGACGGCACAATGTCATTTGAGGAAGCTGGTGCCTGGAAAGGCGACTTGGTGATGAAGGCTGGATGTCGTGCCTATAAGCTTGCTTTCACCGAGGAGTCTGGTGAGCTTACGTTTACCGATGAAGGTGAAGCTGGAGCTGAACATGTGAAGATGGAACTCTCTATCGTTCGTTCCAAGATGACGCAAGTAATCTTTGGTTTTGAGAACGCTACACGTGCACGTCGAATGTTCTTTATCGTACGTGACAAAAATGGCAACTATTACCTCATGGGGGATAGTGTCAATGCTGCCCGTAAAGTTCCTGCAGACGCTTCTACCACAGGTAGGAGTACTGCGGACCATAACAAGAATCCGATGAAGTTCTCTTATGTCTGCCCACGTAAACTTATGTATACTGGGGATGTGGAGAACATCCTGAAGGAAGCCGCGTAATCTTTTTTACCTCTTTTCTTTGTAAGCCGAAGAAGCCCAGCTGTGAAGTTGGGCTTCTTCTTTTGTCCTATTTCCGCGCCATTTTTCGCGCTTACTTTGTTTTGACAAATTTTTCTTACTATGGTAAATTTAACTTTTCGACAAAAGGCTATTGACTGGCTTAACTCCAGAAGAAGAGATTTTGGAGAGGGAATCCAGTTGATGGAACTGACAGCGTTTCGCCCATCAGTGATAGCGAAGCTTAAAAGGCATGGTGTTTCGGGACCCGAAGCCAATTCAAGGTTGACGCACATTGTGCGTTTGTATATACAAGTCTGTTCCGGCAGTAAGGATACTGAGGTTGATATCGACACAGGTCTTAATGCTGCAATGGAGAATCAGGAGCAAGTCCCGGACAGAACGACACTTAAGATTGCTGAAGCAGCACATCTTATTGAGGAAGGAAAGCTTCAGGTACCAGAAACTGTAGCCGATATTATATCGCGTTATGCCGATGCCTACAAACGCCGTGATGTGCTGCATAAGCAGATGGCAGAACTGCCCGAGGACAATACGGAAGAGACAATGGCAAAGCGTAAGGAACTGGCCGCTGAACTTGAACTGTTGTCTGCTACCATGGAAGAGCTTTTTCCCAAATACAAAGCTTATATGGAAGAGGGCAAAGAACCTGAGCCTTCGGAAAATGGTGATGAATCATCAAAAGATGATGAAAATTCTACAGAAGATGATACAGCAGCTGTATCTCTGGAAGGCAAGTCAAAGGAGGAACTTCAGAAGCTCCGTAAAAATGTCGTGTCCAAGATTAGTAAGGCTAAAAATATGCTGCAGTATCAACAGGAAAGAAAGGCCGATGTCCCTAATCCTATGCCCGAATGCCCTAAAAGGGTGAAGTATGAGACGAAGATCCAAAAGTTGGAGAAACAGCTTGAGACCATCGAATATGCGATTGCTCGATGCTGACATTATGCAATGAAATAGAACTCGATGAGCTGGGAGTGACGGAGAAGAATCCGTACCCCCGGCTTCATCATAAAGAGGTGACGCAGAACTCCTCCGATGAAATTGTCGTGGGAGTACTTTCGTCTCCTGGTCAACTGGGGAATATCATCCCTGGCAGAAACAAGCATTTTTATTCAAACGGAGCTTTTAATCTGATACAGCTTTGCTTGTATATACTCCAGCAGACTGGGCCTGCTCATGTGTTCATCAGTAGCTATAGTATCGCTGAAGATAGTTTGTCGAAGTTGCTCAGATGCAAACAACGTGGCCAGATAACTACTATACGTTTCCTTATTGATAATCGTGTGAGGACTATTTCGCCTAAGCCTTTCAATTATTTGGCCACAGCCTTTGAAGGGTGTTATAGGTGCTGCGCTTTACATGCTAAGGTCGCACTAATCTATAACGATCGCTTCAAGATAAGTGTAGTAGGCAGTCAGAATGCCACCCATAATCCTAAGCTGGAGCGTGGTATCATACACACTACGGAAGATGTATTCAATTTCGACCTAAAAGTGCTGAACGATGAATTTGACAGAGGAACAACTTAAATCGATAGAGGACTTTGCCTATAGACTCATCCTGCCGCCACTGATAGCTATCAATCTTGGGGTTGATGAGTACTCGTTCATGGAGGCTATACGTACTGTCGGAAGTCCTGTCAGAAATGCCTATTACCGTGGGTATCTCAAGCAGCTTGTCGAGACACGGGAAGCACTCATCAAAGCTGCACGCAATGGCAGTAATCCCGCTCAACTGGAAATTCTCAAGTTTATCAACGAGACACAAAGGCACTTGAACTATGAGTAAGAAACTTGTGGCAAAACGTGGCACCGCTGCACTAATTGAACAAGACTACGAAACCATACAGCAGCACATAATTGACCCTGAAAATTCTCCTCTTCCCGAGAAGCTGAAGGAACAATTCAATCGGGTATTACAGTGTGCTAGGTTATTGGATGACTATCCCAACGATAGCCATATCATCAATATTATGCAGTTCAAGTACAAGGTCTCTATCACGCAAATCCGGAAGGATATAGCATTGGCCAGAGAACTGTATAAAACAAACCATACCTTCGATTGGGATTTCTGGTTCTCATGGCAGCTGCAGGACCAACTGGCACTCATCCGGGAGTGCAAGTTGAAAGGTGATCTCAAGAACTGGAATGCTGCCAAGAAAGAATTGCGTGAACTCATCGGAGCGAAACCTGAAGCTGTCGATGACCCGAGAAGGATGGAAAAGAATCAATTTATCATACAGGTACAACAAAGCGATGGCTCTGTGCTCAATATTGATTTTGACAAACTGCGTGGGCTGAATCAGCAGACACGACGTGATATCATTGATACACTATACACGCCCATTGATGATGAACAGACAATGGAAATTATGAACTCCTAACACATAATATCATGCAAAAGAGATTGACAAACAAACGCTTGGTGAAGTATCTTATGGATGTCAAAGGACTTGACTCTATTACAGTACTTGCGAATGCTGTCTGCGTACAGGCGAAACCCGACTTCAGTCCTGCCCAAGCAAAGCAGCTATGTGCTGAAGTAGGACATGAAGATTTCAAGGCTGCAACCAGAGGCGGTCATAACTATATCATCTTCAAACGATGGTAACTGAGAACGTGTGGGAAGAGCAGATTCTTGTCAACTCGGCACAATTCGTTGTATGTTTCCTTCCGGCTCGGCACAAATACGTGATATACTCGCGAGCCACAGGCAAATCGTTCATTGTAGGTGCTGAGATTGATGAGAACGTGAGGACTATGCCCAGAGGTATCACTACCTTGGCACAGGCCACGTATGGGCAGGCTCTCACGAAAACTCTTCCCTCATCGTTCAAGATGCTTGAGCAGCTTGGATATCGTCGCTATGACCCTAAAACGAAACAGGGCGATTATGTCGTATGCCGGACACCGCCCGATGGATGGTACCGACCATACGAGCATTTGTTGAGCTACGAGCACTGTATCACCTTCAGCAACGGACATGCTCTTTATATCCTCACTCAGGATGGCAATTCGCGTGGTCCGAATGCTGATTTCAACATTACTGACGAAGCTCTTACGTTGGACAAGGAGCAGTTTGACCAGGAGGTAGCTCCCACCAATCGAGGCAATGAACACATCTTTGGCCGAAAGAGTACCAATCCAATACTGAAGCACCATGGCAACGCCTTCTTTTCCTCTATGCCGTACACCTCGGAACAGAAATGGCTGCTTGAGCCTGCCAAGTATTATGAGGAAGAGCGAGGTATCCACCTGTTCGATGTGTGGAACAAGATTGTAAAGCTTCAGATGCAGCTCATTGATGCAAAGCTTCAGAATGATGCTTCATTGTTCCGCGATATTTGGAACGAAACAATGCGTCTGCGCCGTACCATTGCCCCGTTTGTGTCGAAAGACGGTACCTTGTTTGTCCTCGGATCCATCTTCGACAATATAGCCAATGTAGGGATGTCCTACATTATGAATCAATATAAGGTGATGGATAAACTCACCTTCATGATCGAGATCCTAAACTTCATTGTTGACCGCATCGATAACTGTTACTATCATCTTGATGAACGTCATCGATACTACAATGCAACCAACGACACCTATATTCGCGACTTTGCAGAGAATAATGACTTCAATTGGCAGCAGCTCGCACAGGTGGACTGCCGTATGGATGCAGATTGCATCCCTAATCAGCCATTGGAAATCGCCTTCGACTGGGGATCCTCTGCTTCATTCCTTGAGGTTGCCCAGCCTGGGCACTTCGATTGGGTGACCAAGACGTTGCATCAGGATCGTGTAGTAGACAATACTATCAACGAGTTCTATGTCAAGCATGATGAAAGTGATGATACGGATGTCAACGCTCTAGTAGACAAGTTCTGTCACTATTATCGCTACCATGGATATAAGACTCTTGATTTTTACCGCGACCGTTATGGCGATGCACGTCGTGCCAACTCCAAGAAGAGCTATAACGAATTGGCCATTGAGCGACTGCAACGCAATGGCTGGACTGTGCGGCAACATGTACATCGTGGCATCGAACCGCCACAACACGATAAGTACCTGTTGTGGTCGTTCATCACTGCTGAGAGTGACGACCGATTCCCTATTAAGCGATTCAATGCTTCGAAGTGTAAGTATATACTCATCTCTATGAATAATACGCGTGTGCGTGATTTCAACGGACGTTTCGAGAAGGACAAACGTAGCGAACGCAACGACTCGATACTTCCAGAGGAAGCTACACACTTTGGTGACTGCGTTGACAAGCGCATATGGACCAAGTATGGCCATCTGCTGTCACGTCGCACATCATTCGTCGATGCGCGTATTTAGGACTACTTTTCGCTCCAATTTTCGCACCGCACCGTAGGACTGCCAGCCCCGTAGGGGGTGGGGGACTGCCCTCATATTTCCTATTTTGACGCGGAAATTGGCGCGGTTTGGGATAGGGCGCGTCAGGCATAATCCTATAACTGTTTGCCAAATCTTTCAATTTGACAAACTTATTTATTTCATCTGTAAGCCCTTGGCTTTTTTTTAACAATTCTTTTCCCCTCTCGGCTCCGCTGCCCTTTCGTCCCTCAATGGCGATACCGGAGCCGAGAGTTTTTCACTCTGGTCGGTACCTCACTGCCTTCACTTCTCACAGCCCTAAACTACGGCCCCTTCCGACATATGTACACGTCGATGGCAGTGGCAGTACTCCTTCCTCCCCTTACAGTAAGGAAAGAGTATTCTTTGCCATTGCTCATTCCCAGGGGCTGCAGTTTAGGGCTGTGTTCCGTTCAGTCCGTTCGGTACCGACCATCCGACCTGCATGCACGTCGGGCGTGATGGAGCGCCCACACCTCAAGAATGCTCTTTAGGAGAGGGCAGAGCGGTATCTGTCTATTATGTTTCTTGATATCCGTTGCGCCTGGTCGGCTATTCTCCTCGATGCTGCTGCCGATGCGCAGCGCCCATACTGTTTGCATTTGTCATATTCTCGGTACTTCGGTCGGGTTCTACTCTTTTACGACAGCAAAGGTAATTCGTGCTGCTTGTGCAACAAGGTCAAGCCGGGCGGTTCTCTGAAAAAATCTCCATCCCCTTCGCGGTAGTATTTTTCTCGAAGAAATCTTGCAACACTGCTCATCACTACCTTGTAGAGCTGACGTAAAAAGTTTAAAAACCCCGATCCAAAAACCGATGAATATGTATAACAAATTTAATTCAAATAGTATGAACGCAACAGCTACATCTCAATCATCTGCATCTTCAGTAGCCAACCAAGCCAACGGTTGTAAAAGTTTCTCCCCCTCAGCCAATCCCGATATATTCGGACGCAAGCACACGCGCAAGGTCACAGTAGACACGGCACTGGAAGCTATACAGCGCAAATTCTCAAACCTCGCTGATATACTCAGCATCGAAGATGAGAGTATCATCGACATCATCCTCAAAGACCTCTACAGTAACAAATATTTTGAGGTTTTCTCAAATCGTGAGCATACCAAATTACAAATCAAACAAATCATTTTCTAACATGGAAGAGACAAAGAGCAAGCGAGAAATCGCACTTGAAAGACGTATGGCACTCAAAGACCTTTGCCAAAGTCTGGAACTGATGGTCGAACTCGGCCAGCTTATGCCGAGCGACACCAAAAACGGCCTGCTACGCCAATACTACGCAATGGCCGGGCACAAGGAACTGCACACATTCAATGAGTGGAAGGAACTCGGCTACCACGTCAAGAAAGGAGAAACAGCCATCCTCTTTTGGGGTAAGCCAAAGGCCACCAAGGAGGCCAAGGAGGCTGCCAAGGCTGCAGGTCAAGACGAAGAGAAAGCAAAGGAAGATTATTTCCCTTTGGCCTACCTCTTCAGCCAAAAGCAAGTATCACCCATTCAGAAACAAGCGTAACGCTTTTATATAACCTTTTTATTAACTATCTTAAATTTATTTCATTATGAAAGAGACAAAGAAGAACAACGAGAGTGTAACTGTAGTAGCTAACCAAGCAGCCAAGGCAGCAGCCCCCACCGCGGCAAAGGCTACCAAGGAGCAGCCCAAGACCGAGCAACCGCAAACAGCAGAGCAGCTCCAGGCAGAAATCTCCCAGCAACAAAAGGAGGTGGAGCGCAAGCAGAAAGAACTGCAAGAGAAACTCCGAGAACTGGCCGAGAAACAGAAACTGAATAACAACCGAAGCAAGTTTATTGATACGCTTGACAATCTGGCCAAGTTCGAGGAAAGGCTAAGGGAAGAAGATTCCTTCGAGACAAGCATTTTCCGCGTAAAGTTCTGCGATGCGGAAGCCAGCTATCGAGACAACGACCTTTTCAGCGTATCTAACACGGCCGTATTGCTTGACCTAATCGGCTTTATGCGCGAGCGTATCAACGTCAAGGTTGCAGAAATTGAGCAGCAGCTGCTCAAGTAAGCGCAGCACCCCCGAGGAACCTCCGAGAAATCGGAGGTTTTTTTTGTGTTGGGCGTGCTGATGGAGCGCCCCCATACCATTTTCGCGCACACACGAAAATGGTATGGGGCCCCACGCCTTCAGGAAGACTTTTTCACAGGCTTGACAAAACTTTTTCACGCCTGTGATAATTTTTTTTCACTTTAATAAAAAAACTCTATCTTTGTACTGCCCAATAACGAAATAACATATATGACTCCCTTTGTAAGGCGTAACCCGTAATCAATCGGGTTTTGGTTGTATTTCACCAATGGGCGCGCCTTTCAAAGGGAGTCGCCAATTTTACTATGACATCAGTATTTATTGTAATAGTAATATCTATCATATTAATTTGCATCGCATTTAATGGTAAATCTGAAGAGCAAATCAAGAATACGAAATCTCAACTGCCTTCTGTTAAGCAACCCTCAATTCATTATGAATATATCAGGCATGATGGAGAAGAAGGAACATATTTCACTTGTGAACTGAAAGGTTTATATCATAGACCGAGTGAGGCCATATCACGTGCTCACCGACTTGTTTATAATGAACCACTGTTGCTACAAGCCGAACCAAACAACCAAAATGACCCAAATGCTATCATGGTTAAGACGCAGGATGATGTTCATATTGGGTATATTCCCAAAGAGTATTCGGTGTTCCTATCTAAACATATGGATGCTTTTTGCGACTGCTTTGTTCACCAACTTGCTCCCAAAGTCCTTATTAGAGTCTTCTTTAAGGTGAAAACGGGTATTTGTTATATACAAATGGTTGAGAGTGAGATAAAGCATAACTTTTATTCGTCAAAGTATGAGGGCTTTGATGATAATGATATATCAGATGCTGTATTTTATAATAAATGGAATTGGTATTTGAATGAAAATCCTGATGACTTCTATATCGAATATCATTATATCTGTGCTTTGGAACGTACAGGACGTTGGGAAGAAGCATTGGAGTATATAAATAATCTTATGGATAAATACGGTTTGCATGAATGGGAAGAGCTAACCAAGAGGAAAAGAAAAAATGCCCGTTTGGTAAGCGATAAAGCCGAACGTGCCAGAAAAGCAAGAAGAACACCTGAGGAACGTAACTATGAGAATGCATTGGCAAAAAGTAAGCTAATCTTTAGTGATGCTGAAAGATATTATAATGATTATTCCCATCTGACTCCTGAACAAGCAGAAAGGAAACTTGATTATCTGAAGGAACGTGACGGTTGGGTGGAAGATTATGACTATATCCCTCTAAAACGTATAATGGCGGGGCAATATCCTATAATGGAGATACCTTTGGAGGTAAAGGAACAGGGAGTTGATGGTATAAACCAATGGTTTAATGACAAAAAGGCTGGAAGGGAGCAATTTAGCAATACTGTTTTCAAAGAAATAGCTAAGATTCTGAAAGCTCACCATGAGGAGGCGCTTCTAAAGGAGATGGAAACAGTTGACTCTGTCTCTATTGAGGAATGGGTGACTTCCATGAAAAGTCAAGGATTTTTCTTCTCAACCAAAGCGTATAGCAAAGCACGAAAAATATACATGAGTGCATATCCCAAACCAAAGCCGAAGGCTGATGGCAGCGCACAACCTAAACCGAAGCGTATCCGAAAGAAAGCTTCTGATTCTCCTGAAGGGGCAACCTCATAAAATATTCAGTACTTTGGGTGAAGTATTTTAATTTATTTGAAAAAAACTCCACAATCTCTTGCTGGTGTCAAATTAAGTCCATACCTTTGTCACGCTTATAACAAACATTGGTCCTTGACCACCGCCTACGACGCTCGGTAATGCGTCCACGAAATGTTGTGGATTTTTTTATGTCCATACCTTAGCAGATAGCCCGTATTGGGCGACTCTGGCTGTACGAAATAAGGCGGCTGTCTATCCGAATAAATAAGAGTGTCCTCACGGGCGTGACCTTGTTTGTTGTAAGCAACGGATATGACGGCCGTTCTTTTATTCCGTCAAAACGCTTACAACAAACAAGGTATGGACAAAAGTCTAAAAATCGTGACCGGCTATCGACTGCCAGCACTGGAGGAGCAGAAATGCTCCATCCGTCTGAAGCAGAGCGCCCGCGAGGCCCTGCAAGTTATCAACCGCGCCATCGGAGAGGAGTTCACCGCCAGAGAGTGGGCATTTACGCTCACGCTGTGTGTGCTGTTCGTCTCTCTCTGCTCTACGTCGCCCCTGTTTATCGCTGCCTCACTGGTGGCCACGGCGGTGCAGCTGCGCTCTATAAGGAAAGGGGGTGGAAGATGACAATCCAAGAATTATCTGCAGTATTGCAGGCCGACAATCTTGAGAGAAAAGAAGGTGAAGCCGTTTTCGTGGTAGTTCAGTCTGAAGGTAATGTGCAATCTTATATGTCTGGCAAAGGTAGGGATTTAAGAGATGCTTTGATTTCTGCCTTTATCGGTGATAAGGATATTGCAGACGTTGTTGTTGGTTCTGTCAACTCTATGCATAAGGCTCTGAGAGAAGATTTGCACCAGGTTATTGCCAAAATGGCTGTATCATCTATTCATAGATTCACACCAGGAACGAAAGGAGGTGAGGCATGACCGCTTTTCTCTATATCCGCAGATCCTTTTCTGTTACCAATAAGAAAGGTAAAGAATTTCAGATATGGTTCCAACAATTCAACCATACTCTATTCCACAATGAAGTCTCTATGGATGCTTTCTTCGCAGAGGTAGAACGGGTAATCCATAAATTAAACGAGAAGTATCCTCGTTCGGCCAAGCTTTGCTGCCCTCGTTTTCGCAACTCCCCAAAGGTTGCTTGTTTTCATGTATATCCTGAAGAACATCCCGAAAAGGTTGTGACAGAATTTATGATTAGACGTGTGTCGGTATTGTACGGTTATGGAGAACCTACTGAAGTCAAGGTTTTGATGGAGAAAGGAGGTGAGGCATGAAACGTGTGATGTATGGTGCCAATCTAATAAATGGAATCAATAGCCTCAATCGTAAAGTGCACCAGTTCTGTCAGAAGTTCATAGGAACAGAATTCCCGACCTCGGGAGACTATACAGCCTTTTATCAAGAGATTAAGAGCAAGGTGGAGAAACTGAACAGGGAGAATCCGCGTTGCACTCCACTGAAGACGAGCTGCACCAACGACAACATTTCAATAAGGATGCAGGGTCGGCTCAATGACGTTGTGGCCAGTCTCGAGTTTTGTACCATCAAGGCTGCCTATACGAAAGGAGGTGAGGTATGAGCAAAAAAAAGGTTTTTGAATCTACAGCGTTTATCCGCGATATCGATGGCGAAGAAAATTGCCTGTGCGTCATGATTGATGACCCTGAATTTCACGAACAGGAAGATAGTATCAAGATTCCCCTCCGATTGCTTGAGCAGTTCCATCAATACATTGGTGAGCGCATCGACTACCTCAAGCAGCATGGTCTAATTGCTGAGGAGAAGAAAGGAGGTGGCGTATGAGCAAGAAGATTGAAGCTAAGCTGCAGGTGAAACTGAAACGTGAGTTGAATGATGGAGAGCAGCTGACTGATCGTGAACTCTTCCGAGACTATATCACCCGACTGTACGAGCCGTATGGGCCACGTGCAATGATGGTAATGAAGTCATCGCTCGAACTCATTCACGATTGCCGTGAGGTTTGCAGTCCTACATTCTCTGATGTGGCATCGGTGATGGAGGAGCTAAAATTTCAGACCGATTCTCTTGTAGGTACCGTAGTGTGGATTATGCACGAGACTACAGACCTTAAATTTTACTGAGGATCTAGGAAGGAACCTTTGTCAACTACATTCCCCTGATGGGCAGTGCCCATCAACCGAGGTGCCTGGCTGTGAAGCTCGGCACCTTGTTTTTTATGTCCTACTTTGGTCGATGGCTTATCGATACCTTTGTCTCAAAATCATTGAGACTATGAACTGGATAAACCACCTGCTATTATCGTATGGATTCGCCTCTGGACGCGAATTTCTACTATCGATCTTCCCCTCGTTCAAATATGGGACCTCGTCAATATCCATCCCCATAAGCTTTGTCTTTGGCCTCGTGTCGACCTGGCTTGGCATATCGCCCTGTATCGTTCTTGTAATGCTTGCTGCAGTACTGGTTGAAACAGTTACTGGCATACGTGCATCAAAAAAGCAGGGTGAACCTTTTGAATCGTTCAAGTTCTCCAGATGTGTCATTAAGGTGGCCTTATGGGTGTTTCTTTTCTTCATGTTCCATCAGTTCGCTCTTGATGCTGAAGCAAAGGCCGGGCATTGGGTCTGGGCGCTTAGCGGATTCCTCTTTGATGTGTTGCATGCTACTACTATGGTGTATTTCGTGGTCGAATACGGAACCTCTATCCTCGAGAACCTGGCTGTGCTTGATGGAAAACCCAAGGAATCTTTGATTATTGCCATTACTGACAGCTTCAAGTCTATAGTCTCCAACTTCAAGCGTAAGACAGAGAAATGAAACTTAAACATTGTATAGTGATTTTGTCCTACATTTCCCTGCTTGTCACATTCATCGCAGGGTATCAGGTGGGGAAACTGCGCAGAGAACCTGCGCCGGCTGTCATTGCCAATCGTCCCGAGCAAGTCGAGCCTATTCGCCATGACACCATGCTACTGCCACCTCCGACCATTCTTGTAGAGGTGGCCTGCGCTCCGCCGGAAAAGATAGATACAGCTGCCATCATTGCGGCCTATTTCGCCCGTCGAGTGGCATCTGATACTATCATATCCGAGTATGCTCAAGTAGAAATTATTGATACTATAACTCAAAACTCACTCCTTGGCCGACAAGCTGTGTGGACGATCTTCCCTCCGAAAGAAGTCCACAAATCTCTTGCATTGGGTTCCACTCTCGGCCGTAACCATCTGCTCACCTTTGCAGAGTTTCAGATGGACGATTGGGCGTTCCTTGCAGGATATGATTGGTATAACCAAGGAGTTGTATTTGGGGCTAAATATCGGTTTAAGGTATGGCGGTGACAGATATTAGCGGATACTGGTTCTGTGAAGATATTCCTCCGTTGACCATCACTGAAGTGGGCGATGCTACAACTGTCGAATATGTGATCCGTAGGTATAACGGTACTTTGTTGGGCCGCTTTGTGGAAATATACTATCCAGTCAATGATACTATAGTTATTAGGGATATGGGTAGTCTTATAAGTCCATACCTATCCGAGATAGTTGCTTCTGACAGCCTTTTTGATAATAATTGGATGAGCAATTGTTATCTGAGAGTCTATGTGGAAGTCAGTCTATATGACTCCCATTCTGTTATGTTCTCGAAGGTGAACTTCTATGTGCTTTACTCTCATGTAAGGATGTCGTCTCGTCCTGATGCGTTTGTGGGTGTATTCCTAAGCAACTATAAGGAAAGACGTGTCAGACCTACACAGTTTACTCCAGTGTCCTTCCTCTACCACGAGCAATCAGAAATTGCAGCGACCTTAGGTATTGCTTATCTGAAGGAGGGTAAGGCAAAGTATAAAACGATAGACTTGCCCGTTCCTTCTTCAGGCTTTTACGTTACTGTCCTGTATCGGATAAGTCCAGGGAAGGTTATAGATGAATTGCGGGCTATTTATCCTGATGATTGCGAAAGCGTCTCTTTGGAGGATTTGGTATATTATACAGTTACTCTGTCCTGTCATGGTGTAAAGAGCGATTCCATCAAGCATATTCTTGACCGCCGAACTCTTCCTCAAGAGACAAGTATGCTGTTCTATAACGCCTTTGGAACTGTAGAAACCATTACCTTGAGCGGACGTGACGAACGAGCTTCGCAGATGGAAGCTACACATGTATGGATGGATAACCAATATGTGAAGAATACGACAGAACTTGTCTTTTCGCATGCCCACAATACAGGTTATATTTCAGGAGAGGATCATGCTGCGCTAATCGATATGGTACATAGCCCGCATGTGTTTCTATACGAAGGTTGCTCTATAGGTGATGAGGTCACAATTACAGAGTTTGAAGATGTAACCTCGTTCCCAAAGTTGGAGCCTGCAAGTGCTAAAGTGACCTATCGTGTAGCCAATAGGAACCAGCGTTCATTCGTTCGGATTCCTAATGCTGACGTGGAGGTATTTGACAAAACATTTGACGAAAGCTTTGAGTAATGGAAAAGGAGACAATCACCCGACAGCAAGTTCTAGATGAACTGGATATCCGGACGCTTCCCGATGGACGCAAACGGATATTCTCAATCAAGTTTGTCACAAAAGAGGGCAAACTGATATTCGTGCCTCAGGCATATGCGTGTGGCGCTGGTAAAATGAATAATAAACAATACCGACTACGCGGCATACAACCATGCGATTGCAAGGGACATCCTGAGTCACATGTATATCCGGTTTGTATAGACAACATCGTTCAGTTTGACGGACACCGCGTGGTATTCATTAAATAAGGTTATGGAAATACTTTTCAACAAAGAAGGGTTACCGCTGATGTTTGCTTCAACGGTGGCGCAGGTCGAGAACGTAGGGCGTCCATCGGGTACCGATGTCGATAAACGTGATATCCTGGCCCCTTACGGTATACGTACTACAGAAAAATTGCTGTATAATGGGCACAAAGTTATGATGTGGGGAAAGAATAATGACTTTCCACAGGTGGCTGCTAAGGAGATATCATCTACCTCGGTGCTTAATACGGGTCTCAAGTTCCTGCGCTCGCTTACCATCGGCCAAGGAATATTCCCATGTAGAGTGGTGGGCTACGATGATAAAGGCAATGAGAAGCTGGAGCCTGTCAATGACAAGCGTGTGCTGAATATTACCAATAGCCGTATGGTTCGACGATACCTTGAAAAGGTCTCTAGAGATTATTTCAAATATGGCAATGGTGCGGTGCAGCTGCTTACGAACGACAATGGAACGGAGATCATCGGATTGCATCCGCTGAACGCCTTATACTATCGCTACACTTTGCCTGATAGTTGGGGCTCTTGCAAATGCTTGGTTTCTGGTCTATGGCCTGATACTCCTGGCACTGTCCCTGAGGATAAGGTGAAGGCTTTAGATACGCTGATGGATTACGATCCAGAGATGCACCTTGAGTGCTTGAGATTGAAAGGTAAAATAAAGAACTCTGTGGTGATGCCAGTACGTGACTCGTGGAGCAATGACGACTACTATGGTGAACCTGTGTGGCTGCCAGCTTACAAGCTGGGTTGGGTCGATATCGCACATATGGTACCAGAGTTCCTGAAAAAAGCCTACAAAAATCAAATCACATGGAAATGGCATGTACAAATACCTTACTCCTACTGGGATAGGAAGTTCCCGGAGAATAAGTATTCCGTAGAAGATCGCAAAAGGGAAGTTCAAAGCTTCATGGATAAGATTGAACAGAACCTGTGTGGTCTCCAGAATGCCGAAAAGCCTCTCTTTACCAACTATTCCATAAACGAAGGCAATGGACGCATTGAAGAGGAGTGGAAAATCTCTGCTCTTGACAATAAATATAAAGGTGGTGATAACCTGGTTACTTCTGCTGCGGCCAACAGTGAGATACTCTTTGCCCTCATGGTAAACCCCAACGTATTCGGTGCTGGTATGCCTGGTGGTACCTATGCAGGAAACCAAGGTGGAAGCAATATCCGCGAGGCCTTCCTGGTCAATATTGCCAATGCATGGGTCGACCGTCAGAACCTGCTCGACCCCATTGAACTGATGTTAAGGAGCAAAGGCATTGACGATGTTGAGCTTCGATATAGAAATACAATTTTGACAACCCTCGATACCGGTGCCGGTACCGCAAAAACTTTGAGCTGATGGTATTCTCGAAAGAAAAATGGAACAATAGTTCTGAAATGAACTCCTTTATCCCTGTGTCGGCAGCACTCACATGGAATAAGGTGGAGAGTTCCTTGAATGATGCATGGCGCTTGTTTGTGCTTCCGCTGCTCGGTGCTAAGATGGCTGATGTCATAACAGGACTCTACAATCGCGACACCCTGGAAGGCATAGAATCTGAAGCTCTATCTGAATGCCAATGTGCGGTGGCCAACCTTGCTTTCTGGTATAATTTTGATGAGCTGCAGGTTAGAATCACAGACCAAGGCTTTCAGGTGCAGGAGTCCGAAGAAGGCTCTTATAAGAGTCCTTATCGCTATCAGGAAGACCGACTGAGAGCTAATTTCAAAGCTAAAGGCTTCAATGCCATAGACCACCTTCTTGAACTTCTTGAAACGAATCTAGAGAAGTTTGAGGCTTTCAAGGAAGCACCTGCTTATATCCAGTCACGGACAAGTATCGTGCGTAATGCCCGGGAAGTGGATGCCATTCACTTTATAAATGGGTCCCGTATCATTTTCTTGAGACTATGTCCTATTATGCGACAGGTTGAAGAAACCTATTTGCAGCCTCTCGTTGGAAAATCGTTGTACAATGCCCTTCGCACTGCTCTTGCAGAAACCGAAGATGACAAAAGATGCATCGGTGAGAAGCCTGTCGAGGAATTACGTGCCAAGTGTGCAAAGGTGGTGGTTCTACGCTCTATTGCTCAACTTATTCGTACTACGGGAAGCCTTACCGACCGTGGATTGTACTTTCCCAGTTATATGGGAAATGAGGGGTTGTCTGCGGCTCCTGCAGCTCCTGAGGAGGCGGCACGCCAAGCTGTGTTGCTTGAGTTGAGTTGCTCGTCTCATGAACCGCTTTTGTTGTCCTATATCAAGAACGAATTTAGTGGTTACTTTGGTGGTGATAAGTCTGAAATCTTTAATAGGGATAATGACGGTAAATCTTCTTTTTGGGCATGAGAATAGTAGAACTGAAAAAGAAAAAATTATTTGGCGAGAGTTCCATCAGCATCGACTTTCCCGAGAATTTCAAGGAATTGTCGGAAAAGCAGTTTATTGCATTGATAGCATTGTCCTCTGGCGTTATTGATGACAATAGCTTTTATCAGCAGTTCCTTGGTGTTCCTGCGGATTGGCTTTCTCAACTTGATCAATTCTCCTTGTGGAAACTCATGGAGTTATTCATCACCTTGAATGCCTCGAATGGTTCTATTGATACCATTGACTTCTTCTTCATCTCACGATTGGGAAGTTTTAAGGCTCCTGAATCAAAATTAGAAGGAATGAGTTTCCAGCAGTTTATGATGATTGATACCTATTGCTCATGGTATTCAATCACAAAACACCAGAACTACCTCAATTGTATGATTGCTTCTCTATATCTGAAAGAGAACGAATCTTATTTCCCTGAAGGTGATGAGGAGCTTCTGGACTTGGATAGTAATATTGAGGATATCTCACAGACTCCTATCGCTACGAGAAAGGCTATACTTGCAAATTGGCTCCTTATACGTAACTGGCTTTCCAAGACTTTTCCGCATCTCTTTCCTAAAGGAGAAGGAGAGTCAGGAACAGGCAAGCCTGCGCAATGGCTGGACCTCTTTGATGCCTTCGTAGGTGATAACATACACCATATGGATTCATACAAGAAACTGCCTTGTATGGATGCTTTCAGGATACTTAACCGCAAAATCAAGAACTCGAAATGAACACTTTTGCAGAATATTTGGAAGAACTGTGTCGCCAACATCCGGCGATTCGGCATAAAGGAGATGACGATTGTCACTTCGCTTCGAGCACGGATGATAGTGCCAGTAGGTTTGCCTCACGAATGCACTATCCCTGTGTGATTCATGATTCCGGGGATTTTGCTTTCCATGCGTCTGGAGGAACCACAGCGGTAACTTATGAGAATCTCATCCTTTTCTTGGATCATGTCTCTGATACTGGAAACAATCGTGAGATACACGATGTACTGACACGAACCAGAAAGCTCTCAATGCAATTTATGAAGAAATTCGCAAGAGACAAAAAGAAACTTCGTTATGCCTTCTTGAACCGATTCTCTGCTGACGGAAGTGAAGGGCATCGTGTTACCTTTAAGGATGCTGGATTGTGGGGGTGGGCTTTGTTTGTTGCTACGGATGAGCCCTTTACGGACTTGGATTGTGATAATGTGTTTACTGACTAATATACCTTTATACTTATGGCACTTACTTATGAAGAACTAAAACTTATTGCTCAACAGATACGTGACAATGAACTGCCAGAATCTAACACTGCAGCTCTTATTGGCGGATTGTTTCTCTCTATAATAGACAGGCTACTTTCTGATAGTGGGCTTTCAGATGCTGAAATCAAATCCATAAAAAGTTTGATTGATACAGAAGCAACTGCAAGAACTGTTGCAATTGCTAAAGAATCCGAAGAAAGAAAGGCTGCTGATACCAGCTTGAATTCCCTTATTGTCTCTGCAAGCAATGCCGCTAACTCGGCAATGAACAAGGCACTTTCCGCTGTTCAGTGGTCACAAGTGGGTGCTCCATCAGGTGTCGCTCAACTTAATCCAGCTCAGAAGGTACCTCTTGGAAATCAGGAACTGGAGATACCCATAATGGAAGTGGGAACTCAAGGTGGAAGTATTGATGACATAGACAACACATCCATCGTCTGGGCGTTTAACTCCGACACACATGAAGCCCAGCTTGTGGTGACTGTCCTTAATAATGACACAGACCTGACCCAAATCGCCTTCTCGCAGGATGGGGTAATGTTTAGGTACAATGATTTGACTGAAACTGATACTTCATGGGATGATTGGAAATCATATCTCCCTTCATGGGAAAAAGGTGCACCTGGCGGTGTTGCTCCACTCTCTACTGACAAGAAAGTGCCTTTGGCTTTTCAAGAGTTGGAAGTTCCTTCTGTTTCGTCCGCAGATGATGCTGCAGCCTTTTCTCCCGGGGTGTATCGTCTGCAAAACCAGTCCCAGTCCTCATTCCTGATTACATCGGTGAATGATGAATCGCGTATTTATACCCAAATCCTCTTCGGTGATGACAATAAGGGTCATTCGGTGATGATGCGCACATGTACGGATGGAATCCATTGGGGTGACTGGAAATACTTGTTTTCTACTGAAGGCATTGTTCCTCTTGCCAGTCAGGAACGCGAGATAGCGACTGTGCAGGCTGCAGATCTTGACAAAATCAAGAACTCCGGCTACTATCTCGTTTCTGATGGCGCAATGACCAGCCTGTTGATGGTGGCCGATGATGATTTGGACGGTATCCGTGTCTTCCAGCTGATGATCACCAGCGATGGAGGTGACGATGATGTCTATCTGAAGTATCGCGTCTGCATCAATGGTTCTTGGGGCGAATGGAAGCAGACTGGAGGTGCTGCAGCTGTCGGCAATATCTATAATGTGACCACGATGAAGCCCATCGATGGATATTATAAGTTCATAGATACGGATAACCAGGCTGCATCAGCCGTGCACGTTGCTTTCAACGAGAAGAAGGCTGTCCTCGGTCTCATCCTTTCCTTCCGTGCTGGAGCACGAAAGTGGATGACATATCAGTATATCGGCTCCTCGCTTGAGCTGGATGCCTGGATCGACGAGAGCAACTGGCTTGACTTCGGCTCGCTTCCTGCAGGCTCGGAGAATTATGTCGTCATTGACAACCTATGTGGCGCTCCTGCTGTAGATGACTACTACACCTTAGCTACTGCTGTCAATGCCCTTGTAGCCTATCAGACGACCAATAACGTCAATTATGCCAAGCGTGGCCTTGTCATCAGCTATCTTGTGGCCGAGAATGTCATGGAGACAAAGCAGTTCCATGGCAACATCGCAGACTTCTCGCAGACGGGTTTGTGGAAGGACTTCGGTGGTGGAGGCAGTGACGTGGAAATCAGCGATACACCGGAAGATGGTGGTTCGTCAGCGTTCTCTACTGGCGGTGCCCATACCCATCTACCTGTCAACCTTGTGGTCGATACGGAGACGGAAGGTATTGTGAAAATCAGTATGGCCAACGCTGATGGAGAGACCATCGGCGACGAGCAGCAGTTCGCTGTCGGTACCGGCAGCGGTGGTGGAGCAGCCACGATTGTCAATATCGCTTTCAAGGACTCTCCTTTGTATGGCGCGTTTGGCGCGACCATTGCCACTGCTGCAGCTATCCGTTCCACGACTACGGTAGGTGCAGAGACGACTGAGAACTCCATTGAGCGCATCGAACTCGTTGACCGTGACAGTGGACTTACCGTGTATTCGCAGACTGTCAATCAGCAGTCCTCTGGAGACCTTATTGCAGACTTCTCTTTTCCTGTTGACTTCACTTCATACTTCACGGCTGCAGGTGCCAAACGCTATAAACTTGTAGCTTATGACGATGCTGGTTTCAGTGGAAGCAAGAACATCACCGTCACAGCCGTCGATGTTACATGTACCTGTGTGCAGGTGCTGCAGCACTCGGCCGACTCTCCTGTCACACCTACAACTGAGAGTGTGTCGATACCGATGTATAAGTTCGGCAACAACCAGTCAGACAAGGGTATTCTGGCACGTGTGCATATCAAGATTAAAGACGAGTGGCAACTGCTGCAGGAAGCCGTCGTCACGGACAGCTATAGCCATAGTATAGTCCTTAAACCTACCTCCCTCGGATTAAAGCATGGAAGCTATCCAATCAAAATTCAGGGTGAGGATGTAGCATCCGGTACTCTCGGAAACACCATCTATACGGCTGTCATGGTCGTGGAGAGCGGCAATGCTACTCCTCTCGTGTCCTTGCGGTTCGATGACAGCAACAATGGCAAGGTGCAGCTCTACGATACCGTGTCATTTGAGGTGGCGGCCTATACTCCCGGCTCAGTCCAGTCCCATGTCGCCCTGATGGCCAACGGAAAACAGATATCGCAACTGTTGGCCTTGGCCACCACGACCTACAAGGTAACCCAACAAATCAAAGGATATGTAAACGGTGATACTATCGTGTATCGGGCCGAGACTGGTGGCAGCGTCTCAGACGAGGTTTCGATTGTTATTGATGGCTCGGCAATTGACGCGGAGCTTACTCCTGGTACCATCTTTGATTTTGACTTTACGTCACGGTCGAATGATGAAGCGGACCATACAATTAAATCCAATGGCTATGAGATTAAGCTGGAGGGTGCGAACTATACGTCCAATGGTTTCGGCAACTTCAACGGCAAGAACTGTCTGTGTGTGGCTGAAAATGTCGAGGGACAGCTTCTCGGCCATTATCCCTTTGCTTCAGCGGCTCTAGAGGCTACTGGTGGAGCCTGGCAATTCAGCTGGGCAGCAAAGAATATCAAGGACAAGAATGCCAAACTCATCGACTGCTACGACCCTGAAAGTGGAGCCGGTTTCTACGTTACAGGCTCCAAGGTCGGCATATTCTGCAAGAACGGTGTACGACAACTTGAGGAGCGTTCATACGAGCTGGGCAAGGAGAATACTGCAGCTATCGTAGTGGAGCCTACGACGCTGTATGTGGAGCGTGGAGGCATCAGATACTCGATGCTTTGTCTCTATCTCAACGGTGAACGTGCAGCCAATATCGGATATATTGGTGGAGCAGGTAACCTTTTCTCGGAAAAGAACATTTCTTTCCATGGTAAGCTGGGTAACCTCTATCTCTTTAATATCTGCGCCTGGAATACCTATTTCGAGTGGGCGCAGGCACATAAGAACTGGCTTGTTCGGCTCACCGATACGGAGTTCATGGTGGAAGAGTTCGATTTCAACAACGTGCTCAAGTCCCAAACTGCTGAAGGTAGCACAATGATGCGCCCGTCTGCTGCAGAACTGTACGCAAGAGGTATACCATACTGTGTCGAGGTAGCTTCCGAGGATAGCTTCAGTACCTTCGACAATGGTACCAATACCTCCGAGAACTTCACCATTGACCTCTATTATTACGACCCTGCTCGCCCATGGCGCTCATTCGTTGCCCGGAAGGTGCGAAAGAGGAGGCAGGGTACGACATCGGCCAAACGTCCGAAAAAAAATCCCCGCTACTATCTCAATAAGGCTACGGAGATTATCCCGCTCTTCCCGAACTACACCAATGAGGATGCACTGCTCACTTACGCACTCTTTGCCCAAAAGAAGGTGCGCGTAGGCGCCAATACCATCCCTGTCGACATCATCACCGTGAAGATTGACTTCTCAGACTCGAGCGGCGTGAACGACTGTGGTACCTGCGATATGATGAACCATACATATCGTTCTTTGGGTGACCTTTACCTTACTCCTGCGCAGCGCTTCTTTGACGGTTCCTGGACTCTGGATGACATCACCATCACAGGGCTGGAGATGAACCACTCGACCGCCAATCATCCCATCGCGGTGTATCGTTCCACCTCGGACACCCTGCAGAACGTCTACTTCGAGGCACGAGGGAACTGGAAGGAAGACAAGGGCGAGCAGACCGCCCTCGGATTCATGAATACGCCCGGATATAACCTCGGCTGTATCAACTATCAGGACGGTGACTTTGTCGAGTTCTATGGTCTGGAGGGTGAGAGCCTCGATGATGTGGAGGCACGCTTCCGCGCTACAGAAGGTCTCGATACCGATGGCCTCTATCTCCTGTCATTGTATTGCGGTCGCAATTATCGCTTCATGCGATATGTTGATGGGGCTTGGAAGAATACCACTGGCTCCATGTACCAGCGTGGCGGCAAGGGTGGCAAGTGGGTCATCGAGGGGGACGTGCTCAACCCCGTAGAGGGTATGGAACTGCTCGTGTACCAAGGTATGTGCTGGTGGCGTGATGTCGCTTCCGTGGCTGACTTGATGGCACCGAGTACCATGAAGTCATCTTGGGTGCAGAAACTCATTGACAAGGGTGAGATATCAGGCGAGACATTCCCAGCCTGGACATACTATTTCGAGTCCATGGTCGACAATGATGATTTGGCCATTGCTTTCGCTACGGGCAAGAAGGTTCCTTACCAATTGCTCGATATGCTTGTCTTCTGCAATAGTTGTGACAGCACGAAGAATGCAGCTTGGGCGAACAATTGGAAGCGTAACCTCTTCAAACATGCCTCTCCCCGTAGCGTGATGAGCTATTATGGATTTACCGACTATGGTTGTGGTAAGGACCAACAAGCGAAGAATATGCAGCCCATGTGGTTCCTCGAGGATGGAGCAACAGTCATCAATGGTGTGTATTCTGAAAATGCCCTTATCATGTATCTCAACAAGATATACGACGCGGATGGTGTCAATGACAAGGATAATGATGGTGGCTGTGATACCGACCCTGAGGTTGATCCCGGCAAACCCTCAACAGAAGACTATACTAATCCGTTCGCAGGGTGGAACTCCATCTTGTGGGTGTGCTGCCGCGAACAACAGGAGGTCGTTATCGATGATGCTGGTACCACTACGGATTTGCGTACCGTCATCGCGGCCATGCGCAACTGCCAAGCCGATGTGGATGACATCGGTATCATCAAACCCTTCTCTCCTGAAGGTGCCATCTATTTCTACTGCACCAAGCGTCAGAATATATGGCCGAAGGTGGTAAGCTCGTATGACGGGTACCGCAAATATATCCAATATACTGCAACCTCGGACAGCATCTATTTCTATGCGCTGCAGGGCCTCGGCCTTACATCGCTCCCGGCCTTCATCCGCACTCGCTGGCGCATCCGTGACGGCTACTATCAGACAGGTGACTTCTTCAGCGGCATACTCTCTGGGCGTATCGCGTGCGGTGCAGATGCGACAATCACCATTACTGCAGCAGCTACAGGTTATTTCGGTATCGGTAACGACGCCAGCGGAAACCTTTCGGAGAGCTGCTATCTTGAGGCTGGGCAGAGCTATACCTTCACGAACTTCGCCAAGGACGAGGGAGCGCTGCTGTATATCTATCAGGCGGATAGAATGAGCAGCATCGATCTCTCAGACCTTACCCTTTCGGAGAACTTCGACTTCTCGGTGATGTCTCTCGTCGAGACCATCAAGACAGGTGGCGAAGATCATGCGGAACGTAGCATGGGGTTCAATAAACTGACCTCCTACATGCTCGGTGAACTCCCGTTCCTCGTAACGCTGGATATCCGTAATACCGGAGCCAAGAGCCTTGACGCTTCCAAGTGTCCTCGTATCGAGCATATTTGGGCACAGGACAGCGCTCTTGAGTCTATAGCACTGGCAGAGACATCACCCATCAATGATATCGCTCTGCCGCCTACCATGACGGAGCTGCGTTTCATCGGTCTTCCCCGACTCACTTATAGCGGACTGGCTGCTGTAGCTGGCCTTCAGATGGAAGACCTTCCCAGTGTCAACCGCTTGCGCATCGAGAACTCCCCGATGCTTGATGCTATCCGTATGTTGGCCGATGTGCTCGCCTCCCAGGCTTCCTCTGAAGCTTTGGCCATGCTCCGCATCTCCAATCAGCCTGTACGTGGTGATGGAGCGGAACTGCTGGCTGTTATAGACCGTGGAGTGGGCGGTATGGATGCCAACGGCAACAAAACGCTCAAGCCTGTTATCAACGGTACCTATGAGCTTACGCAGATCCGCGAGGCTTATGAGATAGAGGAGATAGAATCCTCCATCGACGGCATTATCATATATGTCGTGCTGGAAGCATTCGTCAACCTCATCTTTGAAATCAATGCCGAAGGTTATTCGGCAGATGCCGAGGTAGAGGAGATTACATTGGATAATATAGATGACCATATCTATTATTACAACGGTGAGACCTACGATGAATATTTGGCTGATTATGCCAATGCCAATGCAGATATTAACGATTTAATAAACGCTTGATATGAGTACAAAAGAACAATCAGTAACCCTCCTGCGCAAGAATAAGCTTGCGCAGGTCAAGGCTTTCCAATCAGTCGGCATGTCTGATGTGAATGAGAGCACTCGCGCGTCTGAGTTCGCAGACCGCATCAAATGGGCAGCAGGTCTATATGATATCTGTCTTGCCTGTAAAAGAATCTCAGACGGTACCGACTGGTACTTTACCAAAGAGGAGTGGAACACTATTACAAATTCCAACAAGGCTCTTTTCGTCAAACGAGGATTGCGCATACGCGCTTTTGGTCATTCATTCGTGCTGGCAGCTCAGGACTGCACCACGGCAGAAGGGGATATCACCATGCCTTGGTCAAACAAGGTTAACGTATCCGAACTAACCAACAGGCTTCGCGGTGATGCGTACAGGGACTTCAAGGGCTTGGAGAATACGGAACTTATCATCGCACAGCTCTCGGGTACCACGGGCTCGCAGAACATCATAGGAGCACCTGCAGCGGAATGTGCTAAAGCGTACAAGGCCTTTACAGCAGAGTATGATGGCATTGAAGATACATCGGACTGGCATCTCCCAGCTTTGGGCGTTTGTATCATCCTCTACCGCATCAAGCCGGCTGTACAGGAGGCATTGGCCTATTTCTGGAGCGACGAGAGCAAATTAGCCATAGCTAGTCTGTGGTCGTCTACCGAACTTGATGCGGAGAATGCCTGGTATGTCTCCATGAGCAGTGGTGTCGTTTCCTATTCCGTAAAAGATACCAAGTATAGAGTCCGTGCCGTATGTGACGTAATGTAAAACCTTCAATAAAACTACTATGGAACTAAATGCAAACAAAGAGGCGGTTCTGCTCCGCCTCAATAAGGAGCGTCAGGTGGAGGCGCTCAATGACCTCGGTTTCGCAGAGGTGACAATGGACACTCCGCTGTCAGAAATTGCGGAGTATATCAAGTGGGTAGGTGGCCTTCGTGATTTGCGTCTCACCGCAAGAAAGAACGGAACACTCTTCTATTTTACTGCCGAAGAGTGGAACGCACTATCGGCCAATGCCAAATCCAGCTATTCCAAGATTGGTGTATGTATGAGAGCGTATGGCCTCGAGTGGATAATAGCTCCGGAAGATTGCGTTGACGCAGCAGGAGGAACAACCTTCAAGTTCGGAGGCTATGGTGTTGACTTCAAAGGGGTGCAGAACTTCGGAGCTAACAGTAGCGGATTATATGAACATATCGATGGCTTGGCTGATACGATTGCGATTATCCAGCAGACAGCAGGTTATACGGATTCTCAGAACATCACGGGAGCGCCTGCAGTGGAAGCCGCATATAACTACAAGGCAACTGAAGATGATACCCTGCAGTGGCACCTTCCCTCTGTTGTTGTACTTCGCTGTTTGGCCGAGTATTATACTGAAATCAATGCTTTCTTTGACAAGTGCTTTGGAGGTGCAGGAAAGCTTACGCCAAACTGGTATTGGTCTTCTACGGAATACGATTCCGCTTCTTTCTGGAATGTGTTTATGAGCAACGGTGGTTCGAACAATTACATTCGTTACATTTCAGGTCGTGTTCGTGCCGTGTCCTTCGCAAGTAAACCTTAATTACCTCTTTATCTCTTTATCTCTTCATCGAGATTGGAGATGGTACCGCCCGTGAGGGCGGTTTTTTATTTTAAAGATTTTGGAAATTATTCTATCTTTGTGCCGACTTACAAAGATAGGATTATGGCATTGGCGCAAGAGACGAAGATATACAAGGATATGTATATGCTTCTCAATAAAATTCTGGACGCTCGCAAGCACTTCCCGAAGGAGTTTAAGTATGCTTTCGGCGATCATCTTTTCATGACAGCCTTGGAGTGCACGGAACTCATCCAGGCAGCAAATATGTCCAAGCGAGACCGTGCCGCCTATCTCTATGATTTTGCTATAAAGTTTGAGTCTCTACAGTTGATGATAAGGCTATGTCAAGACCGTCATATCATCTCGGAATCTCACGCTATCGATATCCTCCAGTTGTCGGGTGATATCGGGCGTCAAGCAACCGGATGGAGGAACGCTTCTCTGCGAGGCACTCCAACGGACAGCCGGAATCCGTATTGTCAAGGTGATACGGAGTGAGCAGTATTAAGGTTTATTTGGGTGGCCCCCTCCGTGCTTTGCATAAGGAAAGAATTGACAGTGGCCACAAACATCCGCTTCTTTCTGGAATGTGAATATGAACAACGGTAATTCGAACAATAACAATCGTAACAATTCAGGTCGGGTTCGTGCCGTGTCCTTCGCAAATGAGCCTAAAACCTATGACATCCCCTTTGATTCAATTGTAGAGGCTTTTTTTGATTGCATTGAAACGAAAAAATCCAATAATGACTGCATCCTCTTTATGGGACAATACCAAGAACAGCTCTTCAAACTGTGGAAGGATGTCTGTTTCGCCCGGTATAGGCCTTCTACAATCAATGTCTTCGTCAAGGAATGGCCTGTGGTGCGTGAAATCGGTGCTGCAGAATTTATAGACCGTGTAATGCAGCACTGGTGGTTTCTCCGTGTCAATCCCATCATCGAGCAACGCTATCGCTCCATGGGCGACGTGTCTAAGAACTGCCGCAAAAAACAAGGACAGAAAGCTGCTGTGGATGATGTCAGACGGATAGTGGCCGCTCATCCAGATTGGGTGGTGGGTAAATTTGACCTTAAAGGGTGCTTCATGAATGTGGACAAGCAACTGGCTTGGGAAATGATGGACATATTCATTCGCGACAATTACCAGGGCGAAGATAAGGAGTGCCTGCTTTACATCAATGCTGTACTCATCTGCCATAATGCACAGCTGGATTTCCGTATCAAGGGGAGTCCGAAGAAATGGGACAACATTCCAAAAGACAAAAGTCTCATAGCTCAACCACCTGGCACAGCTTGTCCGGTAGGTGACCTCGTCAGTCAGGTGGTGGTCAACTTTGTCTTGAGCGTGTTCGACGAGTTTGTCACCATTATTCTCGGGTACCATGATTATGTACGCTTTTCCGATGACTTTGTCATCTTTGCTCCCTGCAGGGAGGAACTTCTGCAGCTGGTACCGAAAATGAGTGCTTTTCTCAAGGAGCAGCTCCATCAGCGGTTGCATCCCAAGAAAATATACATCCAGCCTGTAGCGAAGGGCTTTAACTGGATAGGTACAGTTATACATCCGAATAGAGTTTACATTTCTAACCGAACGCGCGGACGAATGTATGATTGCATCCGAAGATTCAATAAGTTGGCCGAGGCTGGCCGAGCGCTTGACTATGTGGAGAACTTCGCGCAGTCGATGAACAGTTATTTAGGTATGATGGTACACTACAACTCATACAATATCCGAAAGAAGGTCATGTATCTCATACATCCTGAATGGTGGAAGTATATGCAGTTTGAAGGCCATTGCCGCAAGTTTATCGTCAAAAAGAAGTTCCGCCAACGCTCGATCATCAGAAAGCAGCTGCGCAGTGGCGGATATAAATCCATACTTACGCCCGAATTGGAGAGGGAAGATAGTTGACTGTCCTATTTCCACACTCTCTATTTTAATACTTTTGTCTCAAATCTATACGTTATGAGACAATGCTATCTAAAATTTCTGCGTCTGTGTGTACGACTGGGACAGCTTGTTGGCATCCCCTCCGACTTGGTTGCTCATTTTCTTGTGATGTTCATGTATGGCTGTGTTTTTGCTTTACTGCTTCCTTGGAATTGGCATATTGTTATTGCTTCTGTAATAATCGTTCTGAAAGAGGTATATGATTGTATGAAACCTAATTCAACAGGATTCAGTCTGTCTGATATTGCATATGGCTATATTGGGTTTGTTTTAGGAATGAGTTTAGCGGAAGTTTTTCGTGTCTAGCTGTCCTACTTTGGCTAATTCCTCTGTCGTACTTTTGATTTGGAATTAAAAACACCATTATGAGTACACCTAGAGGCATTCGCAACTGCAACCCATTAAACATCGAGAGAACTGCTACCCAGTGGCAGGGTATGCGCCCCAAGCAGACTGATAAACGCTTCTGCCAGTTTATTTCTATGGAATATGGCTATCGAGCAGCGTTCAAAACGCTCTTTACCTATGCCAAAAAACATAATCTACACACCATACGTGAATGGATCACGCGTTGGGCTCCTCCTTCGGAAAATGATACCGCTGCTTATATCCGAGTGGTGTGTACTAGGGCGGGACTTGATAGCAATGTGCCTATAAGTATCTGCGATGCTGAGAAAATGACAGCTGTTGTGGCTGCTATGGCTTATATGGAAAACGGCATAGAGGCTGTAATGGAAGAGGTGGTCAGCGGATTTGAAATGGCGTTTGTTTATGGCTGACGAAAAACTGATGACCGTGGGGGAGTTCAACGCGAAGGTTCGTGTGTGGACTGAGAGTATCAAAGTGAAAGCTTTTGCTACTCTTTCGCAAACTAGGGGCAATCCTAAGATGTCTCATGAATCTTTGTCTGCCACTTTTAGAGGTTGGAATGACCCTGCTATCGGTGATGCTGATGGCCCCACTAATCGTGTGCATTTCGGCTTTCATCGACATGGAGTATATCGCTCATATGGAGCTGGGCGTGGCTATGTAATCATCAATGGTGTACCAGTCCGTGGATATCGAGTGCGCTCTGACAGTGAAATTCGAAAGAAAACTATGCGGGACCAAGCCTTTTATATGCTGAAAGATGGATATACGTTGAGTCAGGTAAACCGTGCCAAAAAAAAATTGGATGATGATGTGGAGGTAAAACGTCGTAGAACTCCCCTCAACTGGCTTGATGCTCATATAGACAATAATATAGGGGAGTTGGCCGATGTCGCTCAAGAATTTTATGGGGATTTAGCCCTGCAGCAAATGATGGAGAATTTAGGTAAAATTAAAATCGTAAAGTGATGGGAAAGTCTAATGATAAGAATATTTATAGGGGGGTAACTCTGTACATCGATGGCAGAGAAGTAAAGGGAAATGCTACGGAGATTAGAGCAGAAATGAAGAAGCTCCGCAATGAAATTGATGCTTGCACCATGGGCTCTGAGGAGTATGTGCAAAAAACAAAACGATATCGAGAGCTAAACACTATCCTTGATGAACATCGAGCTGCTCTTCGCAATGTTAAGCAAGAACAGACATCCGTCTTGGATAAGGGAGTAAATCTTTTCAATAAATATGCCGCTTCCGGGGCCGCTGTGGTCGCAGCCATTACTGGAGTCGCAATGAAGCTGAACAGCTTCCGTAAACAAATGAATGAGATTGAGGATTCTAAGGCGAACGTTCAAGCTCTTACGGGATTGGATGATGCTTCTGTTGCGTGGTTGGAGCAACAAGCAATGCGTGTCTCTACGACAATGGACGAAACGGGTCTACGCGTTCGAGAGTCGACACAGGAGATTTTGGACGCTTATACGCTTGTCGGGTCTAATAAACCCGAATTACTGGAGGATAAAGAGGCATTACATGCAGTCACCATGGAGGTTATGAGATTGTCTTCTGCGTCAAAAATGCAACTCAAGCCAGCTGCTGATGCAACGACTACCGCTCTTAACCAATATGGAGCTGGCGCAGAACAGGCGGCACGCTATGTTAATGTTTTGGCTGCCGGCTCTAAATTTGGTGCTGCAAACGTTGAACAGCAAGCAGCTGCAATTCTGAAAGCGGGAACGATTGCAGCAACATCCAATATACCTATCGAGGAGTTGGTTGGATCTATCGAAATGCTTGCTGAGAAGGGTATTAAAAGTGAGATTGCAGGTACTGGCCTGAAGACTTTCCTAACTCGTCTTGCGACAGGATCCGAAGAAACCAATCCCAAAGTCGTCGGCCTGGTTACTGCACTTGAGAACCTCAATGCCGAGGTACAAGCCGCAGAAGCTCAATCTGCTGGTGGAGGTGTCGCTCTCCTGAAGAAGCGATTTGGCGATGAGGGCATGCAGACGGCCATGATTCTTTCACAGAATGCAGAGGCCGTCCGTAACTATGCGGAAGCGGTTACTGACACCAATGTTGCTATGGAGCAAGCTGCCATCAACTCTGATACAGCGAAAGCGAAACTTGCACAGGTTAGGAATGAACTTAATCTGCAGGGTATAGAACTCGTTAAAACTCTAAATCCTGCAATTGTAAAATTCTTGAATGGCGTCGTCAATACTTCTCGCTATACCGTCAAATTTGTGGACTTTCTGCAGAAGAACCGTGCCGCGCTCATCAGTATTGGAACAGCCTTTACGCTCTACTATGGATGGCAGCAGCGTAAGATAATATGGGACAAGCTCAGCGTCTTATGGTCAGATAAACTTAGTGTATCCATTAAGAATGTTGGAAAAGCCCTTAGCAAGAATCCGTGGGGCATAGCACTTGTAGCCATAGGTGCTGTTACTGGTGCGTTGATAGACTACAATAGAAGGATGAAGGAGGCCGAAACACGAATTACTGCATTGGATGAAGCCAAGAAATCTGCTACGCAAACTTATGCGGATGAGTCTTCTGAAGTGCACACTTTGACAAGTAAATTACATAATAATAATCTCACTATTGAATCCAGGCGTGAAGCATTGAAACGCCTAAAAGAGATTGTTCCGGATTATCTCGCAGATTTGACAGACGAAGGTACTCTCATAAATAACAACAAGAGTGCAATTGATCAATATCTGACTTCTTTGGAAAAAAGGATTCGACTGCAGGCTTATGAGGAAAAATTGAAGGAGCTGCATAGCAAAAAAATTGAAGCTGTCGATGATTGGAGCACAAAGTCGGCCGACTATTGGAAAATTGCACGTCAAAACACTTTACAGGGATATGACCGCGATGGATTTGTTGCTAAATCGTTGAACCTCTTAGGACTTAGTGCTGAGGGTAACGCGAAGAAACTGATGGATGATGCACGCTCAATATTGGATGATATCAATGCTGATATTGCTATAGTGGAGCAGGAAATTGAAAACGTAGCCAATTCTATGGTGACCCCAATAAATGGCAATGACGGGGATAATCCTAATCCTAATGGCAACGGAGGAAATGTTCCTAATACTTCAGAACTCGAAAGGGTTGAGCATGAATATGCGCAGAAGCGGCTCGCTATCAAACAACAGTATCTTGATGGTGAGATTGCAACACAGGCCGACTACAACCTCAAGCTTGCAGAACTTGATGTGCAGTTGTTGGAAGAGAAACTGAAGATTGCAGGATTGGAACCTGAAAAGGTCGCTGAGATAAAAGGTCGTCTGCTCGACTTGCAAATCAAGGCAAAAGAAGACATGGTTAAGGCACGAGAGGATGCGGCCAACGAAGAACTTGCTATAGCCAAGCAGCAGTACTTGGATGATATCTATGAGGCCGAAATGGCCTACTATCGTGGCGAGAAATCCAAAGAGGAGCATCTGTCTGAGCTTACGGATTTACGGACTCAATACTATGAGGCTGTCAAGAGCATCACTAATCTTGGGGAGAAGGAATTGAATGCCATCGTCAAGGAGCAGAACGAACAGGAACTTAAAGATGCCAAGGAACAATATGAGAAGAAACTGCAGGCACAGAAGGAGGCTGAGGATGCTCAAATAGAATCGTATAAAGACCAGGCACAAACTTACATGGATCTGAGCCGAGAACTAGGTAACGCCTTTGATGAACTGTTCTCGGAGGAGGAAGATTCCTTCAAAAATTTCGTGCAGAACATCTTGGTGATACTTCTTGATGCTTGGGAAAAGCAATTGGTGGCCACACAGGCGGCAGCAATAGCAAATGTGACGATGACGGATATCTCAGAGAAGGGTTTTGCTGGTATAGCCACTGCAGCTGGAAAGGTCGCACTCATTACTGCGGCCTTTGAGGCAGCAAAAGGCCTCCTTAAGTCGTTTGATTCTGGCGGATATACTCCCCATGGACCATGGAATGAACCGCAAGGCATTGTCCACTCGAACGAGTTTGTCGCTAATCGCTTTGCTGTGGCCAACCCTGCAGTACGCCCTTTGCTTGACCTACTCGACCAAGCGCAGCGCTCTGGATCCATAGCACACCTTACGTCAGATGATATAGCTGCAGTTTATGGTCGTCCTTCGCTATCTTCTACAACAGTGATACCAATTCCTTCTGAAACTGGTGGCATTGAAACCTCTCCTGAGTTGCTTCGCCTGTTAATGCGTATTGATAACACAATGGCTTCGGCCGAAGAAGCATATAAACGGCCTTCACGTTCTTATTGCTTCCTGAATGGAGAAGGTGGAATAAAGAGGGTACAGGAGTTGGATGAAAAAATTGTGAACAACGCTAAACGAAGAACCAATGCTACAACTAACCATTGATGGACAACGGGTGAATCTGGATCCTGATATTTCACTTGAGATTGTAAAATGTAATCCTTTTCTTACTAAAATAGGTGAGTACACCTATGACATAGATGTTGACCTTCGCGACCCACAGAATGCCAAGGTGTACAGCCACATAAATCGCTTGCATGCCTTCTCATACCCAAGGGGACGTACGGCTACTCTTATGGATGGAGCACGTGTCATCTGTAGAGGACTGGAGGTATTACTTGGAGTAGAAGACTCTATTGTGAAAATCCAAATTCTGGCAGGAAACTCTGAACTGAATTATTTGGTAGGTTCAGAGGTGGATAAAATTAGGGAGATGGATTTTGGTTCTATGCCTATAGCTACAGTGACAGATGCGATAGAGATTTCTAAGAAATTATACCCCGAGGTGAACTATACGTTTCCTACTCTTAAATTCGTGGGCGATGATGGTGAAATCAAATATGCCAATGATGGCTTACATCTTTTAGGTGTTACGCCCGGGAGCTATTCTCCACCATTGAAGGGGCAACCCTTTCTTTTGTATTATATTGAAAGGCTTGTTTCACTACTGGGGTATACATTGGAATATAACTGTCTTGCGAATGATGCAAGGTGGAAGCGGCTTATAATTGTAGACTCTGATTTTTCTCTTGAGTATGCCAAACATCTTCCTGATTGGACTGTTTCTGAATTTATTGATGAGGTGGAGAAATTTTTCAACTGTATATTTTTATTAGATACTCTTCATGGAAGTGTTTCTATCGTGCAGGCAAAAGATTTTTATCAGGATGAATCGCATGTTGAAATAATCAGTAGGGAGGATTTGATTGATAGGTATTCTCGTACTTTTGAAACGGAAGGTCTTGATGCAGTCGATGCGGACAATGTCGCTTATAATTTCCCAGATAGGGAGTATTATAAGTATGCCAATCTTAATGATGAGTTAGAAGGCCTTTGCTCTGTGGTTCCAGTGAATATAGAGGATATAAATACTATAGGAGGAAAAGATTCAGATTTTACCATTTATGAGAGCACCGATGGTTCAATGCATTTTGTTTTTGATAAAGATGGAAAGATGCAGAATGGTGATGCAGTCAAACTTTATAAACAAGTGAATCAGTTTAAGTCTGTAGCTAAAGACGAAAGGCAATCAACCTTGTTGCTCAATATCGTTCCAGCGGAAATAGAAATGGCCTATGATATAAGTCCTGTTCCTCCTTATGAGGAATATGGATACACAAGATGTGTCTCAAGGAATGTTTATGAAGAAGTGCCTGTTCAGACTCTCAAGGATATGATTTCTTCAGGTATTCATGCTGAGAGCGTGGGGAAAACCATGGAAGTTTGTTTTTGTCTTGGATTGACATTAGGACGTAAACTTAATGGGGTAGATTCCTCGGGATATCAAAAGTATAACATCTATTGCGGAGAAGGAGTGGAGGATTGCCCTACAGTGCCTGTGATAACCGTACATGAACACTTGGGACAGCCCATAATGGGAGTAAATCAAGTGTTCTCATATACTATAGCTGAATGTGGTGGAATAGATCCGTTGACTCTTTCGTTGGATGGTGTGAATGGCCGTGTACTTACAGACTTCTCTTCATTGAGCTTTGATGCTTCAGAAGAGCAGACAATGCGCTTTCGCACTAACAAAATACTCTCTCCAATGTCTCTTTATATTGTTGACAACCGTTTGTTCTATTGTAAGGAACTGCGCTCTTTTATAGAGAATGGTAAGCTGGGGACTGTTGTGGAGGCGAAGCTGTTTCCTGCAGTATAAAAAGAATCCCCACCGGCTCGAAGGTGGGGATTCGGGTGTCAATTAAGAAACTTCAAAGAGATATTTGAAGCGAGCCTATTCTTTTGCTGATATCTTGTAATGCATGATTAAATGTGTCTACATCTGCACTGCTTAGTGAATATACTTTGCCTCTTACCTTATAGCCATAAATACGTTGTTGTAGCCAGGCTGCAGATTTACCGAAGTAATTCTTGGCAATGTAAGATACCGATACGATGTCTTTGACTTGCTCGAATTGTTCTTGGATGCTCAGCTGCTTTTTGAATTCCTCGACTTCGTCGTTAAGCGAATCAAATCGACTCAGCATAAAGTCTGCTATGGCATCGGCATCTTCAGGGGTAGTGTAGTGTTCCTTAATATACATGAACTTCTCCTGATATCGGGTGTCACTCTCTTCGGTTGTAGCATTCATTATTGCTTGCAACTCTCTCAATTCTTCTTGTATAGTCTTCATATTGGATTGGTTTTGTGACCCCTCACAAGGAGGGGTCTGTGTTAATTCCTAATTCTTTTAATCTCTCTTTGCAGAACTTGATTCCTCTTTCGATTTGTCCCTTCCGGTCAAGTATTGCATTCATTTTTCTTTCTGGAACCTCAGGACTGTTCATAAACGTCCATTCACACATCTTTTGTTCTAACTCTAATTGTGCCAACTTGGCTAACAATTCTTTTTTTTCTTGTTCTTTGTTCATAATCTCTTGTTTTTCTTAATTGACACTGCAAAGATACATAACAAAATTGATATGTGCAAGGATTACATAATAAATTTGTTATGTTTTTTGCGAAAAATTATAGATTTCCTTCAAAATTTTTCAACTCTGGATGGGCTTTCATTTGTTGCTTTCTCACATATTTGTTCGTGACAGCAACTGATGAATGTCGAGCCTGGTCTTTGGCTATGGTTAGTCCAACTGCATCAATGGCGTTCGTTATGCCACTATCCTTTAGTGAATAGAACTGGTAGTAATCAGGCCATTTCAATGCTTCACGTACTTTGACAAAGTATTCTCGGAATATTCGTCCTTCAGCTTTTTTCTCTGAAGGAATAAAACCACGACCGAATAGGTAGAACGTATCGGGATGGTTGAACGTCTCCAATTCCACCATTAGACGGATGATCTTCGCAGGAATTGTCACCACTGCATCTTTCCTGTTCTTTGTATACTCATGTGATAGATATAGGGTTTGCTCCTTCAGATTAAAGTCCTTCAACTGTATGTAGGTAAGCTCATTGGGGCGTACAAGTGTATAGTACATCATCAAGCAAGCTAGAAGAAAATGACGATTGTCTTTCTCTAGATACTCTGCTAACTGTTTGATGTCCCCTTCATCAATAGGTTTCCTTTGTTTATCTGATACACGAAGCCTAGTAATATGCTCCGCAAAGTTTGTTTCCATAAAGCCATTTCCTTTCATGTAGGCACAGAATGAGGACAACCAATTTAGGTAATTGTTTCTCGTTCGTGTAGAGGTATCTCTATCTATATATATATGCTCCAGAAATCCTTCAAAGAAGGGTAAGTCTAATTGGTACATATATATAAGATTGTTGGGCTGCTGCTCTATGTACCTCTCCAGTTTGTTGAGACGGCACATGTAGTTGTCGATAGTCGATTTCTTAATGACATCTTCTTTGAACTTTTTTGCTAGATGCCTTTTATATTTGCTCATACAGTCAGCAATTACAGCAAAACCTCCTCTTCCTGTTTCCAATAGTAAGGGATTCCAGCCTTGTGCGAGTTTCCTTGCCACCTCATCGCGGAAGCGTAGTGCAGCTTCGTCCCTTTCACGCTTGGCCTTAATGTGATTGAACTTTTTCTTCAGCCTTTTTAGCTTTGGGGTACCCTCTAATATGGATTGAGGATCAAGCACATACCAATATACATACGCTTCTTTCCCCTTCTTGGAGTAAATGGGTGACTTGTATTGTATTATTCCATCATAATTAAGTCTCTGCTTCATCATTCTGTATCGTTTTTGTCCCGACTGAAACATAAAAAATGGGACAATTTACCGATAATCAGTAAATTGTCCCATAAGTTGTCGGGATGACACGACTCGAACGTGCGACCCCTTGGTCCCAAACCAAGTATACTACCAACTGTACTACATCCCGATTGCTTTTCAGAAAAGCGATGCAAATTTAGTATAAGTTGAGCGAAAAAACAAATAATTGTGAGATAAAATCTCGAAAGTCTAATTTTTATATAGGTGAATTTAGATGTTAGTTCTCTTCTTATTCGATTTATTCATACAGAAGAGTACTATCCTTTATTAATACAATCGGTCGGATAGAGTCATTGGGGGCTATCATTTCGCCTTCAATATATATGCGTATAGGCGAATGCCTACCGTTGTTATGTATAGTGATACTTTTTCGGAATACACCAGGACGGCGATTTTTGCCGTTATAGGTAACAGAAATCTTGCCCTTTTCGCCCGGCATAATGGGCTCAAGCGTGTATTCAGGTACGGTACAGCCACACGAAGCATTGGCCTGATGGATGATGAGTGGTGCTTTACCTACATTGGTGAATACGAATTCGTGAGTCACTATGGCAGTGTCTTGTGCGAAAACACCGAAGTTGTGACGCGTTTTTTCAAATCTCATTTCGCCTTTATCCTTTGGCTTCACTTCGTCTTGTGCAAAGCCTACAAATGTTGCAAACAGCATTGTTGCCATTAAAAAGTACTTCTTCATATGCTTATTTCTTAATTGGGCAGATTATGCCAAGGTTTTACAATAAATCTGGGTAATTTGAGTAATCTGTGGTTTTATACTTAATTTCTGTTCACCTGCTTCACTCCCTTCACCGTACGCAACTTCTTTACTAGGGCCTGCAGGCGGGCGTTCTCCTCGATCATCACGGTGAGCGTGCCCGAGAAGAGTCCGTCGTGCGAGTTGATGCTGATGTTGCGCAGCTGTATGTTCTCCTCTTTCGAGATGATGGAGGTGATGTTGTTGACGATGCCGATGTCGTCGTGGCCGATGACAGTGAGCGTGATAGGGTAGAGCGATCCCTTGCTCTTGCCGGCCCAGCGGGCTTTCACTACACGGTAGCCGAAGCGTGAGTGCAGGTCGGGAGCGTTGGGGCAGTCGCAGCGGTGTATCTTGATGCCGCCGCCCGTGGTTACAAAGCCAAATACCTCGTCGCCATAGATGGGGTTGCAGCAATGAGCCAGCTTGAAGTCGATACCCTTGAGGTTCTGG
>JAZNYG010000020.1:0-36151 GCA_045594245.1 Bacteroidaceae bacterium
GCCCTCGCTGTTGGCGATTACTACAGGTTCGTTGCCCTCGAATACGGCAACACATGAGTTGGTTGTTCCTAAGTCAATACCAATAATCTTTCCCATTTTCTTATACTTTTTAATTGTTAATACTCAAAACTTGTTTCTGCAAGGCTTTGTTCGCCCGGGGCAGAGAATTTAATTTTTCGCTTTTGCTTTTTACTTTTTTAATCGGTTTACGCCGATATATACTACAAACAGCGTGCCACAAAAAAAACGGGTGACAAGGTGACGAGGTGACAAGAAAAATACACGTCATGTTTTCTGCCAGTATGACATAAAAAACTTTTTTCTTCTGCCAATAGTGTACATTTCGGAAAATAGTTGTAACTTTGAAGACGGATAATATATACTATTAGATATGGCAAAGAAAGCAGAAATACAGACAGGCGGCGCAAGCGACAAGCTGAAAGCCTTGCAAGCCGCAATGGACAAGATCGAAAAGAATTTCGGCAAGGGCTCCATCATGAAGCTCGGCGACGACAGCATACAGGAAATAGAGGTCATCCCCACCGGCTCAATAGGCCTCAACGTAGCCCTTGGCGTAGGCGGATATCCGCGCGGCCGAGTGATTGAGATCTATGGTCCCGAATCATCAGGTAAGACCACCCTCGCCATCCACGCCATTGCCGAAGCACAGAAAGCCGGCGGCATAGCAGCCATCATCGATGCCGAGCACGCCTTCGACCGATTCTATGCACAGAAGCTGGGCGTTGACGTCAACAACCTCCTCATAGCACAGCCCGACAACGGAGAGCAGGCACTCGAAATCGCCGAGCAGCTCATAGCCTCGGCAGCCGTCGACATCGTAGTCATCGACTCAGTGGCAGCGCTGACCCCCAAAGCCGAGATTGAAGGCGACATGGGAGAAAACAAGGTAGGTCTGCAAGCCCGACTCATGAGCCAGGCACTCAGAAAACTCACCGCCACCATATCGAAGACCAAGACCTGCTGCATCTTCATCAACCAGCTGCGCGAGAAGATAGGTATCATGTTCGGAAACCCCGAAACAACCACCGGCGGTAACGCACTCAAGTTCTACGCATCGGTACGTATGGACATCCGCAAATCGACCCCCATCAAGGATGGCGATGAAGTACTCGGCCACCTGACAAAGGTAAAGATCGTGAAGAACAAGGTAGCACCCCCATTCCGCAAGGCTGAGTTCGACATCATGTTCGGTGAAGGAATCTCTAAGATCGGCGAAATCATTGACCTGGGCGTAGACTATGGCATCATCAAGAAATCCGGCTCATGGTTCTCATACGAAGGCACCAAGCTGGCACAAGGCCGCGACGCCACCAAGCAACTCATTGCCGACAATCCCGAACTGGCCGAAGAGCTGGAAGCAAAGATTATGGAAGCACTGAAAAACAAAGCGCAAGAGCCGCCTGTTAAAAAAGAAAAAGCAAGCGAAGAAGAAGCAGACGACAACCAATAACAGAAATACAGACAATTATTAACATACCCGACCGAGATACCGGCAGGATGCAAGAGTCCTGCCAGGTCTCCCTCAAAAAACATCAATCATTATGCGTCTAATCATCCAGAAAGATCCGCAACAGATGGCAGTTTGGGCTGCCGCTCACATCGTGAAGAGAATCAACGAGTTCGGTCCAACACCCGAGAAACCCTTCGTATTGGGTCTCCCCACCGGCGGCACACCGCTCGGCACCTATAAGGAGCTCATCCGCCTCCACAAGGAAGGCAAGGTAAGCTTCCAGAATGTAGTGACCTTCAACATGGACGAGTACGTAGGCCTGCCCGAAGAGCATCCCGAGAGCTACCACTCATTCATGTGGAACAACTTCTTCAGCCACGTCGACGTGAAGAAGGAGAACGTAAACATCCTCAACGGCAACGCCGAGGACCTCGAAGCCGAGTGTGCACGCTACGAAGAGAAAATCAAGTCGTACGGCGGCATCCACCTCTTCATGGGCGGCATCGGTCCTGACGGCCACATCGCCTTCAACGAGCCAGGCTCATCGCTCACCTCACGCACCCGTCAGAAGACCCTGACTACCGATACCATCATCGCCAACTCACGCTTCTTTGACAACGACGTGAACAAGGTGCCCAAGACAGCCGTTACCGTAGGTGTAGGCACCGTGATGGATGCCAAGGAGGTGCTCATCCTCGCCAACGGCCACAACAAGGCACAGGCACTGTACCATGCAGTAGAGGGCAGCATCACCCAGATGTGGACCATCAGCGTGCTCCAGCTCCACCCCCACGGCATAATCGTATGCGACGACGCTGCCACCGTAGAGCTCAAGGTAGGTACCGTAAACTACTTCAAGGATATCGAGAAAGACAATTTGTAAGACATATACCCAAATTATTTGAGTACAATTTTTTACAATTTCATTAGGGTAAAAGAGAAAACGCGCGTTTTCTCTTTTTTTATCCACGCCAAGAAGAGATACAACCATCTGGATTTATCTTGCTTTGCAGAAGAAGTCAAACTGCATCTCAGAAATATACAAATAAATTTGATATTTCGTTCGGCTTACATTAAATTTGCAATAAATCTCGAATATATACTGCCTCGCTAAAAAAATCACAAAGAGATTTCTGACTTTTTTAACCTGTTTGCTGTTATATTTGAAATATTAAAATATAGAATGACTTGTCAAGACCATGAGAAGAGCCATCGCCACGTTACTATCCTTACTGCTAATGATTTACGCAGCGAATGCCCAGTCAGTAGGTCTTGTACTGAGTGGAGGTGGAGCCAAAGGCATCACCCATATCGGCATCATACAAGCTCTCGAGGAGAATGGTATTCCAATCGACTACATTACCGGTACCTCGATAGGCGCCATCATCGGAGCATTGTATGCCATGGGCTACACTCCCGAAGAGATGCTCGACCTTATCGGCTCTAAAGAGTTTCAGCAATGTTATTCAGGTGAAATAGACAAGGACAACCTATACTACATCAAACAGAACGACCCGACACCAGCTCTGTATTCCATCAAGGCCAACATCGGCGATTCCATAACCGTAGTACAAGCCCTACCACTCAGCATTATCGACCCCGTGCACATGAACATCAAGATTTTGGAGCTTTGTGCACAAGCCACTGCGGCATGCAAGGAGAACTTCGACAGTCTATTCGTTCCCTTCCGTTGCGTAGCTTCAGACGTATACAACAAACGGGAACTCGTGTTCAGCCAAGGCGACCTAGGCAACTCCGTACGAGCCTCGATGACCTTCCCTTTCGTATTTCGCCCCATCAAGATTAATGGCGTGCTTGCATATGACGGAGGCATCTACAACAATTTCCCCGTTAACGTGATGGAAAGCGCCTTCCAGCCCGACTTCATCATAGGCAGTGCCGTATCAAGTAACAAGGAGCAACCAGCCACTGACGACATCGTGGCACAAGTGAGCAGCATGATTATGCAGGCGAGCAACTACACGCTATCCAATGAAAACGGTATACTCATGAACTTTGATTTGGAGGGCGAAGTGGGATTACTCGACTTTGACAAGTCGCAATACCTATTCGAACTGGGCTACGCTACCGCCATGCAGATTATCGACTCCATCAAGGGAAAGGTATCGCGCACCATACCGCTCGACAGTCTGAACAGACGCAGAGAGGCCTACAAGCAAGCGCTGCCCGAGATAGTCATCAAGAACATTAGCGTCAATGGCGTCAATGATGCCCAGCGCCGATTCATCGTCAATGAGATACGCCCTGCAGGACACCGCTACATACGCATTCAGGAGTTCAAGGACGCCTACTTCCGCCTGATGTCAGAAAACGTAATCAATGAAATACACCCCACGGCCATATATGACCCGAAGAGCAAGACCTTCGACCTGCACCTCGATGTATCGATGAAGGATTACGTAGCTCTTTCTTTTGGCGGAGGACTCTCTACCAATAATATCAATCAGATATACTTTGGACTCAACTACAATCACCTGCGCCGCCACTCCACCGAACTCCAGCTCAACGGGCAGTTCGGCCGCATGTACAACAATGTACAGCTCATGGGGCGTTTCAACTTTGCTACCGACATCCCCATGTCGCTCCGCGTGCTAGGTTCACACTCTACGATGAACTACTTCAAACAGAGTTTTCTCTTCTCTGACAACACCACTCCTGCTCTTAACAAGCAAACCGAAACTTTCGGAAAACTCAAACTCTCCCTCCCATTCATGACACAGCATAAGGCCGAGTTTGGTGTTGGCATCGGACAGATTACCGACAGCTACTTACAAGGAAGCACCATCGACCTGAGCAACATTGCCTACAACACCAATCGTTATCGCCTTTTGGGTGGCTCAGTACTCTTCAAGCGCAACTCGCTCAACAGCATTCAATATGCTACCAAGGGAGCGTCACAGCAGATTCTGGCACAAATATTCACCGGTACTAACACCTATACCCCCAACAATAAGCAGAACGACGCAACTTCAGAAGAGGGAATCTCATGGATGCAGTTCCATTTCAAAGACCAACGCTACCTACCCGTCAAAGGGAAAGTCACCTTAGGCACCCACCTCGAAGGTTTCTACTCTTCACGCAACCTAGCACAGACCTACACGGCTACAATGATGCAAGCAGGCACCTTTGCCCCCACCCCCTGCACCATATTCACTTACAATACTTCCTTACGCGCCAACCAATACATTGCTGCAGGCCTTAAACCTATTTACACATTCAACCCCTACTTGCAACTAAGGTTCGAAGCCTACGCTTTTGCCCCCATCCGCCCAATCCTCAGAAACGAAGACGGAAAGGCATACTACGGGCAACCACTTTCTACCATCACCCATCTCGAGGAGCTATCCATCGTAGGGCGCATCTCCACCTTTGTTATCAGTGCTTATCTTAACCACAACAGCAGTGCTCCCAGAAGTGTCAGTGCAGGCATTTCACTCGGATGGTATATGTTCAACAATCGTTTCATTGAGCAATAACACTACAACCAAGAGAGGCAAGCTGAAGAAAAAAGCAGTTTTTTTGAAAAAAAATCCTCACACATTTTGCAGTTTCAAAAAAAGGCTGTACCTTTGCATCGCAATTGAGAGAAACAATGGCTCCTTAGCTCAACTGAATAGAGCATTTGACTACGGATCAAAAGGTTATAGGTTTGAATCCTATAGGAGTCACTCAGAAGCAAGATGGACAACTTCGGTTGTCCTTTTTTTATACATATAATCTTTTCACACAGAATTATTTCCTCTTTTTGACAATCTAACAAGTATAGAAATTTACTAAACCAATACCCAACAAGCATACCACATCATATTAATCACGTCTATTCCCATCCGTACACATTATACACAGTAGTTAAGAATCTAAAAGTTTCAACTTAAGTATCTTCCAAACACTATTTTCTCATTTATTTTTTGTTATTGCTGTCCGATAAAACTCGTATCGTTCCACAGATATGTGCTCGGCTATCGTTCTGTCGATAGCCGAGTTCCTTTTTTCATATCCAAGCCCCTCTATCCAAACAATAATAGCTGCTCCATGAACCTTTGTTCAGTTTTGGCTAGTATATCTTCCCAATCCTTCTCGGGGAAATTGAACAGGCTATAGAAATCAACATAATCCATTAACGTGATTCTGACCATGGTCGCTAATCCAGAGAAACTCCAAGGCCGTTGCAACTGCTTCTGCATCACCATAAGAAGCAGATTGGCAATGAGAGTGACCCAGATTTGGATTTTAATGGCATTGGCGCTCTCTCCATAGAAGTATTTCAGAGGGAAGTTCTGCTTAATCTGCTTGAACAACAGTTCTATCTCCCAGCGCCTGCGGTATATTTCTATTATTTCCGAAGGGTCAAATTCCATGTCATTTGTCAGCAGGGATATAAGTTTGTGCTTCCTTACATCTACATAGGTGATGATACGGGCATTGTGGACGATTGTTTCCCCACCTTGCTTCTTTTTTGTAAATCTGACCTCCTGTACTCTGACCTCCATCACCCCTTCTGGTGTCTGATATATAGTGTCACCGAGAATCTCGTACTTCAAGGACTTTTTCATCTTGGTTACGTAGATGACCTGCTTCTCTGTCAGTTGTTCGAATTTTTCATAATCGATGTAGGCACGATCCATAGCTATGATGTCTCCTTTGCTTAGTGATGATGGCTTTAGCATAAAGGAATCGTTCGTAGCCGCCGAGGTGAATCTGATGTCCGACGGAACTCCCTCATTGGCATAGATGACCGTGTGCACCTTTATCCCTCCCTTCTTTTTGCCGTTCTTGGGGTGTCGACCGGCACCTTTGAATATAAGGTTAGAGAATAAGGTTATGGTCGTGGAATCGATTATTTGCAGGCGTCTCATCCATTGGGGAGTCTTCCCCGTCCGGCTGTCCGATGAAAGCACATGGCGATAAGTTGCGTATGTATCACGGTATATAGACTCGAATATAGCTTCGGAACGACGCTTGTTGGCATCGGCCAACGTACTGCGGCCAATCTTGAAGGTGATGCCTATATGTGACAGCTTGCGTGCTTCCGTCAATAGGGAAGCGGTTATTTCGCGTAGAGAATCAAAGCGCATGATTATGGCATAGAGCATCACGACTAGATGAATCCATCCGTTGAAACGTTTGGTATACCTCTCGCCGCCATTTTCGCGACTGATTTGAAGAATTCTTGACTTGTCAAGTAACTTTATTACCTGACTATACATCGGCTGTCCGATAAAATGACTACTTTTGCCCATGGTTATAAGAGTTTGTGGTAAAACCAAAATAACCAAAAAGGACTGATTCCTCTAAATGGAACCAGTCCTAATTTTTTATTCTCTAAAAAAAGTTTTATCGGACACCAATAATATTAATTATGTATCATCAAAGAATTGCCATTCATCGTTGTGTGATAGCGATAAAGAGGATGGGTAGAACCTGATTTGGAAATGCCTTCATTGTTAAGGTCATAACTATTATAACACTTGGGGCATGTCGCTACTCCATGAATATCAATTTGTAGCCTAGTAGAACTTCTGTCACATTCTGGACATCCCCAATCATAGGCATAAATCTCATTGTTGGCAAAGTAAGGTCGTCCAATAATAAGTCCAGCAAGGCCAAATCTAAAAACACGGCTTTGAATTTCCGTGTAGAGGAAATCATGTCCTATACCGTCAGGAAGCGTAACTCTATATCCGGTCTGGGTCGCTGTAGGGCGTACTGCCAAGAAGTAACCTAAAGTGTTAAGACTATTAAATGGTGACTGGGTGATGTCGCATGAAAAGGAAACTGGATATTTGTTACTATAAATCTGGTATGGGCGTGTACAGGCATAGACTATCAAAATAGTTACGCATATCAAGAGTCGTCTTTTCATTGTTTGTTGCTATTATCTAATAGTAAAATGGGGTTGTATTACCTTTGCAGGGTAATGCCCATAATACCTATGACGATGTCGTTAGAAAGTGTCTCTAATTCTATTCCTGCAAGTGGCGTATCTGGTCGTAAGCAGATGTCAAACAATTGTCCTGCGCCACCTTTCAATTCATTGCCGAATACTCCAGAACTGTTGAGGTCTACCATACGCGCCGCGGCAGGAGCATCGAAGCTGTTGTGGCTGAGCGTGGCACTCAATGTCTTGCTTACCTCACCTGTTGCCAGCATCACGCGATAGGGGCGCTCACGCTCAAGATTAAAGGCCAGGCCGTCGTCATAGAAGTCCTGTTCAATGGGGCACCAGGTGACGGGGTTGATGAGCAGGAGTGAGTCGACACTGCCGTCGGTATACTTCACGCGTAGCACTCCATTGGCAATGCGGCTCTGCATGGCATTGGTAGAGCCGGCCATCATAAGATAGAGGTGTGAAGCCTTTCCTTCCAATGGGATGGTAGCTCGGGTCGGGAAGTTGTCCCAACGGGAAGTGAAGAGGATGTTATACCCCTCGGTAGGTGTCAGGAAGGGGACTCCCATTGGAGTCTTAAAGCGCTCGGAACGGCGCATAGCCGAGTCATTGACCACGAACTCCGTCTTCGGATGGCACCACTCGCCAATACCGTTGATTGGAATCTGCAGCGTGGTATAGGGAGGACGCGGAGAAAGGTATCTCGGGGTGAAGATATTGGTAACTGAATCGTTGAACAGCTGAGTCAGCACCATTGGCTCCAGCTTGTCGGTTTTCACATCCTTGAAATCTCCATCTACGGCATTTCCTACAGATTGTAGTGTACGCTCTTGAGGTATTGCCGGGCGCACCCAAGTCATTGCTCCTTGGCGAGCCTCGACGAACCCTTCAGCAGAGGGTGAAACATTCAATTTTCCCCCCTTCCATCGGATATTTACGTCAATATCATAGATGTCGGTAGTGGGTATGGCCATCTCCACCAAAGGATATTCCACGCTGCCAGGAACTATATTCCATGCCACTTTCTTGCCATTGGCACGCACCGAAGCGATGTCCTCGTAGAAGGATCGGACACGGAGTACCAGCGTGTCAACCCCAAACGTGGGCGATAGATGCAAGGTGTAATGATCTTTGCGCCCATCGCGACGGAAGCTATAGCGCATATCGGGTGTTTCCACTGAGGCCTCGTCCCACGTCTTGGGGAATCCTGGGCGAATGACCAATCTGTCATTGAGCCTGTCGGGGAGTATGCCATAGAGCCCTTGTATGTAGACGCGTGAAGCAACACCAATAGGGTCGCCAAAGTCGCGATAGCACTCTGAACGAGCCACATCGTAGTGCGATATCTGTCCGAAGTTGCCGGGGCTATTGCCCATGTACATGCCATCAAGCATTGAACTCTTGAGCAAATGGAAGGCATGTTCGTAACGTCCAGCCTGCCAGTAGGCCAGTGCTGTATGCATCACTTCTGCGAAGGCAACATTGTTGATACTCCACGCATAGGGTTGCCAGCTTGTGGTAGAGATGGTGGCATATTGCTCAAATCCCAATCCATCGGACTCGGGCGTTACACCGGGAGCTACTACAGGAATATGAGGAATCTCCCGATCGATGTATTGGGTAGCACGGTAGCGCTGCTCGGGCGTACCTACCTCACTGTCGATTGCATGATAGATAGTCCATATGGCAGGATAGGTGTGTAGGCGTTTCAATCCCATGAGGTCTTGGCATTCAGCCCAAACGCCCTGTGCGTCGAGCCAGAGACGGTTGTCGAGTCCTTCGGCTATACGGCGTGCCTCGCGGGCATATTGAGCAGCCTTGTCGGGCATTCCCAATCGTGCGGCCAACTCTGCTGCCATACGATTTGAACGATAGTTGTAGGCCGATGAGTGGGTAACGGCACCGCCCGAGTAATACAATGCATCACTTGCCCATATGCAGCAATACGCATCGTAGAGTCCATCATCATCCGGGTCAAAATTGCGTTTCTCCCATGCCAAGTGACGCTCTATCACGGGCCATATTTGCCGTGCATATTCCCAGTCGCCAGTCCAATTGAGATGCCACAGCAACTCATCAATGTAGCATAGGTTCATATCGTAATGGTGCATCTGGGTGGGCTTGTTCGGATTGCGGCAGATGTAGCCGTTGCTATACATAGGTGTGCCCCACGCCTTCAGTGAGCGGGCGAGGTTGAGCGCACTGTCTTGTGCCGGGTGCGGTATGGTGGGTTCAACCTCGGTCACTTGCGATGCGGCATAGTTGTCGAAATGAGTGCGGGCACGGTCGTGCAGGCCAAGAGCATCGCCCGTATATCCGGCACGCCAGCCTACGAGCGGCACGCGCCAGCCGATAGCGCCATGGAGCCACACCTCATCGTTCCAGATGGCATCGGCTGCTACTGATAGCGCACTACCGATGGTGTTGAAGTAGGGATCGGGAGTGGTGAACCGAAGCTGTGAGGCCAATTGTACACGCTCCTGTTCGGTCGCTGCAAAGAGTGATGCCAGCTCCTCATAACGTGGTTGGCGGTCGCGTCCAATAAACAGATAATAGGTGTTGTCACCTGCGGAGAGCCTCAACGAACCTTTCATAACCGGGCAATCGGTGTCCTTGGTAGACTCAGGGCGCTCAGTGCCCAATTGACTAATGCGCAGCTTGCTGTCGGGGTGTGCGGTCGCGTAGAGAGTCTTCTCGCCATAGCGGCTCTTCTGTCCGAAGACAACCTTGAAACCCTCGCCCTGCAATGTGTAATCATTCCCTTTACAGTAGGCAGGCTTTAGATGGAAGCAGTCAGCGGGGTCTACGCCCATGTCGCCTTCACGGCTAAATCGGCTGCCCGATGCGCCACCATAGAGCCACTGCAGTTCCATATCAGCTGGCATATCCTCTGCTGTAATCTGCCAGATGGCAGCATCTTCATCGTAACAGGCCAGGGCGGTGATAGTGAGCTTGCCCTTGCCCATCAGAGGGTCTGTGATATGATAGATACGGCTACCGGCACGATAGCGAGACTCTACTCGGCTGGCTTCATTGAGCGATAGGCAGTGCTCTCCATGCTGCAAGGAGAAAGAGAGATTGCCTCCCATGTGCGGTAGGTAGAACGCAAATTCAGGTACATCGCTCGTCTCAAGGCGAAAGCCTGAATGTCCGCCATATAGGGCGCGGGTAAACTTGCGGTCGCCATTCACGATGACGAAATCCTCACCATCGGGTGTATAGCGCAGTGTACGTTCCTCACGGGCAGTAATGTTACTTGTCGTAATTGCTGCTGTAATCAAGTACACTATGTAGCGAATAATGCTTTTCATATATGCTTATATTATTATAGGTTGCAAAGTTACAAAAAACTTATTGTCTACTAATAGCTGGTAGAGTGAAAAACCTATAAATGCATATACAAATTATGGTGTGGATTGAGATAAATAAATATTACAATGTTTTCTTATCCTATTTTTTCCATCCTTTTACCAACCGACGTGTAACGAATAAGCTGAATATTGCGGCAGTAAGGCATCCAAGAGTATTGAAAAGGAAGTCGTACCAATCTGCTGCTCGTGTGGGGGTGAGTGTCTGCTGTCCTATCTCGATGAGCCCACTGAAAAGAATTGGGGCAATGACAGCCCATGGTATGAGGCGCGAGGCTTTGGGATTTTCATGGCTTTTGAGGTATTCAAACCACAGAATACAGCAGAAACCGAAGTACATGAGAAAGTGTAACACCTTATCTATGTTAGTGACTTGATTGAGTGGCGTTTCAGGCGGGTTGAAGAATGAAAGGAATAAGATAATACCGATAATGATAATTGAGAAAGGGTATTTTTTTAGATAGTTCATAGCATTAAGTGATAAAAACATTGCAAAGGTAGGAATAATCAATTACATTTGTCACATATAATGAAATAACTTTTATGTGGCGCGATTGGTTCACTTTCTCCAAACAAGACCGTAGGGCGATTATTTTATTGTCTTTACTGATAGTGATTACTGGTGTTTTGGTTTGGACCAGATCTAGATGTTGTCGTGAGGGAAGTACGCTCTTGTTGCCTGCTGATTCTATAATATCGCAATTGGTTCCTCAAAACGTATCGCAACCTATCGTTAAAATCAATATGCACGCTTTCGATCCCAATATTGCTGATTCGCTTGAACTGCTATCTGTAGGGCTATCTCCTTATGTTGTAAGGAACATCCTACGTTATCGTATGGCAGGAGGTGTTTTTCGCCGTCCTGGTGATTTAGCACGTATCTATGGTTTAGATGATACAGTGTTTATGCGTGTGAAACCCTATATTGAGATTCCACAAGAGAAGCGAATAAACCAGATTGTAGAGAATAAGGCTTTTCGTGAGAAAGAAGAATCTTCTGCAATTGTTGAGAGTGTAAATCATGAGCATCCCTATGCCGAGTATATGCGTGCTAAGCATAAACCAGGCGAATTTGTGGATCTCAATTTGGCCGATACTGCAGAACTAATGAAGATTCCTGGTATTGGACCAGTATATGCGCGTATGATAGTGGAATATCGTCATCGCTTGGGTGGTTTCTATAGTGTATCCCAATTGCGTGAATTAGAACCCTTACCAGAGGAATTGGGTGATTGGGTGTATGTGAATGCACCGCGTATTGAAAAACTGTATGTGAACAAACTATCAGTTACCCAACTACGTTCACATCCTTACCTGACTTTCTATCAGGCGAAAGCGATTTCTGAATTACGAAAACGTGAGGGTAATATTAGATCAATACGGCAGTTGCTTTTTCTTGATGAATTTACTGAAGAAGATATTGATAGGCTAAAACCGTATTTGTCGTTCGAATAAATAACCTTTTCTAGTTGTCTCTGGAACTAGAATCTTGTTACCTGCGCATCCGTGCGATAGGAATGTGCAGCTGTTCGCGATATTTAGCGATAGTACGCCGGGCTATGTTGAATCCGCGTTCTGCGAGGGAGTTCATCAATTGTTCATCAGTGAGTGGATTACTTTTGTCTTCGTCATTGACAAGTTCTTTGATGAGGTGATAAATCTCTTTCACGGATACCTCTTTACCATCAGCATTGGCAATGCCATCGCTAAAGAAGTAGCGTAGGGGGAAGATGCCAAAGTTTGTCTGCACGTACTTGCTGATGGTAGCTCGTGATATGGTGGATATGTCGGCCCCTACTTTCTTAGCTACATCCTTAAGGATGAGCGGACGCAGCCGCGACTCATCGCCTTCTAGGAAGAAGGGACGTTGTAGGTCGATGATGGCTTGCATAGTTTGCAGGAGGGTTTTTTCGCGCTGCTGCATGGCACTGATGAAGTCGCGGGCAGCATCAATCTTCTGTCGGAGAAAGAGGGCGGCACTACGACTGTCTGCATTCTTTGAGGTTGCCTGCTCATCAAGCATCTGCAAAAAATCATTGCTCACGCGCAGATGTGGTATATTGTAGTTGTTAAGGTTCAGTGTGATGGTGTCGTCAAAGGTCTCAACAATGAAGTCAGGTACTATTTGGCTTGTACTTTTTCCGGTACTCTCGCCAAACGAGGCTCCTGGACGTGGGTTCAGCCTTACGAGTTCAGCGATAACTGTACTTACCTCTTCGGTACTCCATCCGAGTTTCTGCTCTATCTTTTCCCAGCGCTTGTGCGTGAATTCCTCGAAGCATGTCTTAATCAGTAGGCGTTGACGGTTCACTGCAGGGCTAGGTTCCTTGCGGTCAAGTTGTAACAGAAGGCATTCTTGGAGGTTGCGGGAACCAATGCCTGCAGGGTCGAACTGCTGTATGGCTTTAAGTACCTCTTCTACAGCCTCTGTATTGGTTTCAATGCCGTGGTATATGCTCAGTTCGTCAGCAATAGTGATGAGTGGCTTGTGGAGCAGTCCATCTTCTTCTAGTGATCCTATAAGGTACTCCCCGATGATGGTTTGTTGCTCGGTGAGGGGTTGTTCGTGCAATTGCTCCTGCAAGTAGTCGTAGAACGATAGGTTAGTGGCATACGAGAAAGCTTGCTGTTCGGCGCTCTGCGACAGTCCATTGAGCTTGTAGTCAGGGATATCGTCCTCAGAACGATAGTCGCCTATAATGAGTTCTTCTTCCGACTCATTGCCCCCTTCGTCATATCCATCATCGGTATCCGACATCTCGTCCTGTGGAGTAGGTTCGAGAGCGGGATTATCGTTGAGTTCACCGCGTACACGTTCCTCCATCTCTACGGTGGTGAGCTGTAGTAGGCGGGCAATCATCATCTGTAGAGGGGAAAGCCCTTGGGTCTGCAGCATTTGCTGTCCCTGAGTCTGTATTTGTGCTGATTTGTTTCTCATTCACATAAGCAAAATTACTATAATTATTATAAGCAGTTTCTATTTTTTATAGCTGAACTTTCTTATTCTCCTTAATTGTATAATATTTACTTCTTCTAGAAGAATGATACTGTGTGATTGTAAAAACGAAAGTATCCTTTAATCGAAAAGTCCACGTATGTTTTGATATAGACTTTTTCCAAGGTGCTTATAAGCTAGTTCGGTGACTTCACGACCTCTAGGTGTCCTTTTGAGGAATCCTTCCTTGATAAGGAAAGGTTCGTATACTTCTTCCAATGTTCCTGAGTCTTCACCTATAGCTGTGGCTATGGTTCCGAGACCTACGGGACCACCACCAAATTTGTCAATGATGGTACATAGTATCTTGTTGTCGATTTCATCCAGTCCATAGCGGTCGATATTAAGTGCCTCTAATGCGTACTGAGCTATCTCAAGATCAATAGTTCCTGTCCCTTTTACTTGAGCGAAGTCACGTACACGGCGAAGCAATGCATTGGCAATACGTGGTGTGCCACGACTACGGCTAGCAATTTCACTTGCGGCCTCATAATCACATGGAACATTGAGTATATCAGCAGAGCGAACAATGATGCGGGTGAGTATATCGGTATCGTAATATTCAAGGTGCATGTTGATACCAAAGCGAGCACGGAGTGGAGCAGTAAGCATACCGCTACGAGTGGTTGCACCTACGAGGGTAAAAGGATTTAGGTCTATCTGTATGCTACGTGCCGAAGGCCCCTTGTCTATCATAATATCAATGCGGTAGTCCTCCATCGCAGAATACAAGTATTCCTCTACTACGGGAGATAAGCGATGTATCTCGTCAATAAAGAGAACATCATTGGGTTCGAGTGAGGTAAGTAGGCCTGCTAGGTCGCCAGGCTTGTCAAGTACGGGACCAGAAGTAATCTTAAATCCAACGCCAAGCTCATTGGCAATTATATTGCTCAGTGTGGTTTTTCCTAGTCCTGGGGGGCCATGTAGAAGCACATGGTCCAATGCTTCGGCACGCAAGCGCGCAGCTTTGACAAAAATTCGTAGATTGTCTACTACCTTGTCTTGCCCCGAGAAATCCTCAAAGCAGAGCGGGCGCAATGCATTCTCATAGTCTTTATCCTTATTGCCGAATTGTTGCTTGTGTATGTCGAAATTCTCATCCATAGTTTCGAATCGTTTTGTAACACAAAAATACAAAAAAAAATATTGTAAAACGCAAGCGATTGTAACTTTATATTTTATTGTGAAATGATTCTAAAATAAAACAAGGAATAGGGACTCCTATTCCTTGTGTGTTGTCCTACCTGGATTCGAACCAAGACAAACAGAACCAAAACCTGTTGTGCTACCATTACACCATAGGACAATCCTTATTGTGCTTTCTTTTGAAAAGCGGTGCAAAGATAGAGGTTTTTCTTTATCCGTGCAAGTTTTCTGTTATAATTCTTTGTATGCGAGCATAAAATACCCCGTCCATGGGGACGGGGTATTTTAGTTATTCAAAGGGGAGATACCAGTTCTTGGGCTCCATCAAGTTGACTTGCGGATTATTGTCCTTGAGCTTATCGGCAAACCATTTGGAACCGAAATCAGAGCCGTAGAGGCCTGCCTCGTTCTTATGGCGGGCTATACGCTGGAGGTCGTAGAAGCGGATGCCCTCAAAGGCAAATTCCTTGGCATACTCATCGCAAAGGATATCCTCCATCGCGTTGATAGAGTCTTGCTTGGTAGCACCAACAGCCACACCATATCTGCTGGCAATCTCCTGCATCTTGGCACCGATGATGAGGTCGGGGAGGTATGAGTGGTTGTTCTTGGAACCTACAGCTGTACCTTGTGAACCTTTAACCGACATATTGTTCTCAATGCCAGGGGCATTAATTGTGCCAGCACCATGATGATGTATACCAAATACATTATCAGGATTGAAGATGTTACGGTTCTCGGCATTGAGGAAAGGAATCGTGTTTGTGAGCAGGTCAACACTCTCTTGTGTCATATACTGATGTCGGGCATAAACATCACCTGCGCCAGGTACCAACTCTTCAAGGTAAGTAGAGATTCCATTACGAAGGATGGCAAAAGCGGCATCAGTATGTCCAAGGCGGTTAAGAGCCTCAGCCAAATGCAAATAGACGGTAGAGGCGCGGAACAGATAAACATTGGCATTCTTTGCCTTTGCAATATACACCTTGGTCGTGTCTGACGGGTCCATATTGAGTATGGAGTTGTCGGCTACGCTACCGTCGCTTGAGTAGTTGGCACGTCCGTCACCCAACTTGGCCACATGTACAGTATCGGGATTTGACTCCAGGGTAGAACCACGATAGTTGCTTGGGTAGTAGTAAAAGTCACAGCTGTCGGTCAGTGCATGATAGGTAGCTGAGGGAGCAATCTGTATCTCTTCTACACGTGGGCAGGTGTTTGAGCGGTCGGTTGAATAGTAATCATAACCAAAGGCCAAGGGGATATTCGTAGTATGTCCGCGTTGTGAACTTACAGCCATAGGTATGTAGGAAAGCACATCTGTGGGCGAAGCTACATTGTTGAAGATGAAGTTATAGGTGCCTCCGAATGAGTTATAAGTAAATTCGAGATCTCCAGGGAACAAATCACTTGTAATCATCCTATTATTATTCCTCATACCCATACTGATGTCTCGTGATACCAATCTGTTATCGCAGAGGTAGCGGCAATAGTGCTGGGCAGCCTTGAGCCATTGTCCGTCTTCCAAGTACATTTCGCCAAGGACTACATCGACAGGAACAAAAATTAGCTCAGGATTGATGGACTTGCCCTCTCCCCAGTTGGTAGTTCCTATAGCATAGCCTCCCCAGTTATAACTAGGAACCTGCAGGCCCGTAAATCTCTCCAACGAGGGGGCTAACGCAGCTACAATCTCTGTTAATGTCAACTTGGGGAAGTTGGCATTCTCAATCTGTGAGATAGAGGTCAGGGGTTCTGTGTAGAAGGGTACACCTTGCTCGTTTCCTCCATAGGTGCGAGCCAACTGCAGATAGGCCCATGCACGCCATGCCTCTACGGCTGCATATTCATTGATGGCGACATTGGTAGAACCCGTATACAATGCTGTGTCGCGATGTGCCAAGTAGTAGTTACAGTTATTGATTACCTTGTAATACACATAGGCACTATCATATCTGTTGGTCGTATTGGCCGAATAGTTGGCCAACTGACGCAGATTGTTGTCGGTATGGGTGGTGGTAGTTACCAATTCACCGCGCATCTCGCCGATAAAGAAGTATTGGTCGGCAAGCTGCTGCATAGCTTGTGCAATGCCTAACGCATAGAATACAGAGTCCGTTTTGTTGTCAAGCTCAGGATTGATTACCATGCTGTCATTCTCTGTCATAAGCATATCCTCACATGAAGAAACAGAGATAAGGCCTAACACTACAATGATGGGATATAAAATCTTTTTCATATTATCCTATTAAATGTGTTGTACTTCTTATAAGTTGATTCTCATACCGAGAACAAATGCACGGCTTTGTGCAATGTTGCCACAGTCAATACCCTGATACATTACGCTGTTGCCAATGCTGAATTCGGGGTCGTTGCCAGTGTAGCGGGTGAGTGTGAATACATTCTGGGCCTCGCCCCATACAGAGAGGTTTTGCAACCATCTTGACCAAGTCTCGGGAAGCGGTATCTCATAAGTAAGTCGCACGTTCTTGAGACGGAGGTATGAGCCATCTTCTATCCAGCGGTCAGAGAAGCGGTTGTTGCCCATCGGGTCGCCATAGGCGAGCTTGGGAAGTGTAGCCACCTGGCCTTCGTAGCGCCAGTGGCCTACTTCTGCCACCTGTTGGTTGTAGAAGGTTGATCCAGCGTTGAGGATGCTACGTTGGTAGTTGTATACATCATTGCCTAAACTGAAGTTGAATCCCATGTCAAAGGTGAATCTCTTCCAGTTGAGAACGCCAAATATGTTACCGTAGATGTCGGGGTTGGGGTTACCGATGATGGTCTTGTCGTGCTCGTCAATGCATCCGTTGTTGTCACGGTCGACGAAATGTACGTCACCAGCGGTGAAGTTCTGTTGGTTGCCGGCATCGTCGAGCATATAGAGATAACCATTCTTTCCTGCGCTCTTGGCTTCAGCGTCTGAAGAGAATACTCCCTTGGTCTCATATCCGTAGAAGAGTGCTATAGGATTGCCTACCGATACAAGTATGTTGTTCTCTCCATATACAGAGTTGCAATAGTCTGTTGAATTGAATACCTTAACGCCATCTACGAATGAGCGCTGGGGGAGTGAAAGCACCTTGTTGGTGTAATGACCAACACTGGCACCTACCTCAAGTGTGAGGTCGCGAGTAGCAACAGGCTTTCCTGAGAGAGAAACTTCAAGACCCTTGTTCTCAAGCGCACCACCATTAGTCCAATACTGGTTGATACCAGAGATAGGGGTAGTAAAGGTCTTGTAGGTGAGCAGGTCATTGGTCCTGTGATAATAGAGGTCCGCTCCAACAGAAAGTCGGTTATTGAACATATTGGCCAAGATACCACCATTCCATTTGGTTGTAGTTTCCCATTTAATCTTGTCGTTACCGATATTTGTCAACTGGATACCGATAGCATTGTAGTTGTATCGTACAGAAGTGAACGATGTGCGGGCAGCGTAATTGGATATGTCATCGTTACCACTCATGTCAAAGCCTGCATTGATGCGGAGATAATCGATGGCAGTGTTCTTGGGGAACCAGTCTTCATTTGTTACAACCCAACCGAGCTGTACACTGGGGAATATGGCCCATGCCACTCCAAGCATATTGAGACCACCCTCTGCATTGGCTCCGAAACGGCTATTTGCTTCGGCCATCAGTGATAGAGTAGCAAAGTAACGGTTCTGGTAGTTATAATCTCCGGAAGCATACCATTGAATGTTCTTCCAGATATCGTTTGCTCCAGAAAGATTGGAGAAACCTACTGCAGGGTCGGCAGTAAGGTAAGGGTTCTTGTCATTTTCAGAAGTGCGGAATTGAGTTTTGGCATCACTACCGTCATAAGAGAAGTAGTTGTAGCGGAAACCTCCGAATGCACTAATGGAATGAGCGCCATATTTATTTGACCAATTAACGTAGGTGTTACTCAATATGTTAGTCTCCTTAGAGAACAGTGAAGCGGTAAAGTTATACACGGTACCCAGACCCTCAACGAGGAAAGGAGGAACACCCTCTGATGGGCGATAATAACGCTGTGAATTGCGGTTAAGTGTATAGCTAAAATCTGTGGTGAGTGACAGATGATCGTTGAACTCATACTTCGGAGCAATATGTACATTGAAGAACATATTCTCTACCTTATTCTTGTTGTCACCCGTAGCATTGCTAAGAATAGAGGTCGGGTTGGCAAGTGAATAGGTATAGTCGTTGTTGTAAAGCCTTTGGCTGAGTGGGCTGAACAACTTGTCGTACTCAGAAAGCAGGTGAGTAAATCCGCCTACGTGCTTATTATATTGGTAAGGAGTGAGTAGGGGAGACTTGATGGCTGCCAAACTTGTAGGAGAAACAATTGTTCCTGCACCCAGGTCAGAGGCAAATCCGTCATCAAACAGCGTGTTGTTGGTACGTGAGAATGACATGTCGAATTTTGTCGTGAGTGCAGACACAATGTCGATGTCGGTATTGAAGCGTACATTCAAACGGTCGAATGCAGTGTTCTTGATAGGGCTCTCTGAATCAACATAGCCAACTGATAGGTTGTACATGCCGATATCATCACCACCTTGCACGTTGATGTTGTAGTTCTGTGTGATGGCTGTACGATATACCTCATCCTGCCAATTAGTATCGTTGTGATACATATGGTAGTAGTAGCCATTGGGGTTATCGTCAAGGAAATTGAATGTGATATCTCTGTTCTCAGATTTCTTGAGTGCTGCGATAGTACCCAACATCTCCGTTGCATAGTTGCGATACTGTGCTGCATTCATCATCGTCTGCATCTGGGGCTTCAGTGTAATACCTGCCGAAACATTCGCATCAATCTTAGTGGCCATAGAATGTCCGCGCTTGGTCTCGATGAGGATGACGCCATTGGCTCCACGTGCTCCATAAAGTGCAGTAGCATTCTTCAATACCTGGATATTCTCAATATCTTCAGACGAGATAGTTGACAATAGATTAAAGATACGTCCCTGATGGAGGGTCGTGCGATTGTACTGCATATCCATCTCAACACCATCAATGATGATAAGAGGTTGTGCATTGGCATTGATAGAATTCAATCCACGTATGAACATCGTGTTACCTCCGTCAACAGCGCCAGATCGGTTGATAGAACGGATGTCGGCTCCAAGATTCGATTGGATTTCATTGTTTGCGGTTACATCGCCACCTCTAAGATGGAACTCTTTCGATGCGGTGTAGGAGGTTTGGTTGTCATACATAGCCTTGAACTTATTGCTAAGTAGGCTGATGCTTACCTGTTGGGATTCATCATTGCTCTTGATAGCTACCTGCTGAGACATATAGCGGGGTGCCTCAACATAAAGCGCAGTAGCGAAGTCGGGAAGCTTGATGGTAAATTGTCCCTGCGCATTGGTCATTGCTGTGTAGCGGTTGTCATTTAAGACCTGTACACGGACACCGGCAATCGGACTTTTGGTGACATCGTCAATTACAACACCAGAAACGCTGATAAGGTTGTTTGCGTCTACCATAACGCGTCGTTGCGGTGTATTGCTTAGCGCTTCGGATTCATTTTGGGCATGCATTGTTGTGCAGAAACACATAGCCAAAGCACAGAAAGAGAGTCTGAGACCCTGTCGCTGCAATATGTTTATAAATGTATTTTTCATATTCTATTTAATCTTCAAGCGTTTATTCATCTTCTTCCATTGCTACAGGCTCGAGTATAATATTAGCTACACGAAGAACCTGCTCATATTTCTTCTTGTATGATGACAAGAAAGAGTTTACTGAGTGCATCACCTTTATATTGGGTTTGGCCTCTGTTCCTGCATAGCAGATGGGGAAGGTGATACGTCCGAGCTTGACTGTGTCAACCTTGAGATCACCTACCAGGAAGGGCTCAACCTTCTTTACTTTAGCTGTTCCGACCTGAATGGTGTCACCATCAAAACGGCCTGTAATCTGGGTGTTGCTGGCATCTGTGTAGTTGATGTCAAAATAGAGGGTATAAGGTTTACATACAGAGTCTGGGGTAGTGGGATCCTCTACACGGGCAGGAACGATAACTGCATAGATATCGTAAGTGGTAGAGAGCACATTGTTAAGATAGAAGTCCAGCTCTGCAGCAAAGTTTGAAGCTGAAGGAATGTCGGCCTTCACGTAGGTAAGGTATGGATAGCCCTCTTCCAGCACACATACTTTCGGGTCAAGATTTACCTTGTGAATTCTCTCGTAGGTATATCCCGAACCTGTGGCTGTAACGATACGCCCAACATTAGAGGTTCTGATGATAGGTGCATAGGTGTCTTCTGGAGTAAACGGTAATCTATTGATGATACGTGCGTGGCCGTTACTCAACTTTATGCGTTCTATTGTAGCTTCATCCAATAGGGTAGGATTGGTCAGATAGTTGCGTGTAGTTGAATACAGCGTGTCATTTTCGGCAAAACTCATTCCTGTGATGAGCTTAGAGTTATACTTCCCGTTTGTTTCCGAGAATATCAGGTTATTGGTAATCCAACGCTTGGTAATGGAGTCAGTCCAGTAGCTTTCTGCAGTACTGAATTCAGAACCTGCAGGCGCTGACGACAGCGTTGTCTCAACCTTGCCTAAGTCGGCCTTCATAATGGTACCGGTAGTTCCTTTGTTTGTTCCAACCGCTGGGCTTTGAAGATCTTGATAAGCAATTTTGGGAATGTATTTATAGTAAGATGAGATTCTCTTATATGCCTTTTCCCAAGCCTCATCGGTAGGAATCAGCACGGTATAGGTGCTATCCTCATTATTGATTTGTGAGCGAAGATTATCTTCGATCAGTGTGTTGGTGACTATCACAACAGAGTCGTCATAGTGTTGTACGCCATCGATAATATCACCTTTGATTGAGCTTGCCTCATCAAGTATGATGGTCTCATATTTCTTTACATATGTGGCCATACTGTTGGCAATATCTGCTGCCTCTGAGATGTATTCGTATCCGTTATATCTGAATGCAGCAGGAACAGCTACGTTATAAAGGAGTCCGTTTACACTTGGATAGTTAAATACTGCCGGGTTAATGCTGTTGGGCAATATCGATTGTCCGTCGAATGACAAAGCTGGTGTGTTCTTATTGGAAAACTTCAGCAATTTGCCATTAAGCATATACACGATAGTGTCATTGAGATCGTTTTCACGGTGCGTATAGCTTGCTATGACGTTTCTCAAGAACTCCTTCTCAACTTTGGCATCGCTCACTTGGCTCAATGAATCCATATCAAAAGAGCCATTGATGGGGGCCCATACTGTGTATGCACCAGGTGTGTTGAGCACTTTGTCGTAGCCAACTCTCTGGAGCACCGAAGCAAAGTCTGAGAGATTGTCATTCGCAGAGATGTTCTCCCACAATGTCTTGTCTGCAGCGGGGTCGATTGCTTCAGGCACAGTATTGTAGTCTATGTAGTCGGTACATGATGTAGCTGCCAGCATACCGCAGGCTATTGCCATCATTCTTATTCTATATAGATGTTTCATATCTTATAAATATTTATGCTTAATGGTTAATACCAGTCTTCGGTATAGTCTTGGCTGTTTACGATATCAACAGGTACCAATTCGATAAAGTCGATAGAGAAACCTAATTGGTCATAACCGGTCAAGAGGTTCTTGAGGCGTATCCAATATGTTTGGTTCTGCTCAAGGTGACGTGTTCCAAGTATCTTTCGCATCATACTGGTGCCATATCCCTCCTCATAACGGCAGCAATTACTGATAGTAGCAATCAGCTCGTCAGGAGTGCTTACGCGAGTTTTCACTTGATTGTATGTGCCACGAGAGAAACTGGCAGGGGCACGCATATAACCATGATTACGCATTACAAGGTCAGATGCTACTCCATAGTCGTCAAATTCGGTAGAGAGCAAGTAGCCTGTACCCATACGGTCCTCCTCTAAAGCAGAGTTTGGATAACGGGCATCGATGGGGATACCCAAAGGCTGCATTGAACTGGGGTCGGTAGATGTTCCGATATAATACTGCTGAAGGCCACTGTTGCCCATAGGAGGATAGATAATACGAATCTCATAATCTCCAGTGGGTACAGGAGGCAAGCGGAATGCGAAGTCATTCTCGCCCCAACCTGCAAGCTGATCGGCTTCCCAGGCACGCCAAGCTCCCGTTGTGTACCAAGAAATCTGAGTCTTGGTATTATAGCTTACGAAATTGTCGAAGTAGTCAAGTGGGAGACGGGTCATAGTACCATCTGTACCAGAAACATTCATTGCTCCAATCTCTGCAGTGGTAGCGAAGCGGATATCATTGTTGATGAGTTCATAAAGCATAGTACCTACATCAATGCGCAAACGCTCGTGGAGTACGCCATTGGGAACATTCTCATCATAAATAAGCGGTCGGTCAATGGCATGAATATATCCGTTGTAAGCTTGGATGTTTGACTTACCTCTTACAACCATACAGCCAGGCTGTTTAATCTGATGGGTAGCATCATTACCAAAGGTTCCAATTTCGTCGGTCAATGTGTTGTTGTTACGCCAACGGTTGATCCAGATATTGGTAGATGCGCCTGTAGGCTGATATAGCGGCTGCCAGATTTTCATAAGAGTGTGTGGCAACATCGTCTCGTAGTAGTCGTAAGGCTCGCCTCCGAATGCATAGTTCCAGTTTTCATTCGTGTTGTTGCGCTCGTATACCAACTTCGATACAGCCATACCAGCTTTGATGATATGGTATCTCATAAACATATTTACCACATTGTATGGGTTGGTATAGTCATCACCTGTGCTGATAGGATTCTCGGCCTTCTGAGGATAGTCGTACCATGCAGCAGCACCGCCATACCATTCTTCACATTTGGCCTTCAGGTCATCAAAGTTATGGATTCCTGCATTTGCGAAAGCTGTGCTGTCTTCTGCAAATATGGTGAACTTTATCTTACACTCAGCAGGTACATGATAGCTTGCTGTAAAACTTGAACCTGGGCGACCAGTCTTGTTGTCGAGCTGATAGCTCTTGGGGGTACCGTCCGCATTGGTTTTCTTATCTATAGCCAATGAATCAAGCAATCCGCACTTTTCAAGAGCCTCAAAGAACAGCTTGAAATCCTCCTGTTTTTCCAAAACTTCTGCCACGCGGCGTGTGGTGCGTGGAATGACGTTATTGATGACATGTACATATCCATTAATCATTTCGTGGTCATAGGAGGTCACCTCTGCCACGTCGTTGAGGCGTACGATACCATCGTCGCCCAGTTTCGAGATAAATGGGGTGTTCATCATTGTTGCAATCTCCTTGCCACTGTAGTTGCTCAGTTCCTCTACATATGAATTCATCATAGCAGAAAGGTGATACATGGCTATCTCTTTGCATTGTTCCTCAGATAGGCCATTCACGCTGTTTTCTGTCAATCCATTGTGTGGCTCTTTTGCTTCTGTGTCATTATAGAGGCTATCGATGTATCTCTCCACACCACTATTGATAGGGGCATAACAGGTGTATTCACCGTATGTTGCCATCATACGATCGTATCCCGAACGCTTCATAATGATGTTGAACAGGTGGAAGGTCGAATCATTCTCCTGCAGATAGCTTTGGATTGTCTGTCCCGTAAATGTATACAGGTTTGACTCATCTGGCTCCCAACTGCAAGATGTCAGTGAAACGGTCGTACCCAGTACTATACCAAGAGCTACCTTTACTATATTCTTATTCATAATAAATACTGTTTGTCTTAGTTATTAATTCTTTTCCATGGTACCGCCATCTGTATATACCGGGTTCTGTTTGAGGGCACTGTTTACCTCAATCTCGCTTTGGATGATAGGCATATATAAATAGGGCTCTGTAGGCATCTTTGCTGTCACGCCCGAACCACCACCTGAGGTGTACTTACGGGCGATAAGCTTCAGCATTTCTTCGTAGTTCTTTGTATGGGCACCTTGCTCTGCAAGGATGATGTCGTAGTTGACGTCTGTTACATGACGATAATTGTAGCGAAGCATATCGAACCAGCGCTTTCCTTCGAAGCACAGTTCGCGTGCACGCTCATTCATCACGAGAATCTCCAATTCTTCGGCTGTTATCGTAAATCCGGTGAAGGTGTTCACTTGTCGGTTTACGTAGGCCGTCAGATTGGTACCATCGTACTCAAGCTTTGGTATGATATACTTCGTTGAGTCTAATTGAGAGGCTATATCGTTCTTGGCGATTGCACGCATACTTACAATTTGTGCCTGGCGAACAGCTGTCACGTTATAGGACGAGATTGTTTGGTTGATTTCCTGAAGTTGATTGGCCAGTGCCAAAGAATCCTCGGGAGTGGTTGCTGCAGCTATCTCATCCAAAAGGTAGCTATTGCTCTGCACCTTCATAAGTGCCTTCTGTACCAAAGCCTCGGCTTTCATCAGCATAATGTCGGTTACGCGATAGACTATCCAGTTCTGATCATAGCCTGTATAGGCACGGTCAACTCGTGCTATGGCCTTTTGTTCCTGATTCATTAGTACAGAGCTGAGCATAGCCTCATCCACATGTTTGCGGATCATTAATCCTTCCTCTTCTGCAGCATTGAAGCTAAATATACTCTGAAAACCTCGTACATCATATTTGTAGTTGTCGTGATTGAATAAGTAGTTCTCGCCTGTAGCAATCTTTGCATACACATTGTTTGTAAAGAATTGAGGTTGGGCATTGGCATTGTTGGAGTTCTTGTTGTATACTTTACACAAGCCTTCGTTATTGGTGAACTGCAATTCAAAGAGTGACTCTTGGTCGTTGCCACCTTGTGTGAACAAGGAGAAGTAGTTCAAATAATTGTTCAGATTGTACCCATCATCATCGAAGAGGGTTCCATCAGGCCTGAAGTTCCCCTGGCTGCTCATAGCGTTCTTGCGATTGTTGCGAATGACGTTACAGCATTCTATACATTTGTCATAGCAACTCTCATCACCCAAAACAGAGGCTTTCCAAAGATATACATCAGCGAGTAAGGCATAAACTCCATCACGAGTGAAGTAGCCACAACGCGATACGCGGTCGGTGATTGTCTGTGATGACAAGGTATAATTCTTTACCTCCTCCAAGTCAGCAATGATTTGGTCAATAACAATACTTGGAGCTGTTTGGGGCACATTCATATTTTGTGAACTCAACTTATAAGGCTCAAGAATGAGAGGCACATCGCGGAATACGCGTACAAGATAGAAGTAGCACAATGAGCGCAAAGCTTTCATCTGTCCAACATTGTTGCGGTGGTCGCCTTCCAAATAGTTGGGGTCGATGCTCATCACCTCCTCTGATTTGGAGATAACCAAGTTGCAAGCATTGATGGTTGAGTACAGAGTGTTCCAGTTACAATATCCGTTGGTTGTCTGGATATTGGCGGAATAAATCTGGTTGAGGTCTCTATTGTTCAACGTGGAGTTTACATTCAGTTCGTCAGAACGAGAGGTCCATACAACAAGACGCTGCTGTAGGTCGCTGTTGGCCATAGCGGCATAAGCGCCGTTCACCGACATCGCTACATCGTTCTTTGTTTGCCAGAAGTCCTCTTCCACAGTCTTATTATCAGGAATCACGATTGTGTCTATACAAGACACCATGGAGAGACCTAAAAGTATAGTTGACAGTATCTTTTTCATAAAGCTTTCTATTTTTAGAATTCAATGGAAACGTTAGCTGTAAATGACTTCGGACGCGGAGTCTGCGATTTGTCGGTAGCCAATCCCCAACCGCTGATAGCTATTTCGGGGTCTACACCTGAATAGCGTGTCCAGCAGAACAGGTTGTTGGCTGTTACATATACCTGCAAACGGTTGAGGCCGTATCTCTTCACCTTCTCGGTGGGGAAGTTGTAGCCAAACTGCAGGTTCTGGAAGCGCACGAATGAGCCATCCTCTACGTAGCGACTAGAACCCTGGCTGTTGTAAGCCGAACCGTCGTCGTACTGGAAGATAGCACGTGGCATCAATGTCACATCGCCATCCTTACGCCAACGCCAGTTTACTGAAGAGGTCTGATTGTATGCATTGGACATAGATTCCAAAGAGCGGCGTGCTTCATTGATGACCTTGTTGCCGTAGCGATACATGAAGCGTGCCTTGAAGTTCCACTTTCCATAGTTGAACGATACGTTGAAACCACCGCTTAACTTAGGCAAGCAGTTGCCGAGGTATACAATATCGAGTGCGTTGATTTGTCCGTCATGGTTGATGTCCTCGTAGATGGCATCTCCACCCTGGAATGAGTATGTGGCATTGCCGTCAACATAGTTGTATACCATACGTTGTGGCAGACCATTTGATTGCATGATTACTTTGCCGTCGGCACCCACAACCACGGGGAATGTTTTGCCTTCGGCGAGCATCTGATTGAGGTTGGCTTCAAACTCATCGTTGCTCCATCCCTTTTCGGTGCGCATATTGGTCAGGTAGTCGTAGGTATACTGATATACGCCTTTGTAGCGGAATCCATAGATAGAACCGAGTGGGTTACCCACCTGAATACGGTTTTGGAAGGTTCCGCGTGATGTGGCATCCCATTCTGAGTTGATGGAACTGAGTACGCGGTCGTCCATCTCGGTTATCTCATTATAGTTCTGTGCGATGTTGAATCCTGCACTCATAGAGAACTTGCCAATCTTCAAGAACTTGTTGGCATTCACGTTCATTTCCCAACCATCGTTGGTCATGCTACCAACGTTCTGGTAGGCTAACTGTGAGTAACCGGTTGTTGTCGGAATAGCAACCTTTGTTTGCAACAGGTCTCTGGTATCCTTATGGTAGTAGTCAAAGTCTACATTGACAATATCCTTAAGGAAGGTGAGGTTGAAACCGAGGTTGTACGAAGTGGTCTTCTCCCAACGCAGGTCATCAAGTTTCAGACCATCCATTACTGCTGTGGGGTTACCTCCATAGCTGCCTGCTCCCAAGTTGTAGGCATTGAAGAAGAGGTAGTCGGCATCAGGAGCCTTACCTACGATACCCCACGAAGCACGCAAACCAAGCATAGAGATTTCTTCTCGTATTGGTTCGAAGAATGCCTCGTCAGAGAGGTTGTATCGCAACGATACACCGGGGAAGTATGCCCATTTCTGTTTGGGGCCAAACTTAGAGTCACCGTCGGCACGGAGTGAGAATCCTAAGTTGTAGATTCCTTTATAAGAGGCATGGGCATTGTAGAGCCAATACTGTGAGTTGGCACGGCTATTGCCACTACTGAGGCCATTGGTTTTATCGTCAAAGGGTAATGCACCAGGAGCTGTCGGTGAGGTGATTCCGTCGGGTAAAGAGAACTGTCGTACGAATTGGTTGGTACTTCTTTGCGTGTTTACCTCGTAGCGTGCCAGCATGGTTGCACTCCAGTCTTCATTCTGGAAATAAGGAGTGAATACAAATTCACCGCGGGTGCCTACTCTCAGACGGTTACTTTCGCTCTTCTCGCTGGTGTTGTAGGAGAAGTCTGCTCCCCATTGAGAGGTAGAGAGACCTGCTGCTGCATAAGCAGGAGTTGAAGCGGCATAGATGTCAAAGTCTACACGTCCCTTGAAGGTCAATCGGTGCTCTCCATAATCTACACCCAGAAGTTCGTATCTCAACTCGAAGTTCGGAGTGATACGGTAGGTTTGCTCGTTCTTCCATGCCAATTCAGAATAGGCGATGGGGTTGCCCAGTGAGCGGATAGAACGCAACTCATACGAAGAGTAGTTGCCATTATAAGGAGTGTTGCCGTTGAGCGTACCTTGTGGGTTCATGATATGGAACTCATCGAGATCGTTTCCTGCAGCATCCTGACGGTAGATACTCATGTTGGGTGCAATCTGTTGGGCCTTACCGAGCAGTCCTGCATAGTTCTGCAGGTTGTCCGTATAGGTCAGTGCGAAGTTTGTCTGGAAACGTATGCGTGAAGAAACGTCATAGTCCAATACAAGGCGAGTGGTGAAACGGTCGAACTCTTGTTGGATGATTGAACCGGACTGCTTCTCATAACCACCGGAGATACGGAACTGCGCCTTCTCACCACCACCACTGATGTTGAGGTTGTATGAGTGCAAGCCACCGAATTGGGTCACGGCGTCTACCCAATCGGTATTGTTGTTCCAGTTCTGGTATTCAGCCCATGAACGGTCATAATTGATTTCTCGGATATTGGCCGTAGCGGTATTCGACTGGTTAGGATTGTAGAATTCCTCCTTCATCAACATGGTGTAGTCGTCACCATTGAGTAGGTCGTATCCTTCGGGCTGCCATGTGCCTGTATATTTATAGGAGAGGCTAACGCGGGGTTTACCACGGCTACCACGCTTGGTGGTAATCACAATTACACCGTTGGCACCCTTCGAACCCCATACGGCAGTAGCAGCGGCATCCTTGAGTACTTTAATGTCGTCAATATCCTCTACGTTCACCGAAAGCAACGAAGCGTATTGTTCTTCGCTGGCATTCTGGAAGTCGAAAGTCTCGTCGGGGTTGTCGAAGATAATGTCATCTACCACAATCAGCGGCTCGGCATTTCCGTTGATGGAGGTCACACCGCGCAGACGCATGGTAGTACCTGCACCGAGGTTACCTGAGTTGACCACGATGTCCAAACCGGCAATTTCACCTTGCAGTGCCTCGTCGGCCGAGGTAAAAGCCATACCCTCTACCTCTGAGAGCTTAAAGGTTTGCTGCGCTACAGTCATCTCACGATCGGGAATGCTGAGGCCACCCGAACTGACGCGTTTGCCCTCTACGATAACCTCACTGATTTCTGTAGATTCTGGCTGCATGACAATGGTAAACGAACTCTGATTGCCGATGACAATCTCTACGGTCTTGTTACCTACGTATGATATTACCAGTTTATTCTTGGGGCTCTTGATCTCCATAGAGAAGTTACCCATCATATCTGTCTGTGCAAAGCTGACAATACGGCTGTCAGCATCTCGTTCTGTGACGTTGGCAAACATTACAGGTCCCATGGGGTCTTCTACCGTACCCGATATGACCTTACTCTGTGCCATGGCTCCCTGTGCGAGCACACAAAACAAGAGTAGCAGTAGGACTTTTGATCTTGACATAGTATTTAATCTTTAATGTTATTAGCTAAATTTACCAGTTGTCTGTAGCTTCTTGCTGAAGCCTTACTCCAGTTGTCGTCATATCTTCCGCTTGTGCTGTAGCAGAGCGGTGTGCTGACTTGATGCACCACAGCGAAGGATGATACGGCAATGGCCTTTGCGCTCTCTTTGGCTTGGTCAAACTCATAGTCGCGCGTCATCTTGTTGGAGAGACGCTCAGCATCGTTAGCCTTGATTTGTATTGTTTGGCCTGCTTCATCTTTTACGGTGAGCACACCATCGTTGCTTTCGATATTGATGTTTACAGGAATACCGAGTTCCGAAGAGTAGAGCGACTGATAGGTCGTGTTGGGTACCAGGTTGTCGGCAAATACCGAGTTGTTCTGGAAGTGGTAGCGCACGAAAGCACGCAGGGCAATCAGCTTCTCCAATACTCTGGCCTTGGCTGCGTTAACCTCAGCAGCTGGATATTCATCCTCCTCGGCCATGCTATACTTGTCGAAGTCTGCATGTATCTCTTCATAAGTAGGAAGACCCTTGCTGTATGCAATCTCCATAGCAGCATTGTCCGGCGCATAGAAAGTGTAGTTATAGCCATTGAAGAAGTTTACATTCATATCGAGTGCCTTGCCTCCCTTACCAGAGAATACGATATAGCGTTGTTGGGGAGGAGTACCAATGGCGGCAGTACCGCTGATTCCTGCCCATTCAAGAACATCGGTCTCATCGAAGATGGCACACATATCGAGGAATGATTGGAAACGGTCGGGATGTGTGTTGAGCAGCTTGTTCACACTGGTGATGGCTGGCTGGATGACATTGTCAAGGCGGAATGCCCATCCGTTCTTCTCCTTCCATCCCTTCTCTATCTTGGCTGGTGTAGCTCCATTGTCGATCTGTGCACCTCCCGAAACATAACCGGAGAATACACCATCGGTCTCGGCAAAGTCGGTGAGGTGGATAGCTCCACCGTGCTTGGTCAAGTAGTAATTGTTGACAATCTCTTCGCCAGCATCAAGCACTACGGTATTGTAGTTAAGCAAGTCGTATACTTGTGAAGCGAAGTCGGAACTACCGCTCGAATTTACGATATTGGTAATTGTAGAGCTGATTTCCGGATTGATTTCTCCAGTCTCAGGGTTGTAATTATGTATCTTTACACCATAGAGTGTCTGTGTACGTTCTGTGCCGGGGATGGGCTCTACGTGAGAGTAAAACTCCAAAGCACGGGGATTGGCGCTTCCGAGCGCGATGGGGTCGATATAGCAACCCTTCAAACCTTCGTCTGATGGGATGAAATACAAATAGTTGGCCTTCATTGCCATCAAGTAGTAGTACATATCGGCACCGAAGATGGATGAGGTGTTACCCGAGGTCTTGTCCTTGGAGAAGTAACCCATTACTGACATGTCGGGATAGGTGATGGCCGGACCGATTACCGACTGGAACTCGTCAGGAGCAATCATCGACTTCATCTTATAGATGATACCATTATTGGCTACAGCTACATCGTACTTGCCGTCAGTAATCTGGATGTCATTCTTTGTGAGGCCCATGAAGTCACCTGAACCCTCGTTGGTCAGTGTTCCAAACTTGCTGGGAACAGAGGCAACAAACGAACTTTGTATCAGGTTGTTTACAAACGAAGTCAAGATGCCATTGCCATTGTTGTGCAGTGCATCGAGGTTGGCAGGCAAGTTCTCTTCCGTATTCTCCAATGCTCCGTATAGGTCAATGAAGTAGGCACCGCCACCGCCAGGGAGGAAATATTCCTTGATAGCTTCGTCCGTAGGAGCGAGGATAGCACCCATATCGGCCAAGCTGTTGGCAGCGTTAGTGGATGAATAGTATTGGTTCCAACCAAGATCCCATTCCAAGCGCTTGGTCTCAGAGATCAGCGTTCCTGTGGGGTCTGTGATGTTGGCGTTGCCACCTTGTGAACGTCCACCGGTGAAATAACGCACCTGGTAGATAGAGTCGATGGTGGGACGGCCGTTCTGCAAAGCCCAAGCATTGTAGTCACGTGTCGTATTGGCATCGTAGTAGGGGGCACAGAAGTAGTCGAGTATGCGGGCAAACAACTGCGTGTTGGGTTCCTTGCGCATCACTTGTGGAATATTGCCAGGAGGCACCAATACATCGTTCACTTGATGGATATAGCCATTGAGGCAGGTTACGTCCTGATTGACGATTTTGGTCTGATAGATATAAGCCGTGTCAGAGTTGCTGATGTATGAACCTACAGGCTCTCCACGCAGTATGCCGAAGTCGCTGTCCACTCCTGTGGTAGAGATGTTGTTGGCGAGCATCTGCTCACGAGTAAAGTGCACCATCATGGGCTTGGTTGCATCATATACGACGTGGATACCCTTGTTGCGGAAATAGTCCCAATAGGTGTTGTTTTGTGGCATCTTCGACGCATCGTAGATAGCCGTCACGGAGTCGGTCACACTGACGTTGGTCTCGTGCTTGATGGCCACGCCGCGGTTCACGTTGTTGTCATCGGCCTTGACGTTCGAGAGCATACCTGCAAGCATGGCATTGTCCAGCATCGAAGAGTACAGGAGTTGCTTCTTCATACCCTCGGTCAGTTGCTCATAGGAAGTCACTCCATAGGAATTGTTCTGGAAGAAGCGTTCAAACGCCTCATCGTTGGCAGGGAAGATAGTCTTGCTACCTGTTCGCGATAGTACCTCTGCATACTCGAGGTCATCTACCAACCTTAGATACGTGTTGAACGTACCTGTCAAGTGTTTCCCGCTACGAAGTTCCTCATAGATACTCTCTCCGAGCCATTCCGGCTTTGTTCCTTCCGGCACCAGCAACTCTTTCTCACAAGAAGTCAGCAGTCCTAAGGCGACGAGAGATGCGCATAAGAAGAGTTTTTTCATAAGAGTTTTTAAAGTATTGTTAGTATTGTTTTTCATCTTCATTGTCCATTCCGCAAATGAAGGAATCCCGTCATGATAGAATGCCAATAATTGCAAAATAGACGTTACAATTCACAAAGGAACAAAAAAAAATAGAAAGAACAATGCTTTTGCTGCAAGATTTTTGGCTGGAGGTGAAATTTTATAAAAAAAGAGGCGAAATCATTTCGCCTCTTTCATTATTTACTTCAGATAGTCCTCAAAGTACTGCGTGATGCGTTCGTGCAGATGTACGCTCTTGTGGCCCATCATGTTGTGGCCCTCGCCGGGGTAGGCGAAGAAGTCGGGCTGGGTGCCTGCCTTGATGCACTCCTCGATGAACATGAGGCAGTGCTGCGGCACTACGGTGGGGTCGTTGTATCCGGTGATGATCTGCAGCTTGCCCTTGAGGTTCTTGGCCTTGGGCAGCAATGAGCACTGGGCATAGCCCTCGGGATTGCTCTGCGGGGTGTCCATATAGCGCTCGCCATACATCACCTCGTACCACTTCCAGTCGATGACAGGGCCACCGGCTACGCCCACCTTGAACACGTCGGGGTAGTTGGTCATGAGCGAGATGGTCATGAAACCACCGTAGCTCCAGCCGTGCACGCCGATGCGGTCGGCATCCACGTAGGGAAGACTCTTTAGGTACTCTACGCCACACATCTGGTCGCGCATCTCCTCCTGACCGAGGTGGCGGAAGGTGGCTTGCTCAAACTCCTTGCCACGGTTCTCGCTACCGCGATTGTCGAGGATGAAGAGGATGTAGCCCTTCTGCGCCATGTAGGTCTCCCACGAGCGGCTGCCATAGTTCCAACGGGCATCCACGTTGTGGGCATGGGGGCCACCATATACATATACTACGGTGGGGTATTTCTTTGTCTCGTCAAAGTCGGCCGGACGCACCATACGCCAGTAGAGGTCGGTGGTGCCGTCGGCTGCCTTGATGGTTCCGCACGAGAACTGCGGCACCTTGTAGCCCTCCCAGGGGTTGGGCGAGGTGTAGTAGGCCGTCTGCTTGCGGGTCTTGGCATCGTTGATGCTGATGTTGCGCGGTATCTCGGGAGTCTGATAGCTATCGGCGATGTAGCGTCCGCTGCTGCTCAGCTTGGGCGTGTGCCAGCCCTGGCCATTGTCGAGCAGGGTACGCTTGCCACTCTTGACGTTCACCTCCCAGGTGTTGCACTGTATGGGGCTGCACTCGTTGCTGCTGATGATGATGCTCTTGTTCTTCGTATTGAAGCCTACGATATCCATCACAACCCATTGGCCCTGGGTGAGCTGGCGCAGCTCATTACCCTCGGTGTCGAAGAGGTAGAGGTGGTTGTATCCGTCCTTCTGGCTCTGCAGGACAAACTTGCTGTCGTCCCACGGGAGGAACAGGATGGGGCTTTGCGGCTCCACGTACTTCTCGTCGGTCTCGCGGTAGAGCTCGCTGGTGCGCTCGCCTGTGGTAGCATCGTAGCTCACGAGGCGGCAATCGTTCTGGTCGCGGTTGAGCTCAAGCATATAGATGGTCTTCGAGTCGGGGCTCCAGGCTACGTTGGTGAAGTAGCGGTCCTTGGGGTCGCCAGCCTTGAGGTAGAGTGTCTTGCCGGTTGCCACGTCGTATACGCCCACGGTCACCTCATGCGATGTCTCGCCGGCCATGGGATACTTGTCGGGCTCGTGGGTGGCTATACGGGGGAAGAGGTTCACCTGCGGATAATCGGTCACCATGCTCTGGTCCATGCGGTAGAAGGCGAGGCGCATGCCATCGGGACTCCAGAAGAGTCCGCTATGAATGCCAAACTCATCGCGGTGTACGCTGCGGCCATACACAATCTCACGCGAACCGTCGGTAGTGAGCTGTATGTCCTTGCCGCCATCGGCCGGGCGGAAGTAGAGCTGGTCGCCATCGACATAGGCGGTATGGCGAGAGACGGTGTTGAAGTTGCTTGCCTGCAGCTCATCGGCGCTGCATTGGCTCCACACCTGCTTCTTCTGCTCGAAGTCTACCAAGCAGCGCTCGCCGCCAAACTTCAGCAACACCAAGGGTTGGTCGCTGTAGGGGAAGGTGGCGTTGTAGAGTGCACGCAGACCGTTATCTGGCGTACATCCCAGCCACTTGTTCACATCGTCGACGGTGAAGAGCACCGTCTCCTTGCCCGTTTTCTTATCCACGAGGTAGCACTCCTCCACATCGAGGCGCACCAGCTGGTCGCCCCACCAGGTGAGCCAGCGGTTGCCGGGAATCATGTTGCGGTAGTTGGTACCGCCAAAGTTGAGGTCCTCCAGTGTAAACTCTTTCATCTCTGCAGTCTCTTGTGCCATAGTGTTAGGTGTGCCCAGCGCCAGCATAGCCGCCAAGGCACCAATGATGTATCTGCTTTTCATTATAACTGTTTCTTTATATCCCACAAATTTCCGAGAATTATCGGACTTCACCAAATAAATGGCCGTTTTTTTGCAACCGTGGATAGCGCCCTTCGCAAGGAAAGGACCTCGCTGCATGTGCGAAAACGCACACTTTTGTGCGATTTCGCACATTTTCCCCGAAAGCCCAAAATCGCTACTTCCTTGTATTTCTTTACTTTAACGTTTTGGCACGGTTTTTGTAGGGAATATTTTAGGTGCGCCGTTTTGGCAGCGACGCCCAATAACCTTTTTTAATAATTTAATAACTTACACGAATGAATATGTTTCACGCAAATCTCGCGAAAAACGCGAAAGGCCAGGTCCTAAGAATTTGTCTCACACAGATTATTGGGGTCTCACACAGACTCCACAGACTTACACAGAACACGCATCGTTGCACTTGCGTATACCAACTCCCCCTCTGTTTATAGAGGGGGTGCCCGAAGGGCGGGGGCGTTCCAAACGAAGTGCGGAGCAGAAACACTACGCGCTCCGCTTGTAACTCCCTCCCGGCTCCGCCGTACTCCCTCTATAAACAGAGGGAGAGTTAGCAAGCTGCGAGCCTTCTGCGATGCAGCCCATTTCGTGAGATTCGTGAGATTTGTGTGAGTAAAAACAAAAACAGCAATATGAGAAAAACCAACCCCATGCAAGCAATTAACCGCAAGAGCAAAGCAAAAACTTCGCGTAACCGCGGATGCGTAATGAAATATCCACGGATACGTGATGAAATATCCGCGGATATTTAATCAAATATCCACGAATACGCAAACAATTCGACAAACCGAACAGAAAAAACAGAAAGTATGAATCAAGAAAACAAACAAACGCTCCTGTCATTCTGAACGCAGTGAAACAACCTTTAGGTCGCCGTTAAGGCAATCTCGCATCGAAACTTGAAAGAGATCTTTCACTTCGTTCAAGATGACAAAAGGCAAGCAAAAA
>JAZNYG010000021.1:0-97532 GCA_045594245.1 Bacteroidaceae bacterium
CTTTGCAGATGTAGAGATTGGTGATGACAATACCGTACAGATGTTCGAGGAGTATGAAGGTTTGTTGAGCAACATGGTACAGGGCTATGAGGCAAGTGCCGGTAGCCTTATCGAGAACGACAATGTATTGGCTACCGTTACCGGTTCTGCCGGTACGTTCAATGCTATCCACGAGCATGGCACGAAGAACACCTATATGTTGATACCTTTGTCATCGGATGCCATCTTGGTAGAGGGTGCCGAGAACTTGGGTTGGGAGACAGCTATCCCGATGATCAACAATGCCATCAATTACCTTGCTGCTACCAAGTCAAAGGTTACACCTTGCGTGAAGCCTGCAGCAGAGTACGCATACGATGATATGGTAACAACCGTAACCTTGACTTCTGCTACTCCAGAGTCTCAGATTTACTACACACTTGATGGTTCTGTTCCTACAGAGGCATCTACACTCTATGCCGCTCCTTTCCAGGTAACTGCTCCCTGCAAGCTTTCTGCTATTGCTTTCCGTCAGGGTTATGACCCCAGTTCTGTGTTGGAAGACAGCGTAGCTGTAATGCCCAAGTCTGCTGCTCCTGTGATTAGTGTTGCTGATGCCGAGGGTGGCAAGTTGGTGACCATCACTGCCGCCGAGGGTGCTGCCATCTATTACAACCTGATTAGCGCTACTCCTACTACCGCATCTAAGATTTATACCGAGCCGTTTGTCGTATCACGCTCTTGCACTGTATCGGCCATTGCTGCTGCTGAGGGCAAGCTCGAATCAAGTGCTGTTGCTGAATATATTGAGATAGCTGCTTATCCTCTCCGCCAGAAGGAGATTGAGTGGGCAAACTTCCAGGATGCTCCTGATGTATGGGTATGGGCAAACACCGACTCCACCACGACAAACAATGGTGATATCTTCAAGGCATACGACTACGTAGCCGTAACCGATACTACTCCTGAGGGTCCTACCTACAGCGAGGTTGACTTCAACAATGGTTGGAAGGTTGGTACTTATGGCCAGCGCATCAATTTGCAGAAGACGGGTACTTCTGTGGAAGTAGGTGCCGACTACGGTCCTCTGTCTCCGGACGATGCTGGTGCTTCAGGCTATGCCATGTCGTTCCTGGTAACCAAGAAGGCCAATGACCCCTGTACTGCATTCTTGCAGACTACCAAAACTTATGAAGGTCCGTTCGATATCAACATCTGGGCTTGTGGTCAGACAGGTAGCACCTCTTACATCGAGGCACTTGAGGTATCTGTTTCTGCCGATGGTATGGAGTGGGCAGTAACCGACACCTTCAAGTATGAGAGTACGAAGAAGATGCGCCGTTTCATCGCTCACTATGATGACAAGGCTGCCGCTTATGTAAAGATTGCTCACGTGGGTGATCCTGCCAATAGTAATAAGTACAAGGCAATGATCTTTGACGTTAAGTTGATGGCCGAGGGCGTGGCTGAAGGCATTGAGAATGTAGCTACCGCATCGGGCGAGCTCGTATCAGAGAGCTACTACAACCTCTCAGGTATGATGATTAAGGAGCCTGCTAAGGGTGTTGTCATCGTGAAGAAGGTATATGCCGACGGTACGATGAAGATTGAGAAACAATTGATAAAGTAATATTATAAGGTACATCCATCCGGAGAATTCCGTGGTGGATGTACCTTTTTTCAAACCTTTGAGAATATTTTTTCACACTGGTGATAAAAATTTTTCACACCTATGATAATATTTTTTTCACGCCTATGAAAAAATATTTTCACACCTATGAAAATCTTTGCAAAAAAAGTATAATTCCAAGAAAGTTATGAAGAAGTTGTTCCGTATAGCTTGTGCAGCGGCTTGTATGGCAGTGATGCCATTGAGTGCTCAACAGTTGGCTTTCCCCGGTGCCGAAGGTTTCGGTAAGTATGCAGTGGGTGGCCGTAATGGTTCGGTGTATCACGTGACGAATCTGAACGATAGTGGTGCAGGTTCGCTGCGCGATGCGGTTAGTCAGCCGAACCGTATTGTGGTATTCGATGTGGCTGGTGTGATTAAACTTGAGAGCCGCTTGGTGTTCAAGAATAATCTCTACGTGGCCGGACAGACTGCCCCAGGTGAGGGTATCACGGTATATGGCAACGGCGTTTCTTTCTCTGGAGCCAGCAATACGATTGTGCGCTATCTCCGCTTCCGTATGGGTGTGGGTGGCGATTCGGGCAAGGATGCTGCAGGCGTAGCCAATGGAACGAACATGATTTTCGACCACCTCTCTGTATCATGGGGTAGGGACGAGACTTTCTCCATAAGTTCCGATGGAAAGGGCGATTTGGGTAATATCACCATCCAGAACTCTATTATGAGTCAGGGACTGTTGACCCACTCGGCAGGTGGACTGATGCAGGCCGACAATATCACCCTGTATCGTAACCTCTATGCTGACAATAGCACACGAAACAACAAGATTAAGGGAAAGAACCAGTATGTAAACAATATCGTATATAACTGGCAGAACGGTGCCTATATCATGGGCGGTGACTCTGAGGGTACATCCTATTGTATTGCCGAGGGTAACCTATTCATCAATGGCCCTGCCAAGGGAGGCAATGCGTTTACCGGTGGCAATGCCGACTATCATCTGTATGCCAATGACAACTGGCAGGACCGCAATATGGATGGCGTGCTCAATCCGTACGACATACCGCAAGGCGAGTATTCCGGTGGCCCCACCTTCCATACTGCCCGTTTCGATTATCCCGAGGTGGAACTTTGGAAATCGTCAGAGCTGATTGAGAAGTCGCTTCCGGTAGTAGGTGCATCGCTACCTTATCGTGACTATGCCGACTGGTATGTAATCAATGAGGTGCTCTCGTTTGGTAAAAAGGGCGGACTGATATCCCGTGAGTCAAGCCTGCCGTTCGGCGCTCCCAGTGATTGGAAATTGTGGGGCGGTGAGAAGAGGACAGATACGGATGGTGACGGCATGCCCGATGTGTGGGAAACGGCCAATGGCACCGACCCCGCCAAAAACGATGCGATGGTCATCGCAGCCAATGGCTATGCCAACATAGAGAACTATATCAATAGCATTACAGTTGCCGACCGCCAAGCTTATTTGCGTACACCCCTATGTCTTGAAGCTACAGCATCTACCCAGAACTCTTTGACCCTTGGGTGGCTCAACTACACCGAAGGCGAGGAGGGTGTTATCGTGGAGATGCAGTGCGATGGCGCTTTCGTGGAGGTAGGCCGCACGGCTGCCGATGCCTCTTCGTTTATGGTCGAAGGTCTCGAGCCAGGTAGCGCTTATGTGTTCCGTGTGCGTGCTTTTGCTGGTGAGCAGTACTCGGGCTATACTTCTGAGGTGACGATGAAGACCCGACCTGTGCCTACCGAGATGATTGATATCGCAACGTATGAGCCCGATTACACATGGAGTGCCGTAAATGGTGCCTGGGATATGCAGTCGCTCAACTGGAACGATATGGTAGCTGCCTATACCGATGGTAGCAAGGTGCTTATTGCTCCTGCGACACCAGCTTCCATTACGATAGATGAGACCGTTACCCCCGAGGCCGTTGTTGTCAATAGCGACTCTTTGGTGACAATTTCCGGTAGTGGCGCTATCGCAGGTACGGGTTCAGTAAACAAAGCAGGCGATGGAAAGCTTGTGTTGGGTACAGCCAATACTTATACGGGTGCTACCGTATTGTATGGTGGTACCATCGAGTTCTCTACCTTGAAGGATGCTGTTGTGCCCAGCAGTATCGGTGCCTCGGAAGAGTTTGCGCAAAACTGGATCTGGAGCGGTGGCACATGGCTCTATACGGGCGGAAGCACCTCGACCAATCGTTCGGCAAAGATTTATGAACCTACGGAGTTCAATATCGCCAAAACGGGCAATACGGTGACGATGAATGGTTCGCTTGAGGGCGATGGTGACTTCATTCTCAATGGTAAGGGACAGCTCACCGTTGGCACTACCAATTTCTTCAAGCATACAGGCAAGACCATACTGAAAGGCAGTACGCTTTACCTGAGCACCATTGATATCGCGAAGGCAGGAATAGGCTCTTCATCGAAATTGGTGATGGCAGGTGGTACGCTGAAGACGAAAGGTGACAACAATAATTATGAAACTTATGTATTCCCCATAGAGGTGCAGGAGGGTACTACTTCGTATTTTGCTCCCCATCGCAATTGTTATATCACTAGCAAGGTAACGGGTAGCGGCACCATACAGATAGACATTCCTTATCTGCGCGAATACATCAAGGGCGATTGGGGTAGTTTCACTGGGCGCATCATCGCTAATGGTGTGAACTCAAACACCTCGGAGGGAAGTCTGTTCCTGCTCAATGGTAATGGCAACGACTTCCCCAAGGCAACGGTGGAGTTGAAGGGTTGCGCTCATTTGGCCGGTTGGACTACCAACTGTGACTTTGAAATAGGTGGTATCTCGGGTGATAAGGGCACTTATATCCGTGGTTCCAGCAAGAATACATCGGGTTTTACTTGTTCTTACACTGTAGGTGGTGCCAACACGGATGAGACCTTTAACGGCGTTATCAACAACTTGTCGAGCAGTAGCACACGAGAGGGTACCGTATCTATCAAGAAAGTGGGTAGTGGCGATTGGCGTCTTACGGGAGCTAATGTATATAAAGGTACTACCACCGTATCGGGCGGTCGCCTTATCATCAATGGCTCGCATACAGGAACTGGCGCTATTACCGTGAACAATGGAGCTACACTCTGCGGCAAGGGTAAGGTAGCAGGTAAGGTGACGGTGAATGCTGGCGGTACGGTTGCTGTAGGCGATACCGTGTTTAATCGCAGCGATGTATTTACGATGACCAATGGTGCAACGATTAAGGCTGGCGGTATTGTACAGGTGCCACTCTCTCGCACAGCGTCCTTGAATCGTGCCTCGAAAATCAAGTTTGGCGGCATTACAAAGATTACCGATGCTATACTTCAGCTTGATATGACCGATGTCATAGCTGACCTTGTAGTAAATAGCTCATTTACTATTTTTGACGTTTCTTCTGCTACCTCTATTACAGGTAACTTCAAAGAGATTGTTCCTGCTGTTCCTGCCGAAGGGCTTGTGTGGGATACTTCGTCATTGCTGACAGATGGTAAGATTTACATCCGTGATGCCAGTGGCATTCAGGCTGTGACGAATGAGCAAGTCAAGGTATCTGGTTTTGTTGATAGTGAACTGTATATACAAATACCCGAGAAAGCTCAGGTGACAATCTATTCTGTAGCTGGCACCAAACTGGTTTCCAAGGAGGTTGATGAGAGTGATGTGGCTTTGAATGTGGGGAATCTCTCTTCGGGAATGTATATTGTCGATATTCAGATGAATGATGTACGTCTTTCACGTCGGTTCATCAAGAAATAAGAATTTTTACAATGGAGTAGTATGAGAAATAAGGGTCTGTTAATCTATTTGTTCGGGACACTGCTGGGAGCTGCAGCACTCACCTCATGTCAGGATGACTGGTCGGGCGACGAGCATTACCAGGTTCCCGATTGGTTAAAGGGAAATGCCTATGAGGTGTTAGAGAAAGAAGGTAACTATTCTATCTTTCTTGAAGGTATTGACCTTGTAGGCTATAAACCCATTGTTACGGGAAAGAGTATTCTTACCGTGATGGCACCAAATGATGTGGCTTTCCAAAGCTATTTGAAGGAGAATGGTTTCGAGTCTATCAAGGCAATGTATGATTCCGATCCCCAAGAAGTGAAGAAGTTGATAGGCTTCCATCTGATGTACTATGCATTCAAGTGGGACATGTTGGTGAATTTCCGTCCCGATGAAGGCGATGGTGCTACTGAGGAACAGTTGAATCAATGGGCTGGATTGTACTATAAGCATCGTACCAAGAGTAGTGATCCTATCAGTAAAGGAGTTCTGAAGCAGGATATTGACCTCGATGGCAATACTGACACTGTATCAATTTATCACCCGGAACGCTTCTTGCCCGTATTCTCAACCAAGTTCTTTGAGACCAAAGGGATTGACGCCAAGTACAATTATGAGTATTTCTATCCCAATTCAGAGTGGACTGGCAGCAGTTACCCAGCAGGTCGAATTGGTGGTTTCAATGTTTCCAATGCCTCTGTCATAGGGGACCAAGTAATTACAGACAATGGCTATCTCTATCATATTAATCAGGTGCTGAGGCCATTGGAAACTATCTATACAGAACTGCAGAACCGTGCTAACTATTCAGACTTCCTCACTCTCTACGACACTTATGCGGATGTTCGGTTGGATGCAGAACTTACCCGTTTGTATGGTAATGGTGAGGATCTCTACCTTCAAGGTCATGGTGATTTGCCTCCCATTGCTTATGAGTGGCCGACATCCAATTATAAGCAGATGAATACACTTTCTAGGGCTGCATACAATATATTTGCTCCCTCCAATGAGGCCATCGACCGCTTCTTCACTAACTATTGGACCGCAGAGAGTGGCTATACCAGTTTGTCAGACCTTGATCCGCTGATTCTGTATTATTTTATATTCCAGTCATTCAGCAATAGCCGATTCCCCGTTTTCCCTGAAGAAATCAAGAACGGTACGATAGTTACTCCGTATGAGACTCCTATCAATATAGATCCCGATATGGTGACCGACCGTGTCGTCTGTGTGAATGGTATGTTGTATGGTATGGATAATATGGAAATTCCTGCCATATTCTCCTCTGTGATAGGACCGGCATTTAAGGAGATGCGTTACGCCCCCTTCCTTTATTCGTTGTCAGGTTCTGAACTTATACTCTCATTGGCTTCGCAGAATGCCAACTTTGTAGCGTTGATTCCTGATACGGCTCAGTTTGCAGCAAATCTTATGCGCCTTAATACGACCTCGCAGGGAAAAGTTCTTGAGGCGTGGAATGATGAGACAGGTACATACGATGCTGCTTCGTCATCAACAATGCAGGATATCGTGAATATGCACGTTAGTGCCAATGCCGACTCTATAGCCTCTCAAGGGACCCAGGTGATTCCTACAGGTGTGGCATTCAACTATTGGTATGTGTATGATGGGAAGATTACAACCAATGCACTTTTCAACGAACAACTCAATCCGACCTATCAAGGAGAAGTGTTCTGCGATTTCCATCCCATAACGAACAATGGTGAAGAGTGGGACAATGGAAAGGCATATACCTATTCGTACAAAGGACTTTTCAAACAAGTGTCAGGTGATGGCTTGGAGCATGCACTGGTTGTATGTAATGATAAGAACTATCCCTACTACTGCTTTGTGCAATTGCTGAAGAAAGCAGAACTCATTGACTCCAAGACTGAGAAGATAAAGTTGATAATGCCTGATACTCGGTTTGTGGCTTTTATTCCTGACAATGAGGCAATAGCTCGTGCTTTGGCTGATATACCTGGTGCAGATAAGTTGACGATAGATGATAACTATCTGATATCAGGAAAACCGTCATCATCACAAGTGACGGATTTGGCTAACTATCTTAAGGATTATTTCATTACTGATGACCTGAACGCTTTCAATGTGTATCCCTATCCAGGCTCTGGCTTCGAAGGCAAGTTTGATACATATGGAGTCAATAAGGAGATTCATGTAAATGATGATGGTGAGAGTATTACTGTTCAGCTGAAGAATGGAACGAATGTTGTACCATTGGCCAAGACTGATGAGTATCATTCATTCCCGTTTGCGTATCACGATGGTTGCTTTCATTTGATAAATGATATTCTTAGAGTTGGAGAATAATAAGTGTACGGTATGAAATGGAATAGATATATAATAGTATTCTTGTTGGCTATTGTTGGTATGGCCGACGTATATGCCCAAAGGGTGCTCACAGGTACTGTCGTAGAAATCTTTGACGGCCAGAAGACACCTATTTATGGAGCCAATGTGGTGGTGGTAAACAAAACCAATCGTTATCTTACGGGTGTGATTACCGATTTTGACGGTAACTATAATATCTCTGTGCCCGATGAGGAGGGATTGCGTATACGTATTTCTTATATTGGTATGCGTACTGAAACATTTGACTACAAGGGGCAGAGCCGTATTGATGTGACGCTGAAGTCTGAGTCAAGTGCTTTGCAGGAGGTGCAGATTACTGCCAAGCGCGTTGAACGTGACGATATGGGAGTCTCTTTTATAGAGCAGACCTCTGCTACCCAAAAGGTCAATATGGCAGAGATAGTAGAGACATCGCCAGTATCTTCTATTGAGGAGGCGCTACAGGGTCAGTTGTCTGGTGTCGACATCGTGATGGGTGGTGACCCCGGTTCGCGCAGTGCTATCCGTATACGTGGTGTAAGTTCACTGAATGGTTCCTCTGAACCTTTGATCGTAATTGATGGTATACCTTATTCGACAGATATCTCTGATGATTTCAATTTCTCAACTGCAAATGAAGAGGATTTCGGTGCTTTGCTTAATATTGCTCCATCGGATATCGAATCAATTGAGGTGCTAAAGGATGCCTCGGCTACAGCAATATGGGGTACTAAAGGTGCCAATGGTGTGCTCTTGGTGAATACGAAGAAGGGCTCTCGTGGTAAAACCAATTTCTCGTTCAGTACCAAGTTTACCTATAACTTTGAGCCAGATCCTATACCTTTGCTCGATGGTGACCAATATGTAGCTATGATACAGGATGCTATCTGGAATGCTGCCAATGCGAAGGGCCTAACTTCGGCTTCTACAGAGATGGATCTGTTGTTCAATACTCCCGAAATCAACTATGTGCCCGAGTGGCAGTACTTTGATGAATATAATACCAGTACCAATTGGTTTGATATGGTGCGTCAGGATGCCTACACGAGCGACAATAACTTTGCTCTTTCGGGTGGTGGAGAAAAAGCTACTTACCGCTTCTCATTGGGTTATATGAATCAGATGGGTACGACAATCGGTACTAACCTTAATCGTATCAATTCGAAGCTGAATATTGCTTATGATTTCTCTGATCGTTTGAAGGTAATTACCGACTTTTCATTTACTCAGTCTGATAAGAAGGGTAATGCGCTAGACAATGTACGTGCTGCTGCCCAGTCTAAGATGCCTAATAAAAGTCCTTATTATATAGATGATGCTACGGGTGAGTATCTGCCTTCTTATTTTAGCCGTCAGGAGGAAGATTTCCAAGGAGCCTTCGATGGTAAGAATAAGAATTATAATCCTGTGGCTATGGTCAATGAAGGATTTAATAATACGATGCAGCGCGATTCCAAGATTTCAGTCAAGGCGCGATATACTTTCCCCTTTGGTCTGCTCTATGAGGGTTATGTGTCAATGAACATGAAGACGACCAAAAGCCGCAGTTTCCTTCCTCAAGAGGCAACTGGTGTGCTTTGGACCAGCACGTATGCCAATCGCAGTACCGATAAGATGTCTGATAACCTTTCATTGCAGACGGAGCATAAATTGATTTATAACAAGACATTCAACGATGTACATTCAGTATTGGCTACGGGAGTATTCCGTGCCAACCAAGGAGAAAGCTACAGCTACACCAGCGGAACTTATGGTAATGCATCTCCAGGATTGAGTGACCCTGTGGTAGGTAGTGCATGGCAAGTAATTGGCTCTGGCTACTCTAAGACTCGTAGCATCTCTCTCTTAGGACAGTTTATCTACACATTTGACCGCCGCTATGTAGCCAAAGTTACATTAAATCGTGAGGGTAACTCTGCAATGGGTAAGGCTCGTCGCTTTGCTACTTTCCCTGCATTTGGCCTAGCTTGGAACTTTAGCGAGGAACACTTCTTTGATGAGCGCGAATGGATGACCGATGGTAAGTTGCGTGCTAGCCTCGGATGGAGCGGTAAAGCTCCTAGTGGTGCATCTGCTTATTTGGGAGCATATAGCACTTTAGGTGACTATATGGATATGTCGGCCATTTACCCTATCCGTATTCAGTTGGATAGGCTGAAGTGGGAAACAAAGAAGGAATGGAACTTTGGTTTTGATTTGCGCTTGTTCGATCGTTTTGGAATTACAGTAGACTATTATGATGGCTATGTGAATGACCTGTTGCTGAAGGACGTGAAAGTGCCAAGTACTACTGGATATACCGAGATTAAATACTACAACTCAGGTGAATTGCGCAACACAGGTCTTGAGTTGAATCTCAATTACGATGTCATCAAATCCAAGGATTGGAAGTTGAGCACTCGACTAAATCTCAGTACCAATGAGAATATGGTAATGGAACTTCCTGTCAACATGGTGCAAGAGAACTACTCATTCAAGAATGCTGCATATGCAATTCGTGTAGTAGAGGGTGACCCAATAGGCTCGTTCTATGGTTATCGTTATAAGGGGGTTTACCAGAATACAGACGAGACTTACGCCCGTGATGCCGAAGGTAACGTAATGTACGACCATAAAGGTAAGGTTATTACAATGAAAAATGGTAATACTCCTGTATTTGCTGGGGATGCCAAGTACGACGACATCAATCACGATGGTGTAATCAATGAGTATGACATTGTCTATCTTGGAAACTCGAATCCGAAATTCCAAGGTGGTGGAGGATTCACACTGTCATATAAGAAATGGAGCCTGACAACGTTCTTCTTTGGACGTCTCGGACAGAAAGTAGTCAACCAGGCACGTATGGATCTGGAAAATATGTATGGAAACGGCAATCAGAGTACAGCCGTTCTTAGCCGTTGGCGTGCTGAGGGTGACAATACGGATATACCACGTGCTCTCTATGGTATGGGGTATAACTATTTGGGTTCTGACCGTTTTGTGGAAGATGCTTCGTTTATTCGTTTGAAGCAGTTGACACTAAACTATAGTGTACCCAAGGATATATTGCAGAAGGTCAATATCAATCAATTGAGTGTATTCTGTACTGCATATAACCTCTTTACTTGGACCAAGTATTCAGGCCAAGACCCAGAGGTGAGCTTGCCTAGCAGTGCTACAAGTTTGGTGAAGGATGGTTCCACAACTCCTGTCACTAAGCGTGTATCAATGGGTATCAACATTAACTTCTAATCTATGACTGTCATGAGAAAGATAAAGTTATATGGCTTATTGTTAGTATCAACCTTGCTGCTAAGTTCTTGCAGTGATTGGTTGGATATATTGCCCAATAACGAACAGGTAACTGATAATTATTGGAAATCAAAGGAAGATGTAGAGGCCGTTATTGCTTCGGGTTATTATTATATGCGTGAGGCAGTACCTACATTTATCTCTTGGGGCGAAGTTCGTGGAGGAACCATTTTTTCCATACTTTCGGATGATGCCAAGATACAGAACTTTAATGTAACACCTACCGATAAGATTTGTGAGTATTCTAAGATATACAAAATCATCGGTATGGCCAATTCTGTATTGAAGTATGCTCCTACAGTTGTCAATGAGGATGAAACCTACTATAAACCTGTGATGAACTCACATTTGGCAGAGGCCTATTTTATGCGTGCTTACTGCTACTTCTTGTTGGTGAAGAACTTCCGTGATGTTCCTTTGGTGACAGAGGCCTATGTCAATGACGAGGCAGAGTATAATATACCTAAGTCCACCGAGGCTGAGGTTATAGCGCAAATTAAAGAGGATATTAAGACTGCCTTGGCTTCTGGTGCTGCGAAAGGAAGCTATGAGGAAGATTGGCAGACTAAAGGACGCGCGACTAAATGGGCCTTGTATGCGTTGATGGCGGATGTCTGTCTGTGGAATCACGATTACGATGAATGTATTATTTATTGTAATGAGATACTTAATGCTACAGATGCTTTCCGCCCAGTATTTATCAGTAACCCTTATCAGTGGTTTGAGATATTTTACCCGGGGAACAGCAATGAATCAATCTTTGAGTTGAATTGGGATTATGCTGCATATGCTCAAAGCAATAACTTCGGCAGTCGTTTCTCCATTGGTTCGTCTTCAACGTATAAGTATACCGATGTGGCTATTGCCAAGATGAAGGACGAGACCAAAGAGGCTCTTGAGCAACTTGACGGTAGCGCAGAGGGTAGAGTAGGGCGTATGTTAATGGCTTCTTATGTTCATTCTGGTTCCAACCTGAATGACTACCAGAATCAAAATCAGTTCTATATCTGGAAATATAAGGGTACTGATATTGTAGATATGGGTAATGTACGTCTACAAGAGGATGCCAACTTTATTCTTTATCGTGTTGCCGAAGTGATGCTGATGAAAGCTGAGGCATTGATTATGAGAGGGGGCGTTGAATCTTGGAAAGCTGCTCTTGATATAATCAACGTAATCCGTGTACGTGCTATGCTTAAACCCCTTGATATCAATGTGGAGGAGACTGATGAGCTAACTCTTCTGCAAGCAGTCTTGTATGAACGTGAAATGGAGTTTATGGCAGAAGGTAAACGCTGGTACGATCTATTGCGATTTGCACGCTATAATGAGAAGTATGCAACTGAGTTTGTCAATATCATTGTAGAGTCCAATCAGACCTATAATAAGCAATGGATTCGTTCGGTTCTTCAAGATGAGAACGCTTGGTATCTGCCTATTCCGTATAGTGAGATTGAGATAAACTCGGAGTTGAAACAGAATCCCTATTATCAAACGACTAACTAACGCATTGTCATGAAAAAGTATATGAATAAAGTATGGAAGATGTCGGTGTTGCTCTTTATCGCTGTGACAACATGGGGTTGTGACGATGAGAAAGAGGGGAGCATGTATCAGATATTTGAGGATAACCCGGCTGCCTCATTTTTGGCTGAGCAGGATGAGTTTTCTGAGTGGGTTGCTATTATGCGATATGCTGATCTGTACAATGCACTGAACTATGCGAGTGAGGACTTTACTCTTTTTGTACCCAACAATGATGCTGTCCAGCGTTTTTATGAAGCGAAGGGAGTAAGTGGTATTACAGAGTTGGGTGTTGAGTATGCGAAGGCGCTTGTGCTTCAGCATTCAGTGGAAGACTCTATTCGGGTAGAGGAGTTCTTGCGTAAGACAGAAGTTACAAGTTTGTCCGATGCTAAGATTACCATATCCATTGATACCGTCAATGCAGGTGAGGTGCTTCTCAATAATAGTATTCGTATTTATGAGATGGGAGTGCATACGTTTAACGCCATATTGTATTATGTATCCGATGTGATGACACCTCTTGTCGAGACTGTTTACGATCGGGTATCAGCACCTCGTTATTCCATTATGAAGGAGGCTGTTGATGCTACTGGTTGGGATAAAATGTTGTCAACAATAGCTGACACTGTTGCAGAGTTGGGTGTTATCACTGTCAATAGGCACTATTATACGCTTTTGGCTCCGTCAGATGAAGCCTTTGCGAAGGCTGGAATCAGCGATCTGCCGGCATTGAAGCAGATGTTGGGAGCCGATGAGAATGTTCAGGATTCTACCAATGCTCTCTATCAGTATGTGGCTTATCATGTACTTAGAGGAGAGTATAAGTATGCCGACTTGACATCATTCTTGGGTGCTGATACGACTCGAATCTGGAGTACGATGGCTGCTAATCAGGTGCTTACAGTTACGGTAGACTCTACTACGGCCGAGCTTTATCATATAAATAAAATAGCCGATAAAGCAAACTTTGTTGTTTCAGCTTGTGATGTGGCAGGAAAGAACGGATATCTGCATGAGATTGATGGCTATCTCCCTATTTGGGAACCCGATCCTTCTACCGTAGTATGGGACCTCTGCGACTATGTTGAGGTGAAGAACATTGTCGCTGAGGCGGGCTTTGTGTATCAACCGGCAGTTTCAGAGACTGAAGATAAGATCAACATTTCCAAGGCAGCATGCTTTGTTACTGAGATGTCACCTTCGGGAACCAGTAACAATAGTTTAAGCACGATTACTTATATAACGTGTAAGGATGGTGGACGTTGGGATGAATGTGTATTTCACGATCGTGTGGCCTTTAATATTGGGCATATGGGTTCAGTTGCTTTGCGTACACCTACCGTGATTCGTGGTAAATACAGAGTAGAGATTTCTATGGTATATACTTCAGATATGGCCTTCATGCGTAAGATGACAGACGGTAATGGTGGTATGATGCGTGTAACCATTGATGGTGCTGATATGCGTAATGTCAGTCCCTATACTACTATTACCAAGAATGCACCAGATGTGTATACGGCTACGTTGTATGATGAGATAACATTTGATACAACGGCCGATCATGAACTCAAGTTTGTGGTATTGGATCCAGCTGCTAGCTCAAATGGAAAGTTTAGTCTGCAGTTTGACTGTATCACATTTATTCCAATAACCGAAGAATGAATTGTCCTATGAAGAGTATAATGAAATTATTCCCGATATGGGTAGCGGCTGTGGCGCTGACCGCATGTAATGATAGTTGGGACAACTATTATAATAATCCCGAGACTTCGATTTCTAATGAACAGTTGAATATTAGTGAATTGAAATCGTATGATTATCTGAGCACACGCGAAGACTTGAAAGATATGTTTCATTTCCTTGAAGATCAGCAGGTCTTCACATTGCTTGAGGAAAAGGGGCAGTTACATACACTGATGGTTGTAGCAAACGATGCATTCGTACAGCCAGAGGCGGAAGATGCTCAGACGATGGCATTCTCTCATGTAACAGACATTGCGATGTCACCTTCGCATCTGTATGATGGTGAGCGTATACTGATGTGGCATGAGAAATTTGTAAAAGTGTCTATGGATTCTTTGGCGCTATTGGGTAAATTGGAGCATATCCGTTTCAATGGTTCGCCCATTCAGGAGGTGATAAAGACTAAGGATGGCTACATCTATGTGTTAAGCGAGATGATTGAGACTCCTACTTCACTTTATGATTTCATTCAAGAACTTCCTGAGGAATATTCAATGTTCCAAGAGATGATATTGGAATCGGGTGGAAGAGAATTCGATAAGACTAATAGTAAGCCTATTGGTGTAGATGCTACAGGAAATACCATATATGATTCTGTATTTATTTATACCAATGAATTCTTTGATAAGAAATCTTTTGGCCTCAGTTCAGAGTCATTGACTGCAACTATGTTGATATTCTCTAATGATGTCATTAATCAGGCTTTAGAGCAGGCACGCACAACCTTGGCATCGTGGGGAATGGAGCGTGATGAGGAGGTAATCAAGAGATGGATTCTTGAGGTTGCATTCTTTAATCAGATATATGAAGCAGAGGATTTTGCGATTGATCAGGATTTGTCCTCTATCTATAATCGCCAATGGCGCACTAAGGAGCAATCAATAGACGTCGAAAATCCTATATCCTTATCCAATGGTGTGGCCTATAATGTCAATGCTCTACGTATACCTAACAATATACTTATTTATCGTTTGAAGGATTGGTTCTACAATTACGAATATTGCACAGACGTACAGAAATCTGAATTCTTCCAATACAATAACCTGAAAGACTTGAAGTGTAATACAGATGTTGACTATTGGACTCCCGAAGAGGGTGTATGGCCGAAGATTCGCGATCGTGTACTTCAGGCAAAGTGTGAAGCATCTACCGAAGGTTTCTATCTGGAATTCACTCCTATTAAGTACAATTCAGATAAAGGGACGGTTTCTGAATGGTTAGTTCCACCAGGCACTTATCGTTTGGCAATGGGATTCAAACAGGGTATAGGGCTTGACTTGTCTATAACCGTATATGCCAAGACAGAAGGCAAGAAGGTGGAACTCGGATCCAATACAATCAATGTGGGTTCGTCTACAACTTATCATTACGATCGTGGAGCAGAACTGTCAGATGGTTATCCTGAAGGATATTCTAAGGAGGAAATAGATCGTCTTACTGCTACAGGTACTGATCTTGGAAAGAAAGCCAAGAACTATGATACAGACGGTGGCATGGTGATAGAGGAACTTGTTATCCCCGACTTGAATGAGGGCAAGGCTATGCCGTTGGTGATTCGTATAGAGGCAGCTACAGGTGTTAGCAGCACGCTTACGTTCTGTCATTGGTGTTTGCGTCCTACAATTAATAACTACTAATAATTTAGAACTGTAATGAAAAAGATAAAGTTATTATTATTGTTATGTGCGGTAATGGTATTTAGCGATACTGTAGCACAGACATTGCAGGGTACGGTATATTCTTCTGAGGGATACCCATTGCAGGATGCGGTAGTATCCTCTTCGGGTGTAGAGAGTGTGCAGACTGATCAAAGCGGACACTTTCAGATTGAAGGAGTCGTGGATGGTGCCTATATTAAGGTGTGGGCTCCAGGCTTTTTCTCTCAGGAATTAAAGATTAAGGGAGATTCTAAGGTTTCTATCATTCTGGTTCGTGACGATGCTTATAAATACAATGAAAGTGCTGTTCTACCTTACAGAATAGAGAATACTGCCAATCTCAGCGGTGCTCGTAACCTTAGTAAGAAGGATTTTGCTCTGGGTTCATCCACTATTGACCGTGCGATGCAGGGTGAGTTTGCAGGGCTGCAGGTCGTCAATAAGAGTGGTATGACGGGTGAGGGAGCTTATATGGCTTTGCAGGGTATCCAAACTTTGAGTGCAGATAATGCTCCTTTAGTGGTAATAAATGGTGTTCCCTTTATGCCCGACAAGGACGAATCGCAGCTTATCGGGGGCTATTCGCGTTCAATTTTCCAAGCCATCAATGTGCAGGATATACAGAATATTACAGTGTTGCGTGGTGCTGAGGCCTCTTTGTACGGTTCGTTAGGATCCAATGGCGTGATTCTTGTTGAGACTGATGGAGCAACTTCTGATGACATGAATACCAAGATTTCCTATTCTGGTCAGTTTGGCTTCAATTGGAACAACCGTCGTATTCCTCTTATGGGCGTTGCTGATTATAAGTCATACCTTTCTGATGTAGGTCTTACCTACTATGACAATATGGAGACATTCTTCACCGACTTCCCCTTCCTCAAGGGCTCTGATAATCCGTTCAATTATTATTATCAGTATGATACCGATTGGCAGGACTATCTCTATCAAAATGGAATGACTACTGATCATCTTGTTCGTGTTGAAGGTGGTGACGCTATTGCTAAGTATGACATATCATTAGGCTATATGCGTGATGAAGGTACGTTGCAGAATACCTATTCTGATCGTTTCAATACACAAATCAATACCAACGTGCTCGTGAGCAAGCAGTTTGAGATTAGCACCAATCTTAGTCTGGCTTATCTGAATGGCCGTTATCAAGAGCAAGGTATGCGTGTAGAGACCAATCCTTTGCTTGCGGCCTATAAGCGTGCCCCCTTGCTTAGTCCCTATAAGAGTGATATGTATGGTGATTTGCTTGAAACTTATTCAAGTTATTATTTTGGTGCTAACACGAACACTGACTTTATTGTCAGCAATCCGTTAGCTATTATCCATACAGCTTCGGAAGAGGTTCGCCAATATGACGTCAATATGAAAATACAGTTGGCCTACAAGCCTACTAATCATTTGGCATTAAATGCTGCGCTGGGTTTATATTATAACTATGATCAGCAGGGAGTATTCATTCCTGGCGTCAACAACTCTGATATTGTTCATATTTTTGATACCTATGGTGAGGCTGCCAATACTGTCCGTCAGGGAGTAGCAACTACGTTCAATATGTTCTACAATGTCAATGCTGCTTATACGAACAAGTTTGATAGAATGTTAGTTGATTTACGTTTGGGAGGTCAAGTCTTGACAACTTCTAACGAATATGATATGGGTTCAGGACGCAATACAGCTAACGACTTCTATCAAACTCTGGGAGACGTCAATGGTATTGGTGTCTTCTTCTCGGGATATACTAGTGCCTGGAATTGGCTAAATGCATATGCTCGTGCATCCTTTACTTGGGATGACTATTTGAATATGGCATTTAACGTTTCTACAGATGGAGCTTCTTCTACAGGTAAAGATACGCAGCGTATGGGCGTATATCCATCAGGGTCAGTAATGTTAATGGCCAAGCAGCTCTCGCTCTTCCGGGATATGGACTTTTTCAATAAAGTGAATCTTTGGGCAGACTATGGTCTTACAGGAAATAGCCGTTTCTCGGGAAATTATGGAAAATACTTCTACACTAGTCGTCCCTATCAGATGATAGCTGGTATCATTAGGGCTAATGTTCCTAATACTAAAATCAAATGGGAGGAGAATAGGCGTGCAAATCTTGGGCTTGACTTGGCTATGTGGAAAAACCGTGTGAATCTTTCCGCTGCGGCTTATATTAACCGCGCCACAGATGTGCTTATGCTCAGCAATACCTCTTCGGCTTATGGTACCAGCCTTCATTATAGTAATGATGCTGCTATTACCAGTAGAGGCTATGATATTAGCTTGCAGGTAGCCCCAGTGTACAACAAGAACTTCAAATGGATTATTGGGGGTAGTGTCAGTGCTCTTAATAATAAGGTGTCATCACTTGGCAATGAGGATATGCTCGTTAGTACCTTGTCGGATGATGCTACTATCATCACCAAGGTCGGTGAGAATCCCTATAGCTTCTATGGCTACGAAGTGGAAGGGGTATTCTCTACGATTAGTGAGGCAAAAGAAGCCAATCTGAAGAATAGTAATGGCATAGCTTATGAGGCTGGTGATATGCACTATGTAGACCAGAATACAGATGGTATTATTAATCATAAAGACCGTGTGATTCTTGGTTCGGCGACTCCGGATCTTTTTGGTACGCTGTACAATCGTTTTGAATATCGTGGTCTTGCGCTGGATGTTACTTGGGGCTATTCGTTAGGCAATGAGGCCTATAATGCTACTCGCCGCTATCTGGAGTCGGCTGATGATTTTGGTAACCAGAGCAAAGCGCTGCTTCGCCGTTGGACCATGGATGGGCAGATGACAGATATTCCCCGTGCTAACTATGGAGACGTTATTGGCAATAATGAATTCTCGGAACGTTGGATTGAAGATGCCTCATATTTGAAACTGAGAGATGTCACCCTCAGCTATACATTTAAGACTCCTTTGTGGAAAGTCTTTCAGGGTGGAACAGTATATGTTACTGGGCAAAATCTTCTCTGCTTTACCAACTATCTTGGAGCAGATCCTGAATTTGCATACTCGTATACTCCAATTATGCAGGGTGTAGACTATGCTAAGGTTGCTATGCCGAGAACTGTAAAGCTGGGTGTTAACTTGAATTTCTAAAAAACAAATACATAGCTCTTATTATGAAATCACTCCGTAAGTCGCTATTTTCATTGTGCTTGGGTACTATAGCACTATTCTCTGCTTGTTCGGATTTCTTCGACCCGCAAACCAACGATGCTCTTGCAGGCGACCAATATATAGGTACGCAGACAGAGGTGTATACTGGTTATTTGGGTGTCATTACCAAATTGCAGGCTGTAGGCGATAAGCAAATATTCTTGACAGAAACGCGTGGCTCTCTGATTGAGCCAACACCTTATTCGATAGGTGAACTCATTGCTCTCTATAATTATGACGCAGATCTCAGTGGCAACTCTTATGCTGATCCGGCACCATACTACGAACTTGTCATAGCCTGCAACGACTATATTGACAATATGCACACCTTCCGTAAGGAGCGTCCCGAATTAGTTGATGCCGAGAAGTTTGATGCACTTGTTAGCTTGACTCTTCGTGTTAAAGTGTGGGCTTATATAACTATGGCTGAGATCTATGGTCAGGCTCTTTGGTTCGATGACCCTATGGTAGAGATGCAGAGTCTTGCCGACACTACCCGATTTAAGTTAATGGACCTGGAAGAAGTCGTGGAGACCTGTATTGATTTGCTTGATAACGGTAGTGAGTTCACTGACTATGTTGATGGCACGTTGGAGTTCTCCTGGTATGAGTGGCTTGATCCCGAAACCGCTTTGGCAGAAAGCCAGTATCGCTACTGGGATTATATGACCCCACCTTACGAAGGGCTTATGGCCAAACTTCTTCTGTGGCGTGGAGCTTTCTTGCAGCGTGATGGTCGTGCTGCTGATGGCTTGCCCTGTTATGAGCAGGTTGTAAACCTCATGCTTGGCCATTTTAATCCTATATTCGCAGTGCATAAGAATAACCATAATAATCAGCGTAATGCGCGTGTACCAAGTCAGTTTGGTCGTTATTACGACAATATTGATCCCCATAGCGAGGAAGTCGTTTCGGCTATTATCTACGACTATAAGCACAACCAGACCAATCGCTTGCTCAAGCATTTCAGTTCTGAATATCCCAACGACTATCTGCTGCGTCCTAACTTAGAACGTTTGGAAGCAATGTTCGAGAGCGATGAGTTCAATCCGGGTAGTTACAGTGAAGGACGTACAGGCTCTACTTGTGGCGCTCGTGATGGAGGTAAGCATTATCTGGCTAAATTCCGTCCGATAGGTAGCTCACGCCGTCCCTATGCGTATCAGGATGATGTGCATATCTACCTCTTCCGTTCAGCAGAGTATCACTTCTATCTTTTTGAGGCACTCAACCAGCTTGCTCGTTTCCAAGCAGCCGACGCTATTCTTAATAATGGCATTAAAGTTGATCATTTCGTCAAGGGTGCTGACGGTAATATGCTAAAAGACTCCAATGGTTACGGAGTCCCTGTTGATTCCATTGGCTTTAAGGGCTTCACGAATGACTGGACCACAGAGCATTCAGGTGGAACAGTGAAATATCCCAGTATGGGTATACGCGGTTGCTTCGGTCTCTCGCCCCGTACGATTCTAACAGATTATAGGACCGAAGAGGGAAAATTTGCCTGTATGAAGGCCAACGATGTAGAAATGCTTCGTGAGATGCAACTTGAGTTCGCCGGTGAAGGAAAGAGTTATGCTACGATGATTCGTGTGGCAACTCGTTGGAACGATCCTTCAATAATCTCTGCCCTTATCGCTCCCAAATATGGCGCTCGTGCTGAAGAGATGAAGCCAATTATCGAAACACAGTATTTCGTGCCTTGGGAACTTCGTATAGAATAAAATCTTGAGTATCCATATTTATGTTTTGATGTTATGAACAGAAGATTTCATATCGTGGCTGTGATTTTGCTATGCCTGTCTACACAACTCATTGGTGCCACTAAGATTAACCGCAAGGCATTGTTACAGCGCAACAATCCTATCGTACAGCGTTTTGACACCTTGTCATCGCTCTCTGTGGGAAATGGCGGATTTGCCGTAACAGTTGACGCAACTGGACTGCAGACCTTCCCCGAGTATTATTCGAAGGGAATCCCTCTCGGCACGCAGTCAGACTGGGGGTGGCACTCATTTGCCAATCCTAAGAACTATAAGCCCGAGGATGCATTGCGAGATTACGACTTCGGTCGCGGACGAACAGAGCCCTATTCGGTACAGTTCAACGACCCGGGCCGCCAGCAAGATGCAGCCAACTGGCTACGTGTCAATCCGCATCGCTTGCATCTTGGTATCGTGGGACTTGAACTACCGTCTAACACTACGATGAACGACTTTACTAACATCAAGCAAACTCTATCGCTGGGAAGCGGTATTATCGAGAGTTGCTACACACTCTTGGGGATACCCGTAAAGGTGCAGACGGTATGCCATCCCGAACGTGACCTTATTGCTGCACGTATAAAAGCTAGTCAACCGATGCCCATCAAACTGCGCTTTCCATACCCTACGGGTGTTCATGCCGATGATGCATGCGACTGGAAATCCGACAATAAGCATACTACGAACTTAGTTTCGAAGCGAAACGATAGAGCTGTATTCAAGCGCACCATAGATGCCACCACATACTATGTGGCATTGCAATGGCAGGGTGATGTATCTATTGTGAAGAAGGCTGAGAACTACTTCGTCATAACTCCTGAGAAGGGCGATTTTGCATTCTCATGTGAGTACCTGCCCACATTTACCCCTACAGTCAATGAGGCTTCTATCCCTACATTCAAGGAAACAGCCAATGCTTCAGCCGCTTCATGGGCCAGGTTCTGGAATGAGGGTGGTGTTGTAGACTTCTCTGCATGTACCGACCCACGTGCCCCTGAACTGGAGCGTCGTGTAGTTCTGAGCCAGTACCTTATGGCTATACAGGCCGCAGGTGACACGCCTCCTCAAGAGACAGGTCTGACCTACAATTCATGGTTTGGCAAGTTCCACTTGGAGATGATTTGGTGGCATCAGTCGCACTTCCCCTTATGGGGTCATGCCGATAAACTCAACCACACTCTTTCATGGTACGAGAAGGCGCGTCCTATGGCACGCAGTATTGCAGAGCGCCAAGGCTACGATGGTATACGATGGATGAAGATGACCGACCCATCCGCAGGCGAGGCTCCTTCAAAGGTTGGTAGCTTCCTCATTTGGCAGCAGCCTCATTTCATATACTTGGCAGAATTGGTCTATCGTGCCAATCCCACCAAGGAGGTACTTGACAAGTATTTCAATCTGATACAAGAAACGGCAGAGTTCATGTACTCCTTTGCCGACTATGATGAGGAGAACGACCGATATATACTCAAGGGTATCATTCCCGCTCAAGAGACCCTACGGGCGGCAGAGACCGTTAATCCGCCTCTCGAGCTATCGAGCTGGCACTACGGCTTGTCTACCGCGCAACTATGGCGCAAGCGTATGGGAATGAAGAGAGTACCCGAATGGGACGAACTGCTTGAGAAGCTGTCGCCCTTGGCCGCTGATGACCAGCAGCGTTACTTGGCTGCCGAGACAGCACTCGACTCATACACCAATACCCGTTATCTCACCGACCACCCTGCGGTGTTGGGTGCCTTGGGTATGTATCCTGCCAACAGACTGATTGATGAGACATTAATGAGCAATACCCTGCATGCCCTCTGGGACATCTGGGGATGGGACACCAGCTGGGGATGGGACTATCCGATGACAGCCATGTGTGCAGCCCGTTTGGGCGAGCCCGATAAGGCGGTAGATGCCCTGCTCATGAACGAGACAAAGAACACCTATCTGCCCAATGGACATAACTACCAGTCGCCCCGTCTGCGACTCTATCTGCCAGGCAATGGCGGTCTGCTTACTGCAGTGGCTATGATGTGTGCAGGTTGGGATGGCAGCACGGGCACAAATCCGGGATTCCCCGCCGATGGTACTTGGAATGTAAAGTGGGAAGGCCTCTCACCGATGCCGTGATATCTATTGTAGCTGAAGGTACTCTTCTATCTTTTGTGAATAAGATAGATTGTTTTTATGGTTCATTGTAAGAGTACTGTTTGATGTTTGTCAACACCTTCTCACTAAGGCGTACAAACGCTTGACTGGTGCGTCCGGTAGATACGTTCATACAACGTACGTTGGGGTGCGATAGCAGATGTGTGCCGCCAAGTGCGCCCACCGTATCGCAATAGAGGCGGTTGTTACCATTGTCGAGCCAATGGAGCAGGGCAGACTCATCCCAAGCAGGGGAGAGGCCGGTATTGAAAAGTATCTTGTGGTGGCCGAAACGCAGCATCTCCTCCTTGTGTAGGAGCACGGTATTCTTGTTGAGGCAGCAGAAGACCACATCGCTCCACTCCATAAGTTCATCGAGTGGCATATACTGATAGCCTTTAGCTGTAGCTGTAGCCTTTTCGCTTCGGGCAAAGTAGGCGATATGGGCACCAAAGAAGCGCATGGCATCGGCAATCATGCCGCCCGACTTACCCAATCCTACGATGCCTACTTTCAAACCGGTAATCTCACGGGACATTTCCTCCCAAGGCTCTTCTCCAAAGCCGTGGAGCAGCCGCACCAGTTCGCTCACTACGTATTCTACTACACCCTCGTCTCCGTAGTCACGGATGCCGGTAACGGTGATGCCATGGGCCTCAGCATAGCGGATGTCTACATTGGCGCTTTCAGGAGAATACAGCGAACAGCACATGCCTACATAGCGTATATTGGGGCATTGGCCCATCATCTCTGCCGTGAGGGTCGATGTGTAGCTCAGTAAGACAGCATCGGCATCGCCTATGCGACAAACAATCTCATCCGCCGAGGCGGGGATATCGGTATAGAGCACCACCTCGTGTGCGTAGTCGCGCAATTCCTTTTCAGCCGAAGGAATGAGGCTGACAGGCTCGATGGCTACTAGTTTGCGAAACTTCATGTATATATTCCTATATTTGTTAATCGGTCATGGCGACGATGTCTTTCTGGGCCTTTTCCCATTGGTCCTTGGCATACTCTTGCATGTCGACCACTTCGTCTTTTTCGTCTACAATCTCCTGTCCGAGCATAGTCTCGATGACATCCTCCATAGTGACGATACCACGCAACGAACCATATTCGTCAAGGATAGCCGAGATGTGCTCCTTTTTCTCCAACAATTTCTCCCAAATATCTGATACAGAATCCTCCTCGCCAAAGGTCATGATGGGGCGGATGATGTCGATAAGCGGCATATCGAACTTGTCTTCCGCCATCTTCTCCAATACTTCCTGGCGAAGCACATAACCAACGATATATTCGTCGTTCTCCTCATCATAGATAAGGATGCGTGAGTGGGTATTGTCGCTGTTGTAGAACTCGCGTATGGTCATGCTGCCTGGCACCATCTCTACAACGACACTGGGAGTCATGATCTCGTGGGCGGTCACTTCATCGAGTTTGAGCAGGTTTTGTATCATCTTTTTCTCCTCTGTTTCGATGACCTCCTCCTCGGTAGCTACGCTCACCATGGCCGAGATGTCCTCACGGCTTACGCTCACCTGGTTCGACTTCGAGGATATGAGGCGTTGCAGGTGCTCCAATACCCACACCAAGGGAAAGGAGATGAATATCATACCGTCGATAATCACAGATGCCGGGATGGCCAGTGTGCGCCAATAACTTGTACCTATAGTCTTCGGGATAATCTCTGACAGGATAAGGATGCATAGAGTGAAGATGGTGGAGAAGATACCTACCAGCGCATCGCCATAGACCTCATACACGAGCGAACCTACGATGGAGGCTCCTACGGTGTTGGCAATAGTGTTGATGCAGAGTATGGCCGAGATGGGGCGGTCGGTGTTGGTCTTCAGCCGCTTTAGCCTGTTTGCTCCTTTGGTTCCCTGTTCCTCGAGGCCTGCGATATAGGATAGGGGAGTGGATAATAATGTTGCCTCGAGCGTTGAGCACAAGGCCGACAACGCTATCGAGATGAGCATGATGATGTATATTAATTGTTCTTCCATAATTCAGTGTGTTAATAAAAAAAGACAAAAGAAACAGCTTGCACCCCGAATGGGGCGCTTGCCGAGTTATGTCTGTAATACGTGGCGGCAGGTTGCCGGAGCGTGTATGCTCGTCAGTGTGTCTATATGTTGTTCTTGTTCGTCGAAGGCGTTTCTATTTATCAAAATCGACTGCAAATGTACAACAATTAATAATAGAAATAAAATAAATTAGGTGAAAGAAAACTAAATAATAGAAAGTTTGAGACTGAATCGGGGTTTTCTGTGCATGAATTAAAATCAATTGACGCTATCTTGAAAGATGAAGGACTATATTCAAAAGGTGTAAATGAAACTTATAGTTTTTCTTTCGAGGTATGCTAGTGGCATATAAATCGTATTTTTTTTTGGCCGATTGCGTTGTAATGACTATTTTTGCATTCGTAAAAGCAATAATATTCACTAATTAATAACGCAATTTTATGTTTGAAGGACAACCAAAAGGACTTTATGCTTTAGCCTTGGCGAACACTGGTGAACGCTTTGGCTATTACACGATGCTTGCAATCTTTACACTTTTTTTGCAGGCGAAATTCGGTTTTTCTGCTGCTGATGCTGGGCAATTCTATTCAATCTTCTTAGCTGGTGTTTATTTTCTGCCTATGGTAGGTGGTATTCTTGCTGACAAGTTTGGCTATGGCAAGATGGTTACCATTGGTATTTTTATTATGTTTCTTGGCTACGCATTGTTGGCTATTCCAACTGGTGCTGATACAATGGGGCTGACTATGATGATTGGTGCCCTTGCGTTGATAGCTTTGGGTACAGGTCTTTTTAAGGGTAACCTCCAGGTAATGGTAGGCAATCTCTATGATGAGGCTAAGTTTTCTTCGCGTCGTGACTCCGGATTCTCTCTCTTTTATATGGCCATCAATATTGGTGCCATGTTTGCTCCTACTGCTGCAACTGCAGTAACCAACTGGATTCTTGGTAAGGCAAATTTAAGCTATCATGCTCGTATACCAGAGTTGGCTCACCAGTTTCTTGATGGCACTATAACCTCTGATAATCTTGCTGCCCTTGGTCGTTTGCAGGCAGAGCAGGGCTATGTAGGTCCGATGCCAGAATTCTGCCAAACCTATCTTGACCAACTTTCTCAGGCATACCACTATGGTTTTGCGGTGGCTTGTATCTCACTTGTAGCTTCAATTGCTATCTACTATGGTTTCCGCGGCACATTTAAGCATGCGGACTACAATGCGAAGACACAACCCAAGACGGGTGATATGGCTGTAGAAGAATTGACCCCGAAACAGACAAAAGACCGTCTTGTGGCTCTTGTACTTGTATACATTGTAGTACTTTTCTTCTGGATGGCCTTCCATCAGAACGGTGCTACGCTTACCTTCTTCGCTCGCGACTATACTCAACCTTTTGCTACTGGTTTTATGAGTTTAGGTATTAGTGTATGGAACCTTGCTGTTGCAGCCATTGCCGTTTATGCTCTTTTTGGCGTATTCCAGAATAAGAACAAGGTGGTGCCTGGTGTGGTTGCCGTAGCTTGTTTGGCGTTCCTTGTATATCAGTATATCGGTTTGCCCGAATCTACACCTATCCTCCCGCAGATATTCCAGCAGTTCAACCCCTTCTTTGTGGTAGCTTTGACTCCCGTGTCGATGGCCGTGTTCGGCGCTTTGGCTAAGAAAGGCAAGGAACCTTCTGCACCCCGTAAGATAGGTCTTGGTATGCTCATCGCTGCTCTTGGTTTCGTAATTATGGCCGTAGCTTCTATTGGCCAGCCTAACCCCACCGCTCTTAGTGCTGGTGCCGAGGCTAACCTTGTATCACCTAACTGGTTAATATCTACCTATCTTGTACTAACCTTTGGTGAATTGTTACTGTCGCCAATGGGTATCTCCTTTGTGACTAAAGTGGCACCTCCCAAATATAAAGGTCTCATGATGGGTGGATGGTTTGCTGCTACTGCTATTGGTAACTATCTCACTGTTATCGGTCCCACCTTGTGGGATAGAAATATTCCTCTTTGGGTGCTTTGGGCTGTGATGATTGGTGTTTGTCTCCTGTCGTTCTTCTTTATTTTCTCTATCATGAAGAAGCTTGAGGCTGTAGCGAAGTAATAGAGGTATTAAGTTCAATTAATTAGGGGCGCATCTCGTTGAAGATGCGCCCTCATATTTTTTGTATTGTAGGTAGTGTTTCAACCTCGGTAGATTGCATTATCTTAGAAACTCTGCATAGAATATATTCTGCGAGTGACAAAAGTTTATTTTTGGGGTGGCATGGCACAACATCATAATGCTCTACTATCATATTATCATAATCGCAGAAGTCTAGTTCGTTAGGAGGGACGCATCATTATTTCCTAACACCTTGCCGCAGATATCGCGTCACCGCGGTGAAACATTCACGTCATCGCGGTGACGCGTAAACGCCACTGCGGTGGAGCCAAAACGTCACCGCGGTGACGTCAGTTTATGAGCACATAAACTGATGAAAAGCAAGATGAATATCTGGAGTTTACATTAATCTGTTCGATAGCAACTTATTTGCCTACTATTATAGGTCTACTTCTTAAGATGGTTGTCTATGAAACTCAATTAACTCTCACTATGCCACTGCCACCCCAAAAATAAACTTTTTTCACCTGGTATTGCAGCACTCCCATCGCTCTGGATTCAAAAAATGCCGATTTCATCGGGAATTGATGTGGTTCTGCTCTTCTCTCGACTAAGAAAACACTTACGCTCGCTGAGAAATATTATAGCAGGTTTTATATTTCGCTCGCTTATTACTATCTTTGCCGAAACGAACTATACAGTATTGATTCTTTGAATATGGATATCGACTTGGTGTATCTGTGGGTAGATGGTAGCGACCCTGTGTGGCGTGCCAAGAGGGCAGCCTACGAGCAGGGAAGTTCGGAAGTGACTCCCGAAGCGGTGGATGAGGCGAGGTTTGTCAACAATGACGAACTGAAGTACTCGCTACGTTCCGTGGAAAGATATGCTCCCTGGATACGACATATCTATATAGTCACCGATGGGCAAGTGCCGGCATGGCTTGACCTGACGAACCCACACATATTGGTCATTGACCATAAAGAAATAATGCCTGCAGAGGCGCTACCTTCATTCAGCTCGCCTGCCATAGAGTGGTGTATAGACAACATCCCTGGATTGTCAGAGCATTTCCTTCTCGCCAACGATGATACGTTTATTGCCCGTTCGGCGACACCTGGAGATTTTTTCACTCCTAACGGATTTCCCATTGTGAGACTGAGGAAAAGGAGGAAGAATAAAAAAAATGCCGAGACCATATACATGAAGACATTGTTTAGGGCTCAGACGCTAATTGCCGAAGACTTTGAACGCACATATAGGTATATCCCGCACCACAACATCGACGCCTATAGACTTAGTGATTTCAAGAAATGCAAGGAGAAGTATTCTTGTTTGGTAAATGAGACTATCGGGCGGCACTTCCGACACGATGACGACCTACAACGCGCAATAGCGCTATATTACGCCTTGGCCGTGGGGCATGGTGAAATGAAACTAATGGGACGATATAACAGAGAGATGCCTATAGTTGACAAAATCAAGGGAACCCTACAAGGCAGATACAACTACGACGCGCGAAGCATAAGCATAAGAGACACTGATCCACAACATATCATTAATAAGTATAATCCCATGCTCTTCTGCCTCAACGATGATGAACGAGCCTCGGAGGAAGACCGATTGCGTGCCAGGGCTTTTCTCGAGAGGATGTTCCCCGAAAAATCGGAGTTTGAAATCTGAAAGCTGCCTTTGCAGCAACAATAACGTAAACGACAACGAGCGCTTGCGTTAAGTGGTGATTTATGAGTCATGAGTTGCCATCTGGCAGGCCAACTTTTCAACTTTCAATTCCGCAAACCCTTACCCCAAATCTTCACCGCCTTATACGAGTACATCAGCCGATAGAGTCCTATGCAGGAGAGGTAGAGGCGCCAACGCCTATGCCATGCGATGCGATGATTGCTCAGTATATGATGACGGTACCCATAGGTGAGATGCTTGAACTCGGCCGAGGTGAACACACCTCCATTAAAGGCGCGGCGCACGATGTTGTGTACCATGCGCTGCTCGAGTCGTTCGTACAACGAGTGACCGCGCATCAGCTCAAGGCAGTAGTCCTTGAGGCGGCACTCGCGATGAAAGTCGTGCACGCTATATGTGTGGGTGAGCGATGTGCTGCCCACATCCTGCATGTAATGATAGTAGGCATTGGGCAGATAGGTCACACGTACACCCTCGCAGCGTAATATCGACAAACTGGTGAAGAAGTCCTCTCCGTGGGATATATCTGCAGGTATACGCACTTGAAACTGTCGGTAGCAACTGTGGCGTATCAGTTTGTTGGCCAGGCTGGGACTCAAGCGACGATACTCGAGCAGCTCGGCCAGCACCTCCATGCGGTCGAGACTTTGAGGGCACTGCACCCTGCGCTTGAGCGGCTTGCGTCCGCCGTAGTCGTAGTAGAAATCGCATATCACCACATCGGCATCATCCTGTTTGGCCTTGGCATAGAGGTCCTCAAGCATGGTGGGCTCTACCCAGTCGTCGGAATCTACCTGGATGGAGTATTCACCCGTAGCCTTGTCGATACCTGCCATACGGGTGGCAGCCACACCTTCGTTGGGTTTGTGTATAACCTTCACACGGGGGTCGCGGGTGGCGTATTCATCGCAGATATCCTTGCTGCTGTCGCGGCTACCGTCGTTGACCAAGATGAGTTCGATAGCCTTCAGCGTCTGTGCCAGCAGGCTGTCTACACACCTGCGCAGACTGCCCTCGGCATTGTATATAGGTACTATGACTGATACCTGTGGAGCATCGTTGCTTACCTTGTTCATAGTGTTGATCGTCTTGTCTTAGAGAAGTTGAATATCCAGCTTCTTCGTTATCCACTCCTTGAACATTTGCTGTGCCTCCTCGGTGGTCTCGCCAAGAGAGTTGATACAGCCGAACTTGAGTTTCCTGCTGGCCTCGGCCTCGGCAATCTTGCGCTCCATATAGGTTTCTCTCTTCTCCATCGAGGGCTTGAAGAAGCATGTTGTGCCCTTCGGTGAACGCACCTCAAGCTGACCAGTCCGATGAGCACTCACATAGAATAGCGTGGGGGCGCTAAACTGCGATGGTTCACGGAAGCGATGGCGTATATTGCGGTCGAGCAGGTCGGGGTGCTCGGCATAGAATTGCTCATACCAGGTACGGCGCATGGGCACGGGAGCGTGGGGGAAAAGGTAGAAGTAGCTGGAGTGGAGTATGTCGGCCGAGTTGAGCATGGGGTCTTTATGCCCGAACACTTTATGCTTCTTACCCAAGTGCTTGCCCCAACGGAGCAACCGGGCCCACAGGGCGGGGAAGCGGTCGGCATAGATGCGGGTCTTGTCGCCTTCGAACCACATATCCTCGGTGGCCGGAGAGGCAAGGAAGACGTCGTCGTTGAAGTAAAGGAAACTGTCGCTGATGCCCGGTATGCGCCACAGCATGGTGGAGATGGCCAGCGAATTGAAGGTGGGCAGATACTGCTCGTATCCGCGGAAGAGCACCTTGTGGTCGACCAGCTCGATGGGTATCGTGTTGTCAGGGAAGTTGTGGGCTACGAACTCATCCACATGGGGGTCTTGGCTATCGGTAACAATGTATATCTTGCGCACCCAAGGGGCGTAGCGTAGCACCGATGCCACACAATAGTAAATCTCGCCCGTGGAGCGGTAGCGCATGGCACCGGCCACATCGTCAAACTTGGTTTCGTTCTTACCTGTCAGGTACTGCGCCTTCTTGCGCTTGTGGGCAGGGTCGTCGCCATCAACCCAAGCTATCACTACATCGGTCATACACATGGTTATATTATATCCTTGAATCGGTCGGGGATGCGCACCACCACCTTAGTGATGGGATTCCATGGCTTATTCCATGCAAAAGGTTGACGTAGCCACTGCTGGGCACGACGCATCCCTGCCACCGTCTTGTCCCACTCACGTGCCACAGCACCGGTAACTACATAGATGGTCTTGGCGCGTTTCTTGATATGTCCAAGCCGCCCGGTAGAGATAAGGTCTGCATTGCCCATACGGTCCTCTATCATCTTGAGGTCGATGCTGCCAAAGTGGAAGAGGAAGAGGTTCTTGTCAATATGATAGCCATGCCCCTTCACCCGATGAAAGCCCGACCCCCACAGCACGGGAGAGGCTATAACCGAGGGCTTGGTGTAGCGTGAGCAAAGGTAGGCATAGGAGCGCTGGCGCAAAAAAGGTATAGTACCATCAATCACCGCCTCACGCTCGAGATGCTGCCCCACATCGACTCCCAATCCCGACACACATACCTTTACATCTATTGTGCTGAGATACTCGGGCAAGGTCTTACCCGTCTGAGGATCTACGATAAGGAATTCATCAGCATCGACCCCTATTACCATGTCGTACCCCTCATCGCTCATCAAGCGGGCAGCCTGATGGGAAAGGAAGGTCAGACGTTCTTTTTCGGCCTTGACCACCAAGCCCGGGATGCGGGGCTTGAGCTCTGCATATACCCCCTCGCAAAAGTCCGGGACTACCTGGTCTTCACCATCGAAAAAGACACGCAGGTTCTCACGACCGAGTTGTGCACCATAGTATTCCACCCACTTGCGCAGATAGAATTCATCGTTGCGGACCATCGTGATAGCACAAATCTTCTTCATCCTTGTCTCTTTTTATCATTACAAAAGTAAGACAAGGGAAATGAAAATGCAAATATATCAAACCATAATTTGCCGTTTTACCAAAAATCCGTACTTTTGTAACTACATATACATATATATATAATAACATGGCACTCATCAAATCAGTTCGGGGATTCACTCCCGAGATAGGCGAAGACTGCTACCTGGCCGACAATGCCACCATCATAGGCGATGTAGTGATGGGCCGCGACTGCAGCATATGGTTTGGCACAGTACTGCGCGGCGATGTCAACAGCATCAAGATAGGCGACTGTGTAAACATCCAGGACGGTTCGGTACTGCACACACTGTATCAGAAATCAACTATAGAGATTGGCAACCACGTCTCGGTGGGCCACAACGTCACCATCCATGGTGCAAAGGTGCACGACTATGCCCTCATCGGCATGGGAAGCGTACTGCTCGACGATGCCGAGATAGGCGAAGGAGCCATCATTGCTGCAGGCAGTGTGGTGACAGCCCGCACCAAGGTGGGGGCATACGAGCTATGGGCAGGCGTACCCGCCAAGTTCATCAAGATGGTATCGCCCGAACAGGGCAAGGAAATCAACCAAAAGATTGCCCACAACTACAAGATGTATGCTTCGTGGTATAATGAATAACAGTCTATAGTCGCCATTCGGATGGCACACCGCGAAGCCAGTCTATTGACCGTTGACTGTTGACCGTTGACTGTTGACTAAAAAAACATGAAAGAGAAGATAACACTTGCCCTGCTTACCTTTGCGCTAAAGGCGATAGCCATTTGGCCGTATGGGGTGCTCTATGTGCTGAGTAGCCTCATATATCCTATCGTGTATTATGTAGTGGGCTATAGACGCAAGGTGGTGCACAACAACCTTGTGAACTCCTTCCCCGAGAAGTCCGAGAAAGAGATTCGGGAGATTGAGAAGAAATTCTACCGCCACTTCTGCGACTACGTGCTGGAAACGGTGAAGCTGATGCACATATCCGACGAGGAGATGCGTCGTCGCCTGCGCTTCACCAACCCCGAGCTTATAGAGCAGCTGCGTGGCGACGGCAAACCTTTCTTTGTCTATCTGGGGCATCAGTGCAACTGGGAGTATGTGATCTCCATCACCATGTGGACACATCCCGAACTTGCCGCCTGCCAGATATACCACCCGCTCAGCAACAAGGCGATGGACAAATTGATGTATCGTATGCGTAGCCGCTTCAACTCAGTGGGTATACCGCAGAAGCAGACGCTGCGTGCCATCCTCACTATGATACGCGAAGGCAAGCAGCCTTTGCTCGGACTCATCGCCGACCAGCGTCCTCAGCGACGTCCCGAGCCGGAGTGGATGGAGTTTCTCAACCAGGATACGGCCATCATCACCGGTGGCGAAGTCATGGGCGTAAAGCTGGGTGCCCACTTCATCTACGGCAGCATGCGCTGTGTGCGCCGTGGCTACTATGAGATAACCCTCCACCCCATCGAGCCCATCGAAGGCGAGGAGTTCGGCTACAGCAAGCAGTATATGCGTATGCTCGAGCAGGACATCAAGGCACAGCCCCACATGTGGCTCTGGACACATAAGCGGTGGAAGTGGAAACGTTCCTAAAAACGAAGACGATAACGAAAACGACAACTGCCGTCCGGTTAATTCAGATTTCACAATTCACAATTCAGAATTTCAAAAGCATGATCAAACAATTTCTCTCACTCATCCGTCGGTTCATACCGCCCTATAAGAAGTTCCTGTTCGGCAACCTCGCACTCAACCTGCTGGCACAGATACTCAACGTATTCTCCTTTGCCCTGCTCATCCCTATCCTGCAGATACTCTTTCAGGTGAGCGACACGCAATACGAGTACATGACCTTTGCCGACGGCAACATAGCCGATGTCATCAAGAACAACTTCTACTATTACATGAACACCTTCATTGAGACACGCGGTGCGCTGTGGGTGCTCATGGCCTCGGGAGTGATATTGATTGTGATGACGCTGCTCAAGACAGCCTGCTACTTCGGCTCGGCAGCTACGCTGATACCTTTACGCACGGGCGTGGTGCGCGACATACGCATACAAGTATATAACAAGGTAATGGGATTGCCGCTCAGCTTCTTCTCCGAGGAGCGCAAGGGCGACATCATATCCCGTATGAGTAGCGACGTGAGTGGACTGGAGACCTCGCTCTCCAACTCTCTGGAGATGCTCATCAAGAACCCCATCGCCATCGTCGTGACGCTGTTCACCCTCTTCTTCCTCAGTTGGGAGCTCACGCTCTTCGTGCTCGTGGCTATGCCTGCCCTGGCTTGGGTGATGGGCACCATCAGCCGTAAGCTCAAGCGCAAGTCCAAGGAGGCACAGAACTACTGGGGCACGCTGCTGGCACAGCTCGATGAGACCTTGGGCGGACTGCGTATCATCAAGGCTTTCCTTGCCGAGGGCAAGATGAAGGAGCGCTTTGCCCATATCAACAACACCTATCGCAATGCAGTGATGCGCATGACCATACGCCAGAGCGCCGCACACCCTGCCAGCGAGTTTATGGGTACCTGCATCATCGTCATCGTGATGTGGGCAGGAGGTTACATCATCCTCGACGGCATGTCGGGCATGGAGGGAGCCACCTTCATCTACTACCTGGTGATGCTCTACAATATCCTCAACCCTATCAAGGACCTCTCCAAGGCATTCTACAACATCCCCATCGGCATGGGATGCTGGGAGCGTGTAGACAAGATTCTCAGTGCCGAGAATCCCATCAAGGAGCCTGCCACACCTGCCCCGCTTGCTTCGTTCGAGCAGGGCATCGAGTTCAAGAATGTCGACTTCCACTATACTCCCGGCGCTCCCGTGCTGCGCGGCATCAACCTCACCCTTGAGAAGGGTAAGACGATTGCACTTGTGGGACAGTCGGGCTCGGGCAAGTCTACGCTTGTAGACCTTGTGCCCCGCTTCCACGACGTCACAGGAGGAAGCATCTGCATCGACGGCACCGACATCCGCGATGTCTCCATCCACGACCTGCGCTCACTCATCGGTAATGTAAACCAGGAGGCCATCCTCTTCAACGACACCATCTTCAACAACATCAGCTTCGGTGTCGAAGGGGCCACCATGGAGCAGGTCATCGAGGCGGCCAAGATTGCCAATGCCCACGACTTCATCATGGAGAGCGAGCAGGGCTATGACACGATGATTGGTGACCGTGGCTGCCGCCTCTCAGGTGGTCAGCGTCAGCGCTTGAGCATCGCACGCGCCATACTGAAGAATCCCCCGATACTCATTCTCGACGAGGCCACCTCGGCACTCGACACCGAGAGCGAACGCCTGGTGCAAGAGGCCCTGGAGCGCCTGATGAAGTCGCGCACCACCATCGCCATTGCCCATCGCCTGAGCACCATTCGCCATGCCGACGAGATATGCGTGATGCTCGAAGGCGAGATTGTGGAGCGCGGCACACACGACAGCCTTATCGCTGCAGGAGGCTACTACAAGAAGCTTCACGACATGCAGAGTTTATAGTAAAAGGGCATACCTACATGTAGGTATTTTTTAGAATCTGTATAAATAAAACGTCTTATTGAGGAGTCTGTTTTGTTAAATTTTACGTATCTTTGCGACCGATTTATAGGGAATCAGTCAATAAGGTATGAAGAAATTTTTGTTTTTGGTAACATTACTTGCAGCAAATATGCAAGTGACATGGGGAATTACCCCCATCAAGGAAGGCCATATGATTTCTGGCCACGTAATCGAGAAAGCCACCGAAGAAGACATCCCTTATGCCACAATCCTGATAGTTGGCACTGACAAAGGTACTGTATCAAATGAGGCTGGACAGTTTCAATTCCAGAATCTTCCAGAGGGGATCTACACGCTACGTGTTTCTGCTGTTGGCTATAAGACACTCGAAAAAGAGATTGTCGTTCACAAAGACTATACAGCTGTAGTGCATTTCCCCTTGCAAGAGCAAGCTGTAATGGTAGATGAGGTGGTGGTATCAGCTAGCCGCAATGAGGTGAGTCGACGCGATGCCCCTGTAGTGGTCAATGTTCTAAACCCTAAACTCTTTGAGGCCGTCAACAGTACTGACCTCGCCAAATCGCTCAACTTCCAATCTGGATTGCGCGTGGAAAACAACTGCCAAAACTGCGGATTTCCTCAGGTGCGCATCAACGGACTCGATGGCCCGTACTCACAGATTCTTATCAATTCACGCCCCATCATCAGTGCGCTAAGTGGTGTGTATGGACTGGAACAAATACCTACCAATATGATTGATCGTGTGGAGGTGGTACGCGGAGGCGGTTCGGCACTTTTTGGAGCCAATGCTGTGGGGGGCACCATTAACATCATTACGAAAGATCCTGTAGAAAACTCCTTTCAGGTATCCAGTACATTATCGAACCTTGGAGGAAAATCATGGGAGCAATATATGGGAGCCAATGTATCGCTTGTAGCCAAAGACAATAGCTATGGCATTGCTCTCTACCAGAGCTACCGCAACCGTAATCCTTACGATCATGACGGAGACTCCTTCTCTGAACTCGGCAAGCTGAACATGAATACTTTTGGATTTCGTGGATATTACCGTCCTTCACAATTCAGCCGTCTCAACGTGGAATATCATACAACTAATGAATTACGCAGAGGAGGCAACAAGTTTGACTTGCAACCTCACCAAACAGATATTACTGAGCAGACCAAACATATCATCAACAGTGGTGGTGTGAGTTACGACCATTTCTGGGATGAATACAAGCACAAACTCTCCACCTACGCATCTGTACAGCATACTGATCGCGATAGCTACTATGGAGCACAACGCGACACATCTGCTTATGGAAAGACCAATGACCTCACTTGGGTTGCAGGCGCTATGTATGTTGGTAATTATAATCGCTTTCTCTTTGCCCCTGCCACTTTCACTAGCGGACTTGAGTACCAGAACAATTCGCTCCATGATATCATGGTAGGTTACCAACGCGATATGAAACAAGATGTGCGCATCGCCAGCGCTTTCGTTCAGAGCGAGTGGAAAATGAATGATTTCAGTCTGCTTGCCGGAGGACGTATGGACAAGCATAATCTGATAGAAAATCCAATCCTAAGTCCGCGCGTGAATCTATTATATAAGCCAAAGGAAACATTTCAGGCACGCCTAACCTACTCTACAGGATTCCGTGCTCCACAAGCTTATGATGAAGACCTACACGTGACTGCAGTGGGCGGAGAAGGCGTACAGATAAGGCTTGCTGAAGGACTGCGAGAAGAGCGTTCAAATAGCTTCAGTGGCTCGGTAGACTATACCACGACATTGGGGCATTGGCAAGCAAATGTACTTGTAGAAGGGTTCTATACAGGACTTACCGATGTATTCATCCTCGAGGATATCGGCCTTGATGAAAACGGATATGCCATCAAGGAGCGCCGCAATGGTAGCGGAGCACGTGTATACGGGGCTAATCTTGACGCTAAGATAGCTCATGGCAAAAAAGCCGTGCTAAGTTTAGGATTCACTGCCCAGCGCAGCCGCTATAATAGCGATGAGGTCTGGACCGAGGTCAATGGACAGGAACTTACTACTCGTCGTATGATGCGTACACCAGACTATTATGGCTACTTCACATTTACCTCGGCTCCCACTAAGAACTTCGATTTCTCACTCTCTGGTACCTATACCGGCGAGATGATAGTTCCCCACTATGCTGGCTACATTGATGCTGACCGAATGGAGACCACACCTCGCTTCTTCGACTTAAACGTAAAGTTCAACTATACCTTCGTACTACATGACCATATGAAACTACAGGTCAATACTGGTGTTCAGAATATCCTCAATCATTTCCAACCCGACCTTGACCAAGGTGAATTCCGCGACTCAGGCTACTTCTATGGTCCAACACAACCGCGTACCTTATTCATCGGATTCAAGATAGCAAATTGACCTTTCAAAGAGTTAGAACAATCAAAGCAGGCAGGTGATCAACTGATACACTTGCCTGCTTGCTACGTCATCTATACTGGATGTTTTTTGATATTTATTAGTCTTTATAAATATTATATTTTAAGATGTTGTAGGAAGTTAATATAAATCTGTATCCCTTCAATAATCTCGTCTTCTAATACATATTCATCTGCTGTGTGTGAGCGCACTGATTGCCCAACACCCATTTTTAATGAAGGGATATTATGCATTAGTGCCATATCTGATGTGGTGGGTGATACAAATGTACTACGTCCTATGCGTATTGCTGCTTCTACTAGTGGATGTCCTTCATAGATGGCCGAGGCATGTACGCGTGTAGAACGGGGCCTTGCATCAGAAGTAAGCAGTTGTTGTATGATATGGACGATTTCTTCGTTGGTGTAAGCATCTGTAGTGCGTATATCAATGACAAAGTTGCATTCATCAGGGATAACGTTGTGCTGTGTGCCAGCATTGATTTGTGTAACGGTCATTTTGATTTCACCAAGAAGTGGTGAGGTACGTTCAAAACGATAATCCTGTATGCGCTTAATATCTGAAATTGCGATGTCTATGGCATTGATACCTTCATTACGTGCAGCGTGTCCACGTATCCCATGTGCTGTACAGTCCATTACTACAAGCCCTCGTTCTCCTACAGCCGCTTGCATACCTGTAGGCTCACCGACAAGTGCCATATCTATTTTCCCTAACTGGGGCAATAAAGCTCGCATTCCATGTTCGCCCATTGTCTCTTCTTCGGCACTGATGGCTAGAACCATATTGTAGGATAGCTCTGCTTCCTCTAGATAACGATAAGCTGCGATAAGTGCTACTACAGAGGCTCCGGCATCATTGCTTCCAAGGCCGTAGATGCGCCCTTTCTCATGAGTTGGGACATAGGGATCTCGAGTATACGAAGAAGAAGGTTTTACTGTGTCATGATGCGAATTGATTAGTAAAGTTGGGTTATTATCGTTCCAGCGGGTTGAACGTACATATACATTATTATGTATGCGCATAACCCTACCTTTGACATGTTCCTTGAGGAACGCTTCAATGATATCTGCAGTATTAGCCTCTTCACGTGATTGGGAAGGTATAGCTATGAGGGTGTCAAGTAACAGGATGGACTCCTGAGTAAGACGTTCTATCATGATGATTATTCCACATTGATAACTAATTTGCCACTCTTGAGTCCCTTGGCACGGGCTGTGAGGGTAATCTCGCCAGCCTTGCCCTGCTCAGCCACGATGGCGGTCATCATGCCGTTGAACACGTGCATCTGAGGCTCGTGGAAGAGTTCGAGGTTGGTGGGGTCGCCATTGGCTCCGGCACGGTAGTAGCCTGCGCCCTTGACAGTGAAGCGCACCTGGTTCTGGGCATCGGGGCAGAGGCGGCCCTGCTTATCGACGATGCGCACGGTGACGTAGGCAAGGTCTTCGGTGCCTGCCACCAAGGGGCGGTTCTCTTCGGCTACCAATTCAATAGCATAGGGCTTGCCAGCTGTCTGCACCTCGGTCTCCATGCAGGCATTGCCGTCGGCATCGTAGGCCACGGCACGCAGGGTGCCCGGCTCATACTTGGTGTCCATCCACATGTGGCGGTAGCGCTGCTGGCGGGCGAGTGCCTTGCGGCTCTCGTCGTTCTCTGTATCGTCAATCTTCACGGTGAGGTCCTTGGTGCGCTTACCCTGGCTGACACCGTTGATGAAGAGCTCCACGGTGGGATAGTCGGAGTATACGAATACGGGGGTCACCTCGCCCTCGCGTCCGGGCCATGTCCAGTGGGGCAGGATATGAAGGGTGTGCTCCTCCTTGTTCCAATGGCTGCGGTAGAGCCAGTAGCGGTCCTTGGGCAGACCGGCGAGGTCGATGATGCCGAAGAGCGATGAGTGACTGGGCCAGTTGGTATAATAAGGAGTAGGCTCGCCCAGATAGTCGAAGCCTGTCCACACAAACTCACCCATGCCATAGGGGAGGTCATCGTAGAGGATGAAGTTGTCTTCGGGGAGGTCGCTCCAGTTGCAGTGTTCGAGGTCGTACGATGATGACTGATGGTCGTCGTACATCGCCATGGAGCGACGCTCTACGGGGAACTTATATACGCCGCGCGAGCTTACTGTAGAGGCCGTCTCGCTGCCCAATACCACCTGTTGCGGCAGGCGCTTGTAGGCCTCCTGCACCTTGTGGCTGCGGTAGTTGAGGCCAGGCACATCGAGGATATGGGCAAAGCCGTTTTTCAGTACCAGGTCGACGCGGTCCATGCCTACGGTGCAGGGACGTGTGGGGTCTTCGCGGTGGAAGATGTCCTGTATCATGCGGCACACCTTGATGCCGTCGCCCGTACCTTGGTCGGGCACCTCATTGCCGGTACACCACATCACCACAGAGGGGTCGTTGCGGTAGCGGCGCACGAGGTTGACGATGTCCTTCTCAATCCATTCGTTGAAGTCGCGGTTGTAGCCGTTCTTCATCTTGGCACGCTTCCACTCGTCGAAGCTCTCGGCCATGATCATCATACCCATCTCGTTGCAGGCCTCCACCAACTCGGGTTCGGGCATGTTGTGCGAGGTGCGGTAGGCGTTGCTGCCCATCTCCTTGAGCAGGCGCACCTTGCGGCGTACGGCAGTAGCATTGACCACAGCGCCCAACGGACCATTGTCGTGGTGGTTGCAGGTGCCCTTGAAGACGGTACGCTGCCCATTGAGGAAGAAGCCCTGATCGGGGACTACCGCGATGGTGCGGATACCGAAGGTAGTCTCATACACGTCGGTGGTAGCTCCCTTGCCATCCTTGATGGTGGTCACGGCTCGGTATAGATGAGGAGTCTCGGGGCTCCACAGCTGGGGTTGCTGCACGACAAGTTCGAGTGTCTTCACCCCTTCATCAAAGGATGTCAGCTTCTCCACGGTGCCAGTTACAGCAGTGCCGTCGGCGGTATAGATATCGGTGGCTACGCTCACGGTGTTGGGGTCAATGCCCTTGGGCATATCGAGCTCGACCTGCACGTTGACCTTGGCAAAGCCTTCGCGCACGACGGGTGTAGTGATATAGGTTCCCCACATCTTGACGGCCAGCTCATCGGTGACGATGAGGTGTACGTTGCGGTAAAGTCCAGCACCGGGGTACCAGCGTGAGCTCTCCTCGTAGTTTTCGAGGCGCACAGCCAGCGTGTTCACCTCACCGGCTTTCATATAGGGAGTGATGTCGAAGTAGAAGGCGTTATAGCCGTAGGGCCGGTAGCCTGCCTCCTGTCCGTTGACCCATACGCGGGCATGGCTCATGGCGCCGTCGAAGAGCAGGGTGGCACGGCGTCCTTCGGCGAACTCAGGAGCCTCGAACTGCAGGCGATACCATCCTGCACCCACGAAGGGGAGTCCGCCCGTGCGGCCAGCGTGCGACAAGGCCTCTTTCTGTCCGTCCTGCTCGATGGCTACCTGCTGGCGGTCGTTATTGGCATCGAAGGGACCATAGATGGCCCAGTCGTGAGGCACGGTCACTGACTGCCATCGGCTGTCGTCATAGGCAACCTGCGAGGCGGCAGCATCGTCGGTGCGGGTGAATTTCCAACCTGTCTTGAGGGTTTGTACGTGGCGTCCATCGGCCAATGTGTGGAGGCAGCAGAGTATGGCTGCCATCAGAACGAGAGAGATACGTTTCATTGTCGGTATTTATTTTGGTATAGCTATTATTGTATGCGAAGATAACACATGGAACCGACAAATCAAAGAATATTAAGAGAAAACAACCATTTTCTCTGTTGTGTATTACTCCTGTATATGGCGTACAGCCTCTATGATGCTTGCGGGAACTTCGGCTACACGCACAAACTTCTGCACTTCGGTGGCATCATCCTTGGCTGTCCACAGCATGGACTCTTGGTAAAGGTCAGTGACGATATAGTCGTGGTTCCATGCTCCGTTGTCGTAGTCGTAAGTGCCACTGATGATATCGCCCACGCGCCAATCATTCGTGATTTCAAACACACCGGTAGAGAGGTGGGGATACATCGTACTGATGTTGTCGTATATCTTGAAGATATGTTCTTTTCTATCAAGTGTCACATACAGCCATGTGCCCTCTGCCAAAGGCTCACCGCGCCATTCCGCAAGTTGCCATGTACCATCAAGGTTGATGTAGTTGACTTCAAGTGCAGGAATCTCCTCTATGGGCTCTTCGCAAGCGGTAAAAGCAGTCATCAGGGAAAGAAGTAGTAATGGAATAATCTTTTTCATATCGTAAATTCGTCTTTTCTGGATTATTTGGTTTTATCTATTGTCACATGTATGGTTCGTTCCGACGGTTTGCCACTGATGCCTTCTACCAGCACAGGGAACTGTAGTTTTTCCCCATGTCGAGGAAGTTTGTCAACATCTATGGTAATGATGATATCGGCTTCGGCTCCAGGAGCAATTTCTGCAGGTTCGGTACGGAACGAGGCGTAGGCAGGCAGCAGCAGAGAAGTAAGGTGTAGGGGTTTTTCGCCACTGTTGGCACAAAGGATACGCACAGAAGGCTTTCCCTGGCGAGGGAGTTCCGTTATCGTCACCTCCTTACGCTTTATGCGCAATGCCCCCATTGCATGAGGCAGATGACTCCACACATCCTTGTCGATGACCTCGCCGTAGAGCGAGAGACGCGCCATAGGATGTTTGTCCTCTCCCTTGATATAGACAAAGGCATCTACATCAATAGTGCCGGGGCGATTCTTTGGGTTGTAGGTCAGCGTAATCGGTGCCGTTCCATTAGGGGCAATGGCTTGGTCACTATACTCGGGTACGGTGCATCCACAGGTGGTGCGAACCCGTGCAATAGATATAGGAGCCTTACCTGTATTGTGCAACATAAATACGCGCTTCACCGGAGCATCATCTTCGTAGAGTGTCCCCAGTTCATAGAAGGCAGTATCAACTGAAACTATACTGCTCCCCTGGGGATGCACTGTAGGATGCACCAAGGAGTCCATCTGAGCACGGGTGAGCCCACGCATATGCTGCATAGCGACTTGCGCACTAAGGCTGATAGTGCTCAATAGCATAAGGGCGAATATGTTGGCTACAATTCTCAATTCGCAATTATCAATTATCAATTGAATTTACATCCATCCATTGCCATTACCCTTGCGAACCGTGATGGCGATGGTCTGCTTCGCTTCTCCAACCTCTATCGTAGCTGTTGTCGTGCCTTCGGCAAGGCCTCTAACGACGAGTATGGTGCCCTGCAGGGCGGCAGTGGCAATATTCTCGTCCACACCTGTCACGTTGTATTGGAGGTTTTCGCCATTCACGAAGTAGCGGGCAAGGTCAATCGTATAGTTTGCCTCGGGAGCGACAGTGATATTGGGCACACGCATCTCACTACCGGCCCCATCGCCAATGGCACGGAGCAAGGCACCTGCATCAATGAGGCGGCCCATCTTGCCACGGTACTCGTTGAGGTTCATCTGCACGGTAGAGTAGCCCGGTGTGGAGTGGTTATAGTGATACACCTTCGTCTGGTTCACATAGTAGGGGTCGAGCTCTCGGGCTGTCGACTTCATCAGTTCGATAAACTCCTCTGCCTTGAAATGGCGACGCATCTTCACTGCATAAGAAAGGCCCAGTGCAGCTACTCCCGACACGTGGGGACAGCTCATCGAGGTACCCTCATAGTAGCCATAGGCGGGCTGACCATTGAGGACAAGGGTAGAGAGGATGCTGCCGTTGGGGTTCTCCCAGTCGGTACCGTCGTTGTTCTCGCCAATGGCACCATAATACTCGGTATCACCGCCTGGAGCCGAGAAGTCCACCTCCGCACCATAATCGGTATACCCTGCGGGAGTGTAGTCGGCCGCGATGGCTGCCACGCTCAAGCACTTGGAATAGGCCGAGGGGAATGCCGGCATAGCCGAATACTCATTGCCCGAGGCAAAGATGGCGATACCGCCTTCGATAACGCCGTTGGGCGAGCCGGCATTGTGTATGAAGTAGTCTATAGCCTCCTTCTCCAGCGGATACAGGCCTGCCCACTCCTCTTCACTGCCAGGACCGGGCGTGTAGCCCATCATGATGTTGGCCAGTGCGCTGTTGTATCCCCAGCTGCACTGTAGGATGACAGCACCGTTGTCGGCAGCATACTTGATGGCGCGGGCCTCCTGAGCAAGGCTCACCGAATAGTTGCCATCAATAACCTGGCACGACATGATCTTCACGCCACCCTGTCCGTCGCGTCCACCAGCTACGCCACATACGCCTTCGCCATTGCCGTTCACTGCAGCAATCGTTCCAGCCACGTGTGTGCCGTGACCCGTGTCGTGGGCATCGGACCACGATATGATGGGTGAGTTCTTCACGAAGTTGAATCCATAGCGGTCGCCGGCATAGCCGTTACCATCGGCATCCTCCTTGGAGCCCAGCACCTCGGCCTCGTTCACCCAGATGTTGGCACTCAGGTCGGGATGGCTCCACATGACGCCCTCATCGAGCACAGCCACGATGATGGAGGGGTCGCCCGTGCACAGCTTCCATGCCTCTTCGCAATTGACATCCGAGCCCGCCACGGTAGGTGCCCATTCCTGCGCAAAGTCATAGCCACCCCTGTTGATGTAGCCCCACTGGTGATACAGTCCCGGGTCACTGAAAGGGGCATTGGCCAATCGGGGAGCGCCTTTCAGGCGATTGCTGCTGATGGCTACGGGCTTACGGCCTTCGTTGTCGACACGCTTGAGGGTCGTGTTGCACTGGATCTTCGATACCTCGCCCAGCAAGCGCAGGTTGCCGATAGCCACCTTGAGATCGGCCTCAGGGTTGAAACGCACGATATACCAGAGATGCAATCCAGCCTCGCGGGCACGCTCCTCATTGCGCGGGTCTACGGGGAACACACGTTCCAGCTGGTAGGCACCGAGGATACGCAGCACCTCATCGGTAGAGGGGATACCGCTACGTGTCATCGCAGGAGCCTCGGCAGCCACCTGGTCAAGGATTTCGGTCATCTCGGGAACAAACTTCACGAGCAGTTCGCCCTCGGCTGCATCTTCAGGGATGAAGATGTCGGCTGATTCCGTCTCCTGACCACCCGTTGTGGTGAGGTCTGCATCGTTACAAGCTGTGATAATCAGCCCTAAGAACAGGGCATATAAGATGTCTTTTCTCATATCAAAAAAGGATGTTTTTGCAAATTTCTGCAAAATTACAAATATAATTCCGTCTAGAGTATCTTTTTCTTATAATTTAACGTATAGATTGGGGATGTAATGGGGATTTGTAGTTTAGAGTTCCCTTTTTTAAAATAAAGAGAAGAGAGGACCGTCCTCTCTTCTTTAATTCTATAGACTTACGGCTATGAAGCATTACATGGCCTCAATTATGACGCGTCGGTTATAAGATGCTGGATTAAGGGTAGACACTCCACCTTTTCCTTCAATTGTAAGATTAGCTTTGTTAACGCCCAATTTGATAAGTTCATTGGCAATGGCCTGTGCACGGTGTTGTGAGAGCTGTTGGTTGTATTTGGTATCACCTGTAGCACTGTCGGCATACCCGACGATGTGTAACTTTAGTCCGTCAGCCTTGGCTACTTCTGCTACAGATTCTAGATTTACGAGGTCCTTGTGTGAAGCAATTTTGGCAGAGTTGAGTGTAAAGAAAATGGATTGGGGCGCAAAGCCGCGGTCGTCTACTATTACCTTCTCTTTGACGACTTCTTTAGGACGTTGAGCCAACTGGTTACGCAGGTTACGGTTCTTGGCCTGCTCTTGTGCCAATGCGTCGTTTAGGGCGGCCATCTCGGCAGCATTCATCATAACTAAAGAGCTGATGTCGGGGCTATTGTTCCAAGTGTTTCCGCCAATATTATAAGTGATACCAGCTGTCACGGAAAATAGGTCATCGAAAGCGCGTTTGGGACCTGTCACACCATCCATATCCTTGTTGGCAAACAAGGCCCCCATCTCTAGATTTATATTCCATGCATCGCTTAATCGGAAGGTATTTATGATACCGGCATTGAATCCGAAAGAGTAGCTGTTATGATCAAATACACGCACAGTTCCCATACCGATATAAGGTATCATATTGTACAGTCTCTCTGAGTTATATCCCAGGACCATATTGGTAGCATTCATTAACGCATCTATATGAAGATTCATATAGTCCAACTTCTTGTTGTATCCTTGTAGATTGTAGCCATTGACCGCAAGGCGCATACCAATGCCTGGCGTATACCATTTGCCTATGTATGCCAATCCTGAGAATGTGATGCGGTCTTTGAACTCTTGTTTTCCCTCGGGGTACATATAGGTGAATTGAGCACCAGCGTTCAGAGAAACGAACCAGTTGTCCCAAAAGCTATTTGTCTGTATGCTATACTTTGAGACGGGAACCTCTGCTATCTCCACTACCTCGGTCACTTGGGCTTGGGCCACTGATACCGACATTAAACTGGCCACAGCCATCAAACTAATTACTTTTTTCATACTGTTAGGTTTTTAATTTATGTTTACAAAAAAGTCTTGTGTATCAAATTAACACGCTTCTCTGAAATTTGTTTTCCAAAACCTTACATTAACATTACCGCCTCTAGGGGTATAGCGATGTGGAAAATAATATTCATCTTTATTTCTTCTTTACAAGTTAATATACTACCTTTGTCTATGTGAAAAGGCTCTCTTCTGATAATTAAGACAAAAATTATAAATAACATATATAGGACACTTTTCAATGAACCAATATTCTCGCTTTGCTCGACGTGTCGGAATCTTCGGAGGCTCGTTCAATCCCATTCACTTGGGCCACACGGCGTTGGCTGCAGCCGTTTGTGAGCAGGGACTGGTCGACGAAGTGTGGCTCATGGTGAGCCCTCAGAATCCCTTTAAGCAGAACTTAGAACTTCTTGATGAGGATATGCGGCTTGCTATGACTCGCCTTGCCGTGGCGCCCTATCCCATGCTGCAGGCTTGCGACTTCGAGTTCAACCTTCCCCGCCCCTCTTACACCTACCACACTCTGCAGGCCTTGCGCGCGGCTTACCCCGACCGCGAGTTCAGCCTTATTATCGGTGAAGACAACTGGGATAGCTTCCATCGTTGGTATCGCAGTGACGACATCTTGCGCGAGACCCCTATTGTCGTATATCCTAGGGGAGTGGATTCGCAGATTACAAATCATAATCCGTCATCGCCTTTAGCACCGTCGGAAGGCGAACAACGCGTAGGTGTTCAAGTATTGGACTTTCCACTTCTCCCCTATAGCTCTACAGAGATACGCGCTCTCCTCGCAGCGGGAGAGGATGCTGGCCACATGCTCCATCCCGATGTGGCGCACTATATCCACCAACATAATCTTTACAAGCAATGAACCGTACTTTTCTCACTTCCCTGCTCCTTGCTGCCATCTGTACCTTAGGTGCGCAGAACCTTCCTGTCCCATATCAACTTGCTCCGGACTATATGCAGCAGATGCTCTCTCAAGTGATAGCCTCCGACTGTCGCGTTCTTAACATCAGCGATGGTAGTGGTCATTATATAGGGCATTCGCGTCAGAATGTCTTTTTTGGTTGGGGCAGCTACCATGCCAATGGCGGCAACTGCTGGATAGGGCAGTGGGCAGGTGGCAAGTGCCTTTTTGGTATCCTTATCAAGGATGGTGAAGCTCGTGTCGGATCCGATAGCCATCACATTGTTTATAATCTCACTAACGGTCTTCCGTTACGTATTCTCAAGGATGGGGAGACGCACGTTTTCTCTACAGCTCAAGCCGAAACCTATCCTCTTCGCTTCTTACGTCTTGCATACGAAGGTGACGACTTCTACATCGGTGAAGTGCAGGGCGGACTTCCCCACGGCCAAGGAATCTATTATTGGGTATCGGGCAATCACTGGTATGGCACCTTCAAAGAGGGCTACCGTAGTGGCTATGGAGCTCTATTCGCCACTGACGGTGTTGTCGACCACGGCCTATGGCTTGGCAATGACAAACAGTAGTTCTTTGTGTCTGTTTCTCGACCATCAATCCTTTATAGGCCTAAATAACTTTTATTTGTCTTTATAACAAAAAGGAGTCGGTATGCACCCATACCGACTCCTTTCTTCTTTGTTATGAGTCAATTACTTTACGTATACCTTGCGGGCAGTGCCGTCGGCATAGCGTACGATGTTGATGCCAGGCTGCAAGGTGGCTTGGCGTACACCGGCAATTGAGTAGTAGGCTACAGCCTCAATGCTACCTGTGGTGGCATCCTCGATGCCCATGATGTTGTTATACTCATCGATAGATACGAAGTGCAGTGTGGCGCGTACGATGACGCTCTTGCCATTGGCTACATACATTACGCGTGACTGGTAGTCCTTGCCCTCTTCTACGCGGTAGGTACGGCGGTACTGTGTCACGCTACCATCCTCGTTCTCCCAGTCCCAGATGACTGAAGCTCGCATAGCAGGAGCACTGGTGATGGTTCCGCCTTCTATGTCGTCGCCTTCCTCTTCGGGTACATACTCGGTCCAGTAGTCATAGAAGTGGTAGGTCACGCTATCGGCAGCTGCATTTATCTTGATGCAGTATACGGCGGGTGTGGCGTTGCCTCCGAAGATGGAGTTCCAACCACCATTATAGAGGGTGAAGTCGCCGTTGGCGTCGCGCCACCAGTCGAATGTCTCCATGTGATCGCAGTAGCTGTCGTTGGGACGCAGTGGATGCATCACTGCCTCGCTGATATCGCTGATGCCAAGGGTAGTGCAGATGTCGGTAGCGTCGAGTGTAGATATGGTCTTGGTGTACTCCTGGTCAGTGATGGCAAGGCTCATGTATGCCTCTACGTCAATGGTCTTCTGCAACTCGGGGCCCTTGATAGAGAACGAGATGCTGTATGAGTCGGTGCTGGTGGTCAGCGTGTCGGTGGTTCTGGTAGCGATATTTACCTGTACCAATACGGCGCCTGTAGCCACAATCTTGTAGGCATGACCCTCTACGAAGGGATATTCAACAGGTACCACGGTGCCGCCTTGGGCTGTAGATACCGTCTTTACAGGCTCTTCACTGCCGTCAACATATACGTCCATATTTACTGCGAGGGCATTAAACATGTTCAAGGCGAAATTGGTGGGGTTGGGGTAGGTGAGGGCGAGGCCTGCAGCGTTAAACTCGGCAATGCCGTCGTAAACCACACCATCTTCGGTGTTCCAGGTTGCAGTGCCCCACTCGAATACGGTAGGATCGCCACTTGGGTCCTCTTCACTTTCTGCATTGGTGATAACCGCTGTGGTGAGTGCCATGCCGGGACGCTGCTGTACGGCAACCTTCATCTCAAAGGTTCCGTCGGCGGCCACATAGCCTGTGAGGGCGCTGCTGGGGAACGACATCATGCCTGCGGCGATGTTGAATGTGTCTTTGGCCAACTCATAAGAGCCGTCAGCTTTGCTGGTTACGGTAACATTCTCGATGGTTGTTTCTGCCACCTCCAGGTTCATCGCTCCCATAGCAAAGGAGAATGCGGGGAAGAGCACGTTCACCTTACCTTCTACTTCCGATACGGTAACGGCTTTCTCGCCCAATTCTACTACAGTGCCGTCCACATGGTTGAGTTTCATGTCGCCCTTGTGCTCGCCAAGGTAGGCGGGCTCATCGCTGCCTGCCTCAGCAAAGAAGTAGGCTGTGGTGAGTGCCATGGCAGGGTTTTGCTTTACCTCAACAATCATCTCTGCTGCGCCGTCGGCATATATGGTGCCAGAGAAAGTACAGTTAGGATAGCTGCTGGTCATGCCGTTGGCTGCAGGGGGGGGAGTGATAGCAAATACCTCTTTAGCAAGAGCGTACGAACCGTCTGCTTCAGCTGATACGGCTACGTCTTCTACGGTGAACTCGCCAAGCTCAGTGCCAGTCATGATAGCGAACGAGGGGAAAGTAACATTAATTATACCCTCCTCGGTCTCGGTGATGGTCACGGTTTGTGCCTCCAGTGAAGCCTCCTGTCCAGTAAGGTGGGTAAGGTTGATGTTGCCATTGTAAGTACCTACAATGGCGCTTTGTGCATAGCCGGCAACGACACCGACAAGCATCAATGCAAATAGTGTAATTTTCTTCATAATAATACCTATTTTAATATGTTAAGTAAATAATATGTGTGATTCGTGTGAAAATTCCAACTGTTAATCGAGCGCAAATATACTAATTAAATTTGTAGCTTCGAGGTAATTGTTTTAAATTTGCGCAATTTTATGAAAATAAATTTCAGTTTATAAAAAATATGGGGCGAATTTGTAAGAAACTTATTGGCATAGTGGCGTTCCTGCTCCCTGTCGCTATTTCTGCTCAGGGTGGCGAGGTTAATGACACCGTAGCATCGGTGCCTGCGGCCAGGATGATGGCGAGCCAGACATCGCAGCGCCCAGTCGATGGGGTATTGTTGCAGGGTGTGGTGACCGATACGGATGAATTCCCGCTGCCGGGTGTACATATTATAGTAAAAGAGACTCAGACGGGTGTGGCCTCCGATGAGAATGGTGAGTTCACGATCTTGCTTCCCAAGGGACAGCAAGCGACGGTAGAGTTCTCTTTTATCGGTATGCAGACACTGACCAAAGTGTATGACGGCACCAAGAATCACGTGAAGCAGGTAATCGTGCTGAGCAGTGGTGAGGAACTCGAGGAGGTGGTTGTAACTGGTCTTTTCGACTATAACTCCCGTACTTTTACCGGTAGTGCCGTGTCGTATACACAAGAGGACCTGAAGTCCATCGGTAACAATAACGTACTGAAGATTATCCAGTCGCTCGACCCTGCCTTCATCGTAGAGACCAACAGTATCAATGGCTCTAACCCTAACCACATGGCCGATATCACGCTGCGTGGTAACGCTTCGTTCGGAGGTCTGCAGGGTGAGTATTCGGGCAATCCCAATGCTCCGCTCTTCATCCTCGATGGTTTCGAAGCGTCACAGGAACAGATTTTCGACTTGGATATGAATCGCGTGAAGTCGGTGACCATCCTCAAGGACGGTGCAGCTAAAGCCATCTACGGTTCTAAAGCCTCAAACGGCGTTATCGTGGTAGAGACCATTCTACCCGAGGCTGGACGTCTGCGCGTGACCTATACCGGTGACCTCAGTGTGGAGACCCCTGACCTTACCAGCTACAACTTGACAAATGCCGCCGAGAAACTTCAGGTCGAACTGAATGCCGGTCGCTACTCTTCATCGTCGCCCTATTACCAGGCATTGCTCGATGAACAATATTATGCCATCGCAGCCGATATAGCCCGTGGCGTTGATACCTACTGGCTGTCGCAGCCCTTGCGTACCAGCGTGGGACAGAAACACTCGGCCTCTTTTGAGGGCGGTACCGAGGAGATGCGCTATTCGGCTATGATTGGCTACAACGATGTGGCTGGTGTGATGAAGCAGTCGGGCCGTCGTAACGTACAGGGAAATATCAATCTCTCCTACCGCTATGGCAAGTGGATGTTCCGCAACTCCCTCAGCGTCACCCGTAACCAGGCTGATGACAGTCCCTTCGGCTCGTTCAGCGATTACGTCAGTGTGAATCCCTACTTCTCGCCCTACGATGCGAATGGCAACATACGCAAGGTGCTGGGTTATTACACTGCACCTGGCTACAATGGTAGCGTGCTCACCTATTATAATCCGCTCTACAATGCTACGCTGGGCACGAAGAACTTCTCTAAGTATACCGAAATCGTGGAGAACTTCTACATCGAGTTCCGCCCCATTGATGACTTGCGCTTCACGGCCCGCTTGGGATATACCTTCAAGGACAACCGTCGAGAGGACTTCTATCCTGGCGACCACACTAACTTCAATGACTGGACGGGCGACCGCTACTTCCAGCGCGGAAGCTACTCCATCACCAATGGCGAGTCCAACAACCTCAACATAGACCTTACCGCCAACTATTCGCACCAGTGGGGCAAGCATCAGCTCTTGGGAAATGCAGCTTATTCGCTGCAGAGCACCAATTCACTGTCCGAGGGCATGGTGGCATGGGGCTTCCTAAACAATCATGTGGACTACATCACCTTTGCCAAGCAATATGCCGAAGGAGGCAAGCCCTCAGGCTCGGAAAGCACCACACGCAGCTTGGGTATCACCGGTGCGGTCAACTATAGCTACGACGAGCGCTACCTGTTTGATGCCAGCTTGCGCTTCAACGGATCTTCGGTGTTTGGTAGCAACAACCGTTGGGGTACCTTCTGGAGTGCCGGTACGGGATGGAACCTCCATAACGAAGCTTTCATGGAGGATGCCGACTGGCTTACACTGGCCAAGTTCCGCGTCACCTATGGCTTGACCGGTAATCAGAACTTCTCGCCCTACCAGTCGAAGGCAACCTATAAGTTCTACGACAACATCATCTACGATAATATCTCGGGAGCCTACCTGATGGGTATGCCCAATTCGAACCTCAAGTGGCAGCAGACGGGCGATTTCAACGTCGGTCTCGACCTCGGCCTGTTCAACGACCTTAACTTGCGCGTCGACCTTTATGACAGCCGTACTCGCGATGCTCTCATCGCCATGTCCATTCCCACCTCAACAGGTTTCACCACCTATATGGAGAATATGGGTAATGTGCGCAACCGCGGTGCTGAGGCCATGCTCAACTGGCGTTTCCTCCACAAGGGACAATCTTACATGAGCTTGAGCGGAAGCATTGGTCACAACAAGAACCAAGTGACGGAGATTAGCGAGGCGCTGAAGAACTACAACAGCGAGCAGGATGCCAACTCCACCAAGTCGCCCATCATCCGCTACGAAGAGGGACAGTCGATGACAGCCATCTGGGCAGTGCGCTCACTGGGTATCGACCCCGCCACCGGTAAGGAGATGTTCCTGAAGAAGGATGGCGTGACCACCACCTACGATTACACCACCGACGACTACATCATCGCTGGCGACAGCAACCCGATTGTACACGGTACCTTCGGCTTCAACGGTGAGTGGAAGGGCATCGGTCTCAACCTCCTCTTCAGCTATCAGTGGGGTGGCGACTATTACAACCAGACTTTGGTGGACCGCGTGGAGAATGCCAATGTGGCCTACAACGTGGACAGCCGTATCTTCCGCGATACATGGCAGAAGGTGGGCGATGTGGCTTTGTACAAGCACATCTCCAGCAATCCCACTACGACGTATGCCTCTACCCGTTTCGTGCAGCGCGACAATACGCTCGACTTCACCTCCCTCTCTGCCTACTACGACTTCAAGTATTGCGACTGGCTGAAGCGGGCCAACATTGAGCGCATGCGTGTGACACTCTATATGAACGATGTTTTCCACCTCTCTACCATCAAGACTGAGCGTGGACTCAACTACCCGTATGCACGTACCTATTCACTATCTGTAACCACTACATTCTGATGACAATGAAACGAACAAGATATTATATAGCTGCAGCTCTGATGGCGCTGATGGCCACCTCGTGTAACGAATGGCTCGATGTGCAGCCCCATTCGCAGATCGAAGATACCGAACTCTTCACCACCGAGAGCGGCTACAAGGAGGCGCTGGCAGGTGTCTACTCCTCTATGGTGACCTCCGCTACCTACTCCAAGGAGATGACCTTTGGCTTCATGGGTGTGCTGGGGCAGGAGTGGGACTATTACTCATCGGCACAGTATGATGCCGTTGCTTCCTACGACTACGAGGCGGCATTGCCAACCAACTACATCAATGGCATCTGGCGCACCAACTATAGCGGCATCGCCAATGTCAACAACCTCTTGGCCCATATCGACAACGGTGTCAGCCTGTTCTCGGCAGACAACTACAACGTCATCAAGGGCGAGGCGCTGGCTTTGCGTGCGATGCTTCATTTCGACCTCCTGCGCTGTTTCGGGGTCAGCTTTGCTGTCAATCCCGATATGCCTGCTATCCCTTACAGCACGGCGCTCGACTATCACGTATTCCCTCAGCTGAAGGTGCGTGAGGTGGCCGACCGTATTCTTGCAGACCTCCACGTGGCCGATTCGCTTCTTGGAGAGAGCGATCCCATTGCTACGGGGCGTGTCATCACTGAATTGGACGACAATGGCTACCTCATCAACCGCCAGGTACATCTCAACTACTACGCTGTCAAGGGATTGCAGGCTCGTGTAAATATGTGGTGTGGCCAGTATGCCGAGGCATTGGCTGCAGCCGAGGAGGTCATTGGTAGCGAAGCCTTCAGTTGGAGCACGGTGGAGAATATGAGTCGTGGCTACGACCGCTGTATGGCCGACGAGCATCTCTTCGCACTCAACCACCTGACCCTCACTGCCGATGTGGCCGATATCTATTTCGATGAGGGTAGTGCCACCAGCTTTGCCGTCAACCGCGAGCGCCTGCTCACCTACTACGACAATGCCACGCAGGACTACCGCTACACCTTCCTGTTCAAGGCGGGTACGGGTACCACTTTCGACAATCGCTACATCACCAAGTATGATCCTTCGGCCTCGTCAGACAGCTATTACAACTACAAGATGCCGCTGATGCGCCTGCCCGAGATGTACCTCATCAAGAGCGAAGCCGAGTACCGCACCGGGATGACCGATGCCGCCTTGGCTACACTCAACCAGCTGCGTGCCAATCGCAACCTGCCTGCCCTGCAGGAGCTACCCAAGGACTTCAACACCGAGCTGGTCAATGAGTACCGTCGCGAGTTTCTGGGCGAGGGACAGCTCTTCTTCCTCTACAAGCGTCTCAACCATCCGGTGATAGCCTTCTCCGATATCGACCCCGTAGCTACCCGTAGCTACACCTTCCCATTGCCGTTGTCAGAGACACAGTCGGCCGAACGTGAACCTAACAAATAAGGACAGTTACTATGATGAAAAAGATTTGCAAGATATTCCAAGCATGCGCCTGTGCTCTCTGTCTGGTGTCCGTAGTGGCATGTCAGCAGGAGGAGGTGCTCAAGTTCGATGCTGCACGCACCGGACTGAACATTTGGGTAGGCACCTCGGCTGGTGCCGTGTATGAGGAGACTACCTACAACTACTCCTACGCCTTTGAGGAGGGTGGTGTCACCTTCTATGCCCGCGTCTACGGCATGCCTGCCGACTACGACCGCACTTTCACGCTTGAGGCCTATGGCGATAGTCTGGAGCTGATAGCCCCCACCATCCGCACCGAGGAGTATGTGATGCCTGCCGGTGCCGTGTTTGGCGAATATAAGGTCTATTTCAATACCCAGAAGCTGCCCTCCAGCGATCTTTTCTCTGAGAGTGACGGCAGCGTGTCGTTCCGTATGGTGCCCAACGATGTTTTCGAACTGGGTAGCGAGAACATGCAGTCGTTCACCGTCGTGCTGCGCAACCGCATAGCCAAGCCTGACAACTGGGACAGTGCCAACTATCCGCAGGTAGCCCTGAGCAAGTATTTCGGCAGCTATAGCAAGGTGAAGTACCAGTTCATGATTGAGCACCTCGGGCTCATCGACTTCATCATCTCCTACTCGGCTTCCACAGCTATTGACGAGACCACCAATACCGTATCGCCTGCCTATGCCGTATACCTGCAGCAGCTGATGCAGGAGAAGCTGGCCGAGTATAATGCCCAGCATGATACCCCGCTCACCGACGAGAACGGCGATGTTGTAATCTTTTAATGTACCGACAATATGAAAAAGCTACTTATATTTGCCATCAGCCTCGTGGCGCTCTCTGCCTGCTACGACGACAAGGGCAACTACGATTACCACGAGTTGGAAGAGGTGCTCATCGATACCGCTGGCACCGGTATGCAGGCCGAGTATGCCATCATGCGCTACGACAGCCTCCGCATAGCTCCCAACATCTACTTTGAAGGTGCCTTGGTGACCGACGAGTCGTTGGCACCGCTCGACTATATGTGGACCATCTACAGCGCCACCACCGGTGTGGGAGCCAATCAGGTGCTCGATACCATCGGATACCATTCGGTGCTCGATACCGTCATCACGCGTACTGGTGGTGCCTACTACGTGCAGCTGGCCGTGACCAACCGCAACGACGGCATACGCCAGTTCTTCCGCACCATGGTCACCGTGTCAGAAATCTTCGATGGCGGATGGATGGTGTTCTACGAGCGTGCCGACCGACCCGGCTACAGCGACCTCGCCCTCATCTATAACCCTTGGGTAAAGTCCAACAGCACTACCAACCGTATCTACGAGAACCTTTATAGTACCAACAACGGGGGTGAACCTCTGCCTGGCTCTCCTGTGCGCTGTCTCGACATTGCCGTGTCGCTCACCTCGGGTAACAACTACATCGGTCTCTGCACCGACCAGACCCTCGTGGGCGTGTCGGAGAACGGCTTCGAGCGTGCTCTCGCCTTTGGTGATTTCTTCTACCAGCAGCCTGATACCGAGGCTCCCATATGGTATGGACAGCACGGTGGCGGTGCTGTTTCGGGCTACAGCTCTGAGGTACTTATCAACGGCGGTTCCATCTACACCAACACCTATTCCTTCTCGGCCACCGAGGGACGCACCACCAAGTTCGGTATGCCCAAGCGCTCCGAGGAGGAGACGATAGGCGAGCTGGCGGCTTGGAATGCCGAGGTGCCCAACGTCATGAACTACGGTGTCATCGTCTATGACCAGACCAACCAGTGCTTCCGCTACGCGGCCTACAACTCCTCGCGCCTCGAACGTTTTGCAGCCCAGGATGCCACCAAGTTTGGAGGCGACATGCTCAACAACACCGGCATGACGATGCTCATGTCCGACTGGGGAAAGGGAACCTCTGCCAGCGCGGCACTGCTCCCCCACGACTACAGCATCATGGCCGAAGGCAACAACCGTTACCTCCTGGTGACCAATTTCTCCACCTCGCTCCCTACCGACAACAACATCTGTGTAGGCAAGTACACGCTCACCGGCAAGTGTGGCGGTATCGCCAAAGCCACCACGATGGCCGCAAGCCACGTGGGCAGCTTCATCTACTACGGCTCGGGCAACAAGGTATACCGCTACGCTTACGATGGCCGCGGCATGGCCAAGGCGATATGGACCGCCTCTGCCGAAGGTGAGGAGGTCACCTGCGTGCGTATGATGAAGTACTACCACGCCACGGTATATGGCTATGGCATGGTGCCCAGCGCCGACAACCTGGTACACATCGCCACCTGGAACGAGCAGACCCAGCAGGGACACCTCTACCAATACAGAATCGACCCTGCCAGCGGTGACATCAAGGGAAAGGCCTGCTACGATTACGCTATCCCCGGCAAGGTGAAAGATATGGCGTGGAAGTTCAGCTTGCAGTAGGGACAATTCACAATTGACAATTGACAATTCACAAACCATTTAAGCCAATTCCAGAAGAAAGATCTGTGATAATCCCGTGACATCCGTGTCATCTGTGGTCTATAAAAATCTCTAAACTCTAAACACTAAACTCTAAACAAAATAAGTATTATGAAAAGATTATCTATGATTCTCTCATTGGTGCTGGTAGCATCGGTGACATTCGCTCAGGGCGTAGCCTTTGAGCCCGACGGAACTCTATTGCCTCAGGCAGCCGCCAAGGCAAAGAAAGAAAACAAGCTGGTGTTTGTAGACTGCTACACCCAGTGGTGCGGACCTTGCAAGAAGATGGCACGCGACATCTTCCCTCAAGAGAAGGTCGGCAAGTTTATGAACGAGCGCTTCGTCAACGTCAAGATTGACATGGAAGCCTCCTACGCCGAGGGCCTCACGAAGGAGTGGCAGGTATCGGGCTATCCCACCTTCATCATTTTCAATGCCGACGGCAAGGAGATAGGCCGTTTCATGGGCGGTAGCGATGCCGATGGCTTCATCGCCCGTGTAGCCGAGAAGAGCGCCGTAGATGCTGCTGCCAGCAGCCTCGAGGAGCGCTGGAAGCAGGGCGAGCGTGGCGATGCCTTCCTCAAGGAGTATCTCGCTTCACTCACCGCTACCTATAAGCGCGACGATGCCGACATGGTGGCCGAGACCCTGCTCAAGGGCAAGGAGGAGACCTTCGCTCAGGATCCCGAGCTGGCAGCCATCTTCATGAAGCACGTCAACAACCCCTTCGCATCATCGTTCATCTACACCGCCCAGTACCCCGAAGCCCTGAAGGCTACTGTGGGTGAGCGTCCTGTGACGATGAAGATTAGCAGCGTGCTTAATAACTACACCAAGCAGCTCTTCGTGAAGCAAGATGGTGGCGTGGTGCTCGATGAGGCCCAGTTTGCCGCTTTCCAGGCACTGCTGCGTCGTTTGGGCGTGGCCGATGCCGACCACTACCGCCTCACCGTACTCATCAGCGCTGCCGAGAAGAAGGCCGACTATGCTGCTTACGTACAGTTCATCAAGGAGTATCTGGCTACTCCGGGCCTCGACGCTGGTGACATGACGCTGGCCAACTGGGCCAAGCCCTTCGCAGCTCCTGGAGTGGACGAGGCTGCCAAGAAGGAGATGATAGAGGTGCTGCGCACTCGCGTGGCCGACATCGAGGCAGGCAAGCGCCAGGCACAGACCACTGTGGGCAACATGCGTCTCTCTCGTCCCACCGACGAACTCCTGCGCATGATTATCCAGACCATGGAGACTGGTCAGGTACCGCAGATGTAATACTCCGTTTGACAAATGTAAGCTTGGTATAAGGTCCTTTATATAAACACCATTGGCGAAGCAATATTTAGCAGAGTACTCACTACCGACCATCCGGCAATCTCGGCAGTGGCGCTATAGACGTCGATAACGGCATGCACCTGTTCGTTCTTGATCTCTACACGCTGCGTGTCGCCTACGAACCCGGGAGTCGACCGCATGGTTACATGCATCTGTTCGGGGCCTACCGAAGCGCGTGAGGCTGCTACGGTGACGTTGACCTTCGTTGGGAACAGCGCGATGGCCTCTTTGGCGGTGCCACTGAACACGGTGCGTTGCTCATTCTGCAGGGTGTCGTCATAGACGGCTGTTCCGCGTAGGGCATTAGGCCCTTTTTCATTAAAGAAACAGGCCGTGGCATTTCCCATAAGTGTGGCTGTTTGTAACACATCGAAGCCACCAGTAGCACCCGATACCACATACACTCGTGTACCATATGTTTTGGCAGTGTTTATCACTTCTGCATAGAAAGCATCATCTGCAAAAGCGCCAATAGATAGTGTTACTATCGAGGTCCCACCTTGTAAGGCTGGCAATGCCAGTTCGCGCATGGCAGCCGGTGAGGCCGCTTCTACCACAAAGTCGGGTTTCAAGGAGAGCAGTTCTTCTATACTGCCACACACGGTCGGAGCTTGTTGCATACGTTCAGCCAAAGCTTTGGATTTGTCGCGATTGCGCGAATATACGCCTATGAGTTCATATTCTTTTAGGATTCCTTTATTAAGGGCTTCAGCAACAATATTGCCTAGTTTCCCACAACCAACAATTGCAAGAGTTTTTTTCATTGTTTTTTCTTGTTATGGTGTTATTACTTGATAAGATTACCTCAAAATGAGGTTTTCGTTGTGACATTGATTTATGTGAGATAGTTGTCTGACGACATCAGGCGCTATTTCTATTAAGGGTTGGTAGACGAAGGCACGATCCAGCAGATGGGGATGAGGAATCTGTAGGTCGGGAGTATCGACGATGAGATTCTCGTATAGTAAGATGTCGATGTCGATGATGCGGTCGGTGTAGTGGCTATTGATGGTTTTGTGAGTACGTCCCATCTCTCTTTCTATGGTTTGGGTGGATGCCAGCAACTCGTGTGGTGTAAGTGAGGTGTCGATGGCGACCACGGCATTGAGGAAGGTATTCTCAGAATGAAATCCCCACGGTGCGCTTTGAATGAAAGAGGAGCAGGCAAGCACATGACCTGCCTGCTCAGCAATGAGAGCGACCGCACGGCTCAGATTGGCTGTGCGGTCGCCTAAGTTTGTACCTATGCCAAGATAAGCTTTCATTAGTCAATGATGAGCATGGCATCACCGTAGGCTCCGAAGCGGTAGTCGTTCTCCAAAGCTACATCGTATGCGTGCATGATGAGGTCGTAGCCACCATAGGCGGCTGTAAGCATAAGCATGGTGGAGTAGGGGAGATGGAAGTTGGTGATGAGACTATCGGCAAAGTGGAAATCGTAGGGGGGGAAGATAAACTTGTTGGTCCATCCCTCATATTCCTTCAGTCGGTCATCGGCGCCAACTGCTGTCTCAAGTATGCGCATTACGGATGTACCGATAGCGCATACCTTGTGTCCAGTATCTTTAGCGTGGTTTACAATCTCAGTGGCTTCACGTTCTACGAACATCTGCTCAGAATCGGTTTTGTGCTTGGTGAGGTCTTCCACATCAATCTCGCGGAAGTTACCTTGACTGATGTGCATGGTTACATAAGCGGCTTCTACACCTTTGATTTCCATGCGCTTCATAAGTTCACGACTGAAGTGCAAGCCTGCTGCTGGAGCTGTTACTGCTCCTTCGTTCTTGGCGAAGATAGTTTGGAAGCGCTCGTGGTCCTCTTCTGTGGCTTCACGGTTGATGTATTGAGGAAGTGGGGCTACGCCGAGTGCGTAAAGAGCCGCCTTGAATTCATCGTGCGGGCCATCGTAAAGGAAACGCAGGGTACGGCCACGTGAGGTGGTATTGTCAATCACTTCCGCTACCATCGCATTGTCCTCGCCGAAATAGAGCTTGTTGCCGATACGTATCTTGCGGGCAGGATCCACCAATACATCCCACAAGCGGAACTCTTCGTTGAGCTCGCGGAGCAGGAACACCTCAATGCGGGCACCTGTCTTTTCCTTATTGCCATACAGACGGGCGGGGAATACTCGGGTGTCATTGAAGAGGAAGGCATCACCTTCGTCGAAGTAGTCGAGCACCTCCTTGAAGAGGCGGTGTTCTATCTCTCCGGTCTTTCTGTGTACGACCATCAGTTTGGAGTCGTCACGATGGAAAGTGGGCTCCAGGGCGATACGCTCTTCGGGGAGCTTGAACTTAAATTGGGATAGTTTCATATGATATATTGATTTAGTTTTCTTGTTCGGTTAGTTTTCGGTTTGTCCTGAGCTGTCGGTAATCTCCACATGTTCCAGCCATTCGGTGAACTCATCGATACTCATACAGTCGGCTAAGGTGGTCTCGCCTACTCGGGTGCGCTCTAGTCCTGTAAGGTGTGCGCCGCTCTGAAGTGCCTCACCGATGTCGCGTGCCAAGGCACGGATATAGGTACCCTTGCTGCATACCACACGTATCACGATGTCGGGCAGGTTGCATTCGAGCAGCTCAATCTCGTCAATGACGAGTGTCTTGGCCTTGAGTTGCACCTCTTCGCCCTTGCGTGCAAGTTCGTAGGCACGCTTGCCATCGACCATACAGGCCGAGAACGAAGGGGGTATCTGCTCGATCGTGCCGATGAAGCTGCGCAAAGTCTCTTCTATCATCTCACGGGTGATATGCTCCGTAGGATAAGTGGCATCGATGGGTTTCTCCAGGTCGTATGAGGGGGTAGTAGCTCCGAGTCGTATGTGAGCCACATATTCCTTTGTCTGATACTGGAACTCCTCGATACGCTTCGTGGCCTTGCCCGTGCAGAGTATCATCACGCCTGTTGCCAGGGGGTCCAGTGTGCCGGTGTGCCCCACCTTGAGCTTTTTCACGCCCATCTTACGGCATAGTAGGTAGCGCACCTTGTTCACTACGGCAAACGAGGTCCACGTATAGGGCTTGTTGATACAGATTATCTCTCCTGCTTTGAAATCCATCAGACAATAGTTAGGTTATGCCCGGTGAAGAGCAGGATTAAGATGAGAGCTCCCACTACAATACGATACCAGCCAAAGGCCTTGAAGCCGTATTTGGTCACAAAGTTGATGAAGAACTTGATGGCCAACAGGGCGACGATGAATGCCACCACATTCCCAATGAGTAGGGTGGAGATGTTGTCAGTGATAATCTCTGTGCCCCCCTCCTTGATAAGGTCGTATACTTTGTATACCGTGGCGCCAAGCATGGTGGGCACGGCAAGGAAGAAGGAGAACTCTGCTGCTGCCTTGCGTGTCAGTCGCTGTGCCATACCTCCCACGATAGTGGCCATGGAACGCGACACGCCCGGTATCATTGATATGCATTGGAAGAGGCCCACCATGAGGGCGCGCTTCTCGGTGAGAACAGTCTTTTCACTGCCTTTGTTAAAAATTCGGTCGCAGAACAGCATGAAGATGCCACCTAGGATGAGTGTCACGGCCACTACCTCTACCCGTTCGAGCATTGCGTCGATGGTATCGCTGAACAGAAGACCGAATACAGCAGCGGGGATGAAAGCGATGAACAGCTTCCAATAGAAATCATACTTGTGCAGGAGGCGCTTTACCATCGGTGTATCTTCTGGGAGTGGAGTGCGGTTGAGCTGGAAGAAGCGCTTCCAATAGAGCACCAATACGGAAAGGATAGCACCGAACTGGATGATAAAGGTAAATGCCTTGACAAAGTCAGTGCTCTCGATGCCCAGCAGGTTCTGCGCAATAATCATGTGTCCCGTCGACGATACGGGAAGAAACTCCGTCAATCCTTCTACAATGGCAATAATGATGGTTTCAAAAACATTCATAAGTATGCAGTTCCGAGGTTAGAGATTCTTTCTTTTTTGAACTTTTGAGCGGTACATGATGGCGAATATCATGAACACGAATCCTACGAAGCACACGAGGGGGGCTACCACGATGCGGCGAGTGCTGAAGATGTCAGGCTCGAAGTGGGTCTCTGTAGAACTAGGACCAGTCATCAGTAGCAGGCCAGCAATAATGATGACAATGCCTATCGCGATAAGGATAAAGTTTGTCTTTCCAAGTGCTAATTTTTCTTTCATATCAATTGGTTTATGAGTTTTCGTTATCGTTAACGTCAACGTTATCGTCAACGCTATATATAGTATAGGTCTCCAGCTTTCATGCGGAGGAATCGGTTGATGGAGAAATATGCGCATAGCAGCGTGATGAGTATGCCGAACAGCATCACGCACCCTCCTACAATACTCAGTATATGCCAAGTGAACAGATAACTCATCTGGGGCTCGTAGCGCAATAGCAGGTATATGCAACCTGCGATGAGGCTATTGGCCAATATGCCGGAGGCAAGGCCTATGCCTAGGTTGCGCATCAGGAAGGGACGACGTATGAACGTCCAGCTGGCTCCCACCAGTTTCATCGTATGCAAGAGGAAGCGTTGTGAGTAGATGGTGAGCTTGATGGTGTTGTTGATCAAGGCGAACGAAATCATCGACAGCGCCAATGCCAATGCCAATAATAGGACGCTGATCTTGCGGATGTTGTGGTTTACATTGTTCATCAACTCGCTCGGGTATGATATCTCCCTAATCTGCGTATAGCGCATCAGGCGGTTCTTGATGGGTATAATGCTGTCGGTATTGGCATATTCGGCCTTGAGTTTCACCTCTATGGAGGCGGTGTATGGGTTGTAGCCGAGAAACTCTGTAGGATCAAGCCCCAAGGATGCTGTCTGTTCGGCAAGGATATCTTCTTTGGAAATATAGTGAACCTCCTTCGTATATCTCTGTACTTCTACATAGCTGATTATGCGGTTTACCTCATCTTTGCTTGCCCCTTCGTTGAGTAGCAGTGAAAGTTCCAGATTCTCACGTACGTGATTCGATAGGTTCTTGGCTGAAAGTACTACCAATACTACGGTACCCAACAGTAGCAATACCAGCGAGGTGCTGAAGGTGGCCGTGAGGAATTGGATGTCTATGGTTCTTTTTTTCTTTTGCTTCATCTTGATTGGTAACAGAGGTGCTATATGTTGAATTGTTGGTGTAAGTGCATACCTAACCCAAATTCGGTACAAAAGTAATCAAAAAAGGTGAAAAATTTTAGAATATCCTCTGAAAAAGTATTAAAAGCTAGTTGTTTTGGCCATTCTAGAGGGCAAATGCCCATATCCTAGTCCTCTGTAAAATGCGGCTATGTAGTTCGGCATGAGTGGAGGATCTGGTTTGCTTAAAGGCCGGTGTATGCGTGTTCTTCGCGGCGTAATGGGTAATTTCCGCGCAAATGTTCGAAAAGTTCGGGATGTGCCTTCAGTGCCTTGCTGTCGGTGTGTGGGTTGTATATGGCTATTAGATAATCCTTTTGGTCTGTGCTAGCATGAATTGTGAGTGTGGGATTCGGTGGTGCAATTGGTGGCACTTCTCCTAGATGGAAGTGGCGATTGAGGGCCTCTAGGGACATGCGCGTAGCGTTGGCCTTTCCGTCAGCCGAGTATCCTGCTATGTGAGGGGTTCCTATATAGCAGTTGTTGAGGAGGGTGAGGTTGATGTGTGGCTCGTCTTCCCACACGTCCACGATGCATTGGGCAATGGATCCTTGCTCAAGTGCTTGCAGTAGTGCCTTGGTGTCGGTGACCTCACCGCGTGATGTGTTGATGAAATATGGCTTGCGCTCTAAACTGTTGAAGAATGTTTCGTTGGCTAGGTGGAAGGTCGGATGCCCGCCGCCGTATGTGAGGGGGGTGTGCAGGCTGATGATATCTGCCTCTCTAGTTATAGTTCCCAGTGATACGAATCCTTGTTCGCCGCGTTCTGCCCGCGGTGGGTCACATAAGAGTACGCGCATACCCCAAGCCGTGGCCATGTGGGCCACGAGTGTACCTACATGCCCTACGCCAACTATGCCGATGGTGCTTTTATTTAGTTCTATTCCTTTCTCCTTTTGTAATAGCAATAGGACCGATTGTACGTATTGTCTTACCGAGGCGGCATTGCATCCTGGGGCATTGGTCCATCGTATGCCTTTGGCTGCGCAATAGGCGGTGTCAATGTGGTCGTAGCCTATAGTGGCTGTGGCGATAAATTGCACACGGCTTCCTTGAAGGAGGGTTTCGTCGCATCGGGTACGGGTGCGGACAATGAGAGCATCGGCATCGCGTATCAGCGTGTTGTCTATTTGCTGGCCAGGTGCGTATGTCGCATCTACTCCCATCATCGATAGGGCCTCGCGGATATAGGGTATCTTATCGTCTACTATTGCTTTCATTTAGTGTCAATATGCTTTCAGGACCCATGTTGAACAAGAGATCTATGATACTCATGTTGGGAATGAATCCGTGTCTTTCCTTGAATACTTGATAATACTCCTTGGGGGAGAATGCCGTGTCGCTTTCCCAAGGATGCTTGGGGTGGATGCACTCGCGCAAGTCGTGGTAAAACGTATCCTTCTCGTATGACGTGGTGGGGAGTAGTGGCGTGTCTATTCCTATAAGTTGGCATATCAGTCGTGTCAGTTCTGTGTTGAAATCATACAGAAACTCCAATTTCTTCTCATAAAATGGGTGGAAGTCGTCCTCATAGTAAAGGAAGAAAGGGGTGTGTCTGTAGGCAGATTCCAATGCATTCCAATGCTGATGTCTCCAGTTCCCATGGTCGCTGATGCGGATATCGCGTATCAAGCATTTGCCTGTTGATGGTTTCTCTGTGGGGATAGTTAGTGCTAATGGACCATTGGGGGCTACTATCATGCATCGGTTGCGGTAGGATTGTTTGGTATAGCTTTCGTAGGCCTCAATGTAGGCGTTGCCGCCACATTGCACTAGCTTGGTGTAGTATTGCACGGGAGGCAAATAGGCCGAAGAAAGTAGTATATCCATATTCTTTGAATGTAGGGAAATCGGTAATGTTGTTATTTTTATTTACAAAAGTAGTGCATTCTCTCCAACGAGGCAACAAAGAACTTTATATTTCTTGGAATCTGTAAATCATAAAATTTCCAAAAACAGATGGAATTCCGAAGATTATCTGTACATTTGCTTAATGAAAATGTCAGGAGGATTCTTTGTTGGGCTATTGATGGCGGTAGTTGTGTGTGTGGATGTTTCGGCACAGAGCTACAAGCAGAAGCATGTAGTACTGCCTGTAGAGCTATACAAAGGAGATACCATCCCGGTGGTGCATCTTAGGGAGGTGTACATATACCAAACTCCCAAGTTCAAGAATAGGCGTCAGGAGCGCTATTATTGGCGTATGGTGCGCGATGTGAAGAAGACACTTCCCATTGCCCGTGAGGTGCGTGGAATCATCATTGAGACCTACGAGTACCTGCTCACTATCCCCGATGAGAAGGCGCGTGAGGAGCATCTTGTTGCTGTGGAGAAGGGTATGTTGGCGCAATATACTTCACGGATGAAGAAGCTTACCTTCAGTCAAGGGAAGATGCTGATTAAGCTGATTGATCGCGAATGTGAGCAGACGGGTTATGAACTTATACGTACATTTATGGGCTCTTTCAAAGCTGGGTTCTATCAAACGTTTGCGGCTCTATTTGGCGCAAGTCTCAAGCGGGGATATGATCCCGAGGGCGAGGATGCCGAGATAGAGGAAATCATATTTTGGGTTGAGCAGGGGGCTTTGTAAGGTATCGTTGTGCTTTTGATAAAAAAAGAGGAGAAATCTTTTCTCCTCTTCTTCTTTCCAACGTAAATACTCTGTAGGATTATTTACGTAATCCGAGAGCCTTAATGATAGCACGGTAGCGAGCGATGTCACGATCCTTCAGATAGTCGAGGAGGGCGCGACGCTTACCTACCAACTTAGTCAGGGCTCTTGCTGTACTATAATCTTTACGGTTCTTTTTCAAGTGTTCCGTCAAATGGGAAATACGGTATGAAAACAATGCGATCTGAGCTTCAGGTGAGCCAGTGTCAGTGTTAGACTTTCCGTATTGTCCAAAGATTTCTTGCTTCTTTTCTGCGTTTAAATACATGAGTTTAACAGTTTATAAATTGATACTTTTCGCTTTTGCGGCTGCAAAATTAGTGTAAACCGCACGAATTTGCAAATTTATTTGTGGTTTTCTGTGGGGTGCGGGCTGTTTTTTGTCTATAACGTAAACTAAATGACGTGCAAAACCGTAGAAGAAATGCCGATTCCTTGTTGTCCATAATCGGTTATACAACAATCTCTATCGCCTCCTTGATGACCATAAACAGCAGCACGCCGCTATAGATGATCTTCATTCCTGTGGTGAGCACGAAGCCTACGAACGACATCATGGCTACCTTGAGTGCCTTGCCGGTGGTGGCGTGTGTCATCAGCTCACCCACGAAGGCACCGATGAATGGACCTATGACAAGTCCCCAGGGAGGGAAGAAGAAGAGTCCTGCTATCAGTCCTGCTATGGAGCCGCGTGTAGCTTGCTTGCTCCCACCGCTGGCATTGGTGAGCCAGATGGGGGCTACATAATCAAGAACGGACACGATGGCCAGGAATATGGCGCTCACCCATATGGAGGTTGAGCTGATATCTGCTCCGTCACAGAAGCATAACAGCACGAGGCCCGCAAAGCTGAGCGGAGCACCTGGCAGAGCCGGCAGGATAGAGCCTGCAAGGCCTATGATGGCGCATATGATGGCGCCGGTAATGAGGAGGGTTTCCATTTTTTTGTTTAGGGTTTAGAGTTTATGGTGTCATCTCGAACCAAAGTGAGAGATCCCTCGCGCTGTTTGGGATGACACGAATGAGTTGGTGTTTAGAGTTTTGGAGTATAGGCTTGAGTTCTTAAGTTCAAAAAAACTACTGATCACTGGTTGAGGTCTTAGGTGGTAGTCTGTCATCCCTCATACTTATTTATCAGTTCCAATAGCTTCTCCACCGCCTGCTCTTCGGGGATGTTCTTCTCTATACATTCCTTCTTGCGGTAGAGGCTCACCTTGCCACGGGCAGCACCTACATAGCCGTAGTCGGCATCGGCCATCTCGCCAGGTCCGTTGACGATACAGCCCATGATGGCTATCTTGAGTCCCTTGAGGTGCGATGTGGCGGCCTTGATGCGGGCAATGGTCTCCTCCAAGGCATAGAGCGTACGTCCGCATCCGGGGCAAGAGATATACTCCGTCTTGCTGGTGCGCACACGGGCCGCCTGCAGGATATTGAATGCCGTGGCATCAATCGTTTGCGGGGCAATGCCGTTGCCTATGTTGTGCAGATAGAGTCCGTCGGCAAAGCCGTCGATGCATAGCACGCCACTGTCGGCGGCGGCACGGAGCTGCAGGTCGGCCAGCGACTCCTCGGCATAGTGCTGGAAGTATATGATGGGGGTGGTGATGCCCTCGTGCATGAGCAGATGTGCCAAGGCACGGTGCTCACCCACGCGGTGCAGGTGATTCGTCTGATGGATGATGACCACTTCTGGATGCGTCTTGAGGCATGCCAGCACCTCCTCGGAGCATTGGCTATAGGTGACGAAGAGGAACTTCACCTTGGCAGGGCAAGCAGCCAGCAGCGGCAGGTAGTTCTTGTCGCCGAAGCCCATAAACACGGGGTAGGTGTCTTCCTCGCCCGTCCATGCCGGAGCATCCACGATGAGCGGTATACCTTCGGGGCGCTCGGTAGGCAGGGTGCTTCCACAATACAGGTAGTCGGGGCGCAGGTTGGCATCCAGCACGCGACTCTCGCCGAAGCAGCTGCCAATGACCACAGGCACCTGATCGCCACCGATGTTGCCCACGGCATGGGTAGTGCGGCGCGTAGGGGCATAGTAGTCAAATCCGCTGGCCTCCACGGCCTCTATCAGGGGATGTATGGCATGTGCCGTCACATACTCCACCAGCGCTTTGGCTACGGGAATCTCCGCTTCGGGTGCCTCGCTTAGCGATACGCGGATGGTGTCGCCCAGCCCGTCGTAGAGTAGGGCACCTATGCCCACGGCACTCTTGATGCGGCCGTCCTCGCCCTCGCCCGCTTCGGTGACGCCTAGATGCAGAGGAAACGACATGCCCTCCTGCTCCATCGTCTTCACGAGCAGACGCACCGTGCGCACCATAATCACCGTGTTGCTGGCCTTGATGGAGATGACCACGTCGGTAAACTTCTCGGCCACGCAGATGCGCAGGAACTCCATGCACGACTCCACCATGCCCTCGGGCGTGTCGCCATAGCGGCTCATGATGCGGTCGCTCAGCGAACCGTGGTTCACACCGATGCGTATGGCCGTGTGGTTCTCTTTGCAGATGTTGAGGAAGGGCACGAGCCGGGCGCGTATCTTCTCTATCTCCTGCGCATACTCCTCGTCGGTGTATGTCAGCTGCTTGAAGGTGCGTGCCGTGTCCACATAGTTACCGGGGTTGATGCGCACCTTCTCGGCGTAGAGGGCAGCCACGTCGGCCACGCGGGCGTTGAAGTGCACGTCGGCCACGAGCGGCGTTTCGATACCCTGGCTACGCAGCCCGGCATTGATCTCGCGCAGGTTCTCAGCTTCGCGCACGCCCTGTGTGGTGAGGCGCACATACTCGCCGCCAGCTTCGACGATACGTCGTGCCTGTGCCACCGACCCCTCGGTGTCGGTAGTGGCGGTCGTGGTCATCGACTGCACACGGATGGGGTTGTCGCCCCCCAGCGGTGTGCCTCCTATCTGTACTTCGCTGCTCTTGCGGCGCTTATAATTGAAGAGGTTCATATTGCCATAGGATAAAGGTGAAACAAATGGAGTTCTTCTATACATCTTTGCATGCAAAGGTAAACAAATGATTTATATTGGTCAAATAAATTTGCATTTCACTCGCTACGCTACGGAATTGTCTGTTGGCTTAATCGTTTTGCCCACTGTCTTTTCTTGAAAAAGGTTGACTCTTTTCCTGAGGACAAAGGGAAAAGTATACAAAAAGTGTAAATGTTTATGTAATTCTTTCCGGCGTAACTCTTTTGCTACTCAGTCGTTTGTAGTAATGAATGTGTAAATCCTTGTTTAGCTTTAGTTCTTTTGTTTATGGGTTATGATGGCTCTCGGACTAGCTGAGCGTAAACATTGATGGATGACGGATGAACTCATAACTCCTACCACCCAAAGTTCCCCTTCGTAGGACGGAAGTAGCCGCGGCTCAGGGGGACATATTCCATCACGCCCTGCGCTACATACTCCTTCATCAGCTTGCGTGCCCGGGTGATGCCATAGCCGCTGAGGCTGGCAAAGTGCTTCATGTTGATACCCTCCTTCTTCTCGATGGCGAAGTAGTTGTATAGTGCTTCGTCGAGCAGCGAGGCGTCGGTAGGCTCTGTGTAGTCGTTGTCGATGACAAACTTCACCCTATTTAACTGTGCCTGCAACACGGGGCCGGGCTTGAAGCTCACGCTACCCATCTTGAGATCCGATGCACGTAGGCGCTCGCCAGGCTCCTTCAGCTTCTTCGCACTCACGTCGATGGAGAGCGTGCCCAGCTGGCCCAGCTCCACGCGCTGCCCATTGGCCAGTGCGGTGGCGATGATCACCTGCAGCGACTCCCATGCTGCCTTCACGTCGGCTTGCTTCACCGTGCAGCGCTCGTGCGTGGTGGCAGCCATATCGTCCATGTCGAGCTTCTGTTGTGGCACGAGGGTGGCTCCTATGCCCCATGCCTCGGTATCTACATGCTTGCCCATCTTGCGGCGACGGATAGCGCGGCAGCGCATCACGGGCTCATTGTCGCCAAGTACCACTTTTGTTTTCGGATTTCGTTTCATAGCATTATTTGTTTAGTGTTTAGAGAACCATCCGGATGGCAGTTATCGTTATCGTCATCGTTTTCGTTATAGTTATTGTCATCGTTACAGCCTTGGTTGTTACTATACCCATTCTAAATTATAAATAATTATCGTTTTTCTCGCATTTTTATCCTCTTCACGGTGCAACATCCTCATTATCAGCACTCCTTTTTCTCCACTTTTTTGTTTTGCACCTCTTTTGCGCGCAACGGCTTTCGGTGACATTTTTTCTTAGGTGCGAAAACTGTTTTTCATACCTGCGAGAAATATTTTTCTTACCTTCGAAATTATCCGTCACTTGCAAGTGACACGTGCGACGCTTGCTTGTGATGATAGCGTCACTTGCTTGTGACGATAGTGACACTTGCAAGTGACACATCTTTTCTAAGGCTCTACAAAGATAATACTAACCTCCCATTTCTCCAAATCTTAGGTATCTTTTTATGTCATAGTTTCGTCAGAAAATGCCTCGAAATCATTGTTTTTTTGTATTAACTTTGCAACGGAATTAAGGGTTGACACCCTTTCGATGCCTTCTGTGAAGACCTCGGAATATCCTTGTGGATGTGAACGACATTGCCGAGGAGGTGGACGAACCCAAAGCACCCCTGCGCCGTATGCATAAGCAAGCAGTTCACCACCGCCGAGGCCGTGCGCATAGGCGAGGAGATGGGTATCAAGAAGAATGCCGTAGCCAAGAAGTTGGCCAAGCTGAGCAAGGAGTATTACATCGGCAAGGTGCGTCAAGGCGTGTTCGTGAAGACCTCAAAAATAGAAAGGAACAACTGGAAGAAACAATTTACACTTTCTGCCGCCTAATCCGCTGAGCATCACGGATACTAAGCCCGAAAGATTTACACAAAGATTTACACTTTTTGTACACTTTCTATGACTTATAAACACTTCACGGGAGCTGCCCACTGGGCGGCTCCCGTGAAGGTTGTTAATCGTTATATTGTTTCCTTATTCCTTATCTGAGTCGTAGACGATGAACTCACCATATCGGGTGAACCCCTCGGCACGGACGTGGAGATGCTTCGCTCGCTTGCTGTTATAGAATGAGATGGATGCACGGCCGTGCTGGTCGGTTCTCACATCGGGATCCCAATAAAGGGTGCGCCGGTAGTCGACACTGTCGGGAAGGACATAGTCGGAGTAGTCGGGGCTGTAGAATTCGGCAACGCGGTTATACCCTTCGAAATAGGTGTGACGCGTATTGTTGCGCGATTGGAATGGAGGGTATTGCGGACTCTTGCTGCGTGACTTGTATCCAACTACACAATATGAATGGCGGCGTTTCTCCGTTTGAGGATCCAACTGGAGTATGCTGTCACGGGATATCACGTTGGAGTATACCTTGATGGTATCTGGCAATATATATGCGCCCCCTTGGCGGCGATTCACCGAATCGGACTTGACGTATGCACTGAAGAGATTTGCCCTACGCATGGAGTAGTCGATACTCATGATATTGCGCATGGCACCTTCTGGTGATGTGAATACTCCAGGGATGCCGCGGTCTATGATATTGTTCCATTCCCGATAGAAATCGATGACGATTTCAGGATGTTCGTAATGGATGACACTGGTTCTCTTGCGCCGCTTTTGGATGGTGACTTCGTCTAAATCCTCATCCATCGCCCAATAGCCTGTATCGGCAACGACGGCAAGCTCCTCATTGGGCATATGGTATTGGTAATATGAGTAGGGGGTAGTTGCTGGTGAGAACACGCGGTTGATGACGGCGTATGAGTGGCGCATGCTCAACTTGTGTTTTCTGATGGCTTCTTGTGATAGATCTGTCGGCTGCAGATGGATATGCATATTGGCTTGGTCGTATGTGAGGGTATTGAGGTCAAGGGAGAAATTTCCCAATGAATCGGCTTCGATGGTACGGCGTAAACGGATGTACTCTCCACGCAGCGAAACATCCATTTTCAGTGACGGTATACGCGGATAGTCATCGGCGAAGAAAATGGACTTTCCATTGGGAACTTGGTTGGATATCACATACCCGTCAATCATCAATCCCTTCTCGGGAGCATAGCGTCTGCTATAGGGCTTGCGGCCGCTCATCGTTTCCCATTCATAACGGCGCCATCCCTGTACCAGCATCAGCAGGTCGAGGTCGGAAGCCATAAGGGTATCGTTGTGATGGTGGAAATAGGAGTCCGCATCCTCTATGAAACCTTTCAAATCAGAGCATAGTAGCAGTTCACTGCGTATATCTCTGGTGTCATAAGTGGTTATACTGTCTGCGGCGTCAGTTACTGAAAGGGAAAAGAAGCCCGTTGCAAAAAGCATCTGACTATTATCCCGTAGACTCATATCAAGAGACACTTTCTGATAAGATAGCAGGCTATCCGGTATATGCTGTATGTCGAGAGTGGCAGGAGGCATATGAGGATTGACGAAGAACAGGCGATCGGCAAGTGCCTTGCCACTTGTATCAAACAATGTCAGTTGGTTGACACCAGGGCGAAGCGCCCTATAGTCAATCTGTATACTGGCACTGTCATTACTCGCCACTCTTAGGGTGTCGTAGGCGTATGCTGCTCCGCGACATTGAAGAATAAGGCCAAGCAGTTCTTCATCGCCAACATTGCCCTTCACGGTGAACGTGGTCTTTCCCTTGCCTATAGGGGGTGTCACATGCAACGTATATCCCTGTTTCTTAGGTATGGGAAGCTTGAATTTGTAATCTTTCCCTTTGTATGTGACGAAGGCCGTGTATTGCTCTTCTGACTCTGGTAGTAGTCGAAATGTACCTCTACCACGCATTGTCGTTGAGAATGTCGTTATTGTCTCCTTATTATTGGCAATTCGCCCTTTGACGTCACACTTCCGTCCCCATTGGTCCGTTGCCTCAAATGCCACGATAGAGTTTATGCCCTCTATCAGTGCGCCACCCTCCGGGTAGAAGGATATATGCAGGTTGTCTGGGCGCAACGTTGGGTTGGTCTCTTGTGGGAATGACAATGAGGTGTGTGGAGGGTACCATTTCTTTTCACGCTTATATTCCCCTTTAGCCTGGGGTTTCATATACACGGGAAACACACGGGAAAAGATGGTGTGATTGCGTGGCGGAATGATGCTGGAGCGCATACGCAAACTGTCTTTCTCTGTGAGCATAGGGTGCTCAATCTTGGCAGCCATCTCGTTGTAGTTCGTAAAACGCATAGCTTCCAGCACAAGTCCGCCCGCCAAGATAGTCCACTTCTCCTCATTTCCGAAATTCAGCATATTGCGTGTATAGGCACGTATCTCGTAATAGCCCGTGCGATAAGACTCTTCCAATGGAAACTCACCGTGGCACATGCCGTTCTCTACACGGAGTTTACGATGAGCCATCTCCACGCCATGCTCATTGAGCAGCTCCACATAGAGCACCCCACTTGTCTCGGTAGGGCGCAATGTGGTAGCATTCAGCACATAGGCCTTGAACCAGATGGTGTCGCCAAGGTAGTAGCTGCGGTTGTCCATGTGGAGATAGACCTTCTCCTGCGGATGCTCGCGGTTGAAGTTGATGATATTGGTCGCATAGTCCTTCAGTTTCTCCACCGCACTCTCCGTCTGTGCAAGGAGGGCGGAACTGGAGAGCAGTGCAGTGATGAATAGGAGTATGTTTCTCATAGGAGATTTGGTCTTGGGCTAATCAATACTTACTTTGCAAAGGTAGCGATTACTTATCAAGGCTACAGGGGATTTGGAATGCATAAGAGAGAATAGGGCATCGCGATACCCTATTCCCTTTATCTTTTAGCAGTTTTTAGTTCTTATCCTACACCTTGTACTCGTAGCTTACGGTCTTGAGCTCCTCGTTGGCCTTCTCGATCTTGCGCTTGAGGCTTTCCTTGAAGGCAGCGAAGCGGGTGGCTAGCTCGACATCGGAGAGGGCGAGCATCTGCACGGCGAGGATACCGGCATTCTGTGCGGCATTGATGCCTACAGTGGCTACGGGTATGCCGGGAGGCATCTGCACGATGGCCAGCAGGGCATCCATGCCTTCGAGGGTGCTCTTGATGGGTACGCCAATGACGGGGACGGTGGTGCTGGCGGCAATCACACCAGGCAGGTGGGCTGCCATGCCGGCGGCTGCGATGATGACGCGGATGCCACGCGCGGCGGCTCCCTTGGCAAAGGCCTCTACGGCCTCTGGGGTGCGGTGTGCCGAGAGGGCGTTCATCTCAAACGGCACCTGCATGTCGTTGAGAAATGCGGCTGCCTTTTCCATGACGGGCAGGTCACTGGTGCTGCCCATGATAATGCTTACGATAGGTTTCATGTGATAGGTGTATTTGTTAGATTTGTTTCCTGTTGCGAAGATAGCAATAATCTCTCGAATGGAGTGCTTTTGTGCGAAAAAATCTGCTATGATGGGGCATTGATGCTGAAAATGTGCTTGCCCCCTTCGTAGGCGTAGCGTACGGTGAGGTGGGCGGTGTCGCATATGGCCTTGACGATGGAGAGGCCGAGGCCGTTGGAGTGCTTTTTGCCGTGGTGTGCCTTGTAGAAGCGGTCGAAGAGGCGGTTGGTATCGAGCGCTGCATCCTCGCCGGTGTTGGCTATGCTGAGGGCGGTGCCGGTGATGTAGACGTCGATGGTGCCGCCCGCGATGTTATGCAGGTAGGCATTGCGTAGCAGATTGTTCACGAGCGAGGTCATGAGCTCTTTGTTGGCGGTGAGGGTCCATTGCCCCTTCTCGTAGAGGTGGGTGGTGATGCCCTTCGACTCATACACCTCGGCGAGCAGCTCTATTTGTTGGCGCAGGGTGGCGTTGATATCGACTTTCGTTTGTTCGATAAACTGGTTGTTCTCTATCTTGGAGAGGAAGAGGAGGGTCTTGTTGAGGCGGATGAGTTCGCCCATCGTCTGCTGCATCTTGGCCAGCTCGGTCATCTGCTGCTCGGTGAGCGTGTCGTCTTCCATCATCAGTTCTAGGCGGTTTTGGCAGATGGCCAGTGGGGTTTGCAGCTCGTGTGAGGCGTCGCCAATGAAGCGGCGCTCACGCTCATAGGCCTCTTCGATGCGGTCGATGCAATCGGAGACGGATTCGTTGAGCCGCTGAAATTCGGTCACGTCGGTGTCATTGTGCAGTGGCTGGCGCTTGCCGATGGCGTAGCTGTCAAGATGGTCGAGGACGCGGTAGAGGGGCCGCGTGTGGCGCACGAAGACCCAGGCAAAGACGCCAATGACCACCAGCATCATCACCACCAGCAGGATGAGGGTGGCCACGAGGATGGTGCTGATGACCTCATTGCGCTCATACACAGGAGTCATCACGGTGAGCTGCCAGTAGTCGTCGGCGGCACCCTCGAAGATGGTGTGCATCACGCGGGCTGGCTCTGTCTCGCGGCGCGACTCGATGTAGACATCCTTGAATTCGTACTCCACACCTACCTCGTGCTGAAACTCGGCAGGCGACAGGGCACGTATGTAGTAGGTGTTGTTGGAATTGCTTGTGCTGTCGGGCAATGCCTCACCGGCAAGGAAGCGGCGTATAATCTGTTCGGAATACACCTCGAGCTGGTCGTCGACCTCGTCGATAAGTTCATCGCTGAGGATGACGTAGAACACCGCTGCCCAAGCCATGAAGATGAGCAGAAGCGGCAGGATGAGGCTGCGTATGGCGTGTGTGGTGAGTTTCATGTGCTTTGGGGTGATAACGATTAAAGATTAACGATGAATGATTAATGATGAACGGGGAGAGCGAGCCATCCGGATGGCCCCTTAACCCTTAACTCATAACCAACTTATACCCCATACCATATACGGCCACAATCTCTATGTTGGCGTCCCAGGCGGAAAGGCGCTTGCGCAGGTTCTTGATTTGGGCATACACGAAGTCGTAGTTGTCGACATCATCGAAGTGGTCGCCCCAGATGGCTTCGGCAAGCATGTTCTTGCTTACAATACGGTTGGGGCGTTGCAGGAAATAGAGCAGAAGGTCAAACTCCTTGCGTGATAACTCCCTCTTGGTGTCGCCAACCCATATGTCGAATGTGTGCGGATTGACCTTCACTTCTCCATAGCTCACGTATTGCTCGCCACCCTGGTTGTTGCGGCGGAGTACGCTCTTGATGCGTGAGAGCAATTCGGCCAGGTGAAATGGCTTGGGCAGATAGTCGTCGGCACCGAGGTCGAGTCCCTCGACCTTGTCCTCTATGGTGTCGCGTGCCGAGATGATGATAAGGCTGCCTGTCTTCTTCATCTCCTTGAGCTCGCGCAGAAGGTCGAGGCCGTTCCCATCGGGCAGGTTGATATCGAGCAGGATGCAGTCGTAGGTGTAGTCAGAGAGTTTGATGAGCCCCGTGCTGTAGTTGGGAGCTACCTCTACGATGTAGCGCTCCTTCTCCAGTGTCTTGCGCAGTATCTCCTGGAAGGAGAGGTCGTCTTCGATGATGAGAATTTTCATAGGACTGAGGATATGGGGTTAATCGATTACCCAAGCAGGATTGTGTGGCTTGGTTTTCTGTGGGTCGTAGTGCAGTGCCTTGGCATCGGGGATGCGTATATGGTAGGTGCGCCCCGACTTGTTGTTCATCGTATACTCGCGTAGCCAGGGGTTCTCCTCCTTGAGCTGGGCTATAGTCACACCATGCTGGCGGGCGAAGGCTGTGAGGTCATCAATCTGCTTTGTCGTGGTGATTATCTCCTTCGGGGCGATGTAGGGGTACAATTGCGAGCGCTTGAGCACGAAGCCGTAGGCCTTGGGATTCTCGAGTACCAGCTTGGCGGTGAGGATGCGGAACATGTAGCGCGAAGTCTCCTCTACGAGCCAGAGATCCATGGCGCGTGTGGTGCCTTGCTGCTCGAGTCGGCGCGAGATACCGCTCTGCCCGGCATTGTAGCTAGCCGCTACCGTCATCCAGTCGCCATAGAGGGAATACGACTCCTTCAGGTATTCGCAGGCAGCACGGGTGGCTTTCTCCACGTTGTATCGTTCGTCAATATTGGCATTCACCTCCAGCCCATATTCGCGCCCCGTAGTCTGCATGAATTGCCATAGGCCAGCTGCTCCGGCAGGCGACTTTGCAGTGGGGCTGAGGTTGCTCTCTATGACCATCAGGTATTTGAGGTCGTCGGGCACGCCACACTCCTTGAGTATGGGTTCTACGATGGGGAAATATCTGTTTGCCCGCTTTATCATGAGCAGTGTCAGTTGGTGCGAGTAGGTGAAAGCGGTAATCTCGCGATCCATGCGTTCACGCAGGTCGGCACGGTCGAGCCGGATGACCTCATCGGCAAACTTCACCTCGGCGGGTACCTCGGGCACTACGGCCAATGCCGCGACCTGGGCTTGTGGCAGTTCCTTGTTGGAGAGTTGCTGATATCCCATCAGTAAGGGTATGGAGGCTCCTGCACCCAAGAGCAGGGCAGCAGTGAGAGCTTTGCTGAAAATCTTTTTACCATTCATATATCTTATATCTGTATCAATGCTACAAAGATACAAATAAACGAGTGAGAAATATGAAGTTTACTTCAATATTTTTTTACAACGAGTACCAGTATCTTCGAGGTTACCTCAAAGATACGAATAAACGAGCAAAAAATAGAGAGCTTGCAAGGGTATTTTTCTCTGCGAGTGCGGGATTCTCTTCTTGGTGTATAAAATTATGGTGAAATATTTTTTAGATTAATGGAAAATGTGTAAATTTGCACGTAATAAATTTCATAATTGAATAACTGTATGTCATTTGTTGCAGACAAAATTATTATGGACGGTCTTACATTCGATGATGTTCTTCTCGTGCCGTCCTATTCAGAGGTAATTCCCGTCAATGTGTCGCTTGCGACCAAGTTTTCACGTAACATCGAACTTAAGATTCCTTTTGTGACAGCCGCTATGGACACTGTTACTGAGGCCAAGATGGCCATTGCCATTGCTCGTGAGGGCGGTATCGGTGTTATCCATAAGAACATGTCTATCGAGGAGCAAGCTCGTCAGGTAGCTATCGTGAAGCGTGCCGAGAATGGTATGATTTATGACCCCGTGACCATCAATCGCGATGCAAGCGTACAGGATGCGCTTAACCTGATGGCAGAATATCATATCGGTGGTATCCCCGTGGTTGACGACCAAGGCAAACTGGTAGGTATCGTTACCAACCGCGACCTCCGTTTCGAGCGTAACCTCAATTGTAAGGTCGATGAGGTGATGACCAAGGAGAACCTCATCACTACCCACCAACAAATTGATATGGATGCTGCTTCGGCTATCCTTCAGGAGCACAAGATTGAGAAGCTCCCCGTAGTGGATGCCGATGGCAAGCTCATCGGACTCATCACCTACAAGGACATCACCAAGGCTAAGGACAAACCCATGGCCTGCAAGGATGCGCTGGGTCGTCTGCGCGTAGCTGCCGGTGTGGGTGTCACCTTCGATACATTGGAGCGTATGAAGGCGCTCGTTGATGCTGGTGCCGATGCTATCGTCATTGATACCGCTCATGGACACTCTAAGGGTGTGATTGAAAAGTTGAAAGAGGCCAAGAAAACCTTCCCCCATATCGATATCATCGTAGGTAATGTGGCTACAGGTGAAGCAGCCAAGATGCTCGTTGAGGCTGGTGCCGATGGCATCAAGGTAGGTATAGGCCCCGGCAGTATATGTACCACTCGCGTGGTAGCCGGTGTAGGTGTTCCCCAACTTTCAGCCATCTATGATGTAGCCAAGGCCCTTAAGGGTACAGGAGTGCCCCTCATTGCCGATGGTGGCTTGCGCTATTCAGGCGACGTGGTCAAGGCACTTGCAGCAGGTGGTAACTGCGTGATGATCGGCTCGCTTGTGGCAGGTACTGAGGAGAGCCCTGGTGAAACCATCATCTTCAATGGCCGTAAGTTCAAGTCATACCGTGGCATGGGCTCATTGGAAGCTATGGAGAACGGCTCCAAGGACCGTTACTTCCAGGCAGGCACCAAGGACACCAAGAAGCTCGTTCCCGAAGGCATCGCAGGCCGCGTAGCCTACAAGGGCTCGCTCTATGAGGTCATCTATCAGCTTGCCGGTGGTCTCAAGGCTGGTATGGGCTATTGCGGTGCTCCCACCATCGACCGTCTGCACGATGCCAAGTTTGTCCGCATCACAGGCGCTGGCGTGCAGGAGAGCCATCCGCACGATGTGGCCATTACCAGCGAGGCACCCAACTATAGCCGTCCGCAATAGTAATACGCATTTTCTGTGTTATATAGCGGTGGCATTCTTCGAACGCCACCGTTTTATATTTATTGATTTGCTGCCTCACCGGCTCTAATTATTATATATATGAGAAGGAAAAATGCTTTTTTCTGATAGAAATACATTTTTGTTATGCTCTAAATATAGGGTGTTGTTTTAGGTGTGCGGAAAAAGATTGTCTTGTGAAATTTTTTATGTATCTTCGCGGTTAATTCATTGAGGAATAAAAAGTGTTATGGAGATTGATACGATAAAATCTTTATATTTCATTGGTGCCGGTGGTATCGGTATGAGTGCATTGGTGCGTTACTTCCTGTCATTGGGCAAGGAGGTGGCAGGTTATGATCGCACAGAAAGTGGGCTCACAAAGCGTCTCAATGCGGAAGGGGCTGCTATTCATTATGAAGATAATTGTGCATTGATTCCTGATAGCTGTAGGGACAAGGAACATACGCTAGTGGTGTATACGCCAGCTGTACCACAAGAGCATGGTGAGCTTTGCTGGTTTCGTGAACAGGGCTTTGAGATACAGAAACGCTCTCAATTGTTGGGGACTATTACTCGCAGTCGCAGGGGCTTGTGCGTCGCTGGAACTCATGGAAAAACTACTACGTCGACAATGGCTGCTCATCTTGTCTATGCATCGCATGTGGGCACCACGGCTTTCCTTGGTGGTATCTCTCAGAATTATGCCACTAACCTACTGCTGTCGGACAAGAGCGACTATGTGGTCATCGAGGCCGATGAGTATGACCGCTCGTTCCATCAATTGTGCCCTTATATGTCGGTAATTACCTCTACTGATCCTGATCATTTGGATATCTACGGTACGCCTAAAGCTTATTGGGAGAGCTTTGAGAAGTATACCTCGCTGATTCGCCCCGATGGAGTGCTCATTATTCATGATGGACTAGAGATAACCCCACGTGTGCAGTCTGGTGTGCGTGTGTATACTTATTCCCGTGATAAAGGTGACTATCATGCTGAAAATATTCGTATTGGAGGTGGTGAGATTGTGATTGACTTTGTGCATCCCGATGGCATTGTCAAGGATATACGTCTAGGTGTGCCTCTGAGTGTCAATATAGATAATGGTGTTGCCGCAATGGCAATGGCTCGCCTGGCAGGTGTTAGCGATGAGGAGCTGCGTGCAGGTATGGATAGCTTCAGGGGGGTGGAGCGGCGCTTTGATTTTAAGTTGAAGAGTGACTTGAAGGTCTACCTTAGTGACTATGCCCATCATCCAGCCGAGATACGCCAAAGCGCCCTATCTATTCGTGAACTATATGTGGGACGTAAGGTGACTGCTATATTCCAACCGCACCTTTATTCGCGTACGCAGGATTTTTATCGAGAGTTTGCCGAGAGTCTTTCGCTCTTCGATGAGGTGATTCTTACAGATATCTATCCCGCTCGTGAGGCTCCTATACCAGGTGTGACCAGTGCGCTCATTTATGATAACTTGGCTCCTCATGTGCAAAAGCAGATGATAGGCAAGGACGATGTACTTGCTGCTGTTGAGGCACGGAAGAGTGAACTGGAGATACTCGTGACTCTCGGTGCAGGCGATATAGAGAATTATGCATCAGATATTGTGAAAATATTAAAGAATTGAGGTGATATTTTGGAATTATTGACTCTTGAACTTCTTAAAGGATAAAATGAAAAAGATACTTTCTACTATTGTGCTTGTTTTGCTGTTGGGCTACATAGCGTTTGCTGCGATAACATTATGTAATAAGCCAGAAGATCAGATATGTAAAGGTATTCGTTTAGAGATGCGCGATAGCATAGAGGCTGGGTATATGTCTAAAGCTGACGTGCTGGCTCTGCTTAAGCAACACGCTTTGGATCCTACAGGCAAACTCATCGATGAGGTGAGCTGTAGGGCTATGGAGGTTGTCTTGAATGAAGTGCCCCTTATAGCCAGTAGTGAATGTTATAAAACAATATCGGGCTATGTAGTGGTAGAGGTGGAGTGTCGTCGTCCTATTCTGCGGGTCATCGCCGATTCGGGCGACAACTTCTATGTTGATGAGGAAGGGGAAGTGATAGAGCATATTGCTCGGCCCGCTTATATCCCTGTTGCTACTGGGCATATTAGTCGTGAATTTGCTCGAAAAGAATTGTTGACTTTGGCGCAGTATCTTTGTGCTGACGAACTATGGAAGGCGCAGATTGAGCAGATTTATGTGACTTCCCGCGAGAATATTGAACTAGTACCTCGTGTTGGCAATCATACAATAGTGCTGGGTCGCCCTGGCAACTATGCTTACAAGTTTAGTAAGTTGCGTGCTTTTTACGAGAAGGGTCTCAGCCAAGTAGGATGGGGTAGATACTCTCATATCAATATTGATTATAATAATCAGGTGGTGGGGACAATGAAGTAGCAGCCTATAGAATTGTTTCTATAAGAGAAGCAATAAAAAAAGCGTGACGTCACGCTTTTTTTATTGCTGTTAGGTATGCGGCATTATGCGTCGATATTGGCGTAAGTAGCGTTCTTCTCGATGAACTCGCGACGCGGACCTACATCCTCGCCCATGAGCATAGAGAATACGTAGTCGGCAGCAGCGGCGTTCTCGATGGTCACCTGCTTCAGCAGTCGTGTCTCGGGGTTCATGGTGGTCTCCCACAGCTGCTCGGGGTTCATCTCACCAAGACCCTTGTATCGCTGGATGGTGATACCTGCCTCGCTGCCGTTGCCGAACTCAGCCACGAAGCGGTCCTTGTCGGCGTCGTCGTAGCAGTAGCGTTTGTTCTTGCCCTTGCTGCAGAGGTAGAGGGGCGGCGTGGCGATGAAGAGGTGTCCGTTCTCGATGAGCTCGGGCATGTAGCGGTAGAAGAGGGTCATCAGAAGGGTGTCGATGTGTGAACCATCGACGTCGGCATCGGTCATGATGATGGTCTTGTAGTAGCGCAGCTTTTCATAGTTGGCCTCTTTGCTGTTCTCGGGGTTGAGGCCGAAGCGTACACCCAAAGCCTGTATGATGTTGTTCACCTCTTCGTGCTCGAAGGCCTTGTGCCACATCACGCGCTCCACGTTGAAGATCTTACCGCGGATGGGGAGGATGGCCTGTGTGAGGCGTGAGCGACCCTGCTTGGCCGAACCACCGGCCGAGTCACCCTCGACGATGAAGAGCTCGCAGTTCATGGGGTCCTTGTCGGAGCAGTCGGCCAGCTTGCCGGGCAGTCCACCACCGCTCATGGGGTTCTTGCGCTGTACGCTCTCGCGTGCCTTGCGGGCTGCGATACGTGCCTGTGCAGCCAGCACCACCTTGTCTACAATCATCTTGGCCTCTTTCGGATGCTCCTCGAGGTAGTTGGCGAGTGTCTCGCCCACGGCCTGCTGTACGGCGCCTGCCACCTCGGAGTTGCCGAGCTTGGTCTTGGTCTGTCCCTCAAACTGAGGCTCTGCCACCTTGATGGAGATGACGGCGGTGAGACCCTCACGGAAGTCTTCGCCGGCAATCTCTACCTTGGCCTTCTCCAGTGCCTTGGTGTCTTCGGCATACTTCTTGAGGGTGCGGGTCAGCGCGGTGCGGAAACCGGCAAGGTGGGTACCGCCCTCTATGGTGTTGATGTTGTTGACGTAGGAGTGTATGTTCTCCGAGTAGGAGGTGTTGTACATGATGGCCACCTCGATGGGCACACCCTGCTTCTCGGTGTTGAGGTAGATGATGTCGTTGAAGAGGTGCTCGCGTGAGGAGTCTACGTAGCGAACAAACTCCTTCAGACCCTCCTCGGAGTGGAACGTCTCGGTGCGGATGTTGCCCTCTTCGTCCTTGCGCAGGTCGGTGAGGGTGATGGTGATACCGGCATTGAGGAATGCCAGCTCGCGCATACGGTTGGCCAGGATGTCGTAGCTGTACTCGTGTGCGGTGAAGATGGTGCGGTCGGGCCAGAACTGTTGGCGTGTACCGGTGCGGTCGGCATCGCCCACGGTCTTTACGGCGTAGAGGGGCTTACCGCAAGAGTACTCCTGCTGGTAGATCTTGCCACCGCGGAATACTTGGGTCATCATGTGGGTTGACAAGGCATTCACGCACGATACACCTACACCGTGCAGACCGCCTGATACCTTGTATGAGCCTTTGTCGAACTTACCACCGGCGTGCAGCACGGTCATTACCACCTCGAGTGCCGAGCGCTGCTCTTTCTCGTGCCAGTCTACGGGAATACCGCGACCATTGTCCTGTACGGTGATGGAGTTGTCTTCGTTGATATATACTTCAATGTGGCTGCAATAGCCTGCCAATGCCTCGTCGATAGAGTTGTCCACTACCTCATATACGAGGTGGTGCAGACCCTTCGCCGAGATGTCGCCAATGTACATCGCAGGGCGCTTACGTACGGCTTCAAGTCCTTCGAGTACTTGGATGTTTTCTGCCGAGTAATTGCTCGCTGCGTTTGCTTTGATTTCTTCGTTTATTTCCATATTTTTAGTAATGTATTCAATCGTAAAATAACCCTTCTAGAAGGGTGGGGCCTAAAACGGAACAAAAATACAAAAAAAAAACGACAAACGTACCTCCTAAGCACTTTTTTTTGTTTAGTACATTGAATGTGTTCTTGAAGGAGTGAATATGAGGGGCGTGCTTTTCTACCTAAAGGTAATCCTTGTCTTGAACGTGTGCTTGATTGGCATGGATTTTGGACAGGTGTATGCAATTATCGAATGAAATAATGAGGCAATGTGTTTCATTATTCAGTAAAAATGCCGAAATTTGCAACCGATATATTTAGATATTAAAGACAATGAGTGAACAAATCATCGTAAAAGAGCGCGACGAGGTGATCGTGCGCTTCTCCGGCGACTCGGGCGACGGTATGCAGCTGGCGGGAAATATCTTTTCTACCGTATCGGCTACCGTAGGTAACGACATTTGTACCTTCCCCGACTATCCGGCCGACATACGTGCCCCGCAAGGAAGCCTTACGGGCGTGTCGGGATTCCAAGTACATATCGGCTCGGGCAAGGTGTATACACCGGGCGACCTGTGCGACGTGCTGGTAGCCATGAATGCTGCTGCACTGAAGACACAGTACCGCTATGCCAAGCCCGACGCTACCATTATTATAGATACCGACTCGTTCGGCCCAGCCGACCTGAAGAAGGCCGCATTCGCCACCGAGGATCCCTTGGCAGAGATGAGCATCGATGCCGACCGCGTAGTGGCATGCCCCATCACACAGATGGTGAAGGACTGCCTCGCCGACAGCGGTATGGAACCTAAGGCGGTGCTCAAGTGCCGCAACATGTTTGCCCTCGGCCTCGTGTGCTGGCTCTTCGACCGCGACCTCAACGTGGCGTTCAACTATCTGCGCGAGAAGTTTGCCAAGAAACCCGCATTGGCAGAGGCCAACATCAAGGTGATACAGGCCGGCTACGACTACGGACACAACACCCATAGCTCGGCAACCAACGTATACCGTGTGGAGACCAAGCACAAGGTGCCCGGGCGCTATATGGACATCACGGGCAACAAAGCCACAGCATACGGCTTCATCGCAGCTGCCGAGAAGGCGGGCTTGAAACTCTACTTGGGCTCATACCCCATCACTCCGGCTACCGACGTGCTGCACGAGCTGTCGAAGCACAAGTCGCTGGGCGTGACCACCGTACAGTGCGAAGACGAGATTGCCGGATGCGCTTCGGCTGTTGGCGCTTCGTTTGCAGGTGCTTTGGCTGTGACATCCACCTCGGGTCCCGGTATCTGCCTGAAGTCCGAAGCGATGAACCTCGCTGTCATCATGGAGCTTCCGCTCGTAGTACTCGACGTACAGCGCGGAGGACCCGCTACGGGATTGCCCACCAAGTCGGAGCAGACCGACCTGCTGCAGGTGCTCTTTGGCCGTAACGGCGAATCGCCCATGCCGGTATTAGCAGCCACATCGCCCACCGACTGCTTCGATGCTGCCTACATGGCTTGTAAGATTGCCCTGGAGCACATGACTCCCGTGGTGCTGCTCACCGATGCTTTCGTGGCTAATGGCTCGGGTGCTTTCCGCCTGCCCAATCTGGCTGAATATGCAGCCATCAATCCTCCCTACGTGCCTGAAGAGCTGAAAGGTACATGGACTCCCTATCAGCGTCAGGAGGAGAATGGCGTGCGCTACTGGGCTGTGCCCGGACGCGAAGGATTCCAGCATATCCTCGGTGGCTTGGAGAAGGACAACAAGACAGGTGCCATCTCTACCGACCCCGAGAACCACGACTTGATGACGCGCCTGCGCCAGCAGAAGATAGATGCCATCCCCGTACCCGACCTTGTGGTAGAGGGAGACGCCGAGGATGCCGAGCTGCTCATTGTTGGCTTCGGTGGTACCTATGGACATCTCCATGCTGCCATGGACGAGATGCGTGCCACGGGCAAGAAGGTGGCGCTCGCCCACTTCAAGTACATCAACCCGCTTCCCAAGAACACCGCTGAGGTGCTGCGCAAGTATCCTAAGGTGGTGGTGGCCGAGCAGAACTCGGGCCAGCTGGCTGCGTGGCTACGCATGAAGGTCGACGGATTCGTGCCTTGCCAGTACAACGAGGTAAAGGGACAGCCCTTCTCCACGAACCAACTTATCAACGTATTCACCAAAATGATGGAGGAGTAACACTATGGAAATAAAATATACAGCACAAGATTACAAGAAAGGTCAGCCGCGCTGGTGCCCCGGCTGCGGTGACCACTTCTTCCTCGCATCACTCCACAAGGCTATGGCCGAGATAGGCGTGGCTCCGCACAATATCGCCGTGATATCTGGTATCGGATGTTCGAGTCGCTTGCCCCACTACATGAACACCTATGGCATGAACACCATCCACGGACGTGCTGCTGCCATTGCCACAGGCTGTAAGGTGGCCAACCCCGAGCTGTCTGTATGGCAGGTGAGCGGGGATGGCGACGGCCTCGCCATCGGTGGCAACCACTTCATCCATGCCAATCGCCGCAATATCAACCTCAACATGATATTGCTCAATAACCGCATCTATGGCCTCACCAAGGGGCAGTACTCGCCCACGAGTCCGCGCGGCTTCGTCAGCAAGTCAAGCCCCTACGGTACGGTCGAGGACCCCTTCCGCCCTGCCGAACTCTGCTTCGGTGCCCGAGGGCACTTCTTTGCCCGTGCCGTGGCGACCGATGCTCCAGGCACCGTAGAGATTCTCAAGGCTGCTCATGCTCATAAGGGTGCTTCGGTGTGTGAGATACTGCAAAACTGCGTCATCTTCAACGACGGTACCCACGACAGCGTGTATAATAAGGAGGGACGCGCCAAGAATGCCATCTACCTGCGTCATGGCCAACCCATGGTATTCGGTGTGAACAACGAGTACGGACTTATGCAAGAGGGCTTCGGCCTCAAGGTGGTAAAGATTGGTGAGAATGGCGTGACTATCGACGACATCCTCGTACACGATGCCCACTGTGAGGACAATACCCTACAGCTCAAGTTGGCGCTGATGGAAGGTCCCGACTTCCCCATCGCCCTCGGTGTCATCCGTGATGTGGAGGCACCCACCTACGACGAAGCCGTAGAGGCGCAGATTGCCGAGGTGAAGGAGAAGAAGACCTACCACACCTTCGAGGAACTACTCCTCACCAACGATACCTGGGAAGTGAAATAAAGGGAAGAGGGAAAAGTTAAAAGCGAAGAGTTGCATACATCACAGGACCAAACTCTTCCCTCTTAACTCTTCCCTCAAAAGACCGCTGCGTTAATCTTACAACTCACATCTTACGTCGAAGCAGGCTCCAATGCAGCGGGGAGTCTGCTTCTTTTTATTTAAAGGTGTGGCAAGATGTAAACTTTGTTTCTTGTTTTTCTGTAATCATGTTTCGTGGAGTAAAATAGTCTTATGGCTGGTCACTCGTGGGGCTGGCTCTCATAGTTTAATGGCTGATGAAAAATGTAAACTCGGATTGCCACTTTTGTATAGGATGGTGGGGCGAAATATGTTATTGAACATTTTTGGGTTCTTTAACATGAAAGTTTTATCTGTGGGCTTCTTCTTATGAAAAATCCTTGTTAAATTTGTATGCGGTTTGGAAGGGACATTTCCTTGTAGCCGACATGAATGTGAAATAACAAGAGTATTTAACCATAAATTTACAAAATTAATTAAAATGGCAAACATTGATTTGAGCAAGTACGGAATCACCGGTGCAGTAGAGGTTTTGCACAATCCGTCTTATGAAGTTTTGTTCCAAGAGGAAACAAAAGCAGGTCTTGAAGGTTTTGAGAAGGGTCAGGAGACCGAGCTCGGCGCCGTTAACGTGATGACAGGTGTTTACACCGGCCGTTCACCCAAAGACAAGTTCTTTGTAATGGACGAGGTAAGTAAGGATACTGTATGGTGGACTTCTGATGAATACAAGAACGACAACAAACCCGTTACAGAGGCTACATGGGCAGTGCTCAAGGATCTCGCTGTAAAGGAGCTCTCTGGCAAGAAGCTCTATGTAATGGATACCTTCTGCGGGGCCAACGAGAACAGCCGTTTGAAAGTTCGCTTCATCATGGAGGTCGCATGGCAGGCTCACTTCGTAAAGAATATGTTTATCCGTCCTACTGAGGAGGAACTCGCTAACTACGGTGAGCCCGACTTCGTAGTATACAACGCTTCTAAGGCAAAGGTAGAGAACTACGCTGAGCTCGGCCTCAACTCTGAGACTGCTGTAGTGTTCAACCTCACCTCTAAGGAGCAGGTAATCCTCAATACATGGTATGGTGGTGAGATGAAGAAGGGTATGTTCTCAATCATGAACTATCTGCTTCCTCTCCGCGGTATGGCTTCAATGCACTGCTCTGCCAACGTAGGTCACGATGGCGACACCGCTATCTTCTTCGGCCTCTCTGGTACAGGTAAGACTACCCTTTCTACTGATCCTAAGCGTCTCCTCATCGGTGACGACGAGCACGGCTGGGACGACGAAGGCGTATTCAACTTCGAGGGTGGCTGCTACGCAAAGGTTATCAACCTCGACAAGGAGTCTGAGCCCGATATCTTCAACGCTATCAAGCGCGATGCTCTCCTCGAGAACGTAACCGTAGCTGCTGACGGCAAGATTGACTTCGCTGATAAGAGCGTTACCGAGAACACTCGTGTATCATATCCTATCTATCACATCGACAACATCGTGAAGCCCGTATCTAAGGCTGGTCCTGCAAAGAAGGTTATCTTCCTTTCTGCTGACGCCTTCGGTGTACTTCCCCCCGTATCTATCTTGAACCCCGCTCAGACACAGTACTACTTCCTCTCTGGCTTCACCGCTAAGTTGGCAGGTACAGAGCGTGGCATCACAGAGCCCACACCTACTTTCTCAGCTTGCTTCGGCGCAGCTTTCTTGAGCTTGCATCCCACAAAGTACGGTGAGGAGTTGGTTAAGAAGATGGAGGCTAACGGTGCTACCGCATACCTCGTAAACACAGGTTGGAACGGTACTGGCAAGCGTATCTCTATCAAGGATACCCGTGGTATCATCGACGCTATCCTCGATGGCTCTATCGACAAGGCTCCCACAAAGGTTATCCCTTACTTCGACTTCGTAGTGCCCACAGAGCTCCCCGGTGTTGATACCAACATCCTCGATCCTCGCGACACTTACGTTGACGCTGCTCAGTGGGAAGAGAAGGCAAAAGACCTCGCTGGCCGCTTCATCAAGAACTTCGCTAAGTTCACTGGCAACGAGGCTGGTAAGGCTCTCGTCGCTGCAGGTCCTAAGCTCTAATGTGTAGCGGAAAGCTTTAAAACGGCAATGATGATTAATTATTTCATTGTTGTAGAAGATAAGCTCTAATGCAATATAAAAAATCCAGTCCATCTCTATAGGTAGACTGGATTCTTTATATGTACAAATCTAGTTTGGACACAATCGGTATAAGATGTATGCTTAGGATTCTCTGATAGCACGGAGTAGTCCTTCGCAGGCATCTTCTAAGATATCAATCACATTTTCGAAACCTTGTGCGCCTCCATAATATGGGTCGGGTACGTAATCTGCTACTTTGTTGACACAAAACTCCGTCATGCGATGTATTTTGCTCGCTTCCTCTAGTCCAGGAGCAAGGTTGTATAGATGACTGATATTGCTGTCGTCCATGCCGATGATTAGGTCAAATTCGTAGAAGTCAATGATACGTACTGGGCGTGACAGATGCGTGATGTGGTAGCCGCGGCGTGAGGCATGCGAGCGCATACGCGGGTCAGCCTGCTCACCTTGATGGTAACTGATGAGTCCTGCAGAATCCACCTCCACTGTCTTCTCCAATCCTTCGCGCTTTAGAATAGTGCGCATAATCTCTTCGGCCGTACATGAACGACAGATGTTGCCGAGACAAACAAATAGAACTCTTTTCATTTTACAAATCGTTTCACAAATGGTATTTGTTTCAGAGGTAAGTCACACTTGATAATGTAGGCCACAAAGAACAGTAGCAACAAGGTGTTGACTCCCATGCGTATCCATTGGTTCTCAATAGGCAGTAACTGAGATATCCCGAATAAGCCCAAGGCAAGTACAAAATAGATTAGGATGCCCTTCACATCATATTGGATAGGATAGTAGTGCTGTCCGATAAAGTAGGAAAGTAGCATCGCCGTACCATATCCGGCTATACCGCCCCACGCACAGGCAACATAGCCATAGCGTGGAACGAAGATGATGTTTACGGCTAGCAACACTGCACAGGCGATAATCGACATGATAGCTCCCCAGTAAGTTTTGTCGTTAAGTTTATACCAGAACGATAGGTTGAAATAGATGCCCATGAATATCTCCGCCATCATAACGATGGGGACTACGCGTAATCCTTCCCAATAGGTGCGGCCAACAAGGAGTTTGAAAATATCCATGTAAAACACTACTACGAGGAAAGCTAGTAGGGTAAAGATGACAAAGTACTTCATCGTCACGGCATACATTAAATTATTCTCTTTGTTACGGCTTTGATTAAAAACGAAAGGCTCGTAAGCATAGCGAAAGGCCTGCAGCAGCATGGCCATGATCATGGCAATCTTGGAGCAGGCACCATAGATGCCCAGTTGCACTTCACCCTCAGTACCAGGCATAATGAATAGATACGTAATCTTGTCTGCTACTTGGTTAAGTATGCCAGCAATGCCGAGTATAAGTATGGGCATGGCATAGCGCAGCATGCGGCTGGCTAGCTGGCGGTCAAATCCGTAAGCTAGTCCTTTTAGTTCGGGGATGAAGCCTAATGTGACGCTTGCCGTACATATTAAGTTGATTACAAAGATATAGCCAACGCTATAGTCGGGGTTGTACCATTTCATCCACTCGGGGTGTGAGGCATGTATAAGGGGTGCTATGATGAAAATGAAGAGGTTGAGTGCGATGCTCATGATGATATAGCCCAGCTTGAGAACCATAAACTTTAGTGGACGGTGCTGCTGTCTCAGGTGGGCGAACATGATGCTCTGTACGGCATCAATAGCCACAACGGTAGTCATGCAGGCGATATATTCTGGATGGTCGGCATAGCCCATCAGTGAGCTAATGGGAGCGTTAAATACCAAGCAAAGGATGGCAAATACTATAGCCACTCCAGTCACGAGTCGTAGTACCGTGCCATACACCTTATGCGCATCCTCTCCCTCCTTTGTACTGAATCGGAAGAGCGTGGTCTCCATGCCGAAGGTGAGTAAGATCATCAGCAATGCCGTGTAAGCGTATACATTGGTCACTACACCATATCCACCACTTTCTGCGGTAATTTTAATGGTATAGAGCGGTACTAGTAGGTAGTTAAGAAAACGTCCTACAATGCTACTCAAGCCGTAGAGAGCTGTATCTTTGACAAGTGTTTTTAGTTCCATTTGTGTTTTATTGCCATTTCTAGAGAACTTTCCCTTCTCCAAATTATAATGCTTTCATGAACAAAGATATTGGATTCCTGTGAAATGCCCAAAATTATAAATGTTTATTTTTTATATGTGTTCTGTATACAATTGGGACCAAAACATAGATTTCGTTTTTTTGTTGAAAAAAATATCCAAGTTTCGTTTTTCCCAAATCTTTTCAGAATTGAGACAGAACTTTGCAACGTAAATGATGTACAATAATGTTTAACTAATAAAAATGAGAATGTTATGAAAAGAATGATGCTAATTATCGCATGTGTATTTACACTTGTATCTACCAAGGCCGACAACTATCAACCCATCACACGGAACCAGTTGCCACAGAAGGCTCAGACCTTCCTTTCTACTTATTTCCCTAGTGCCAAAATCTCGCTGAGCCGGAAGGAAATCGATCTCACAGAACTCAGCTACGACGTTATCTTTGCCGATGGCAGTAAGGTGGAGTTCGACCGTAAGGGTAATTGGACCGAGGTGGACTGCCTCAGCCAACCTCTTCCTGCCGGTATCGTTCCAGCGGCTATTGATAAGATGGTCAAAGCTCAATATCCCGAGGCCAAGCTTATAAAGATAGAGCGCGACCGCCGCGAGATAGAGGTAAAGCTCAATAACCGCGTGGAGCTCACTTTCAACAAGAATATGCAACTCATCGATATAGACTAGGGGTTTGCTTCTTGCATCCCTTTGGGCTCAACATCAAAGCTAAAAATCTGTTGTCCGACCATCGAGACTTAATAGATTAAGACTTTCAGATTGATGCATAAGCAAAAACCGGCAACGATGTGATTTCGCTGCCGGTTTATCTCTCTTACATCCTACAAGGTGTAGATAGTTAAATCCAATAAATTCAAAGTAAAGCCACACTCATGAGCGAGTTTTTCATGTTGTTCTTGTCTTTTGTGACGAGCTGTATCCCATCCACAAAGGGATTTCCATAAAAGAGTTTTTCCGAGATATCTCTTATCGCTAAAGAGTTTTCCCTTGATGTTCTTGGATAATGTGCACGTCACCGCGATGGTGCAAACAATGATTATGAGCGATTATGGATAAAGAAGATATCCGAATGGTAAAAAGGACAAAGAACAGCGGCTACCCCAAAAAACTTTTTTCACCTGCAGAAGCCCATATCGCGCGTGCTATCCTATTAAAAAAGCCCGATTTCATCGGAGTTTCTCAGCTCTGTTCATTTGCCCCAAGCATTTGTTACGCAATTGTTATGCTCTTTTCTTGCTGGAGATAGGGATTATATATACTTTTGTAGCAGGAGTGAATAAACCCTTTGCCTAATAATGAAAAGCATAAACGAAATAAGAGAGCAATACCCATTCTTCAGCAATGCCTCGCAGCCGAGTGCCCCTGGAGAAATATTTATAAGCCGCCATCTGCTTACTGCTGATATTGTAAAGGTGGGTTATAGGGATGAGTTGCGGGGGTGTACTGTCAAGTCGAGAGTTTCTATCCCCAAAGCCGAGCGATGGTATCTCAACATAGCGAATGTGTATGACCGTATGAATACGGATATTCTACGGCTCATAGATTCACATCCGACTGCGTTTTTTAATGTTATGGACAGCATGACATTTTGCTCAACGAATGAATACGGAAACGACTTTGCCAAGAGCTTTTCTGCGCTGCCTACATTCATCAATCTTGAGGAGGCGTTGCACACTTTGCGCTTGAGCAAGGCCATGGAGAAGTCGCTGCGCCATATTGTAGAATCCCTATCTACACAAGACGAGCCGTTGGTAGACTATCCGTTGGCTGGAAGAACAATCTTTCCCATCGGGAAGATTGCTCCCGATACGGCAAATGTTACTTACATAAGTATTGCCCCGAGTGACGATATGGCGATGCCCTCCTTGATTGTATTGTTCAATGCCTATGAAGAGCATCTTTACTTAACCTTGGTGATAGAAACCCATTTGGAGAAGGCTGGTGATGGGAATGGGTATCAGTTGCGAGCATTTACCTCAGCTCTTGGCGATTCTACAGATTCATTAGGCACGCTTTATGGTGAGCTTGATGCGAAGTTACGGCTTCACGGTATTCTTGCCGAACCATACGGCAGGTCTCGTAAATACACTTTGTCTTCTAATCCCAAGAATGCAGTACATATATTTCCCACGTTTGTTTCGTCGTGGGGGACAGTGAATCTCTGCGCTGCAGTCCATCAAGATGGAGTGCCTTGCAAATACATAGGCTATACAAATATGTCTTATGGCGCAGATGGATATTATTGTAGTATTGATTACTGCCAAGATTATCTTGAGCGTTTAGTGCAAATTGTATTAGAAGAGCTTCAGTGAAGCTAGTTAAAATAGTCATAGTATGAGAGTGAAGTTTATATCCGAACGAGTGAAGGCAATTCCCGAGGAGTTGCTGCAATATTCGATTGAAACGTCGGTGTTGACACCGAATAACGAATATGTTGTGTTTGCTCTATGCACAATGTGTGGCGAGCCATGGTATCTCTTGTGTGATGACTATTACCGGGCCGACAGCATCGACTCATTCCCCCGCTACTATCCAGCTATGCTGTTTGATGTCGTTGATGCTACCCACTCCAAGTATTGGGTGGAATATCAGAGGATAGATGAATATGTAGATACCAAGCCAGAGGTTACCAACTATTCTTTCCCTGAATTCACTCAAGATCCCTATTTCTATGGTGAGCTATTAGAGGCACGCGATGAGAATTATTCTAAGGTTTTTAATCGCTATAAGTTATTGATGGAGACGGAGGCATGGAATGGCTATCCTACGGCAACGCTTGGACAGAAGTTGAAGATAGCGGCATTGGCTAATGAGGGATTGCACGAGATACACACTCATTGCACGGCCAATCGTGAAGAGGTGGATGCCTCGTCACGTTGTGCATGCTTTTATTGCCAGGAGGTTTTTCGCGCGACAGAGGTGAAGGATTATATAGTAGAGCCTTCCATGGATTATAGGGAAACAGCGCTCTGCCCACGTTGTGGCGCTGATACCATACTGGGGGATGCTGCAGGAATACCTTTCTATAAGGAATTGATAGAGAAACTGCATCGCCATTATTTTGGATAAGACGTTTATAACAATCAAATGATGAGAACACGACCATCTTTACTACTTATATTTGCCTGCACCCTACTACTATGCAGCTGCAAGAGTCTGGATAGAACGGTAGAAATATCGCTCACTGAGGACTATTACACCGGTAGCTTTGTGCGCCCCACCACACCGGACAAGATGAAGGTATATGTGGCCAATGAGCCATTACCCTTGACAACGGAGGTGATAGGCAAGTTCTCGGCCACTGACCCCGAGGCACGGCGCAATGCCTCGCTCGATGTGCTGCTCGACACGGTAAAGAAGGAGGCGAGCCGCTTCGGTGCTAACGGACTATTCCTCACCGACCATTACAAGCCCCATTGGCTGGGTAGTCCCCAGCACGTGATGTATGGGTATATCCTGCTGCAGCCCGATACCATATTGAAACCGAACAGGGAGCATCCGCTGAACACCGCTATAAGGGAGTATCGGGAGCAGGAGGAGGCTAAGAAGCAGGCCGAGAAGGAGGAGATGAGGAGATTGTTCCCACCGCACAAATTCTATTTTAGCGCTGGATATTCTAATCTGATTCAGCCAAAAGAGCCAGAGGAGGCATATTGTAGTGAACTTGCCAATGGCTTAAATCTTCAGGCAAGCTATACATACAAAGGTTATGGCATCCTCTATAGTGGCCGCTATGTCAATTGCGATGCACTGCAATCGAATAGCCACAGTATTATACCCATTCTCTTGACAATAAACACTGAGCAAAAGAATAAGAAACTGTTCATGTCGATGTCCTGCGGCATAGGTTGCCAGTGGGAGAATATCTTTCTGAAGCCCACGTCATCCGAAGCCGTGCAGCATATATCGGGTAGGCGTGCAGTAATATACGCCGCAATAGAATACGAATATCGTATACGTCAGCATTGGGGATTGACAACACGCCTTCATCTTCATGATTGGGGAGTAACCAAGAGAAGCGGATATCTGGACAGAAGTACTGCTAAATGTAGCGAATATGGTATTTCTTTAGGCATCAACTATTATTTATAAGAATAAAAACTAACGACTATGAAACGCACAATTCTTTTCCTCGTATGCCTCATGGGCATGACTTTTGCATTTGCACAGGGCAACATGCAGGACGTCGTTTACTTGAAGAACGGCTCAATCATTCGGGGCGAGATTATCGAGATGGTGTCTGGCGAGACGGTAAAGATACAGACTGCCGATGGTAGTGTGTTTGTTCATGACCTTGTCGATGTGGAGAGTTTTGTCAAAGAGCAATCAAAGGGCACCGCTGTCTTTAAAAAGAAATCTCCGTGGCTATCGGGTGGCCTCTCGTGCTTTATGCCTGGTTTGGGACAATTCTACAATGGTGAGAACCGCAAGGGATGGATTGATTTAGGAATTAGTGCAGCAGGATGGGCTGCTGCCATAGCTGGGGTAAATTTAGACGTAGGCTACCTACCGGAAGATTTCACTCGTGTTGAAGGTGGTTTCTATAGTCCTGAAAGAGATATGTATGTTACAGGTGGAGAGTTCTATCATCATTCGGAGTTCCTGCGAAAAACAGGTTATGTGCTGTTGGCAGCAGGTATTATCACGATTTATACCAATGCCATCCACTCCATCATCGATGCTGCGAAGTCTTCGAACTGTATCAACGCAGCGAATGGCTATGTAATGTACCAACTCAACGACCGCTGCGCCTTCGGCATGCAGCCCTCGATTGCTTATGAGCGTCCACAATACTTGCAGGGAAGCAAACTGGAATTCTCGACTGGCATGCGTTTCAAACTGACATTCTAAGATACTCGGTATTTTGTGATTATAAGATTGCGTAGCTGCGGTTAACGTACTTAAAGAAAGTGAGCTGGCTAGCCAGCTCACTTTTGCGTATTCATGGGATAGTCACTTAGAACGCTACCTTCAAGGGATTGCGTACGCTCTGTGCGTAGCGATCGAGGTAGGTGGTCCATGCCTCCATAGAGTCGAAGCCATACTTGCTCCAGCCTGAACCCCAGTAATAAGTGTATTCGGTATCGGGCTTATAGTTGCTGATAGCGAGTACGTGGCCCGAAGCACCGCGCTCCTTGGCCTCCTTGTCGGCAAACATCTGTGCCTTGGCCTCTGTCACCTTCTCGGGCATCACGGCACCTACGTAGATGATGCCGTTACCATTGTTCACGTTGTCGGTAAGGTCGGCATAGGCGATATAGCCCTTGTCGCCCTCGAGGACATAGGCAGTGGAGTTCTCGGGGTGGATAACGAGACCGGTAGCCACAGGAGCGGCCTTGCTGAGGCCTGCATAGGATACGACGGTCTTGTTGAGCTGTGAGCCTTGGGCAAGGGAGATGATGCGGGTCTCTACTACGCTATCCTTGCCTACTACGAGCGGATTGTAGGTGAGCTTCACGGTGAAGCGCAGGGGACCGTTCTCGAGGATCTCATACTCCTTCCAGCAATAGGGGTAGAGGATGGCATCGCCCTGCATGAGGGCTGCTGTACCGCATCCAAGTGTAGGACCTACCTTGTAGCAGTCGAGGCCATTGCCATGGTCGACGTGGTAAGATACAGAGTGGTAAAGCTCGTTGGCCTCGTCATGCTTACGCTCCTTGCGGAGGCGGGCAATCTCGGCCTGTGTGTCGGGGTTGAGCTCATTGGCATAGCGCTGCTCCACCACAAGTCCGGGCACGCGCTTCACCCAAGCATCATAACCGAAGGCACGCTCGCCCTTAGCCTGCAGGGCAGGGCCATAGGCGCGATAGGCGGTGCGGTCGTTCTCCCATGCGATATCGTCGACACGTTCGGGGTAGTGGCGACCATATACGAGGGGTTCGGCCTCAATGGGCTCGCCCACAGCTACGGTATACACAGCCTTGTCGCCTGCCTTGACATTGACGGGGAACAGGAGGTTGTCGTCATAAGTAATCTGATAGGCTACTTGATTGCCCTCGGCGTCGAGGACGATGTATTGCTCCTCATCGATGAGCTGCACCTTCTTGGCCACTTCGCTGATGGGTACCTCAACCATCTCGGTACGGTCGAAGGAGAGGTCGTTGGTCACCGTAACGGTGAAGTCGGTACTCTGCTTGGGACCGCATGCTGCGAGCAGGGCAAGGAGGGGAAGGGAAAAATACTTTTTCATATTGTACTGATTTTTATAGATGAATAGTTTTAGGAGTTGCAGGATTTCGACTCCTGCAACTCCTAAATTATGTACCTTCTAAAAAGCTTAGGGCTGCTTGCCGATATAAGCCAAGATACCG
>JAZNYG010000022.1:0-27964 GCA_045594245.1 Bacteroidaceae bacterium
CCCGATGATGGTACTGAAGTCGAGAAGGGCGAGGCGGTGACAGCCGAGTTTATCGTGGAGTCTTTCTGTCCTGTGACCAGCAAGTACTATCCTTGTCCGCTGGCATTGGTGAACTTCGATGCCGATAGTGGTGATTTGAGTGCAGAGGTTGCCGTGGCCGATGCCGAGGGGAAGGTAACGGTAGAGTGGACTCCCTCTCCTGATGTGGAATCTGCTACGCGAACTGGCGAGAAAAAAGATTGTGTACTTACTGCAGAGATCGTTGATAAATCGGGTGAGGTTATCGGTGATGCTACACTTACGGTGAAGGCCGAGAAGTCTGACCTCTGCGATGACGCCAACCACGTGCACGCCGTCGACCTCGGCTTGAGCGTGAAGTGGGCCTGCTGCAACGTTGGTGCCGATGTTCCCGAAGGTTACGGAGGTTACTATGCTTGGGGTGAGACGGAGGAGAAGAGTAATTATACTCCTTTGACCTATAAATATTATTTAGGTGATTTAGATGATGATGGTTTTTATTACGGTTCTAACGAATATCAGAATATCGGCTCCAATATCAGCGGTACTTCCTACGATGTTGCTCACGTGAAGTGGGGCGGTAGTTGGCGTATGCCCACATTATCTGAAATACAGGAGCTCTGTAACAAGTGTTCTTGGCAGTGGACAGAGGTTAATGGTATTGAAGGTCAAAAAGTTACCGGACCGAATGGTAATTCTATCTTTCTCCCCGCTGCGGGCTTCCGCAGCGGCACGGAGGTCTACGGCCGTGGCTCGCACGGCTTCTACTGGTCTGGCACGCTGCTCGAGAACCACAGCGACATGGCGTGCGGCCTCAACTTCGGCACCCCCCTCTACTTCGGCAGCGGCAGCCGCGGTTGGAGCGGCAGCGGCCGCGACCACGGCCTCGCCGTTCGCCCCGTCACAGAATAATGCCATTAGCTTTTCCATGCATAAGGACATTTGGCCTATATGGCGCTGGGATTTATTATGTAATCAAACTTTTGATTGAATTTTAGTGACGATGATAAAAAAGTTGTTGAGCGCTCTTGTAGCGATAGTTATGGTAGGCTTGTACTACTTCTTTGACTTGCCGATAGCAGAGATTGCTGGCGGTAGTGCAGAGGATATGCCCGAAGCGGAATATGAGGTGGCTGATGGTATAGAGATTCCCAAGACGCCGCAAGGGGTGTCGGAGCGGATATTGAAGAAGACGAATTATACGGTTTCGTTCAATAAGAAGTATAATGTGCCCAACTGGGTGGCGTGGAGCATCACGGCCGAGGAGTTGGTGGAGCGTGAGAGCCGTACCAACGACTTCGTGCCCGACCCCGAGCTGCCTGCCAGCAGTGCGGTGACGACGGAGGATTATATTGGTAGCGGGTATGACCGCGGGCATATGTGCCCTGCGGCAGACAACCGCTATCACTGGCGGGCTATGGACGAGTGCTTCTACATGACCAATATGTGTCCGCAGAATCATAACCTGAATGCCGGTACTTGGAACACCCTGGAGCAGCTTTGTCGTAGGTGGGCTAAAGGGAGCGGGCCGGTATATGTGGTATGTGGCCCTATCATGTATGATGATGCGGAACCTCGCTATATCGGGAAAAAGCATCAGGTGCGTGTGCCCGATGCCTTCTTTAAGGTGGTGCTGCGAGGAGTAGGGCAGGGCATGCCTCAGGCTATCGGTTTTATAATGGATAATAACTCGGATTCTCAGCCCTTGCGCAGTTGCTGCCGCAGTGTTGATGATGTGGAGGATATCACGGGACTGGATTTCTTTAGCCAGCTGAATGATGAGTTGGAGGACTCTCTGGAAGCTATGGCTCCTGCATGGAGGCATGTGGTGGATTTCCCATAACTCACGTAGGCTCTCTTATGCAACAATGCCTTGGCGGGGGAGCCAAGGCATCTGTTGTGGCAAGCGGACGCTTCCGCTCTGTCTGGGCCTACTTTCACAAGCAAGTGTCGACATGAAAATCTATTTACTATGAAAAACACATTCCTATAACACGGCTTGCGGGAGTTTTGTTCGTTTACATATAACTCTCTACCGTGCGCCTGCATAGTGACAGTAGCTTGCAATACTTGCACGACTCTTTGTTCTCCGTGGCTGTGTATGGGGTATCGCTGTTGAATATCTCGTCGATGGTTTGCGTCAGTAGCGTGCTGTATGCTTCGCTGTATGCATTGAAGTCGGTCACGGGAGCGCCCTTGATGATGATGTTGGGCTCAAAGTCCTTGCTGGTGACATTGCGTACAAAGAGTAGCGAAGGGGCTATCTGAGAGTATTCGTGCTGTAGCAGGTGGGCATAGTAGAATGCCTGGAATACATAGCCGTCGCGCGAGGATTCCCTGCTGAAAAGGCTTTCTATGTTGTCTATGGTCTTCTGCTTGCCGCCGGTCTTGTAATCGATGATGCGGGTGATGCCCTCCTTGCTGTCGATACGGTCTACGGTGCCTCCCAGCAGGATGGTGAGCTCGGTACCGTGGCTCTGTATGGTGATGGGATGGCGCACGGGCACCTCGCTGCCTATATACTTGAAGGGCGCTCGGCGACTATCCATCTGCAACAGCTGCTGTAGGTAGCGGGATATGGCTTTGTGTACGATAATCTGTGTGCCGTTGAATGGGAGTGGCTCGCCTTTCTCTATATGGAAAAACTCCAGGCGGAACGCTTCGTCGACCAAGGCGCCGATTGCTGCCGGGTCGTTGTACAAGGCTTCCAGCTCGAAGGCGTGTATCATGGGCCCTCGCTCTGTCAGCTGCTTGTAGGCCAGCTCGGCACTCTTATGGAAGATGGTGCCGAAGTGCGAGACGTCGATGTCGGCTTGGGCCTCCTTGGGAGGCACTACGCCTTCGATGTGCTTGAGGTAAAACTTGAGCCTGCAATCAAGCCAGTCGTTGATGGCTGAGGGGGATAGCTTGTAGTTCTTTCTTCTGGAAGCATCGTAGGCGAAGTGGGCCTGTAGCTTATGCAGCGTGTCTGCCGTAGGCTTGATGCAGAAGTCGGCGTGTAGGGTGGGTTGTGAGGCTGTCTGTATGGCATAGGGAGTGAGCACTCCGGGAAACTCCACTTGTAGTTGCATGACATAGCGTGATGGCTCTTGCCTGTTCATGCCGTCGGTACCGTCATTGTATACGATGGTCACCTGCTTGGCTCGCTGTATCATACGGTAGAAGTAGTATGCATATACGGCATCTTGCCGTTGTATGGTGGTCATACCGAATGCCTCGCGCAGGTTGTAGGGTATGAATGATGCTTCGTTGCTGCTCTTGGGGAGCTTGCCCTCGTTGGTGGATAGGAGGATGATGTTGGTGAAGTCGAGATTACGCGTCTCCAATACTCCCATTACCTGTAGCCCGATAGCCGGCTCTCCGTGGAAAGGTATGGAACCCTGCTTCATCACTCGCTGTATGAGGCGAATGAGTGTATGGGGCTTGATGTCGAGCAACTTCTCGGACAGTAGGGACTGGAAGCTTGATACCAGTTGATGGGTGCGGAACAGTGCCTCTTCGTATAGTTGCCTGTAAAGCTCCTGACTGCTCTCCTCTGAGTGGGAGTCGGCAAATAGCGTGCTGGTGGTGTCGATGAGCTTGTTCAGTGACTCCAGCATACTCAGGTTGTCTGCAGGGTGTGCAAAAAGAGCCCCAAGAGTAGGGTGGGCAGATAGCATATCCAATGGGAATAGCTGTCTGTTGGTCTTTTGTAGCTCCTTGTGCCAGGTGGCTGCTTCGGGGTATAGCTGGTTGATGTATGGATGTGTGAGCAGAAGCCTTATCTCTTCGGCCCGGAACAGTGATCTCTCTTCGTCGTATCCGTGGGTGTGTAGGTTGAGATAGCTGCTGATAAGCGTGTATATGGGCGTTTGTGTCAGCTTGAATCCCATAGTGACATTGACATTCTTCACAGCATCGGAGGGTAGTGAATGAAGTACGGGGAGGGCGATGTCTTCATTGCAGAGTACTACGGCAGTTTCCTGCTCATTCTCCTGATTGTGGTACCGCGATAGCCAACTGTGCAGATATCTGGCTTGGGCATTGTCTGTAGGGGCACTTATGTAGTTGATTTCGGGAAGGTGCCGCAGGTTGTCAAACAAATGGCTATCGTCTGCCAACGCATTGCCGAACCTGGCGATATTCTCCCGTACAAACAGGCCTGCCTCGTGATGCGGATTGTCATAGTAGTAATGGTCGTAGTCCCAATAGAACAATGCCTTGCCACACTCCTTCAGCTTCGAGAAGAGCTGCTGCTCTACTTGATTCAATACATTGAAACCTACGATTATATACCGGTCGTATGTCAGTAAATCCGGGTTGAAATTCTCTATGGCATCCCGAAACATCATGCCTTCGTAAGCAAGGCCCTTGGCCTGGAACTGGGCGCGCAGCTCTTTGTAGATGTCGCCCATTACCTGCCATAGCTCTATGAAGCGTCCTTTGAGCTCAGTGCGCTGCTCCTCGCTACGGAAGCCGGCAAAGAAGCGCTCGAGTACCTCTTTCTGCTCCTCGGTGAGGTAGTCGAATTGGCTATTGATGGCTTTCACGTCGGCCAGATTGACGAAGAGACTATCGGCATCGACCATATTCTTGTCGATGTCGTCGAAGTCTGAGAGCATCAGCTCGCCCCAGAAGTAGAAGTCATCGAGTGGCTCTTTGCGCTGGGTGCATCGGTTGAATACCTGATGTAGCTGGCACACCTGTCGGATGGGAGCCTCGATAGTCAATGGAGAGAGCTGCCCGAAGAGTTCACTGATGGTGATATATGCCGGAGCCCATAGGGGATGGCCTGCACAATCGATCAGGTATTGATTGAAGAACAGACTGGCGCGCTTGCCCGGGAAGACTATGGCTGTGCGACTCAGGTTGTCGCCATATCTATGATAGATGTCCTCGGCTACGGCTTTCAGGAAAGGAGTCATACGGTACCTTTATATAAAGATATAGGGTAGACTCAGTCTGCCCTATATCATGCGTGTGTGAAATACTAGAATTCGACTTTTTTTACAGTATTGTCAGCCAAGGTAATCGTTACATGGCTGAGGTCCTCGGCCACCTTGACATCCTTGACTGGGCAGAGCTCCTTGTGGCTGAATGGTTTCTTACCCTTCTTCCACAGGTGGAGTGTCACCATGATGTGCTCTCCATTTACTGCCTTCTCGCTCATGATGAGACTGCACTGGTCGCTTACGGGGTGCAGGCCAACGGGGTAATGTACGGTTGTGGCATCCCATCCATAGAGAGGTACAGTGGCTAGCTTGTATTCTCCATTGCCGATGATTGTGGCCTCAGGTACCTTCTTGGAATTTTCTATGCTGAATGATTTGCCGTCAATCTTGGGGAGGGTATAGTGGCCGAGACGGATGGTCGTAGGATTGGGCACTGACACCTTGTCAACGCGAAGTACACCATTGGGGAGAGGTATATCGGCTAGACGATATGCCACCTTGTCATCGGTCTCCAATACAGCATCGCGACGGTAGATACCCTCTTCGAAGCTCTTGAAGGTATAGAGGCGAAGCACTTCCCACTGGCCCTTGCCATTCTTGGTGGCATAGTTCATGGAAACCTCGCCATGCTTGCCGTCGGCCATCCAGGGGAACTCAGTGTGATAGGCCAACTTGTTGTAGTTCTCTGAGCTACGGAACTTCTGCCAGTCCTTGGCTACCGTTTCGTGACACCAAGAGCGCATCTCCGAGCCACCTACGTTAGGATAATCGGTGATGAGGAGGTTGGTGGCGGGCTGGAACTTGTTGTATACCTTGTTGTTATTGAACTCCTTGTCCCAAGGACCGTTGTTCTCCTTTGCCGTCCAGAAGGGATTGTCGGCAGGGAGCAAGAGGGCCAAGAAAGCCTTTCCGCACCAATATACGCTACCGCGGCAACTGTAGATCTGCACGGCAGGTTCGAACGGCCCGTAGAAGCCGAGTGTGGGTACATTGTCTTCGAGCAGGGCAGGGTGCTGCAGGAACTGCAGTAGGGTAGATGATGCTATGCGACGCATCCATCCATAGTTGATATCGGCATTGTCCTGATAACCCAATAGGGCGAGAGGTACTACTGCGCCAAAACGATAGGGGATACTGCGGCCCCACATATTCATGCGTCCCTCGGCATTGAACATATAGGGATAGTTGTCAATCAGGTCGGCCTGATTCTTCATGAACTGTGCGGCATATTCGGGGTAGAAGTGACCGTACATCTGTGCCCAAATGGGACCATACATCTGGAATGCCCACATGCTGTAGTAGTCGTAAGCGGGAGCGTCGTTGTACCAGCCTTCGCCGCGGTAGAGGGCGAGGAGTTTCTTCAGGCAGTCCTCCATGCGCCAGTCGTTGACCTCATAGCCTTGCTCCTTGAAGAAGCTGATGACAAATACGTTGAAGAACATCCAGTTGCTGCCAATCGTAGGACCGTTGCCATAGCTCAGCATGGTGGCGGCAAGCTCGTCCTTCTGTGCTTGTGTGAGAGGATCCCATAGCACATTCTTGGCGGTAGAAAGTGAAATGGCCAGTGCTCCGAACTCTACAAGTATCTGGCTGGGACCACCATTGGGAGCACGATGCTTGATGTAGCTGGGGCTGTTGGGATTGATGAGGTTGAGCAGTTGATGGCGGTAGTAATCGGCCACTTTTATGCCATTGAGTGTGAGGTCGGGATTTTCTCTCAAGAGAGGAGCTGCGAGGAACAGCGTACGGCAGAAACCTTCAAGCTTGGCTGTCGGGATTTGGCCAGGATTGTTGGGGTAGGTCTTGTCGAACTGCTTGGGGAAGTACATCGGGTCATCAATGTCGCGAATATACGTAAATGCGCCATCGAGCAGATACTCTGCTGCGTCTATCCAACCCTGACGGTCAAGGCCCGTGTATGGGCTTACCTTATAATTAGGTGTGGGGATAGTGAATGTTGGCTCAATCTGATGGGTAGGTGTCGCTACCTGAGCCATCACCGACATGGCAGGCACAAGCCACAAAGCGGTGAGGATACTTCTAAGTGTGTTTCTTTTCATAATGTTATGTAATAATTGTTGGTTGTCATATTGGGTAGTCAAAGGTACAACTATTTTTTGTATATATACCGTTTTTATGGAATTATTTGTAATTTTGCACTATCTATTAAGGACTCACAAATAATACACTGTTTTGATGGAACACCTGCAACTCAACGAATACCAAAAAAGTGCATTGAACCGGATTTCCGTAGAGACACTCACTCCGATGCAAGAGGCTGCGATTACTGCTTGCCGCCGCCATAATGATATGGTATTGCTCTCACCGACAGGTACGGGCAAGACCCTGGCTTATCTGCTGCCTGTGATAGAGCAGTTGCGATTGGGAGTTGAGGGCGTACAGGCTATGGTGATTGTGCCTTCTCGCGAGTTGGCTCTTCAGATAGATTCTGTAGTGAAGTCAATGGCGTTGCCTTGGAAAGCGATGAGTGTGTATGGAGGACGTGCTGCTATGGATGAGCACCGCTCGATGAAGGGTATCTCTCCCTCTATTATAATAGGTACTCCTGGCCGCCTTAACGACCACCTCACCAAAGGAAATATCGATGCACGTGGCATACAGACACTGGTCATTGATGAGTTTGACAAGTGTCTTGAACTTGGCTTTCAAGGTGAAATGCAGGAGGTGATAGAGAAACTGCCAGCCGTGCGTCGTCATTACTTGACATCGGCTACAGATATGGAGGAAATCCCAGCTTTTACGGGAATGCACAACTCAATGAAACTTGATTACTTGACGATGTGTGAGGCGGATAGCCGTGTACACACGTTCATCGTGCATTCCGAGAGTAAGGATAAGCTTCATACACTATACAAGCTACTTTGTACTTTGGCTGGTGGACAGGCGATTGTCTTCTGCAACCATCGCGAGTCAGTAGAACGGGTAGGGGGCTATCTTTGTGAACAGAAGCTTGCCTATGAAGCTTATCACGGCGGTATGGAGCAGGAGTTGCGTGAGCGAGCCCTGTATAAATTCCGTAATGGCAGCAGCAATGTGCTTATTAGCACCGATTTGGCTGCGCGCGGACTTGATATTCCTGAGGTGCAACACATTATCCATTACCATTTGCCTGGAAGTGAAGATGCTTACATCCACCGCACAGGACGTACGGCGAGATGGAACGCAGAGGGTAGCTCATACCTCATACTACACAGCGAAGAACATGTGCCCGAGTACCTTACATCTGCTATAGAGGACTATGTGCTTCCCGAGCGTGCTCCTCGTCCCGAACTACCCCAGTGGAGTACTTTATATATAGGCCGTGGAAAGAAGGACAAGATCAACAAGGTCGATATAGCAGGTTTCCTCTATAAGAAAGGTGGACTTACTCGTGATGATGTGGGAGTTATTGATGTACACGACTACTATGCCTATGTAGCTGTACGTCGTACCAAGGTGAAGCAGTTGCTTTCAATGCTTGCCAATGAAAAGATAAAAGGGCTGAAGGCAAAAGTGGAGTTGGCGAAATGATGTCGTAGGGGAGTTTGGCGTTTTTTTTATAAACTATTTTTTATAAAATATGGTAATGTCTTAATTTTTTATTATTTTCGCAGCATAATTACGAATACTATTTACTAATAATTAAAACATTTACGTATGAAATTAAAAGCTTTATCTTTGACATTGTGTGCTGCATTGATTTTTAGCTCTTGTGGCAGTTGGAAGAACACGGGTATCGGTACTGGTATTGGTGCAGCTGCAGGTGCAGCTATTGGCTTGGGTATCGGTCACTTGGCTGGAAATAAGGCTGTGGGTACTGCTATTGGCGCTACTGTAGGTGCTGGTGCGGGTGCACTCATTGGCCGCAAGATGGACAAGGCTGCCGAAGCTGCAAAGCAGGTGGAAGGTGCTCAGGTGCAACTTGTTGATATCAACGGTTTGCCCGCAGTAAAGGTAACCTTCGATTCTGGTATCCTTTTCGATTTCAATAGCTCTAAGCTGAGCGATGATGCTAAGAATAGCCTTGCTAAGTTTGCTGAGGTACTTAAGAGCACTCCTGATGCTGACGTTGCAATCCTTGGCCATACCGATAATGTAGGTACAGAAAAGGCTAATCAGTCTGTTTCTGAGAAGCGTGCTAAAGCTGTTGCTTCCTATCTGAAGACACAAGGTGTGGCTGCAAGCCAGATTAAGGATGTACAAGGTATGAATTATAGCCAACCGGTAGCTTCAAATGACACAGAAGCTGGCCGTGCACAAAACCGTCGCGTAGAGGTTTACATGTATGCTAGCCAGGCTATGATTGATGCTGCTAAGGCGGAAGCTGCAAAATAAGTATACTTCAGTATGTATAAGTTGCCCGATCAGCTTCGTGCTGGTCGGGTATTTTTACCTAATAAACAATAAAATATCAACGAATATCTTAACTATGAATATCTGTTTCGACGGACTGCTCATCGGAGCTGCAACATTTCTTACTATCGGTTTGTTTCATCCACTAGTGATTAGGGCTGAATACTATTGTGGAGTCAAGAGTTGGTGGATATTTCTTGCAGCTGGCATTGCAGGTGTCATTGGTTCGCTATTTGTACACAACTCTTTGTTGTCTACCATGCTCGGTGTATTCGCCTTCTCCTCCTTTTGGAGTATTAAGGAACTTTTTCAACAACGCGAGCGAGTACGTAAGGGTTGGTTCCCCAAGAACCCCAATAGGAAGGATGATTAAATATCAATAATAAGCGCCCAATAATATGCATTACAATATCCTTGCTACCAGTACGATATTCGGGATGGAACAGTCGGCCCTTCTCACGATTCTAGGTTTCTCGCTTATCTTTCTTGCTACTACGGCAGGCTCTGCGCTTGTTTACTGTTTTCGTGGCGAAATTTCCAAACGTACCAATTCCATTCTCCTCGGATTTGCAGCAGGAGTGATGATTGCTGCATCGGTATGGTCACTTATCATACCTTCAATAGAGGAGGCGGAGGCAGTGTTGGGGCGTTTTTCATGGGTGCCTGCTGCTGTTAGCTTTTTGCTTGGTGGGCTGTTTGTAATGTTGCTCGATCACGTTATCCCTCATTTTCATGCGGGAACCAATCAGGAGGAGGGCCCTCACTCATCAGCCCGCAAAAGTACCAAGCTGTTTTTGGCCGTTACCATTCATAATATTCCTGAAGGACTCGCCGTAGGCTTTGCCTTTGGAGCGGCAGCTGTAAGTGGAGAACCTGCGGCCTACTTCGCTGCTTTGGGGCTTGCCATCGGTATGTCTATACAAAACTTTCCCGAAGGAGCGGCCATTGCTCTTCCCATGCGTACAGCTACGCGGAGCAAGCATAAGGCGTTTCTATATGGTATGGGCAGTGGAGCGGTGGAGCCTCTCGCCGCAACTGTCGGCTTCTTTCTTTCCACAGAATTATCGACACTGCAGCCTTGGTTTCTTGGCTTTGCTGCAGGTGCCATGATTTTTGTTGTAGCTGAAGATCTTATACCGGATTCGAATATTAATGAATATCCTCATACTGGTACTTGGGGAGTTATGATTGGTTTTGTTATCATGATGGTGCTTGATGTCGCTTTGGGGTAGTTTTTGGGGTTACATGAGAACTGCAGAAGTTTTGTTCCTGTAGCTATATTTTCAATGTCAATGTGCATTTCAAAATACGATTATATCTAGTTATATAAATCTATTTTTGTATATTTGCATATTCTTATTTAGTAATAGATGGAAAATCTACAGCAACTATTCATGCAGTATATGGGGCGATTGCCACATACATGCCAAGCGCTCACCCCGGCAGGTTCGAATCGGCAATATTTTCGGCTTTGCGCTGACGAAACTTCGGTAATCGGCGTCGTGGGAACTTCGAAACGGGAAAATGAGGCCTTTCTGGCGATAGCCGCCCAATTGCGCAGTAAGGGATTGCCTGTCCCGGAGGTGTATGCCGTGTCGGAAGACTGTCTGCGCTATTTGCAGCAGGACTTGGGCGACCTTGCACTCTTTGACATCCTTTTGCGTGCACAGCGTAGTGGTGGGTATGATGAGGCTGATAGGGAGCTGCTGCGCCGGGTGGTACGTCTGCTTCCCGATATTCAGTGGGGTGGGGCCGAGGAGTTTGACTTCTCGTGCTGTTATCCGTCGCCTTCACTCGATCGTCGCGGCATACAATGGGACCTCCATTACTTCAAGTATTGTTTTCTCAAGGCCACGGGCGTGGAATTTGAGGAAGAGCGTCTCGAGGATGATTTCGATAGGTTGTCCGATGTGTTGCTCAGTGGGGATTTCGATACCTTCATGTATCGGGACTTCCAGTCTCGCAACGTGATGGTCTGCCAAGGCTATCCTTACTTTATCGATTTCCAGGGAGGTAGGCGCGGTCCTGTAGAGTATGACTTGGTGTCGTTCTTGTGGCAGGCACGAGCACGCTTTACTTCCGAAATGCGGCGCGAACTGATAGGTGAGTATCTGGACTCTGCCCGTCGCTATCGGGCATTTGATGAGGAGGTATTCGTGGCCCGTCTGCGCTACTTTGTTCTGTTCAGACTGCTGCAGGTATTGGGTGCCTATGGCTATCGGGGATACTTCGAGCATAAAGCGCATTTTGTGCAGAGCATACCTATGGCCATAGAGAGTTTACGCGAATTGCTTGTAGAAGGCTTCGACGAGTATCCTTATCTTTGTTCGTTGCTGGGCGAAATGGTGGCGTTGCCGCGCTTTTCGCACCATAAGGAAGATGAGGAACTGACGGTACGAGTTACGAGTTTCTCCTACAAGAAGGGAATCCCCGACGATGCCAGCGGCAATGGAGGCGGGTTTGTCTTTGATTGTAGGGCTATTCATAATCCGGGACGTTACGATGAATATAAGCAACTGACGGGAAGGGATGAACCGGTGCGCACTTTCCTTGACAAAGAGGAGGCAATGCAGGAGTTCCTTGAACATGTATATGGCATTGTCGACTATTCTGTGGAGACCTATCGTACCCGTGGCTTCAAAAACCTCATGGTCAGCTTTGGATGTACGGGCGGGCAGCATCGCTCGGTGTATTCGGCTGAGCATTTGGCTAAGCATCTGGCCGAGAAATACGGTGTCAAGGTAATCCTTACTCATCGTGAGCAGCAGAGTCTAAATAAATGAATTAATAACTGTTAATCTATTCCTATGTATCTTATCGCCGATAGTGGCTCAACAAAGACCGATTGGTGTCTATGTATGGACAATTCGTCGGAAATAATCATTCAGACGCAGGGTATCAATCCCTATCATCAGACCGAGGAGGCCATCGAACTGGTGCTTGCCGAGGAACTGTTGCCTCACCTTCACTCTAATGTAAAGAGTAACTCGGAAGATAACCCGCGGGTTATCTTTTATGGAGCAGGATGTGCTAATGAGGCAGCTTGCAATAGGGTAGGGGCTGCTATTCGTAAAGTGTTATCTGTTAATGATATCGGTATCTATAGCGACTTGCTCGGTGCTGCTCGCGCATTATGTGGGCATGAAGAGGGTATTGCTTGTGTACTAGGTACGGGTTCAAACTCGTGCTTATATGATGGTAAGGAGATAATTGCTAATGTGCCCCCCCTTGGGTATATCCTGGGCGATGAGGGTAGTAGTGCTGTATTAGGGCGTCGTCTAGTGGGTGATTGCTTGAAGAATCAACTTCCTGAATCTGTACGCAATGAGTTCCTTTCTGAGTATGGACTTACCCAGGAATTGATATTGGAACGTGTATATCGTCAGCCCTTGGCCAATCGTTTCTTGGCCAGCCTTACCCCCTTCCTCTCCAAGCATCGCGATGTTCCTGAAGTACATAGCCTATTGGTTGAGAGCTTTGTTGATTTTTTTGTCCGTAATGTTAAGCAGTATCGCCGTCCGTGGTTGCCCATTCACTTTGTGGGGTCTATTGCCAATGTGTTTTCTGCCGAACTGAAGGAGGCTGCTGAGAGTTTGGGCATGGAGATTGGACTTATACTGAAGAGTCCGATGGAGGGACTGATTAGGTATCACGCCTCGGAAAATAGCGAATAAATTTAACTTCGTTGAATCTCCTAAAGGGCTGCAGGCAGCACTCCTTGGTGAAGCTAAGCTTCAGTCGTCGCAACCAACGCTCATACAGCGTCGGCGCTCAGTAAAGAAAATACAAGCATTTTCTCTACTTTCGCTTGTTGAAATTTGCATTTTCGCTCGGTTTGCACTAATTTTAGTGCTTGCTCTGCAAGCCCACAAAGTAGGCTGCATCTCAGAAATACTCAAATAAATTTGGTGTTTCATTCGATTTAACTAAAAATCTCACACTCAGCAGTGCAAATAAACTCGCATTGCCTTCGTTAATTCGAATTTTTGCACTACCTTTGCAGCCGATTTAGATATATCAACATAATGTCTAACGTAATTAATTATTTATTAAATTATTAACTTAATGGAAAACTTAAAGAACATTGCTCCCGTAGAAGGTTTCGATTGGGAAGCGTATGAGAAGGGTGATGCGTTGACCAACGTATCGCACGAAGAGCTTGAGAAAGCTTATGACAACACCTTGGGTAAGGTGGGCAACAACGAAGTTGTTGAAGGTACCGTAATCGGTATGAACAAGCGCGAAGTAATCGTTAACATTGGTTACAAATCAGACGGTATCATTCCTATGAGTGAGTTCCGTTACAACCCCGAGTTGGCTATCGGCGACACTGTAGAGGTGTACATCGAGAATCAGGAAGACAAGAAGGGCCAGCTCATTCTCTCACACAAGAAAGCACGTGCATCTAAATCTTGGGACCGTGTCAATGCTGCTCTTGAGGCTCAGGAGATCGTTAAGGGCTTCATCAAGTGCCGCACTAAGGGTGGTATGATTGTAGACGTATTTGGTATCGAGGCCTTCTTGCCCGGTTCACAAATCGACGTTAAGCCCATCCGCGACTACGATGTATTCGTTGGCAAGACCATGGAGTTCAAGATTGTTAAGATCAATCAGGAATACAGAAATGTTGTGGTATCACACAAGGCACTCATCGAGGCAGAGCTCGAGGCACAGAAGAAGGAGATTATATCTCACCTCGAGAAGGGTCAGGTACTCGAAGGTACCGTTAAGAATATCACCTCTTATGGTGTATTCATCGACCTCGGCGGTGTTGACGGTCTTATCCACATCACAGACCTCTCTTGGGGCCGCGTAAGCGATCCGAAGGAGATTGTAGAGCTCGACCAGAAGATCAACGTGGTTATCCTCGACTTCGACGACGAGAAGAAGCGTATCGCTCTCGGTCTGAAGCAGCTCACTCCCCATCCTTGGGATGCTCTTGACGCTAACCTCGCTGTTGGCGACAAGGTAAAGGGTAAGGTTGTCGTTATGGCCGACTACGGTGCATTCATCGAGATTGCTCCTGGCGTTGAGGGTCTTATCCACGTATCAGAGATGTCATGGAGCCAGCACCTCCGTTCTGCTCAGGACTTCATGTCTGTTGGCGACGAGGTAGAGGCTGTAGTGCTCACTCTCGACCGCGACGAGCGCAAGATGTCACTCGGTATCAAGCAGCTCAAGACTGATCCTTGGGAGGGTAGCGAGACCAAGTATCCTGTTGGTTCTAAGCACTCAGCTAAGGTTCGCAACTTCACCAACTTCGGTATCTTCGTTGAGATTGAAGAGGGCGTAGATGGTCTCATCCACGTAAGCGACCTCTCTTGGACAAAGAAGATCAAGCATCCCTCTGAGTTTACACAGATTGGCGCTATGCTCGATGTTCAGGTTCTCGAGATCGACGTTGAGAATCGTCGTTTGAGCCTCGGTCACAAGCAGCTCGAGGAGAATCCTTGGGATGTATTCGAGACTATCTTCAAGGTAGACTCTATCCACGAGGGTACCATCATCGAGATGCTCGATAAGGGTGCTGTAGTATCACTCCCCTATGGTGTTGAAGGTTTCGCTACTCCCAAGCACCTCGTTAAGGAGGATGGCTCACAGGCTCAGGCTGAGGAGAAGCTCGAGTTCAAGGTTATCGAGTTCAACAAGGAGGCTAAGCGCATCATCCTTTCTCACAGCCGCATCTTCGAAGATGTTGCTAAGGCTGCTGAGCGTGCTGAGAAGAAGGCTGCTGCCGCTGCCAAGAAGAGCGCTAAGAAGGAGGATGCAGCTCCCGTTATCGAGAACAAGGCTGCTTCTACCACACTTGGTGATATCGATGCTCTTGCTGCACTCAAGGAGCAGCTCGAAGGCAAGAAGTAATGTTCACAAACACACTTCTATAAACTTCCGTAAAGGCCGGCCGGTGTGTCGGCCTTTACTTATAAATAACCCCTTTCATGACCATGGAAAAGTTTGAAATTCATATTCTCGGATGCGGCTCAGCCCTGCCCACTACCCGCCATAATGCATCATCGCAAGTTATCAATCTGCGCGATAAGCTCTTTATGATTGACTGTGGCGAAGGCACGCAAAAGCAGTACCGGAGGGCACAGCTCAGTTTCTCTCGGCTCAACCATATCTTCATCTCGCACCTCCATGGCGACCATTGCTTTGGTCTGATAGGACTTATCTCCACCTTTGGCCTGCTGGGGCGCACGGCCACACTGCACATTCACGCCTTCCCTGAGTTGGAGGAATTGTTGCGTCCGCAGCTCGACTATTTTTGCGATGGTATGCCCTATGCTGTTGAGTTTCATCCTTTCCCTCATGGCTGCACCGATATTATCTATGAGGATCGCTCTGTAAGTGTACAGGCATTTCCGCTGAGCCATCGTATCCCCTGTTGCGGCTTCGTGTTTCAGGAGAAGCCAACAGCAGCTCACATCAAGCGCGAGATGATAGACTTCTATGAGATACCTTTCAGCATGATCAACCGTATCAAGAATGGCGAGGATTATGTCACTCCTGATGGGCAGGTCATTCCTAATAGCCGGCTTACCTTGCCTGCCGCTCCGCCACGCAAATATGTGTATTGTAGCGATACCCGCTTCAATCCCAATAACGTGCAATATATTAAGGGGGCCGATTTGCTCTTTCACGAAGCCACCTTTGCCGAGAGCGAGGCGGCACGTGCTGCCCAAACATTCCATAGCACTGCCCACCAGGCCGCTGAGATGGCTCGCCTGAGCGGAGTCAAACAACTTCTTATCGGGCATTTCTCGGCCCGATACACCGATGAGCGGGTTCTCCTTGATGAGGCTCGTGAGATTTTTGCCCATACAGAGTTGTCTGCTGAAGGATGTGTGTTTAGTATCTGATATTATGATATAATTAAGTTGTAGGTTGAAAGAACAAATAACTCCATCTGTAGGTTGTTTTGATTAGTACAGTGTTCTTTGTGAATCTTCCTCTCGAAGCATGTAGGTAGAGGTGTTTGTTCCTACTCTGTGTCTGTTTACACTCTAAATAATCAATTGTAATGAAATAGTTATTTTTATTAATTTCGCTTTTATATAATTTCTAAAATATATAGTATGAATGAGACAATTCTTCATTGGCTTCTTCCCTTAGGTATATCTGCTGATACAAAGCCTTGGCTATATTGGCTGATAACTATGGCTGGTGTTGCACTTATTGTGTTGGTAGCTGATTTGTTGTGTCGTAAGATACTTATTCCCATAGTGAAAAAGGTGACGTTGAGTACTCGCTCTACGTGGGATGAAGTACTATTCAATGACAAATTGTTGCGTGATGTCTCTCGATTAGTACCGCCCACGCTACTCTCTGTTCTGTTGCCAATGGTTTTTGTTACGGGACATCCTGTATTGGAGTTTATATTGAAGGTAACATGGATATGCATTGTCATTGTAGCCACAAAGCTGATTTGTACTTTCTTATCAGCCTTGTATGATCTCTCCAACCGTCAGGAACGAATAAAGAATCACCCTCTTAAGGGCGTTTATCAGATGCTTAAGATTGTATTTATTTGTATTGCTGCCATCATTATTGTTAGTATTCTGATAGATAAGAATCCTGGTTATATACTTACAGCTTTAGGTGCTTCGGCGGCAGTGCTTATGTTGGTCTTCAAGGATAGCATTATGGGGTTGGTTGCGGGAGTTCAGCTCTCTGCCAATGACATGTTGCGTCCGGGCGACTGGATCACGATGCCCAAATATGGTGCAGACGGTGATGTTGAGGAGGTTACACTTACTACTGTTAAAGTACGTAATTGGGATAAAACCATTACCACTATACCCCCCTATGCATTGGTTAGTGATTCTTTTCAAAACTGGCGTGGTATGCAAGAGAGTGGTGGTAGGCGAGTCAAACGCTCTGTATATATTGATATGCGTTCTATTACCTTCTGTACAGAGGAGCAGATGGCGGAATTTGAAGATCGTGGTTGGCTTGATGGTATTGAGCGTGAGGATAAATTTGTAGTTAACCTTCATGTTTTCCGTAACTATCTCGAGGATTATCTGCGCCATCATCCACGTGTTAATAGTCGTATGACTATCATGGTACGACAGCTACAGCCTTCAGCACAAGGACTGCCTTTGGAACTCTACTTCTTCTCTGATGGGACGGATTGGATCCCCTATGAGCATCTTCAGAGTGAGATTTTTGAACATGTATTTGCTGTGATGCCAACTTTCGGGCTTCGTGTGTTCCAGTCTCCCATGGGTATTGACTTTAGTGGAAGTGAGTTTGGTGAAGGACGTTAGCTAATGGGTTTGCAGTAGTGCTCTGCGCAAGTCTCAAGGCGTGTAATTCCTTAATACGAGGCACTTAATTATAAACAAATCGGCATACATCCTTTCGGGTGTATGCCGATTTGTTATTGGATTAGGAATTTACTTTATAAGCACTTTCTGCACTTCTACCGAGCCATTGGTGCGAAGGATGCGGAAGATGTTGATGCCAGGCTGCGGAGCGTTAATGCGCTGACCTCCGAGGGTGTAGATCTCGGTGGCGAGGACAGGAGCTGCGCTCTCAACCTCTTCGATACCTTCACCACCTTCAGACTTGCCGAGGTAATAGAGATGCCATGCACCTACTACTTCGTAGTCGTTGCCAAGGATTTCAGTCTTGGAGAGTCCGATACGAACCTTTCCATCAGCACCTACTTCGAACTGGAGTTTGTTGAGGTAGTGACCTTGGTTAAAGAACTCAACGGTAGGTGTGGTGCCATCAGGAGCAAACATACCGTTGGGCAGGGTGTAGCACTTCACACCATAGTCGGTGGCAGAGGCGTCCTCGTAAAGGTTCATCACCTTGGTCTCGTACTTATTATCTGATGTGGTAGCGTATAGGGTGGTGAGATGAGTTTCTTCGCCACTCTCCTTACGGTTCCACTCCTCATCGTAGTAGCCTGCACGATAGTAGGTGTGGACAGTTACCTCATACTTACCCTCGGGAAGACCTACGAGGTCTTGGTAGAGGTCGATAGCTGCACGGTTGTAGCTTACGGTGTTCTGCTTGTATCCATTCATCGGGCTGGTTGTCCAACCTTCGATAATGCCAGTAGCCTTGTCGCCCTTGGCGGGGTCAAAGTCAGGATTGATGATGAGCGAGGTCATATCAACGGGTTCGGGATCGGTGGGTTCAACTTCACCGAGATAATAGAGTTTCCAAGGGCCTACCACCTCGTAGTCGTTGGCAAGGATCTCTGCCTTCTCGAGACCGATGCGTGCCTTACCGTCTTCACCAACCACAAACTCCAGTTCGTTGAGGTAGTGGCCCTGCTTGAAGAACTCAACAGTAGATGAGGTGCCGTCAGGTGCAAACATTCCGTTGGGGAGGGTATAGCACTTAACGCCGTAGTCAGTAGTAGCAGCATCTTCATAGAGGTTCATTACCTTCACTTCGTATCTGTCGTCAGCTGTCGTTGCGTAGAGGGTGGTGAGGTGTGTATCTTCGCCGCTCTCCTTGCGGTTCCACTCCTCATCGTAGTAGCCTGCACGATAATAGGTCTGTACGGTTACCTTATACTTACCAGGCATAAGGCCCACAAGGTTTTGGTATAGGGTAATCTCTGCGCGGTTGTAGCTTACGGTATTCTGTTTGTAGCCGTTCATGGCACTGGTAGTCCAACCTTCAACTACACCAGTGTTCTTGTCACCCTTGGCGGGGTCGAAGTCAGGATTGATGATGAGCGAGGTCATATCTACAGGCTCAGGTTCTGTAGCTCCGAGATAATAGAGCTTCCATTCGCCTACTACCTCATAGTCGTTGGCCAGAATTTCAGTCTTCTTAAGTCCGATACGAGCCTTGCCGTCCTCACCAACCACAAACTCCAGTTCGTTGAGATAGTGGCCCTGCTTGAAGAACTCAACGGTAGATGAGGTGCCGTCAGGAGCAAACATGCCATTGGCAAGGGTGTAGCACTTAACGCCGTAATCGGTGGCAGCTGCATCCTCATAGAGGTTCTTGACCTTCACCTCGAACTTCTTGTCAGCAGTAGCTGCATAAAGGGTGGTGAGGTGTGTCTCTTCACCGCTCTCCTTGCGGTTCCACTCCTCATCGTAGTAACCTGCACGGTAGTAGGTCTGCACGGTTACCTTATACTTACCGGGAGTGAGGCCCACGAGATCTTGATACAGGGTAATCTCTGCGCGGTTGTAGCTTACGGTGTTCTGCTTGTAGCCGTTCATGGCACTGGTGGTCCAGCCTTCGATGACGCCGGTAGCCTTGTCGCCCTTGGCGGGGTCGAAGTTATTGTTGATGATGAGCGAGGTGACATCAACGGGCTCGTCTTCATCTCCACTCATATCAGGAATCTTAAGCTCTACGACAGCGAGGTTACACTCCTCTATCTTGGCTGTAGCCTGTTCGTTGTTGTATGTACCAGCCTCATAAGCTGCAGAAACCTCAGCATAGAGTGCTTCGGCAGTCTTTACAGCCTCGGCAGATGCGGTAGATGAATACTCGTCGATGGCAGCATCGAGGTTGTTGATAGCAGTATGCAACTTCATGTAGGTCTCAGTAGCATTGGCAACGTTCTCCATGGCTTGCTTGAGCTCTACGAGGGCATCGTAGCGATCTTCATCTTGAGCAGCCTCGGCAGTAGCAATAGCAGCCTGCAGTGCATCCAATTCAGGCTTACCAGCTTTGTTGGTAAGGAGAGCCTGTGCATCGGGCACAGTCGCAGCAATCACCTCCCCCAGAATCTCTACGTTCTTGGCACGGAAGATGAGCTTGGCGCCAGTCCACCAGGCACGGCTACCATCGGCGTAACGGAGGTCATTGCGGATACCAAGGCGTAGGGTGCCATCGGTAACAAGGCCATAGACAGTCTGTACGTAACGTCCGTCAGTAAATGCCTGGTATGCAGAGGCAGCACTATTAGGCACGTAGCCCTTGCCGGGATAATTGTAGTCTTCTGCATGAGATGGCTCTGCTGTGGGATCAGCAAGTACAGAGTTCATCAACTTCTGATAGCTGTTGATATAGGTATATGCCTTGTATTGCTCTTCGCCGGTGAGAGCTGTATAGTCAGCTGCAAGATAGCAGGCGTTGACGGTGAACTCATAGAGTCCGTTCTGCAGATTGGTAAGTTCCTGATGTACATCGAACACCATATTGGGGCCCTCACCTACAGGATTTCCGCCTGTGGGGAAGGTAATTCCTGGTTGTGAGGTCCAACCACCCTCTTCAGCAAACGATGCATTCTTCAGCAACGCTGTGCAATCAGCACCGTCAGTAAGTGCATTGGCGATAGCATCGGAGAGCAGATTGTCAAGGAAAGCAATCTCGGCCAGTACCTCCTCTGCGGAGAGGTGCAGATTCTCGAGGATATAGGATCCTGTACCGTTAGGATAGAGTTCTGAAGGTTCTTCGGGCACAAAGAGATAGTCAGATAGCGTATACATAGCCTCACCATATACGGCATCTACATTCTCCATGTAGGCCTCGGCCTCCTTGTACTTAGCGTAGTAGAGAGCATAGGCTTCAATACTGCTTTCGAGTGCAACTACAGCTGCATCGAAGGCTGCGATAGCTTCGCCGATAGCCGCTGCGTCAGAGGCATTGGCCAAAGCTTCGCGAGCGGTGATATAAGCATCATAGGCCGATTTCTGATGGTAAACGTCGTAGTTCTCCTCGAAATAAGCCTCGTAGTCGAATGATCTGCCCAAATAATCGGAAGCGAAGTAGTTGAATGCTTCATTGCTCTCGCCCAAATAGTAGAGCTTCCAATTGTCCATGATAGTCCAGTCACCATCCAGCTGGTGCTCCTTCTTGATTCCCAAGGTCAGGTTACCATCGCTGACATATGCCAACACACTTATCTCAGGATACTTGCCAGCCTTCATGAACTCACTGGCTGCGTACATGTCGTTAGGAATCTTACCATACTTGTTGGTCAGAGTACCGCCCAAGATTTCTTCGTCGGTAGCACCTGCACTGGCCAATGTGATGGGAGCAACGGACGGGCTCATACCTGTTGTTGTGGCATAGAGCACTGCATGTTGCAAAGAGTCGTTGCCTTCGAGCAACATCTCGTAGGCTGTAGCATCATTTTCGGCCCAACCAGCACGGTAGAAGGCTGTGACACCTACTTTATATATACCATTCTTCAATCCTGTCAGTGATTGGTAGGCATTATAGTTTGTCCAATAATACTCAGCATTACCATATTGTTGGAATCCGGGTGTCGTCCCCTTCCAACCGGTATTGTTATTATTATCATACGAGGGGTTAGTGACATAGGGGGTGTAATCGGCTGGAGTAGTAGGCGAAGCCTTGGCCGTCTGGAAGTCTACCACAAGCCACACCAAATCCTCGGCGGCCTTGGTCAACTGCTCGACTGTACTGCCCGTATTGTCATATACAGCCTGCACTGCAGCGATGTCGATTCCTTCATTTTCAGCCAAAGCCTTGTCAATGGCAGCCTTCAGTACGACAGCTGCATCATACGTAATCTTCTTGTCTACATATGCCTCATATTCGGGGGGAGCCACGAAGTACCAGGTGTTTTGCCACAATTCCGGGTCGTAGTAGGGAGGATAGTAGGTTGAGGTATCGCACAGATAGATACGGTTGTCATTCTTCTCGGGGATAACACCGAGGTATGCAGCCGGATAGTTTTCAGGAGTAAACGATTTATTCTCGGGCGAGAGACCAATGCGATAAGTACCGTCGGGCTGCGCATCGAAAGTGAAGAGCTTGTCCACTTCGTCCGTTTTGTTACGGTCGATCCAAATGCTCTCCACACCATCAATGAAGGTGTACATCACCTGACCCTTGGTCTCCACAGAGTCGGCAAGGTAGTAGGAGATGTCGTCGAGCTCATACTTCTCAATCCACACCTTGTAGCCCTTGGTAGGGCTTACACTGGCACGGGTGTTCCAGTCATTGGCACCGAGGAAGAATCCATCGGCATCGGGGTTATAAAGATAAAGAGTTTCACCTGTTTGCAGCGGCACAGAGGCTGGGGCTGCAGGCTTGGTCCACTGGGCATACGCTCCCACGACCATTAGCACAGAAAGTGCCAAGAAAGTAAATAGTTTTTTCATGATAATGGTTATAATAGTTATTCGGAGGTAAAATTACGTAAATTCTTGGGATAAAAAAAATAAAACACAGTTTTATTCATGAACAAGGGCTATTGAATACAGTTTCTTGCATATATGAGAAAAACGGCGTACCTTTATAGCGCGAATCAACAACAATCTATTTATATATGAAAAAGAAGAACTTTTTATCTATGGCCATGACACTGTACCTGACAGCATCAGTGACAGCACAAACAGTAAACGTATCGCCAGTTCCACAACGATTGGTATGGGGCGACAAGGCATTTGACCAACCCAAGAGCATCGTCATCAAAGGAGCCGACGAGGCCGACGCCGACGCCGTAGCCCTGCTGCGCAACCACTTCGCCGAGGAGGGCAAGGGCATCAAGGTGGTCATCGGCGAGCGCGGCGACAAGGCCGTGAAGGCATACGACAAGCAGATTCCCCACAAGGTGGAGGGCTACTATATAAATATAGGTAAGAAGCAGGTGGTAATTGCCGGTAACGACGAGGCTGGAACCTACTACGGTGTGCAGACCTTCCTGCAGATGGCTTCGCAGCCCGAGGTGATGACCGCCGAGGTGAAGGACTGGCCCGACGTGCTGGAGCGCGGCGTGGTGGAGGGTTTCTACGGAAACCCCTGGAGCCACAAGGACCGTCTGCGCCAGTTCGACTTCTACGGACGCAACAAGATGAACGTATATATCTATGGTCCCAAGGACGACCCCTACCACCGCAACCAGTGGCGTGAGGCCTACCCTGCCGACGAGGCACAGCGCATCAGCGAACTGGCCAAGGCGGCGGCACAGAACAAGGTAAACTTCGTATGGGCCATGCACCCCGGTGGCGATATCCAGTGGAACGAGGCCGACCTGAAGAGTTCGGTACAGAAGCTGGAGTGGATGTATGCCCTCGGCGTACGTGCCTTTGCCATTTTCTTCGACGACATCTTCGGTGCCGAGCAGTCTAAAGGCACCAAGCAGGCCGAGTATATGAACGCGCTGAACTGCGAGTTTGTGCACAAGCACCCCGACGTGGCTCCCCTCATCCTGTGCCCCACACAGTACAACAAGAGCTGGTCGGGCGGTTCGTACCTCTCTGACCTGGGCACCACGATGGACAAGGATATCCGCATCATGTGGACAGGCGCTACCGTGGTGGACATGATCAACAAGACCGACATGGACTGGATAAACGCACAGATACGGCGCAACGCCTACATCTGGCTCAACTACCCGGTGAACGACTTCTGCATCGACCACATGCTGATGGGTCCCACCTACGGCAACGACCTCGACATAGCACCGCAGCTGAGCGGCTTTGTATCGAATCCCATGGAATATGCCGAAGCATCAAAAGTATCGCTCTACAGCATAGCCGACTACACCTGGAACATGGACGCCTACTCCTCTATAGCCTCTTGGGAGCGTGCGCTGACGGAGCTGATGCCCGAGCATGTAGATGCCTTCCGCCTGTTCTGCCAGCACAATATCGACCTCGGCCCCACAGGCCACGGTCTGCGCCGCAAGGACGAGTCGAAAGCCTTCAAGCAAGCTGCCGAGACATTCAACGCCGCCATGGCCGATGGCTACGATGCCGCTGCCGTAGAGGCGATGACACAGGAGTTCACCGCCATGGTGGCTGCCGCCGACGAGCTGTTGGCCTCAACGGAAGAGCCCGAGATGATAGCCGAGATAAAGCCTTGGGTAGAGGTGATGAAGCTCATCGGACAGCGCGGACAGCTGGTGATGCAGCTGCACACGTTGCTCAACAAAGGTGAAGAGAAGGCTTTCATCGCGGCTTACGAGCAGCTGGCACAGCTGGAGCAGGCACAGAAGGGTATCCTCTCGCGCAACTTCGAAGGCTCCATCAAGAAGCCCAATCCCACCGTAGCCAATGAGGTGGTAGGCCCCTTCATCAAGGCCAATACCAAGAGCCTCATCCGCGAATACAAGAGTAAGCACACCTACCGCAAGGAGATATTCCCTGCCGACCTCATCGAGGAAGGGCGCTATTATATAAAGGTGAACGGACGCTGGCTCACCGACGTGAATGCCAACCCCGACCGCACAGGCGACTACCCCGTATTCCAGGCCGAGGAGGATGTGATCAATCCGCAGCGTCAGGAGTGGAACATCGCCATCGACCCCACCACCGAGCGCTACAAGATTACCAACGCACAGGACGGCCGCTACATCAACGAGATGGGTAACTTCTGGAGCGACAAGAGCCTCAACCCCTACGACCCTGCATGGCACTCGTTCAACATCTACCGTTTGAATGGCAAGTATGCCATCCAGAGAGCAGGCAATGCCGGCGGCCTCATGTGGAGTGCCGATGAGGAGCGCATCAAGCCCACGGCAGAGAAGAATATCCGCTACGAGCACTTCATCTTCGAGTTCATCCCCGTGGGTGGAAAAGCTACAGAGTGCCTCACCTTTGAACCCGGTGCAGCCGTGCGCATCGCCGACGGCGAGGGACGCTACCTCACCAACACCTCAGTGAACGGTGTGGGTGGCACACCCGAGTTTATGGAGCGAAAGGAGGACAGCAGCCAGCTGTGGCACCTCAACCTCGTGGAGGAGACAGGACGCTTCAACCTCATCAGCGCTGCCGACGGCCGCTACGTGAACGAAATCTGCAACTTCGGCACCAACGCATACAATCCCCTCTGGAACACCTACGTGCTGACCGAGCAGAACGGCAAGTTTGCCATCCGCAACGCCGGCAACGGTGGCTCACAATTCTGGGTTGTTGATGGAAAGAGACTCGGAACCGCCAACATCCCGGTTGCTGAAGCTTATCAGTTTACGATTGAGAAATAATTCTAATACAACAGATAAGCGATAATCTAATAGCTGATTCTAAGCGCACTTGCCTTTTCTTACTAAGGCAAGTGCGTTTATTCTTTCTTTCAGTCTAACAAATATTTCGCACAAACTGCATTATCTGGTAAATGCATGAGATTAGGGTACATATATGCAATAAAAACGATGTATACATGCGACAAAATCTGTACATACATGTACCGCGCAAAACGGAAGGCTCTCAATCTGCAACAAAAAATGTACGGGATTTGCGAGCGTTTCGTATAAGACTTAGCCAAAAGAGCATCTCAACATGTATGAAAATCATAGAAGGTTTTCGAGGAATAGGCGCAGGCGTACTTCGAAGGTTGTTTTATTGTGGAATAAGCAGTTTTTTAACTGAGGCATTATTATACAAAAAATAAACATACCTTGGTATTTCGCCCATTTATCATTACCTTCGCGGCAAATTACAATTGCAACAATAGAGATGGACAACACACCACATAAGTATTACAAACAACGATGGTTACTATGGGTACTACTGCTACTGGCCTTACCTATTGCTGCCCAACGGTATACCATCAGCGGCTATGTGAGGGACGCAGCGGCCGAAGAGACTATGATAGGGGCTACGGTATATGACCACGTGAGCGGAAGCGGAACGGTGACCAATGCCTACGGGTTCTACTCGCTCACACTGCCCGAGGGGAAGGTGGAGCTGACGGCTTCGTATGTGGGCTATGCGCCACAGACACTCCCCCTTCAGCTCACGGCCGACACGGTGGTGAATATCGCCATGCAGGCACACTCCGAACTGGAGGAGGTGACCATCGTGGGCAATCGCCTGGACCTGGGCGTGCGCGGCTCGCAGATGAGTGCCGTGGACATCCCCGTGGCACAGATCAAGGCCGTTCCGGCAATGTTTGGCGAGACCGATGTGCTGAAGGTATTGCAGCTGCTCCCCGGTGTGCAGAGTGGCACGGAGGGCACGGCAGGACTCTACGTGCGTGGCGGCAGCCCCGACGAGAACCTGATGCTGCTCGACGGCGTGCCCGTATACAACGTGAACCACATGTTTGGCTTCTTCTCGGCCTTCAATGCCGATGCCATCAAGAACGTGACCCTGTATAAAGGTAGCTTCCCTGCGCACTATGCGGGCCGACTGTCCTCGGTGGTGGACGTGCGCATGAAAGAGGGCGACATGTATAATTACCACGGCAATCTGCATGTGGGTGCCGTATCGTCGAAGCTGAGCCTCGAAGGACCGCTATGGAAGGGCAAGACCTCGTTCAACATCTCGGCACGACGCACCTACTCGGACCTCGTCACCAATGCAGCCATCTGGTATATGACCCATATTGAGGGGGACGACACCGACTATGGGGCGGGTTACTACTTCTACGACCTGAACGTGAAGGTGAACCATAAGTTCAGCGACCGCGACCGCCTGTACCTGAGCTACTACTCGGGCGACGACGAGATATACTTCTCCATCAACGAGGCCGACAACAAGGACTACAGCCGCGACAGCAAGCTGGGATGGAAGTGGGGCAACATCGTCACGGCAGCGCGATGGAACCACGTCATCACACCCAAGATGTTTCTCGACGCATCGGTCAACTACACCCAGTACCGCCACAAGATAGGCATGGGATTTGACGAGCTGGACAAGATTCAGGGTAAGCCCTACAAGGCACAGCTGGACATGAAGTCGGGCATCTTTGACCTCACGGGAAAGGCCGAGCTGCATTATAGCCCCACCCCACAGCACGACATGCGCATGGGCATGGCCTACACGTACCATACCTTCCGCCCCGAGGTGGTGAGCATGAGCGAGAAGACGGGGCACGACACCAATCGCCAGCAGCTGGGACAGCCCGATGTGCTTGCCCACGAGACACAGCTCTACGCAGAGGACAACATGACGCTGGCCGATGCCGTGAAGCTCAATGCAGGCCTCAACTACTCGACCTACACCGTAGGCGGCAAGTTTTACCACTCGCTGGAGCCGCGCCTCAGCAGTCGCCTGCTACTCACGGACCACCTCTCGCTCAAGGCGGGCTATGCCTATATGACGCAGTACGTGCACATGCTGTCGAACAGCAGCATCAGTCTGCCCACCGACCTGTGGGTGCCCTCCACCGAGCGCATCGTGCCCGAGCATGCCCACCAGGTGGCTGCCGGTGCCTACTATGAGCTGGAGGGACTGTGCGACCTCTCCGTGGAGGGGTACTACAAACACATGAGCAACCTGCTCGAGTACCGCGAGGGAAGCTCCTTCATGGCGGGTACGGCCGAGTGGGAAGACAAGGTGGCTATGGGCCGCGGATGGGCCTACGGACTGGAGCTGATGGCACAGCGCTCTATCGGCAACTTCACCGGTTGGGTGGCCTACACGTGGGCCAAGGCGATGCGCCAGTTCGACCGCGAGGGACATATAATAAATGGTGGGCGCCCCTTCCATGCCAAGTATGACCGCCGCCACGACATCAACGTGACGGCCAACTATAGGTTTAGCGAGCGCTTCGACCTCTCGGCCACCTGGGTATACGCCACGGGCAACTGCGGCACCCTCTATACCCACTACTACGAGGGGCAGCCCCACGAGACGGACGACTATGCCGGAAAGCTCGGCTACTTCTCCGACCGTAACAACTACCGCTTGGAGCCCTACCACCGTCTGGACCTCTCGATGAACTTCCACAAGCGGTTCCGCCGCCACCCGAACATCAAGCGCACCATCAACCTGAGCGTCTACAATGCCTACAACAGCATGAACCCCTTCATGGTA
>JAZNYG010000023.1:0-109118 GCA_045594245.1 Bacteroidaceae bacterium
CCATGGATGGTGATGTAGGCGTAGTCGAAGGTTACGTGTTTGCCCTCGTAGGTGAAACTGAAGTCGTTGCGGTCGATAGGTGCAGTGGCGCCATCGGGCAACTGTACGTGCCAGTCGGTGCCGCGGATGATTACGGTATACACGATGTAGCGTTCCTTGTCGAGGAAGGAGTCGATGCCTGCTGCACTGCGCAGCGATACTTCATATTCGCCTGAGTCGCCTCCTGCGACAATGGCTATGGTGCGTTTGGTCATATGCTTTAGTTTAGAGTTTAATGTTTAGAGTTTAGAGTCCAGTACTTAGCGAGCCATTCGGAGGGTTAGTTTTCAATTTTTCCCGCTACATAGGTATGCCAGCGGTCTATCAGGGTGGTCATGTCCATCGGGAGCTCAGAGGTGAAGAACATCTCTTGCCCTGTGCGGGGATGCACGAAGCCGAGCGTGCGGGCGTGGAGGGCCTGGCGGGGGCAGGTGTCGAAGCAGTTGGCCACAAACTTGCGGTAGGTGCCCGAGGTAGTGCCCTTGAGTATCTCGCTGCCTCCGTAGCGCTCGTCGTTGAAGAGCGGGTGGCCGAGGTGCTTCATGTGGACGCGTATCTGATGCGTGCGCCCCGTCTCGAGGATACACTCCACGAGGGTGACGTAGCCTATGCGCTCCAATACGCGGTAGTGGGTGACGGCGTGCTTGCCTATCGCGGGGTCGGTGAAGACGGCCATCTGCAGGCGGTCGTGCGGGTTGCGGGCTATCTGGCTACGTATGGTGCCAGTGTCGTCCTTCAAGGAGCCCCACACGAGGGCATTGTAGTGTCGCTTAGTGGTCTTGTTGAAGAACTGCATGCCCAGTGAGGTCTTGGCGTCGGGGGTCTTGGCTACCACGAGCAGCCCCGAGGTGTCCTTGTCGATGCGGTGTACGAGGCCTACGCTTGGGTCGTTGGGGTCGTAGTCGGGGTTGTCGCGCAGATGCCAGGCAATGGCATTGACGAGGGTACCGCTATAGTTGCCGCATCCGGGGTGTACGACCATACCGGCAGGCTTGTTGATGACCATGAGGTCATCGTCTTCGTATACGATGTCGAGGGGGATGTTTTCGGGGGTGATGTCATTCTCGTAGCGCGGGCGGTCCATCATCATGGTGATGATGTCGCAAGGCTTCACGCGGTAGTTGCTCTTTACGGCCCTGCCGTTCACATGGATGAAGCCTGCCTCGGCCGCCTTCTGTATGCGGTTACGCGAGGCGTGGGGCAGATGGTCGAAGAGGAACTTGTCGATACGCAGCAACTCCTGCCCCCTGTCCACCACGATACGGAAGTGCTCGTAGAGCGATGCCTCCTCGTCGAGCGATGCGTCAGCATCGGCGTAGAGCCCGTTCTCCTCACTACCGAGCAGTTCATCTATATCGTCACCGTTGAGCATAATGGTCATTTGTCAGTTTCTTTTGATTAGAACCATCCATCCTCTACGGTAACTACACCCAGCGTATCAGCATCTTCCTTATTGCCACCGCCGATAATGAGTGTCAGTTCGGAGCCTTCGGGTATCAGTTCCTCGCCCTGCAGCTCGCGTCCTTTGTAACGAATGCCGTATACCCAGTCGAGCTCGCCCTCGATAGTGTCGTTCGGAGCCAATTTGAAACCTGCAGCACGCAGGCGCGACTCGGCCTGACGCAATGAGCTGTTGTCGGCGATATCAGGCACGGCTATCATGGGCTGGTTGCCCGAGCTCACGGTAAGGTACACCTTACGGCCACGCTTCACCTTGGCATTCCCTGCAGGGCGCTGGTTGATGATTTCGCCTACGGCCACTCCCTTTACGTAAGTATGTTCATCTACAACACCTACGAGGTCGTGTTGGCTCAGCACGCTTACGGCCTCCTCTTCCTGCATACCTGTAATGTCGGGTACCATGATGGCCACGCCGTGCTCGGTGTAGCTGTCAATCCAGCGGAAAGTGATGAGCACTGCAGCTACCACCACAACGGCCATGGCTGCTAAATTGATGAGCACAAACCGTATAGAGGCCTTTGTCTCTTTTTTTGTATCTTTCTTCTTTCCTTTCTTCTGACTCATTGTTTCATTATTTGAAGGTCAAAAGTAATGCTTTTTTTTCATTTTTCATTGAAGATGGATAGAAAACCGCATCATCACCCCGTTTTTATGGCATGAATGGGCAAAAGGTAGTCTACCGTTGGGTAGTGATAGCCAGCACGGGAGCAATGGCATTGGTGTTCTCTTCGGGCAGAGTCACCACGAGGCCTTCGGGGCTGTTGGTGAAGGGTATGGCGCCATAGCCCAGCAGCTCTACGCTTGCCACCTCGCCGCTATAGTGGGGCGATGCCGAGCCCAGCGCCTTGATGGTACAGGTGCGCACCTCGGGCCAGCGCATGATGGTGGTGAACACGGTATCGTTACGTTGTACGAAGCGTACATCGGCAGCCGAGTAGTTGTTGTTCTCATTGAACCCCTGCGCATTGATGGGGCGCGAAGCCTCAGCCGAGGGGCCTTCGCCAAAGGTCTTCCAGGGGCGTGTACCATAGATGGAGTTACCATTCACATCCATCCATGCCTTGATATCGGCCAATATAGCCATCTCTTTATCGTCGATGGAACCGTCGCCACGCACAGGCACCGAGAGCAGCAGGTTGCCATTCTTACTAACGATATCTACCAGCATGGAGATTACCTGCTCGGCACTCTTGTAGCGATTCTCATTATAGATGGCGATGTCGTAGTGCCAGCTGCCGATGCAGGTGCAGGTCTGCCAATACTTCTCCTGCGCACGATCGGGAGCGCCACGCTCCACATCCCACATCATCAGGTCCTTGTGATGCTCTTCCAGCACCTTGCCCATGGCAACCACCTGTTGCTGGCCACCATGGAGGCGAGCACTGCGGTTGTAGTAGTGTGCCAGGATATTGAGCCCCACGGCATCGTCGCATCCGTAGAAGGGCAGCACCGTATCGTCAAAGTAGAGCATATCGGGGTCGTAGTCGTTGATGCACTGGAGCACACGGTTCTGGAACTTCATCTTGTACTCCTCCGAGGGTAGCGAAGCACCGTTCTGCCATCCCCATTGGCCATGTATGTTGCCCTCTCGCTCCCAGCCTTTGCTGTGCTCGTGGCATTGTGCATAGAGTTCCTGCGGGTCGTAGCCCTCCCACCATTGCCCCTTGCCGTCGGCCTTGGTGAGGTTACCGTCATAGTCTTGCGCCTTCTCCATCCACATCCAGGTGTGGCTGCCGTGCATGCTGATGCCGAGTGGCAGGCCATACTTCTCGCATGCCTCAGCCCACTCGCCCACGATGTCGCGCTTGGGGCCCATGTTCACCGAGTTCCACTCCTGATAGGGAGAGTCCCATAGGTCGAAGTTGTCGTGGTGCTGGCCGAGGGTGAAGAAGTAGCGTGCCCCCACGCTCTTGTAGAGCGCCACCAGCGAGTCGGGTTGCCAGCGCTCGGCCTTCCAGTCGCGTATGAGCTCCTTCATGCCATATTCCGATGGGTCGCCAAAGTGCTCCTTGTGCCAGTTGTTTTGCCAATGTCCGTCGTAGTACATGTGACGGGCATACCAGTCGCCCCGCATCGCCTGACACTGCGGTCCCCAGTGCGCCCATATACCAAACTTGGCATCCTTGAACCACTCAGGACATTCCCATTGCTTTAGGCTCTCCCAGTCGGGAGCAAACTCACCGGTCTCTACCGGCACATTCTTGGGCGCGCAAGCCGCCAAGGCAGCCACTATGGCCATACAGCCCCATACGCTTCTTGTCTGTTTCATACTCTTTGTGCTTTATTGTTATGTTTCAGTGGAGATATTGCCAACAGCCATGCTATTACTTTGCTTTTCATACCATATAAATATAAGATTGCGTAAAGATAACCATAATTTTTACAATCACCATCTTTTTTGCCGCTATAATACCAAATATTGAAAGCTTAGGCTGTATGGCCAGACTTTCTACAAAGCCGACGCGGAAGGAGCGTCGGTTCTCGAACGAGTCGAGGGCTTCGCTATTGACGACGGCAACGCGGTATGAGTGTCGCACTCATCACATAAGGATGAGTGCGACTAAAAGCAGCCCTAGGCCGCGCAATATACGGATGAAGAGAGGGATCCCTTCCATCCTCCGAGCCTCAGTCATCGCGGGTTTCATAACGGAAACATTAATTATCAATTAACTTCGTTGAAGTTGCTACGCTCGGCAGAGCCTGCAAGCAGTCTTTGCTCTCGCTCAATCGCAACTTTGTCCATTATCAATTGTCCATTATGCCGCGCAAGAGGCTATGCCGATGGCGCTTGCAAGGGCGGTGAGCACTGCGATGAGGATTTTGAGAATTTGTTTCCAGTCGGGTTTCATGGTGGGTTATGGGTTAAGGATTAGCGGTGAGATGGTTAGCGGTGAGATGGTTAGTGGTGAGTGGTTAGTGGGTTAGGAGCTGTCTTCGATGCCTTGCATGAGTAGTAGTCGGTGCCTTCCACACCTTTGGGGTTCTTGCATTTCGATACTTTGTAGTTGATCATAGTGTTTGGGGTTTAGGGTTAAGGGTTAAAGGTTAAGGGTTAGGGTTTAGTGAGCCTTCCGGTTGGCAGTTATCGTTTTCGTTATCGTTTTCGTTGACAAAGGTACTACATCTATTTTTGCCCTTCCGACAAAATGCAACAGACTGCAACAGATTGCAAAAGACTGCAAAAGAAATTTCGCAAGCACCTTTATTTCAGTGAAATAAATTTTTAGCGCAGGTGCGCGGTGCGGCGCTCTTAGGTGCACGAAAAGTCGTTTGTAGGTGTGGAAAACTTCGGGGCACGGCTCGCGGGTACCTTGTACTGGGAACAGGGGTGGTCAACAGTAAACAGTCAACAGTTAATTTGCTCTGTCACCCCTTTTTTGTTTTCGTCGCCGCCTATAATAATAGGGCTTATTTAAGTATTATATATACTACGTATATCTAATACAAAAATAAGAGTTTTTATATATGAACATTTCATGCCCTGATGTGTGTGCGCAAATTAACTGTTGACTGTTTACTGTTGACCGTTGCACACTGTCTTTTCCTGAAAAAGGTTGACTCTTTTTAGGCCTTGTATTTTAACACTAGCTTACCCATACGGATTTGGTTGACTGTTTCGTCTGAGAACAGTTGACTACTTTCACTGGAGAGGTTGACTCTTTTCCTGAGAACGTAGACTTCCGACGGAAATTGTTTACTTTTCATCTGTTTTTGTTTACTTCGTACTGAAAAGGTTGACTGCTACAAGGTGAACCATACCATGAAAAACACTCAGGGGGTGCCAAGCGGCAGGGGGCAGACAGCCCCCGAGAGTGTCCCTGCGGGCTTCCACATGATGTGTTGTGGCCCCTGCTCCTTGTGTGCCTCAGAAGGTGTCTTCATGCCGATGCTGGAGTGCGGGCGGGTTTCGTTGTAGAAGGCGATGAAACTGGAGATGCGCTCCAGTGCGTCCCGGTACGTCTTGAAGCGCTTCTCGCGGTAGATGACCTCGGTCTTGAGTATGCCGTTCACACGCTCAGCTATGGCGTTGTCGGTAGGTTTGTAGTCCTCCGTCATGCTGATTTGGATCCCGTATCTCTTCAGTTCGTCCGTATAGGCGTTACAGCAGTACTGCACGCCTCTGTCTGAGTGATGGACAAGTCCTCTGAGCTCATCGGCCGTAGCCTGTGAAATGCCCATTCTAAGGGCCTCAAGCGTATATTCCGCTTCCAGTGTATCAGAGAGGCACCAGCCCACGATCTTGTGCGAGTAGGCATCTGTCACCAGATGCAGGTAGCAGCAGTCGTCCACCAGGTCGATGTACGTGATGTCGCTCACCCAGAGCTGGTTCGGTCGTGTCGGGACGAAGCCGCGGATGAGGTTCTTGTACCGGTGATAGCGGTGGTTCGAGTTCGTCGTGTGCCGAGGCTTGGGACGCTTCTGCGTCAGCTGGAAGTCGCGCAGCAGTTGCAGGAATGCGTCGCGGCCAGGCACCCAGTCGCAAAGGAACAGGCGCTTCGACATCAGCCAGAGCTTGTAATAGCCGATACCGGGATCCATCTGCCGAATCTGCCTAACGGCATCCACGATGTGCATCACGCGCGAGAGGTATTCATCATCACGCTTCTGCTTCTTGTAATAGGCCTGTTTGCTCCGGCCAAGCAGTTCACAGCAATACGTTATAGGATATCCCGTATTGCCGTTCAGGCGCTCTACTGCTTGACCCCAGCTTTTTTCGCACCTTGATGCCTTGCTCCTCGATCACGTCGATGAGCGTGTTCAGGGCCAGGTTCTTGTCCTGACTGTACTTCAGCTCCTTCTCCAGCCTGGCTATCTGCTTCCGCTGGGCCTCGATGAGGGCCGACATGGATGCCACATCCATCGGCTGTTCTTCCTGCTTCTTTGCCATAGCACTATCCATTTGAACCGTTACCGGAGGCAAAGATGCACATTTCTCGTGAATTTCCAAAGGGCTAAGACAGGAATGTATCCATCCTGACAGTGTCCCTACACTCGGAAGGTTGTATTTCATGGCGATTTCCTTCCGTGATTTACCACTTTGCATGTACTCGATGCAAATACTGCGCTTCAAGGAGCGACTGAATTTTTGTTTTCCCATAATTCTTAAATGAAGTTGATAATTTAACATTTAAGGCTAGCTGGGAGTCAACCTATTTCAGTACAAGACACACTTTGACTTATTGATACAACCTAAAAGACAAAAGGATTTGCTCAGTCAACTGAGGTGGCCAACTCAGTCAACTGATAAATCTGCCCAGTGAACAAAATTATTTATTAACCCGAAAAAAACGAAGACGAAAAGTGTATTCACAGTATTTACAAGGGACAACACGAACAACTCGAAGATATTTTCAAAGCAGTTATCAGAAAAAAAAGGGTGTGCCAAATCTGACACACCCCTACCCTATCGTACAGGATATTAGCTTACATATCAAGCTAGTCCTCTACTCATATTTCCACAAGTTGCCCCATGTACCTCGACGGTCATTACTCATTTTGGCATCTTCGTCAGTTATGTCACCATTCTGCACTCACCCATGAGTCCCACGTTTGCTGTCCTCCAGTATATTGGCACAAGTAGTCGCCACCTGCTGCTGTAGTGTGGATTTGCCACTTGTTATAAGCACTGGCAGTAATGTACAGAGGCTGAGGGGTATCACTCATTGTAGCCATTTTATTAACAAGCTTGTGATCATCTTCATAACCCAAATTATGAATATCAAGATAAGTACCGCACTTATCCTGCAGATAATAGGGGATGCCGGCTTCGGGAGCGCTAACTTCGGTGAGTATCCAACCGCTACCTTTATCAGCGGAGGCATTGTCCTGCCAAAGGGCTACAGTCCAGCCTTCACCTCCATATGGGTTAGCTCCCCTAGCTTTTTACTATTCCAACCTCTGTCCACTAGTGTTATACTTCATTCCATTGTGGAGTATCACGATTTGGGAGCCCGAGAGGTACATGCCCTCCTGCGCCGTAGCCTTCTCTACTTGCCGTATGCTGCTAGGAGCCTCATCATATTGATGAAGCGTCCAGAGCGAGCACTTGTTGTTGGCCCCTATCGGGTTATGCTGGGCCACACGGAGGTTGTCGGCACCACCTAGATGATTGTTGAGGTACTTGCCTCCTCCCATGGTGAAATACACATAGGGGGCATTGCCATTGAGCTTGCCCAGTGTCCAAGCTGTCTTGGGGTCGGCATCAAAGGTGATGTCTGTCTCCGCGGAATTGGCATTGATATACTTGCCCGACACCTCGCTCCTGATATAGTATGCTCCTTCGGAAGCCTTGTTGAAACTGAATTTGCTTCCCTTGGCACTCTGTCCATTGACAGAGCCCGCTTTATCGACGATAAATCGAGTAGTATGTCCATCGTTGGGCTGACACTCCAGCGTATAGAGTTTATCTTCGGCCACTTGGGTAACCACTGTAGAACCGTCATTCTCGGGAATCTCGGGCAGGGTGACACCAAACATGCTGCTATTGGTATGTTCCCGGTGGATAACCTCGATCATCTCCCTCACCACATCGGGGTGCTGTGCTGCCACATCGGTATCCTCGTGCAGGTCTTTCGACAGGTCGTAAAGGCGTGGTGTACCTCCTTGTACCACGAGCTTCCAATCATCCATGCGCAGGGCCATCATATTGGTCTCGTGGAACTCCCAGTAGAGGAACTCGTGCTTCTCCTGCGCCTCGTCGTTGCCCGTAAGGGTCTCCTTGAAGGATATGCCGTCGTAGCAGCGCTCTGCGGTGCTTGCCTCAAGGCTGTATTGCGATCCGTCGAGCCCAGCATAGTCGAGCAGTGTGGGCATCACGTCGTAGAAGGCCAGCTGATGGTCGTTGACCGTGCCGGCAGGCACACCTGGGCCCTTGGCAATGAAGGGCACACGGATGCCTCCCTCGTGGGTAGAACGCTTGGTGCCGCGCAGCAGATTGGCTTGATTAAACCATGTAGGGTCGGCACCACCCTCCGTATGAGGACCGTTGTCAGAGGTGAAGATAACCAGCGTGTTATCAGCAAGGCCCTTCTCCTCTAGCTTAGCGAAGATCTCGCCCACCTGGATATCGAGACGGTTGACCATAGCAGCAAACTGGGCACGCTTGCCATAGTTGCGGTAGTACCACGAGCCGAAGTCGCCGCCGTAGGTGGCATCCTGACCTGCAAACTTCTTAGCATACTTCTCCACCAGACTATCCTGTGGCTGCCACAGCTCGGCATGGGGCAGTGTGTAGGTAAAGATACCCATGAAGGGTTGCTCGCCGTCCTGACGGTCTATCCAGTCGAGCGCATACTGATGTATCAGGTCGCTGGTATATTGGGCTCGGTTCTCATAGTCCTTGTCGCCCGAGGCCACATCCCTGTGCTGTATATTCTGCTTCAGCGTATCCACCACCACATATTCATCGCCATACTTCTCGGGGTCGTAACGGTTGAGGAAGTTGGGGTAATAGGTATGTGCCTGGAACTGGCAGATGTATCCATAGTAGCAGTCGATGCCACGGGTGTTGGGCAGCGAGGCGCTGCTGCTCTGTCCGCTCTTCGAAGTATCGGTGTTGCCGTTGGCATCGAGAGCATAAGTGTCGGGATGATTCATATTATAATACCCAGCTGCCCACTTACCAAACATGCCGGTGGTATAGCCCGCCTCCTTCATCACCTCGGGGATAATCTTGTGGGTCACCAAATAGGGTTCCTGACCGATGATGGTGTAGTCGCCATTGGAGCCAAACACATTACCCTGGTAAGCATTACGCCAATACTCGCGGTTACCGCGCACATGCGTATGTCCCGTGTGCTGACCTGTCATGAGCGACGCACGCGAAGGGGCACTCACGGGGCTGCCAGCATAGGCTTGCGTGAAACGCATGCCCTCCGCAGCCATGCGGTCCAGGTTAGGGGTCTCTATACGTTGCTGTCCATAACAGCCGAGGTCACCATAACCCATGTCGTCGCATAGGATGAAAATGATGTTGGGGCGTTGAGACGTTTGTTCGGTGTTGTCGTCTATGGCCTGTGCACCTGCGCTCAAAGGGAGTAGTCCCATAGCGGGCAGGAAGAGGTCTTTAACTTTTGTCATTGTTTTATGATACTAGATTTTTCAGGCACAATTCAGACACAAAGATATATCATTATTTCGTATCAGCAAAGTATTACGCATTAAAAAGGCAGAAGTAAGCGCTAGCGTTGAGGTGAGCGAGAAGGTGTAATCGACCAAGTGGGAGTTCTTGAGGACTTGCATGACATAGGTATCGCAGATCAATAGGATCCAGTTTGGTACATTCATATATTTACTGTATTTTTGCAGAGAATTTAGAACCAGAAAAGACACAAAAACAGGATGAGACTAAGACTGATATTTCTCTTTGCCCTACAATGTATGTGCTCTGCACTATCGATGGCGCAAACCGACAACTACTACATATACTTCTCTAAGGGCAATGTTGAGGCCTACCCACTAGAGTATGTCAAGGCACTAAATACGGGGGAAACCTATACGCTTACGCTAATCAGCGATAGTGTGATAGTATGGCCAGCTTCTGACATCGACTCAGTGAGCTACATTGCACCAGTATACCCGCAGTTCACGGAGTTTGAATTCAATGACAATCTCAACGAACAACTTTTCAACGACGTGTATGGAACTATTGCCAATGGCAAGGTAACTGCTACCGTAGCGGCCATAGGGAAATGGTTGACTCCATCCTTCAAACTCAGCGACAAATCTGCCGTTGTCTATGTGGATGAAGCACGCCAAACAAGCGGTTTATCACGCTTGCGCTTTGCGGATGAAGTGGTATATACGTTGGGATACCCCAACCATCGTCGTCTCTCTATGGAGAAGGTGAGCGATGAGGTATGGAGCGAGGTGACAAGCACAACCAAAGAAATTGCGCTTACTACGGATATGCTCTCGACCAATGCTCCATCAGGACGCGGTGAAGGAGTGGAAAATCTAATAGATGGCCAGCCTGCCACATATTTCCATTCCACCTGGAGCAACGATCCTTTATATGAGAAATTGCCTGAGAATGAATATCCCTACATATCCGTGGCGCTCACCAAGCCTATCAGTGCTCTGAAGTTCTACTATCAATCGAGAATAGACAGTAATAACCGCAATCCGCATGCGTTCAGAGTATACGCATCGCACGACAACGCAGTGTGGAATGAGGTCGCCTATTTCGATGAGAGCACAGGCATACCTACTATAGGGGCCGGGGTAGAATTCACCTCACCAACAATAGAGGCGAGCGAGGCATACCGCTACTGGAAGTTTGAGCAGACGGCATGCGCATACAAGAACTATCTGGTGTTGTCAACTTTTAAGCTCTACGAAGTGACTTATACCAGCGACGCACCCGAACTCTTGGAGCCCGCCCGTTATGCCTACAGAATGAAAGCGCTTGGCCGTGAAGTCCCCGTTGATGTCACCTGGCTCACCGATGAGGCCACAGCCGTACCTCGCATCGATATTGATATTGATGGTGGACAGATGGTGTCGAGCAAGGAGTACTACCTCAATGCCCTGATTACCATACAGGGTAATGGTGTGTTTGCAGACTTCCAAGACTCGGTACAGATAAAGGGACGTGGCAATTCAAGTTGGAGCACCAACCCCTTTGCTAAGAATCCTTATCGACTGAAGTTTGCCAGTTCAGTCAAGCCTTTCGGACTGAAAAAAGGAAAGAATTGGAATCTTATTGCTCAAGCACAAAAAGGGTCTATGATGAGCAATCCTATGGCTATGAAAGCTGCACGTATGGTTGGAGCTGCCGGTGCCAACGATGTAATACCAGTTGATCTCTATATGAATGGCCTTTATCGCGGTAGCTACATCTTCACCCAGAAGACTGGCTTAGCCAACAATAGCATTGACCTTGAAGATGAGTCTGCTGCGGCTTTTCTCGAACTCGACACCTACTACGACGAGACGTACCGTTTCTATTCCGACAAGTTTAGGATGCCTGTTAATATTAAGGAGCCCGACTTCTCTGAAGGTGAAACAGTGCTCAATATGGATCAGCTGAAGAAGGACTTTAACCGTTTCGAGACCTCTCTTTATGAGGGAACAAACTTCGAACGCCTTGTCGATCTGGAGATGTTGGCCCGCTTCATGTTTGTCAACGAGCTGGTGCTCAATGCCGAGATAAATCATCCCAAGAGTACCTTCCTCTATAAGGAGAACCTCAACAGTTTAGGTTCGCCCTACGTGTTTGGCCCTGTGTGGGATTTCGATTGGAGCTACGGCTATGAGAGCAATCGACAATATTGTACTTCCTCACCCACAGACAACCTTTTCGATATCCTCACTACCGGTAAAGGCAACCGCTTCTTCTCTACCCTATGGCAAGCCAGCGACCTGCTCAAGCGACGCTACTATGCCCTGTGGAAGGACTTTGTGGATAATCATCTTGAGGAGTATATCGATTATGCAGATGACTATTTGTCCTATGCCAATAAGTCTTTCATAAACAACACATCTGTATGGAGTGATGGGGAAAATTATGCTACGATAGCCGAGAACATGAAGTCCTGGCTCACAAGCCGTGCTCATTACATTCTGGATGGTCTTACACCCTACGACCTCGATGCACCCATTGATTATCCTTATGGTGACATAAACCTCGATAATTCTATAGACCAAGAAGATAGAGAAATCCTAGTAGACTATATGCTAGGAATCATACCGACTGGTTTCAATACGACTCAAGCCGACATGGATGCCACTGGTGAGATTTCCATCAGTGATGTGGCTTGGCTCAATGATATGATTGCAGATGAGGCCATAGCCCAAGCATATCCATACTCTAGAGTAACCGGGTGGACATCAGATATGCGTGATGATGAGGAGGAAAGTGATGAAGATGATGAAGAGCGCATAGGTACTCCCATGCGAAGCAGCAGACAACAATCAGACGCAGAAGCTTGGTCGCAAACCCTTACCGAGGCAGACGGGCTCCCCGGTACGTTCAATGGTTATAGTTACCAGTATACCTCACCACTCATTACTCCTTCTGCGCCAATCAACAGACTTCGTCTTACTGTTACCGAGAGCAATACAGGCGATAAAGGTAGTGGCTATGTATGTTTTGCTATTGCAGAATTCTATCTATATGATGCAAATGGCAATTCTATTACACTGACAGCCGATAATTTCACGACCAATGCCCAGGAACCGAAGGAAGGGCCACTTAGTGATATTGTCGATGGGGACATGTTCACCTACTTCCATTCCACTTGGAGTGAAGATGCTGATGGAGAACATTATATTGAGGTCGCATTGCCTGAGCCTATGTCTGAATTTACTATCAGCTACCTCAGCCGCAATGAACGTACCGTACCAACTGCTATCACACTCAGTGAAGGAAACGATAAAGTAGTCGAAGATGAGCCGGCAGTAACCTTAGACGACATCAGTGTGCTCGTGGATGAAACTGTCTCTGGTATGGAATGGGAGCTTGCCATCTCAATGGATAGCCAGCAACCCTATACCGCTTTCCAAATGGACCTGACTCTGCCCGAAGGCATCAACGTATTTGATACGACGACAGACCTTACACCTGCTGTACGTTTGGAGAATACCCACACCCTAGTCAGCGGATACCTAAGCGATGGGAACTACCGCATTATAGCGTATTCAGAACAGAATACGGCTTTTGCGGATACCACTGGTCAGCTCTTCACGCTACTGCTCTCTGCCGACCGCGAACTTCCCATAGGTACCTCTACACTTAAGATTGACAATTTGCGCATGCTCACCAATGCAGGTTTCGAACATTCCATGGATGCCATCGCAGCTTCGTTGCATATCTCAGAAACTTCCATCGGCACTTCCGAAACTGCTCCATACCGCATCACCTACTATACCGTTGAGGGCAAACCGCTATCTGCTCCACGCCCAGGTATAGTTATCTGTCGCAAAGTATATGCCGACGGACACGTAGAGATTGTAAAAAAGATGTACTAAAGAAGGATTATCAAATGGGAAATAGTTGTTCTATATCGTGAAAGACAAACTCCTTACGACGCATTTCTATTACTCCCTCTTCCTGCCATTTGTTCAGCACATTTGAAACGTTGAGACGAGTATCATCAAGGAGTTCTGCCAAGTCCTCCATTTTTACTTTCAGAGTCTTGCGCCCATGTAGTGTCGTACAAATACTACGTATAAAATAAATAATGCGTCCTTCGAGCTGTTGAGCGTCAATACTCCATATACGTCTATAGAGATACTCTGTCTTACTGCACAGCAAGTTAAAGAAATTCATACGGAAGACCTCATACTTATCCAAAACACTATATATATAGGGTTTACTAATAGTAAACAGTGAGACCTCATCCACAGATGTGTAAGTCGCTTTATAGCAAGGTTGCATACCAAAAAGAGAATAGGGTTCAATAATTGCTGGGCCCTCTACTATCTCTTCAAGAGAAAAAGTTCCGCAAGGGGCCACTGTTTCTGCACTCAGCTGTCCATTAAGCAAGAAAACCAAGTCATCACACATTTCGCCCTGAGTAAACAATCTATCCTTAGCGCCAAACTTCTGAAAATGGAACTTCACTTTTTCTATGACCTCCGACAGTTCTGTTCTACTCATCCCTTGAAATAAAGGCAACTGTAATAATGTATCGAACATTGTATATCCCATATATGCAATCTAAAAACCAAAACAAAGATACACAATATAGCCCATTTGCTCAGACCCCTCTCATTCCTTTTTGCAATTTTTTAACAAGATTTCATGAATCTGTATATTTTGACCAAATCAGGAAGATTCCCATGTTTTTAAACCTTTTTCATTTGGTAAAGTCATATAATCGTTAACTTTGTGAAAAATTAGCAGAAAGAAGTAATATAATATATAGATATGAAGAAAGTAATGCTCCTGCTTGCTGTTGCGTTGTGTAGCGTCGGCAGCTCTTTCGCGCAGGACAAGAAAGTGAGAGTGGCAGGTAATGTCACTGATTATGAAACGGCCGAGCCTATAGGTATGGCCACGGTACAATTACTGGCATTGCCAGACAGTAGTTTCAAGTTTGGTGCAACTACTGATGAGAAGGGACGCTTCGAGTTAGACAATCGCCTTCAGCTTGGTAACTATTTGGTAAAGGTGTCGTTTGTGGGTTATGGCGACGAGCACCGTACATTTACAGTGACAGACGACACGCGCCGTGTGCGCTTTGACTCTATTCGCCTCAAGACCGACGCTTTGTTGCTCAAGGAGGCTGTTATCGAGGCTCAGATGGCACAGGTACAGGTCGTTGAGGATACGGTAATGTTCAACGCAGAAGCTTTCCGAGTACCTGAGGGATCTATGCTTGAGGAACTTATCCGTAAGCTCCCGGGTTATGAGGTAGGCGATGATGGTACAGTAACCTATAATGGCCAGACTGTTAGCAAGATCTTGGTCGGTGGCAAGGAATTCTTCTCTAATGACAAATCCATTGCCATGAAGAACTTGCCAGCCAATATGGTCAAGAAGATCAAGAGCTACGAGAAGAAGAGCGATCTGGCCGAGGTTACAGGTATTGATGATGGCAATGAGGAGCTTGTGCTTGACCTTGTTGTTAAGGATGATGCTAAGAAAGGATGGTTCTCGAATATTGACTTAGGCTATGGACGACCAACCCAAGAGACAGCCTATGACATCCACAACCTGTACACCGTAAAGGGTAACGTAAACCGTTTCAAGGAGAATGAATTCTATTCAGTGATTCTCTCCACGAACAACGTAAACGACAATGGCTTCCCCGGTGGCGGTGGCCGTGGCGGTCGTGGCGGCGGCAATGGCATGAACCAGAGCTCGATGGGTGGTTTCACCATGGCACGCAACTTTGGTGAAGAGATTAGGAAGAACAAGACTCGCTATTCGTTGGGAGGTAATGTACGTTTCTCGCACAGAGACTCCGATTCGCAGAGCCAGACAGCTTCGGAGACCTTCTTGACTCAGGGCAGCAACAATTCGTTCTCAAACAGCACGAGCCGTTCTCTCAGTAATAACTTGAGTTTGAATGCCGATATGCGTTTCGAGTGGAATCCCGATACGATGACCAATATCGTGTTCCGTCCCGGTGTGTCGCACTCTACATCTGGTAACTCTTCGGAGAACCTCTCGGCCACCTTCAATAAAGACCCCTATGAGGTGCTCGATGAACACTTTGCTGATGAGGCCTATGGCCCATTGGATTCTGCCTGGGTCGATGATAGCCGTATCAACTTCAGCAGTCGCCAATCGGCAGGCGGAAGTGAGAACACCTCGGTGAATGGTAATATCCAGTTTAACCGTCGCTTCGGTAATAGAGGCCGTAACCTTACTTTGCGCATAGCAGGAGGTTACAACACGAGCGAAAGCTATTCAAATTCAACCTCCTTTACTCGTTTCTATCAGCGTAATGATAGCACATCAACCATTAACCGTTACAACACTACGCCGTCGAAGAACTATAACTACAATGCGCGTGTCATGTGGAGTGAACCTTTATGGGACGCAACCTTCCTGCAGTTGAGCTACCAGTTTGACTATCGCTACAACGACAGCAAGCGCTCAACCTTTGACTTGCCCGATTACTTGGAGGATTGGCAACTTCCTGATTGGATTCTTCCTGACGACTATGAGCGCTATTTGAGTGAGGAACTCAGTCGTTTCGCAACGTACGAGAACTTTGACCACGACATTACTGCCCAGCTCCGTCTCATTCGCGAGAAGTACAACATGAATGTGGGGCTTACCCTCTTGCCTCAACGCAGCAAGATGAACTATCAGTATATGGGACATGATATTGATACCGTGCGCACCGTCTTCAATTTTACTCCTACGATGAACTTCCGCTATCGTTGGACCAAGCAACGTAACCTGCAGATCAACTATCGTGGCCGCAGCAGTCAGCCCTCTATGACTGACCTTCTCCCCATCACCGATGACAGCAATCCGCTGAACATCACCATGGGTAACCCCGGTCTGAAGCCTACGTTCAACAATAGCCTTAATGTACGTTTCCGCGACTTCAATGTGGAGCGTCTGCAGAATATCTCTGCTAATATCGGTATGGGAAGCACGCTCAACAGCATCGTCAACAAGATTACCTATAATGAGGAGACGGGTGGACGCATCTCGCAGCCTACCAACCTTGATGGCTGGTGGAGCAACTGGAATGCCAATGCCGGCATAGCCTACAATACGGCACTCCCCAACCAGAACTATAAGGTGAGCTCATCAACCAATGCCCGATACAGCTATCAGGAGGGATATGTGCGTACCGCCACCACATCGGGTGACTTCCCCCTTGCTGCTACTCGCTCAGTGAACCTTTCTGAGCGCCTTACCGGAACCTACCAGAACGATTGGTTTGAGGTCACCCTGCATGGCTCGCTCAACTATAGCCGTGCTCGCAATAACCTTCAGCCCACGGCTAATCGCGACACTTATATCTTCTCATATGGTCCTTCTACCAACATCAACCTACCCTGGTGGAATATTAAGCTCTCTTCCGATATAAGCATGAATAGCCGTCGCGGATTCAGCGATCCGGAGTTCAATACCAATGAACTTATTTGGAATGCGCAGCTCTCTAAGAGCTTCCTGGCGCAGAATGCGGCCACCGTAAGCGTGCAGTTCTACGATATCCTCGGGCAGCAGAGCAATGTGAGCCGCGTCATCAATGCCACCATGCGCAGCGATACGCAGTACAATACAGTGAACAGCTACTTCATGGTACATTTCATCTATCGTCTCAACCTCTTTGGTGATAGAAATTCGCGTAGCGAGATGCGCGGCCGAGGTGGCGAACGTCCCGAGATGCCGATGGGTGGCGGTGATCGTCCCATGAGAGGTGGATTTGGCGGCCCTGGTGGCGGTTTTGGTGGCCCCGGAGGCGGATTTGGTGGCCCCGGAGGCGGATTTGGCCCTATGTAAAGAAAAAAAATACAACTTTTTTTGATTTCTTTGCCAAAAATGCTTGCATTGTTTTGATTTTTACTATATTTGCATTCGTAATCAATAAATTGTAAAAGAAATGAAAGAACTTATTGCACAAATTCAGGAAAAGTATGCTGCTTATGCAGTAGATGCAGCTCTTCAGGCTGAAAAGGGAAACAAAGCTGCTGGTACACGCGCTCGCAAGGCTTCTCTCGAGATTGAGAAGTTGATGAAGGAGTTCCGTAAAGCTTCTTTGGAAGAGTCTAAGAAGTAATCTGTACTTCTTTAACCTTAAAAAGACCATTGCCACAATGGTCTTTTTTTATTTTCAGTGCTCACCTCTCAACACATACAGTTCACGGAAGAATAACACGTATGTATAATGGAGCAACAAAAAAAAGGAGGTTTTTAGACCTCCTTTTCCTCTTATTTGACAAATCTTATCCTACCATTATTTCTTTACCTCCTCAACGGGAGTAATGTCCTGTGCACTTTTCTTACCAAGATATTCCGGAAGGTTCATTCCTGCAAGGTCAAAAAGATCACTCAAAGGAGGAACAGACTTCATCAGACCTGATACGAAGTTGGCCGTAGAGCCTTTGCCATCGGTACCATTACCAGAATCCCATACGGTAACGTGATCGATGTTAACACCCTTGACAGCCTCAACCTGTGTCTTAACCAGTTCAGGCAGCTTCTCCAGCAAAAGGAGCATATATGCCTTGTTGGCATCGCCACCAGCTGCTTCCACCATCTTGTCATAACCAGCAGCCTGCTTGGTAAGGATTTCGTAGAGACCCTTAGCCTCAGCCTCCATCTTGGCATAAATAGCATCAGCATCACCCTTTGCATTCACGCGGGCCTTTTCTGCCTCGGCCTCGGCCTCGATGATACGACGTTGCTTCTCAATCTCCTCGGGCACGATGATGTTGGCCTGTTGGGTAGAACGCTCACGCTCGGCACGGGCAAGCTCGGCTTCTTTCTCAGCAGCATACGCCTCTTGCAAAGCCTTGGCCTGTTGTACCTTCTCGGCTGCTGTAGCCAAGCGGTTAGCTTCAGCCTCCTTCTCACGACGATAGGCGTTAGAATTGGCAATCTCAATCTGGGCGTTGTTCTCACCCTTTACGGCGATAGCGTTAGCCTCAGAGGTCTTAATACGGGTATCACGCACAGCCTCAGCCTTACCGATTTCACCATACTTGTCCTGTTCGGCCACGCTAACCTTAGCCTCATTGATAGCCTTGGCAGCAGCCTCCTTACCGAGAGCCTCGATATAGCCAGACTCGTCCTTGATATCGGTTACGTTCACGTTGATGAGGCGAAGACCAATCTTCTTCAACTCTACCTCTACGTTCTTGGAGATGTTGTCGAGGAACTTATCGCGGTCGCTGTTGATTTCTTCAATAGACATGGTTGCGATAACCAGACGAAGCTGACCAAAGAGAATATCACGAGCAAGTTCCTGAATCTCATTAGAAGTAAGACCAAGCAAACGCTCAGCGGCATTATTCATAGAATCGGGCTCAGTAGAGATACCAACAGTAAAGCGGCAAGGTACGTCCACGCGAATGTTCTGGCGTGACAGAGCATTCGTTAGATTGGCATCAATGGAGATAGGAGTCAAGTTGAGGTATGCATAGTCCTGAATGATGGGCCATACAAATTTACCACCACCATGGATACACTTGGCAGAGCCACCGCCAGTCTTTCCATAAACTACCAAAACCTTGTCTGAAGGACAACGTCTGTAACGACGAATCACGGCTGCTACGGTTGCAAAAGCCACAACCACAACTATCAGCCCTAAGAATGCAATGTTCATAATTGTTTGTTGTTTTTAATGGGTTATGTTATAAAAGTTTATTATATGCGTTCTACTTCCAAAAGTTCCGAACCTATCACCTTGGTAACACGTACCTTTGCACCAGTAGGAATTTCTTCCCCCTCGGTCATTGCCTCAATTTCATGCATTGATCCACGCACACTCACCATTATTTTTCCGCTTCCTTTCTTCTCGCCAGGAATGCGCAGGTAGGTATCAGCCACCAAGCCTATGGCTTCCTCCATATGGAAGGTCTTGTCTGTCGACAGTTTCATAACCTGACGTAGTATAATAACGAAAATGATGACGAAGAGCAGACCTACTCCCATGGCAGCCACCTGCAACCACATCATATTGGGAATCACGTCGTGCAACACCACACCTCCCCATCCATATCCGAGCATGAAGTTTACCAGATTGCGGAAGGTGAAGTAGCCTGACACACCGTCCATCTCCACATCTTCAAATCCTGCTCCATCATCAGTATCGGCATCAAGGCCAAGGAATGCCATAATTGTCTGCACCAAGAAAAATGTACTTGAAATAATTGCCAATCCCCAAAAAACCTGCATGGGGAGTTCCATCGCTAGAAATTTGTCCATCATAATCTTTACTTATTATATATGCTTACAAAATTACAATAATAATTGATATTTACTGCGTTTTATATATTATTTTTCAAAAAAAAGCGAGATTTCGCGATTATTGAGTAAGGCATTGCAAAAAAACCGCCTTCGACATCCGAGGCGGCTTTCTTACTATCCGTAAATAAATCATTAATAGTTCTCCGGTTTGATTTGGAAATGTGCCTGCGGATGATTGCAAACGGGGCAAACTTCAGGAGCCTCCTTGCCTACGCAGATGTGACCACAGTTGCGGCACTGCCAGATGCAGTCGCCATCGCGTGAGAACACCAATTTACCCTTCACATTCTCTAATAATTTGAGGTAGCGTTCCTCGTGCTCTTTCTCGATAGCAGCTACGCCCTCAAAGAGTTCTGCAATATGGCTGAAGCCCTCTTCACGAGCCTCTACAGCCATCTGAGCATACATATCAGTCCACTCCTCATGCTCGCCTGCAGCAGCAGCGACCAAGTTCTCGGCCGTGCAGCCAATGCCGCCCAACAATTTGAACCACATTTTTGCATGCTCCTTCTCATTATCGGCAGTTTCCTGGAAGATAGCAGCAATCTGTTCATAACCCTCCTTTTTTGCCTTTGATGCAAAATATGTATACTTATTGCGAGCTTGTGACTCACCAGCAAATGCTGTCCAAAGATTCTTTTCTGTTTTTGTACCTTTTAATTCTTCCATAATCGTATTATTGTTTTTATAAATGATTGTTACGTATCTTTCCGCAAAGATAGTTTGAATTTTAATTTGAGACAAGAACTCTCAAAAAAAATATTTCATGTTTTACAACACAAATCAGCAAACAATCCATAAAAGTCTACAACACGCTCAATCGCATTTTTCCTTTAATTCGACTTTTGTCTCACCGATATATTGACCATTCTTACCGACATGCATCAATAGGACATCACGACCATCTAGATTCTGATAGTAGAGTGGCTTCTTAAAATAGGAGTGAGTATGTCCACCAAGCACAAGGTCTAGATATCGAGTACCGGCAATCAAGTGTTCATCATCAACGCCATTAGTGGTCTGCCAGCCTAAGTGCGAAAGGCACACGACCACATCACACCTCTCCTGATTCTTAAGGATAGCCGCCACAGAATCGGCCACCTCGATAGGATCACGATAATTCACCCCCTTACAATTGGCCTCGGCTACCAACCCTTGTAATTGAGGCCCCACTCCAACGAACCCTATACGCACCCCGTCAACTACTGTTATGTGGTATGGACGTACAAAAGCAGCTACAGAGGTTCCCAAAAAGTCGTAGTTAGTAGAGACGATAGGGAATTCAGCCATGGCAAAGATACGCGCCATATTTTCCAGACCAAAATCAAACTCATGATTGCCGATTGTAGCCACATCATAGCCCATAACATTCATCAACACGACTTCAGCCGCACCCTTAAAAAGATTATAATAAAGCGAGCCTTGCGAGAAATCGCCACAATCGACCAGCAACAGTTGAGGATTCTCCTTACGCATCTGCTCCACGAAAGTAGCGCGGCGCATATATCCGCCAAGCCCCGTTTTGCTATCAGGTTCAATACAACTGTGTGTATCGCTTGTATGCAGTATGGTTATGCTCTTGCCTGCTTGTGCACAGAGCATCAGCGGCGCAATACTCAACAAGACAAATAGATATAATAAACGTTTCATAACTCCTATTAATACTTAATCACCAACAATACCAGGTATTTCAACGATTTGAATCCTGCCATCCAACTTCGACTCTATTTTATTTCCAGCTTGGGCTTTGCGCACAATATAGTTGGTCACAACTTGCCGTAAAGTGAGCGTATCGAACAGTTGGCGTTCAGTACCATCACGTAGCACGTTCATACCATCATTCCCTTCAGCCAGATAATCAATAGTAGCAATGCGGTAATCCTTGTTGGGATTGATTGGTAAGCCATTCACCCTAGAACTCTGCAACTGACCATCTTTACTAATAATCAACTGTGCTCCACTAATACCCTGCCCGCCTACGGCCGCGAAACACTGGAAGAGATCCAAAAGCTGTTCACCAGTAAGCGTCAACGTGAAGAGTTTATTCTCAAAAGGGAATACCTTATAAACATCACCTACCGTGATATTTCCCTCGGGTAGTGAGCTACGTAGTCCGCCCATATTCATAATGCCGACATCAGCAGGAGCACCGCCATACTTTAGAGCCGCTTCACGCAAGATGTCGGCCGCAAGGTTCGATAGCAGACTCTCGGGACGCCCCGCTTCCATATACTGAGTGCTCACGCCGAGCACTGGAGCTTGCATTTTGCGCACCTCTTCCTTGAAGCGCGTGAGATATTCTGTTGCCAAAACATGAGGTACTGAATCAAACAATGCATTGATTTCATGACGTGTACCACTAACCTGAATAACCTCATACCCAGAATGGCAGGCCACCAAGCATAATACATATACAAGCAAAGCCAGCCGTTTATTGTGACATCGAGCTTTCATTATTTTTTCTTTCTTTGTTTTTGCAATGGCAAAAGTAGCATAAATTTGTGTATGTTCACTAAATCTGCACTATTTTTAGTCTGTTTACAGACAGAAATTAGGCTGCGGCTCGGAAATAATCAAATAAATATTTGTTTTTTCGCTCGCCTTGCACTAATTTTAGCCTGCTTTGCAGTCAGAAGATAGGCTGCACCTCAAAAAAATCAAATAAATTTGTTTTTTCGCTCGGTTTGCACTATCTTTGCACCCGCTTTCGCGCAATCGCTGTCATAGGAAGAGTAACTTGATATGTTGCGTTGGGACGATATAACAATTAATAATTAAAAAGAAATGGATTTAATTAAAATTGCTGAAGAAGCATTTGCTACTGGTAAAGAGGGTCAGGTTCCCGCTTTTAAGGCTGGTGACACTGTAACCGTAGCGTATCGTATTGTCGAGGGTAACAAGGAGCGTGTACAGCTCTACCGCGGTGTAGTAATCAAGATTTCAGGTCACGGCTACAACAAGCGTTTTACTGTTCGTAAGATGTCTGGCACTGTAGGTGTTGAGCGTATCTTCCCCATCAACTCCCCGGCTATCGACAGCATCGTAGTGAACAAGGTTGGTAAGGTTCGTCGCGCTAAGTTGTACTACCTGCGTGCTCTTACCGGTAAGAAGGCTCGTATTAAAGAAAAACGAGTTGTTATTGCGAAGTAATCACTTACGTATTACGAAATATAAAAGGCCTTCTTCTGGAGGCCTTTTATTTTATGCAGCATGACACTCAGTTCTCCGTCTTCATTTCGAGCGAAAGTGCCATCATAACATTTAGAAAACCTGCTACATTTCGAGCCGCACTACCTTGTTGGCAAACTGTCCGTTGAGGGCATCCTCTACGCCTCAACACTCTAGTTTGCCACAAAAAGTTCAAGTAACTTGACATTTTACCCGCTTATTTGTATCTTTACATCCCATAAAACAAACATATCTAATAATACGTAGCAGAATAAAGATACGCGACAGCCGCAAAAAAGAAAAATGCACATAATTACACTTCCACATAAATATAGCACTAACAACATATGAACAAACAGGCCTTACACTTTACCGATGCTCAAAAGCTGATGCGCCCTACAGCATTCACAACGATGATAAAGCCTGTGGGTTCGTCGTGCAACCTCGACTGCGACTACTGCTACTACTTAGGCAAGGCCAACCTCTACAGAGGACACCAACCGAAAATGAGCGAAGAGTTGCTGGAGCGATACATCAGCCAATACATCGAGGCAGTGCAGGTGTCTGTGGTGACCTTCTGCTGGCATGGTGGGGAGCCTCTGCTGGCGGGACTCGACTTCTACGAGAAAGCGGTGACACTACAAAACAAGTACAGAGGCAACAAACAGATAGAAAACTCACTACAAACCAATGGATTGCTGATAACACCCGAGTGGTGCGACTTCTTCCGTCGCAACAATTTCCTCATAGGCCTCTCACTCGACGGTCCGAAGGACATACATGACGCCTACCGCCACGACCGCGGAGGGAAGCCCACCTTTGACCGCGTGATGCGAGCTCTGGAGATGATGGCCGTCAATGGCGTGGAGTACAACACACTAAGCACCATCAATAACCGCTGTGCCGGACGCGGCCGCGAGGTGTATGAGTTCATGCGTTCAGTGAGCAGATATATGCAGTTCTTGCCGGTAGTGGAAATGACAGCCAATGGCTTAAACGGCTCCATCAACCATCAACCATCAACCATTAACCGTCCCGCCATTGTCCCTCCCGGCACACCGGGAGCTACCCAGGCACCTTGGAGCATCACCCCCAAGGCATTCGGCAAATTTATGTGCGATATTTTCGACGAATGGGTCGTGCAGGATGTAGGCGAACGCTTCGTACAATTGTTCGACATCACTCTGGCGCAGTGGTGCGGCGTACAACCCTCGCAATGTTCATTCTGCCCTACATGTGGCGACGGGCTGGTGGTGGAGCACAATGGCGACGTGTATATGTGCGACCACTTCGTGTATCCCGAATACCGCCTCGGCAACATCGGCGAGGAGCACTTGCGTGACCTGCAGCGCAAGCCTGAACTTTTCCGTTTCGGTGTGGAGAAGCGGAATGCATTGCCCACCGATTGCCGCAAGTGCGAGTACCTCTTTGCCTGTCGGGGAGAATGCCCCAAGCACCGCTTCGCGACTACGCGAAGAGGGGAGAAAGGACTCAATACACTATGCGAGGGCTACAAATACTTCTTTGAATATACAGCTCCCTATATGGAGCGCATGAAAGAGCTGCTCGCACTGGGCAAGGAGGCAGCACACATCATGCCTTGGGCACGGCAAAAGCGTGGATTTGCTGGCTGATTTGCAAAGAGAAGATACCAAAAAACACCGTTACGACAACGTCACGACAACAGCCAAGCTCAATCGTCACGTTTTTTGTTAAAAAATCATTAAAAAAACATACACCATATCCACATCTTTTTCTAATTTTGAATTTTAGATAAACAACCTTTAAAAACACATATACATATGAAAAGTAAGTACACATTACCCAAAGACGGTGGACTCATCACCGCAGGCGTTCCCCGCGACATCATTTGTCGTTACGAGAAAGTTCCCACAGAGATTTTCGAAACCGAATACAAAGGTGTGCAGTACGTCGCCGACCAAATCATAGCTGCCATCAATGGCCACCATGGAACTGAACCATTTATGCTGGGCCTTACCACAGGACGCACCCCTCTTGGTCTCTACCGTGAGCTAGTAGAACGATACAAAGCTGGTAAGGTAAGCTTCAAGAATGTGGCAGTAGTGAGCCTTGACGAATTCTACCCCATCACCCCCGACCATCAGCAGAGCCGCAACTTCCGCATTCATGAAGAGCTGCTCAACCATATCGACATCCTCCCCGAGAACATCCATATCCCCGACGGTACAGTGCCCGTAAGTGACATTTCGGCCTACTGCAAGCAGTACGATGAAGTGGCCAGCAAGGTAGATTTCATGATCATCGGTATGGGTGAGCAGGGACAGCTCGGTTTCAACGAGCCTGGCTCATACGAAAAGTCACGCACACGCCTCGTACAGCTTAGCCTCAACTCACGTAAGATACAGTCGAAATTCTTCTCGCAAGAAAAGGAGGTCCCCACCATGGCTATCACCATGGGCATCGGCACCATCATGAAAGCCAAGAGAATCGTGGTAATGGCATGGGGCGAGAATAAGGCAGAGGTAATCCAGAAAGTCGTAGAAGGCGACGACACAGAGCTGATACCCGCCAGTCTCCTGCAGGAACATTCCAACATAGAGGTAGTTATCGACGAATTTGCCGGTGACAAACTCACCCGAGTACAAGCCCCTTGGGTAGTAGGTTCTTGCGAATGGACCAAGAAACTGGTACGCAAGGCTGTTATCTGGCTTTGCAACAAAGTAGAGAAGCCTATCCTCAAGCTCACCTACCAGGATTATATGAAGAACTCACTGTCAGAGATGCTCGATAGTCTGGGCAAGACCTATGACAAGGTAAACATCGAGGTCTTCAACGACCTGCAACACACCATCTCCGGATGGCCCGGTGGCAAGCCCAATGCCGACGACACCACACGTCCCGTACCCTCTACCCCCTTTCCCAAGCGCGTGCTCATCTTCTCTCCGCACCCCGATGACGATGTCATCTCAATGGGTGGTACCTTCATCCGCCTCGTAGAACAGGGTCACGATGTACACGTAGCCTATGAGACTTCCGGTAACGTAGCCGTATATGACGACGTGGTAGTGCAACATATGGACACTGCACGCGAGATTGGCTTTGCCGACCGCTACGATGAGGTGCGCCAAATCATTGCCAACAAGGTAGAGGGCGAACCCGAGCCCCGTGCACTGCTCAACCTCAAGGGAGCCATCCGCCGTGCCGAAGCCAAGGCTGCCGTGCGCTCATTCGGGCTCAACGACGAGACCAACGCACACTTCCTCAACCTCCCGTTCTATGAGACTGGTGGTATCAAGAAGGGCGAACTCGGCGAAGCCGACATCGAGATTGTGGTGAAGTTGCTCCGCGAGATAAAGCCTCATCAGATCTATGCTGCAGGTGACCTCACCGACCCCCACGGCACACACCGCGTATGTATAGAGGCTGTGCTCGGTGCTTGGGAAATTGTGCAGAACGATGATTGGGCCAAGGAGTGCCACATATGGCTCTATCGCGGTGCATGGCAGGAGTGGGATCTCGGCATGGTAGACATGGCTGTGCCCCTCAGTCCCGACGAGCTCATCAAGAAGCGTCACGCCATCTTCCGCCACCTCTCACAGAAGGACATCGTGCCCTTCCCCGGTGAAGACCACCGCGAGTTCTGGCAGCGTGCCGAAGACCGCACACAAAACACCGCACGCCAATACGACAAGCTGGGCATGGCCGAGTATCAAGCTATCGAGGTGTTTGTGCGTATGATTTAAGACAAAAACAGCTAACCGATAAAAAGAGGGACTTTTCCCTCTTTTTTTATTTTTACGCCATAAAGAGTTACTCTATCCACTGCCCTATTCCACGCTGTGAAGCGATGAAAGCACCGCCCACAAGGCGATTGCCCACGTAGAAGACAGCCGACTGCCCCGGAGTGATGGCTGAGACCTCCTCACAGAAGCGTATAAGCAATTTGCCATCATCCACCTCGCGCACCACCTCGCATGGCACGGCACGACTGCGGTAGCGGATGCGCACCGTGAGCTGCTGCTCAGCAAAGAAGCACTCGGCATCGACCAGCTGCACCTGCTCCACCAGCATATGGCGTGTGAGGAGCTGCTCGGCATCGCCCAGCATCACGGTATTCTTGTCGGGATTGAGCTTGAGTACATAGGCGGGCTTGCCCAGCGCTATGCCGAGCCCCTTGCGCTGCCCTATCGTATAGTAGGGGTAGCCCTGATGGGTGCCGAGGGTACGGCCTGCACTATCGACAAACTTGCCAGGCCCCACCAGCGTGTCAATCTGCGGGCAATGCTCGCGCAGGAAGTCGCGGTAGTCGCCCTCGATGAAGCACACCTCCATGCTCTCGCCCTCGCGTGCCTTGAGCGCAAAGTTCCTGTCGGCAAGGTATTGCCGCACATCGGGTTTCTTCCACCCTCCCAGCGGGAAGAGGCAGCGGGCGAGCACCTCCTGGCTGAGTCGCCAAAGGAAGTAGCTCTGATCCTTCTGCGCGTCATCACCCGTGACAATATAGTAGTGGCCCTGCTCACATATGGTCTGCACATAATGCCCAGTGGCTATGTAGGCACAGCCGAGGCGGTCGGCCCACTCGGTGAGCATGCGGAACTTGAAGAGCGGATTGCACATCACGCAGGGATTGGGTGTACGGCCCTGCATATACTCATCGATGAAGTATTGCACGATGCTACTGCGGAAAGGCTCGCGCTCATCGGCCACGTGATGCTCGATGCCCAAGCGTGAAGCGACATCGCGAGCCTCATCCAGAAATCGGTGTTGACCATCAGGGTTCAGCTGCGAAGCAATATCAAACACGCGCATCGTCACACCCACTACCTCGTAGCCCTGCTCCTGCAGCATCAAGCACACTGCCGTGCTGTCGATGCCGCCACTCATACCTACCAATACTCGTCTGTTCTGATCCATCGGTTGTCTTATATATGAGGGGCGAAGTTAGCACTTTTTCGGCATACAGCAACATGTGCCGCGTAAAAAAAGCAAATTTCAACAATCGATGTTAGGGATTTATGCTATCGGCTATGACCACACTGTACTTTGTCACACCATAGCCACACCAGAACCCCTGACCACCTTGGATATTGGTAGGCATGGATATATCGCTTGCAAACAACGGATTGGATGACAAAGCGACCATTTCATTATAGGCTTTATAGATGCCGTAGGTAGTTTTATCAATCTTGGCAAACTTGATAAGAACAGAATCATTTTCATAAAAATAGGGCCTATATGTGTTTTTGTAACTGGTCAGCGTATGAATACCGGGCTGCACAACCTGTTGATTGTGATTATCAAGACGTTCATCATCCATCACGCCTAAGAACGAGGGGTAGTATCGTGTCTCCCTATTGAATATTCGCGTCAAGAACATATAGTAATCCTTGCGCATCGGATCATCATCGTAATAAGCCGTAATCTGATACATGCTATCGGCCTCCAAGCATGGGCTTACCGTCAGAGCCTCCAAAGAATCAGGCATAGGAATGGTTGTATGGGCAGTCAGCACACGTTCGCCGTACTCTACAGTAAGATAATATGTACGTCCAGGAACCCCCTTCATCCTCGAAGTACTATATATATAAGGAGGGAAATAACGGTCATCGTAGTCCCCCGTAAGAATCACCGATTCTGTGCCATCAGATACCATCACCTTACCCCATGGCAACACGATAGACTCATCCTCGTCAACCTCATCACTAGTAGTCACCGTGAATGTTTTGGTCAGCATTACCACAGGAGCACCGCCAGATTCTATCCACCCTTCCACAACAATCTCTTCGGGGCTGGCTTGGGAATCTTCTTGGCAAGCAACTAGCAGAGACATCAAAAACATACAATATAGTATCCTTCTACACATATATATATCAGATTAGAAGTACATAAAATAGCTTACCGAAGGTACGGCTGTGGAGAATATATATACCGGCCTTTTATAAAGTTTGCTCCCCTTGAAACGGTTATAGCTATAGGATATGGGATTCTTGGCAAACGTAGCATTATAAACGGAGAACTTGACAGAATGTGTCATATTCTTAACACTGGGCAAGCGATAACTCACAGAAACATCCAATCGGGTAAGTGTCGGATACCGCGAGCTGTTGTGCTGTGCATAATTGACAATTCCACTCTCACCTAGGATATAGCCATTCTTTATCTCCGTATACGGAGTACCCGTTGCATAGATATAGGTTGCACTTACATTCCATTTATCGCTTACTCGCCAGTTGGCCACAGCATTAAGGTCATGCGTTCTGTTATGCGCCGATGGGTAAACCGTCTTTTCCCCACTTCTCACAAAACTTCTCGGGGCTTTGGCCCATGAATAACTAATCCAACCTGTCAACTTGCCAGTATTCTTCTGCAACATAAAATCAACCCCATAATTATAGCCATCACCTATAATAAGGTTGTCATTCAGATTATACTGCTCCGTAACTAAGCCCAACGCATTACCTTTGTATTCAACCTGGTTTGTCAGACGAGTAAAATAGGTTTCTACAGAAACTCTATATCGCCGCTCCATCATATCCTGCTGGAGTGCCAACGAAATTTTTCCAGCACGCTGAGGTGAAATATACTTATCCGAGGAAATCCAAAACTCTGTGGGCAAGCCATTGGATGAGAATCCCACCTGATGGAGATACTGGGTATATGTTCCTGCTATCAGTTGCCATATTGTAGTACCGGTAGGCTGATAGCGCAGCGTCACTCTCGGATCCAAATAACCCTGCCAACAATCGTTATAAAAGCCCGAAGCACGCAATCCGCCAATGAGTTCTACAGCATCACTTAGCATGAAATCGGCTTGCCCATATAAAGCTCCTTCAGAGGCTTGCTGCAGTTGCACAGGGGTACTAATCTCTGCAAACGTTCCAGTAAGTCGCGGGGATTGAGGTGAAATACGATGACGCATCATCTCGCCACCGTATTTCAAGAAGAAACGGTTGGCCATATATTGTTGCTCCGACTTTAGGCCCAGGGTCTGGATATTTGCGGGAAGATATGCTCGGCTGTCCGTCTGATCTACATCGAGATTGCTATGATAGGCGCTATAGTAAAGGGAGTAGTCCTGTGTCAACTTCTCTCCTTCTCTTTGCCAACGGAAAGAGGCTGTGCGGTTGCCCCACTCCAACTGAGAATTTATCTTATAGGAAAGCACATCAAAGTCTGCGTTGTCGCGTCCCTGATAATAGTCTACCGTAATATTATCTCTATCGGTAGGTTTATACAACACCCCCATATTGACATCAAAAAAGCGGTAAGCTATCCGATTGTTCTTCAACACAGAATTAATCATCCCATCATAAATCAGATTCACATCTGAGTAGCGTCCTGCCACTGAGACACCCAACTTCTTGCCCAACGGAATGCGCATGGCGCCCTGTACCGTCAGAAGGCCTAAATCCATATCCATCCCAAAAGATTCGGGTATAGTATCAGCAGTCTCCATACTCACCTCAGCCCCCAGCCGATTGGCTGCAGTAAGATGTACGCTTTTGCTAAATGACAAATGCCTGAAATGTGAGCTATTGAACGTTGAGAAATACCCCAGCAAATGCATCGGATAATATACCGGAGCGCCATTAATGGAAGTAAAGTTATGACTATTGTCGCAACCCTGCACAAAAGTTCCTCCCGTATTCTCCGAAGCCGTCTGTACACCAGGGAGCAGTTGGATATTACGCAACGGGTCACCCATAGGCATACTCTGCATAGCCTTTATTGACCAATAGGTCTTTCCCAATGCGCTATAGCGCACAATAGGTTGGCGCACCTCCTCCACCATCACCTCCTCTATGGACTGGACAGATAAGCTATCGCTCTGTGCATACATAAGTACAGCACAGAGCGACAATAGTGATAGGAGCGTACGCTTCATCGAAGTGTCAAAGATTTCCTATTTCGGAACATTCAAAATGACTAGAAATATCTTTCAACCATTTTTTCAAAATCATCCCCCAAGTCTTCTACAGCTTCAATCAAATCACTGAAGCTACTCTCTGTAAAGTAATCCTCAAAGCTGTAACGACTGCTGTCGGCAGCAAACACAAGTACGGGGCGTACCTCGAAATAGGTATAACCCTCATCCCATTCAGACTCCTCCTCGTATGCTTCAAGTTCTATATTAGCTTGTACAGTCTCGGTATTGTCGTAATGAAGAGTAACGTTATAAGTGTCATTTATTTGTGCAAGGTTTCTCTCATATTTCTTGAAGTCATTCTCATCATCTGCCTCCTCTAGGTCTATGATGGCATCATACAACTCCTCAAATTTATCACATTTTCCAACAATCTGTACCTTACCCATGATATCCATGTACATAGAGACTTCCTTCACCGCAGTAACGTCAACTTGAATATCTTCGTCATCTTCATTGGCGGCATCATTTATCTGCTTGATGATATTATCAATGTCGGCATTCAATGCAGCTTCGGCCTCCAGCATACTTTTACCATTAATCTTCACACCAGCACTTGCGGAGATTCCCGACTTTGTAGCAGTACTCTTGAAAGTTTCCTCGTAACCATTAACATTCAATCTTGCATCCACATTCAGATTGGTGTAGTCAATTTTGAGAGAATAAGAACCTGCCCAATCTTCATCAGCCCACTCATAATAGCCACCATCATAATACCAATCAGATTCATACCACTGTCGATAACTCGTCCATACCGATTCTTCATTATACTCCGCTTCGAAAGCCAAGCTACTATTTACCGTCATGTCAACAACAGCCTTACCATTACACTTTACCGTAAAGGTTATCTGCTTGGGAACATCAAGTGTATACTCGTTATCATAAACCCAAGTTTCGGTAGTAGATCCTGCTTCGGGGCCACCCTCATATACATCCTTATCGGTATTCTTATCATATCCTGTCACATGTATGCGAGTAGTCTCCTTGCTTCCTTTAAGCGTAGCCACCCATTTCTGATTATGGTCATCGGTAATTTCTACTTCTAGACGATCGGTAACACTCTTGTCATATACCCAAGTTTCATACTTGGCATCGGGTTTGAAACCACCATACAAATCCTTCAAACCTGCTTTAAGAGTAGATGTATAAATATACTCGGCACTCTCGACCAATTGTGCACCTTTCTGCGCAGCTGTCAGACTTATAGCCATCAAATCACGGATTGCAGCCACCGGATTGCTCTTTCGTGCTGCCGAATAATAATCCTCATCGGGACGAGTCTCCTTATATAGGGCCTCTAATTTATCAAAATAATCCTCATCAATACCATAATCGCCATATTTTTCATCAATAAAGGCTGATACATCTACCAGATTCTCATGATTTTCGGCCTTAATAGCATTTACGAATTCAAGTCCAGCATCCTGCAAACGTGTTTTCTGGGCAGAAGGAGCAAGCTCTTCCATCTCACCTCCAAGTCCTGGGTCAACAGTACCACCGCCAAGATTCTCGTCTTTTTTACAACTCTGGAAAGCTACCATTCCAAGAACCAACAAGCCTACTAACAAAAAATTCTTTTTCATAATTTTGTCTTTTCGCCGCTCCGTTCCCCGTAGTCGGCCTCTAATATAGAATTAGGTGTAGGGAACACATTGCCATACTCTAATGGTGAATCCATCATTGAGGGTATGTTCAATAAACACCTTTTATTTCAAATACACCTTCCCTGCATACAAACGATGTTCCAGAAAAGACAAGGGCAAAGATAGTAAAAGGTTTTCTTTTGTCAAACGATTTGGCAAAGAACTTTAAATCCACCAAATAAGCGTAAAAAAATGCGAAGTATGTTTTTCATCTGCCAATATCCGCCATTGGCAATTAAAGCATTATGGTTTAACACTTTGATGGCGGACACTGCGTACAATATCACACATCAGCCCACCATCCGCCATAGTCTACCGCATAGAGCATCTTTACAAAAAACTATTACGCAAACATGTTAAACTATTTATGCTGCTTGTTCCACAGGGAAAACGCATTATAGAATATCGCTAATATTCCTACACGAATGATTGAATTTTACAGTCCATTTTCTCGCAAATATTTGATTCTCACGCAGAAATTTTCTGTGTGAGGCAAAAGGTTGATTATCTGCGAGAAACAAACTAAATTTATAATGCGTTTTCCCTGACTTGTTCCAACAAAGCTATTTACCGCTGCGCAACAGCAGCCTTACCCTTGCCCAACAGCAAGGTTACTGTTGCGCAACAGCAACGTTGCTGTTGCCCAGCAGTAAATAAAATTATTGGTCATCGTTTATGAAACACCATTTGTACAATAGAACGGGGAAAATGTGGATAAACGATAATCTGCTTGCCACCAACTATGGCGCAAGGATAATGGCGGACAGTAGGCAAACGTGGATTTTCATACTCAATATCCGCCATCATTTTATTCACATACAACATCTTGCATTGCTTTGGCGGATATTGGCAGGTGAAAAGTCTAAAGTATATATTGTATACTATATGCCCAATACACGAGATGCTTATATATACGAGACAGTCAACAATGCCCATAGAAGAATTGTTTTTTTCGCGCTGAAATTTTCGAACCCGACAAGATTTCACTAATTTTGCACTCCGAAAATATAGGTATATAATAGGATGACAGAAAAGAGAATTCCGAGCGAACTGGGTACCCAGCCGGTGGGCAAGTTGCTGAAACAATATGCCATACCCTCTATCGTAGCTATGCTGGCCTCGTCGCTCTACAACATTGTCGACAGCGTATTTATAGGACACGGCGTGGATGCATTGGCGCTGTCGGGACTGGCCGTCACCTTCCCCTTGATGAACATATCCACAGCATTCGGTGCTATGGTGGGTATGGGTTCGTCGACCCTCATCTCGGTGAAGCTGGGGCAGAAAGACTATGGTACGGCACAGCAGATATTGGGCAATGCCTTGGTGATGAATGTGGTGATGGGTGTCATCTTCGGCGCCATCGCACTGCTGTTCCTCGACCCAATCCTCTACTTCTTCGGGGCCAGCGACGCCACCATCAGCTATGCTCGTGAGTATATGCAGATAATCTTGCTGGGCAACGTGTTTACCCACCTGTACTTTGGCTTCAATGCCCTGCTGCGTGCCATCGGACACCCGAAAATGGCCATGCGGGCTACCATAGCCACGGTGATAATCAATACGGTGCTCGACCCCCTGTTTATCTTCAAGGAGATAGACCTCGGCTTCGTCCAGTTTAGCGGTGTGGGTTGGGGCATCAAGGGTGCTGCTGTAGCCACCATCCTGGCGCAATGTATCTCCCTGGCATGGCAGGTGCGCGTGCTGAGCGACAAGCGCGAGTTCATCCACTTCAAGCGCGGCATCTACAAGCTCAAGGCATACATTGTGAAGGAGGTGCTCACCATTGGCCTCTCGCCCTGCTTGATGAACCTTGCATCGTGCTTCGTGGTCATCTTCATCAACCGCGGACTTGCCAGCTATGGTGGCGACTATGCCGTGGGAGCCTATGGTATCGTGCATAAAATGACCTTCATCTTTGTGATGATTGTGATGGGATTCAACCAAGGCATGCAGCCCATTGCCGGATACAACTATGGTGCCAAGACCTACGACCGCGTCACCCAGGTACTCAAGATTACCATTGCCTGCGCCACGGTGGTGACCACAGCCGCCTTCTTCATCGGCGAGTTCGTGCCCGAATACGTGGCCCGCATCTTCACCTCAGACGAAAAGATGATTGAAATGGCTGCCGTGGGTATGCAGTACAACTGCCTCATGTTCCCCATCGTGGGATTCCAGATGGTAGCGGGCAACTTCTTCCAGAGCATCGCTCAGCCAGGCAAGGCCATCTTCCTCTCGCTGAGCCGCCAGCTGCTATTCCTCGTACCCTTCATACTCATCTTTCCCCACTTCTGGGGCATCAATGGTGTATGGATAAGCCTTCCCGCATCAGACCTCGTATCTTCCATCACGGCGGCTGTGATGCTGGGACATTTCTTTAGGAAACACAAGAAATAATTAGGAATTAGAAATTATGAGTTAGGAGTTCACCTATGACGTCCCTTACTTCATAACATATAATTCACCATTCATAATTATACTTTTATGAAAAAGATTATCATCAACATTGGGCGCCAACTCGGTAGCGGCGGACGTAGCATTGCCGCCCTTCTGGCCAAGCACTACGACATCACTGCCTATGACCGCAAGCTGATAGAGCTGGCAGCCAAGGAGAGCGGACTCAGTGCCGAGTTTTTCGAGAATGCCGACGAGAAGAAGTCCCACGGATTCTTCCACTCCATCTTCTCCAACCGCTCGGCAGCCAATGCGTTTGCCCATAACGATTCATACCTGAGCAACGATGCCCTGTTCAAGGTGCAGAGCGACATCATACGCGACTTGGCAGAGCGTGAGTCGTGCATCTTCATCGGGCGCTGTGCCGACTATATCCTGCGCGACAATCCCCACTGCATCAACCTCTTCTTCACCGCCAACCTCGAGGACCGCGTGGCACGTATGGCCAGTGAGAAGGGTATCACCGCCGAGGAGGCTGCCGAGCTCATCGAGAAGACCGACCGCCGCCGTGCTGCCTACTACAACTACTACAGCGGCAAGACCTGGGGCGCAGCCGAGAGCTATGACCTCTGCATCAACACCTCGCACCTCGGCCACGAAGCCACGGCACAGATGCTGATTGAGTATATTGATAAACGAGTGAAGAGTGAAAAGTGAATAGGGAAAAGTTGCCATCCGGACTACAACCTTTCTTCCCTCTTCCCTCTTCCCTCTTAACTCTTCCCTCTTATGAAGCGCATCGGACTACTCTCTGACACTCACGGCCATTGGGACGAACGCTACGCACGGCACTTTGCCGAGTGCGATGAGGTGTGGCACGCCGGCGACATCGGTTCGCTCGAGGTGGCCGAGAAGTTTGAAGCCTTCCGCCCCTTCCGCGCCGTACACGGCAATATCGATGGGCGCGACATCCGCCTGCGCTACCCTGCGGTCAACCGCTTCACCATTGAAGGAGCCGACGTGCTCATCAAGCATATCGGTGGTTACCCCGGCAACTACGACCCCTCCATCCGCGGCACTCTCTTCATGCGTCCGCCCACGCTCTTCATCAGCGGGCACTCACACATCCTCAAGGTGATGCACGACCGCAGCATCAACACCCTGCACATCAACCCCGGCGCTGCAGGCATCCATGGCTTCCACAAAGTGCGCACCCTCGTACGTTTCACTGTAGACAATGGTGTCTTCAGCGACCTCGAGGTGATAGAGTTGGCAGATAGAATATAACAACAGTCCAGCAATTCACTTATTGGCAAAGAAAACTGAAAAAAAATCTTTTCTCCATTAAACCTTTCTCCCTGATATACGTCAAATAAATGTACGTACAAACAAAGAGCGTGTACACACACCTATTATTAACCTTAAAAAAGGAGAAAAGACAATGAAGAAAATACTTTTTGCAGCAGTAGCCTTGATATTTTCAGTAAGCATGTTTGCCCAGGCTCCCCAACGTGGCGAGCGCCGTGAGTTCAAGCCCGAAGAAATGGCTACACGTATGGCCGATGGCATGAAGAAAGAACTTAACCTTAACGACGAGCAGTATAAATCGGTATACAACCTCTACCTCAAGCGTGGCGAAGAGATGAAAGCACGCCGCGACAAAGGTCAGCAAGGCCAGCAGGTAAATCGCGAGGCACGCCGCGAGGAGATGAAAAAGAGCCAGGAGGCCATGAATGCCGAACTGAAAAAGATTCTCACTGCCGAGCAGTATACCAAGTATGAGGAGATGCTGAAGAAGCAACGCCAACGCCAAGGCGGTCCGCGTGGCGGACAAGGCGGTGCCGGCAGACCTCCCCGCAACTAAACTCAAGCAACAATCCCATTCATATATTATAAATGAATACAATAAGGTAAGAAAGATTGTTTGCAAACAGGTGCCCTTCCTCGACCTCAGTGTGAATTCCCCGTTTCATGATAATCAAAGGCCGACCCTTGTATGTGAATATGAGAAAAGCCGCCCCAGAGGAAGGGCACCCCACATAAAGGAGAGCACGCAGTGTTCTCCTTTATTTTATCATATACACATAAAAAAAGTAAAGGCTTGCATGCAAGCCTTTACTTTTGAGCCTCTTGTCGGATTCGAACCAACGACCCCGAGATTACAAATCACGTGCTCTGGCCAACTGAGCTAAAGAGGCGGGTGGGTAAGCAATCTATATCGCGCCGCTACGACCTAATACCTTTGCTGCGATCAAGCCCTGGAGGATTCAAAGGGAGCTGGCCGTATAGGACTTACCCATTTTTCGGACACAAAGGTAGTGCAAACCGAATGAAAATGCAAATTTATTTGCAGTTTTCTAAGTATTGGACAGCTCTTTTTATAGCTACGGCACAGCTAAGTCGGGAAAAACGCCTAGTCATTCATAAAACGGGCTCCATTCATGACTATTCAGAAATAAACTTTTTAGCACACCTATTTGGTGAGTAGACAAGAATACCGTATCTTTGCTAAACGAACAAGCATACAGATGAAAAGGTTAGTATTCCATATCGTTACATTAGCAATTGCCTACATAGGACTTGGAGCTACACAAAGCGCAACAGCACAAGAGCTTGAGGCAAAAGTAGTAGTAAACCACGCTAAGATACAGGGGACCAATACCTCTGTGTTTACTACCCTACAGGAAGCAATGACCGAGTTTCTCAATACGCGCAAATGGAGCAATGCACAGTATACTTCAAGGGAAAAGATTACGTGCAGTTTTAGTCTCATCGTCAATGAGTACAGTGACGACGGTCGTTTTGGATGTAGCCTCATGGTACAGGCCAACCGTCCGGTATTCAATGCCTCGTACGCTACCACTGTCTTCAACTTTAACGACAACGCTGTAGACTTCAACTACATCGAGCATGACAAACTAGAGTTTGCCGATGACATCGTAGACAACAATCTTACAGCCGTACTAGCCTATTACGCCTACCTCATCATAGGTTTTGATATGGATACGTTTGCACCCAAAGGTGGCAACGACATACTAAACAAAGCTGAGAATCTGGTAAACAATGCTCAAATGCTAGGAGAAGACGGCTGGAAGGCATTTGGTGACAGCAAAAACCGACATGCACTTATCAACGACTATATGAACGGGGCCATGGAACCCTATCGCCAATTATTATACGACTATCACCGCAAAGGGCTTGACGAAATGGCTCAGAACGCAGAACGTGGCCGTAGCAACATCACGACCTCTCTTACATTGCTAGAAAAGGCAAAACAGGACAAACCCATGTCAGTGCTCCCGCAACTATTTACAGAAATCAAAAAAGACGAACTCATCAACGTATATAGCAAAGGGACCTCAAAAGAAAAAGAAGAAGTACACCGCATTCTCAGTCTCGTGAACCCCTCGCAAACAAGCGATTGGGACAAAATAAAAGAATAGCATAGAAACATATTCGAGGAGGTTCGCCAAATAGACAATCTTCATTTTCGTTTTTTCTGACATTTTTTATTGGCACACCTTTTATTATACAAAAACAATTTCTATTTTTGTACAAAATTTTAATCATGAAAAACAGAAGGAAATATCTGCTTCTCCCAATGCTGTTCACTTTGCCTCTGCTGGCTCAAACAAGTGAATGGGATAAAATCAGCTACGCAATACAGACCGAAGCGGTAGTCTCAACAGGTAAACATGCACCATTTTGGTTGGTGAGCAATCGCCATGGGCTCTCTTCTTTGGATAAAAACAGCGCAAACCTAAGAGCTGGCTTATTCCGTGCTTTCGACACAAAGAAGGGTTTCACCTGGGCTTATGGAATCGATCTTGCAGGAGCTTACAATTACTCCTCACCATTCTATGTACAGCAACTCTATGCCGATATCAAATACAACTGTTGGGAACTGAGCATCGGAAGTAAAGAACGTTGGTCCGAAGGCAAACACCACACACTTAGTGGCGGTGGCCTTACCTTTGCTCCCAATGCACGTCCCATCCCACAAGTGCGCTTCGGCATCAATGAATACACCACCGTCCCTTGGTGGTTCAACGGATGGGTACAGGTAAAAGGACATTTCAGTTATGGAAGACATACCGACGACCGTTTTCAACAAACACACATGGCCAATGCTCCAACTGGCAGCCGATACGTAGAGGATGTACTGTTTCACGAGAAGACGGCCTTCCTCAAAATAGGGAATAGGAACAAGGCTCCCCTCTCCGCAGAAGTAGGACTGGAGATGTATAGCCAATTTGGCGGGCGCGTATGGGAGAAGCGCCCCGAAGGCGACATCATCCGCTATGACCTGCCTCACACGTATAAAGAATACATCAAAGCCCTCATCCCCATGGCAGCCGGTAGCGATGCTCCCGAAATGGAACAGGCCAACGTCAATGGTAATATACTAGGGAGTTGGCACTTTATCTTAAACTATGAAACAAACGATTGGGGGATAAGAGCCTATTACGAGCACTATTATGAAGACCATTCAGGACTTTTCGGCCTAGACCATCATTACAACCGCGAAGGAGTTAGGGAATGGATTACCTATCTACCATGGCGTGACGGGCTCTATGGACTAGAGTTTACAGCTCCGAAGAATCGTATCATCAACACCATCGTATACGAATATCTCACCTCGCGCGACCAGAGCGGCCCTATCCTACAGAATCCATCGGGAGACATGAGCGGACAAGCAGGAGGCATGGATTGGTATTATATACATACCTACTACCAATCGTGGCAACATTGGGGCATGTCCATCTGCAATCCCCATACATTATCACCTCTATACAACGAAGAGCCAACTCTCACAATGCCCAACCAACGCCTCCGTTCACACCACATCGGTTTTGACGGCCAACCCACCAATGAACTGCATTACCGCTTCATGGGCTCGTGGAGCAAACATTGGGGCTCATTGGAAGACCCACTCCCCACCCCACTCACCCAACTCAGCTTAATGGGGGAACTCACCTATAGTCCACTTAAATGGGAAGGGTGGCAATTCACCGGCTCTCTTGCACTCGACCACAGCAAGCTTATAGGCAACAACTTCGGTGGCATGATTACTATACGCAAGATAGGAACTATTAAAAATTAAATCATTAAAACTGACATTTCGCGATGAAAGCATATAAATATAAGGTATGGATAATAGCTATCGCTGCCATGATTTGCTCATGCGAAAGCTACCTCGTAAACGGCGACTTAGATGGTTTCTGGCAAGTACAAACCATAGAGAACAAGCAGACGGGCGACATCACCCACTGCGAAGGAGATGTATACTATTCATTCCAACGCGACCTCGTATTGCTCACCTATATCCTGCCCCACCGCCCTGCAGGACAGATCAAGGAACATCACATCGCCTACTTTACGCAAGAGAACGATTCTATTGCCATGACCGACTTCCGCATCTACCTTGACAAGGAGGCCACCCAGACGCCTTTGGAAAAACTTGAGAAATTTGGTTTATATGACCTGTTCACAACATTTCAGATAGAAGAGCTAAACAAAAAGTCGCTCATACTCAACTCCGAAAAAGCTAGAATAACCATGCGGAAGTACTAAAACATATTTACCGTAATGACCCGAACAAGTAGGCTCTTCCATTCCCATCTCACCCATTCCCTGTACTGCAACATTGTCGCAGTTATCTGCTTGTTCGCCCTTCCGCAGCACATACAGGCACAAGCCATCGAGGCCGGGTATGGGAGAGGGGAAGTGTTAAAATTCGACGACTGGCTGACAAACAATGCACTCAAGCAGCAAGATGCCCAGAGTTTATGGTTGGGTTATATCTATCAGACCCATGCCGATGAGGGCTGTGGCTATGCCTCAGACTTCAACTACCCCACCTTTACTTTCGGGCTATTGGTCTCGGACTTCAACAAGGTACGCCTAAGATACAATCCTCGAGGCACACGCCCCATCAACTACGACTCACGCTGTGGAACCTCCTTCACTGCATACGCCACAATCCGCCGTGCATTTTTCCGAACAAAATCAGGATGGAGTGCTGATTACAGGTTCAGCAATGGCATTGGCTACAACACACATATATATAATAGGTACAATAATGTAGACAACATTCTGCTAGGCTCACGGCTAGCCGTATACTTCGATGTAGCCTTTGCCCTCAACTACCGCTACCGCCAGTATGAGCTCTTTGTAGGTCCAGAGTTTCGCCACCTCTCCAATGGCGGAGTGATGCGTCCCAACAAGGGTATCAACAAAGCAGGCATAGGAGTTGGCATTCGTTACCATCTGCAGCCACACGACTCCATCTCCTTCAAGCGTATGCACAAGCTGTACGACGAGAAGAGGATGTTCGTCAACATTGCCTACAGCTCAGGCATGAGAGGTTCGCAAGGCGAGTGGCTCTACGATGCCAACAACTATATATGGAAGGACAATGATGTCGAAAACGTTAAATACGGCAAGGACGGTTACCGACTCTGCCACTACCACCTAGTTTCTACCGACCTCATGTTTCGCTACGCCCGCCGCTATGCCTCAGGAATAGGACTTGATGCTTTGTACGAGCCTTACAACCGTGACGTAGAGATACAAAACCCTAAAGCAGACCGCTCAAGCATGTCCCAATGGTCGTTCGGCATTGCTGCCAAGCATGAGGTATTCTTCCGCCGCATCAGCATGCAGGTAGCTTTTGGATGGTATCTGAGCCGTCCATTCAATGACTACTCCAACACCGCCGATGAATATCCCTATTATGAGCGGGTAGGCCTACGATGCAATCTCCCATGGCTCGACAATAGCATCTCTATAGGATACAACATATACGCCCACCTCACCAAAGCCTACGGAACTGAATTGGTCATCGACTTCAAGTTGCCAATAATCAAGATACATTAAAAGATACCACACGATTATCGCATAGATAATTAAAGATGATTCACACCCTCACCAATAGGTTCTGAAGCCGTACTATATGGAAGATCAGAGCTTGAGTTTCACATGCTTTAGACTCAATGCCTTCTTTTCAATAAACGACCATGAAACGAGAGCCAAAAGAACTGATAACACCAATGAAGCCAATCCATACTTCCACTCACCCACATACCCCAACTCCACAAAGACATTGACCACGATCATATGATATAGATACAGACCGTAAGAGATATCCACTCCACAAAGGATTTTACCTAGTTTGGGGATTGTATAAGCCAACGAAATAGTCAAAAAGGCTAACAAGATATTTGCTCCGAGTACCCCCAGTGAGGTTACCTGATAGGAGGGAAAATCGATCAAGTTGACATATAATCCATATACCAAAATCCAGTATACAGCTTTCCCCTCAAAATACTTTCTGACGGAGTTCCAATTGAGATATACCAGAGCACCAATAAAGAAACAATAAAGCCATGGCAGGAAAGAATACTTCACAAGTTTCATGACTGTTCCCTCCATGAAAAGTGCATTAACATAGTTGACACCCAATGATAGTACACTCAACACAATCAAACAGACATTCAACCGTTTTCTGAAAACATATATGACCAATGGCAACAACAAATAGAATCCGAACTCGACCGGTATTGTCCAAAGGCTTCCGTTAGGACACCCTACACCAAAATCTCTTAAAACATCAGGAGTATAGAATTCAAACACTGTTGTCTGCCCAACTATCCAAGCCCATAACTGTGGAAGTTTCAACGTATCTCTGTTGACATATCCAAACACACACAACACAACAAACAGCAAAAAGAACGCACACCACAAAGCTGGGAATATTCGCAACACACGATTCTTCAAATATTGAACTAAAGACTGATTGTTGACACAAGAAGCCGTGATAAGGAAACCACTGATTACAAAAAAGACGAAGACACCAGGAAAAGGGAAACTGATGCTTCCTATCGAATACAAGCAAGCATCATCCAGTTCCAAATGTTCTGCCGTGTGAATAATTGCCACTTGGAAAGCTGCGACCAACCGTATGAGATCAAAATTATTCTCTCTTGAGATCATAGAAAATCAACCATCAAACAACTTCTACCCATTGCCCTTTCTTAAGCGACTCTATTGCAGCAAAAGAAGCCAACGTTGTATTGACAATACTATCCATCGGAATGAGCGCCTCACCACCTTCCAATATACGCTCATTGAGGAGCGCGAATTCATTCTTCTGCCCCTTATCCATAGCCCCTGACATTTTGGTAAAACCCTTAACGCCAAAACCTTGAAGCTTTCGCCAATTATCGAGCACAAACACACGCTCTTGGGAATACACTTCTAGGCGTTCCTTAGCATACGACTTAGAGCCATTGGCAAAATAATTGATCACCGCATTCGCTCCATTCTCGTAACGTAGCAATATGGTTGCATTATCGGTATTTTCTTCGGGATTAATCCCCATGGCATTCATACACACCGCAACTACTCGACTGCCCGCAATAAAAGAACATAAATCGATGAAATGGCATGCTTCACCAATAATACGTCCACCACCTACCTCAAGGTCGTGTACCCACATATCGGCAGGTATAAACCCAGCGTTCATGGTAGCTACGATATTTTTAGGGCCATCGCCTACCAACTGCTTTAGTTTAATTGCAAATGGTGAGAACCTACGATTAAAGCCCACTGTCAGGGTTACCCCTTCGGGTGCTGCTTCATACGCCTCCTTAATCTCTATCAATTCCGCCTTATTCAAGCACAGCGGCTTCTCCACAAATACACTTTTCCCCGCCCTTAACGCTTCAAGCACCATCTTGGCATGAAGGTTATGGCGAGTAGTCACGATTACCATATCCACTTCCTTATCATCAAGTATCTCATGATAGTCCGAAGTAGCACACTCAGCACCCACCTTCTTCGCTAACAGCTTTGCATTCAGACCGCCTGCACTGGCTATATACTTAATGGTTGCATTTGCTTTCTTCAACGCGGGGATAACCGTACTTGAGGTGTAGTTGCCAGCACCAATGATACCAATCTTGCCATTACTGGCCTTAAAGGAAGCACCGTCAATTGACACCACGCGTTCTATTTTGCTTTCCTCAGGGAACTTGAGTATGGAGGCTATAGAACCACGCTTGCGCATATCGCCATATATCTCCAAATAGTCTTTCAATTCCACTTCCTCCGTAATCAAGGATTTCACATCCAGTCCACCCGATGAGATAGCATGAAGAATCGCTTCAAAATTACGTTTTTCTGTCCATCGCACATAGGGCAAGGGATAGTCATGCCCTTTGTTCTCATAGTCTTCATCGTAACGTCCTGCACCATAAGAGCATGAAACTTGGAACGACAGTTCTTTCTTATAAAAATCATCGCGGCGAAGGTTAAGTCCTACAACACCGACAAGGATGATACGCCCTCGTTTACGACACATTTCACAAGCTTGATGCATCACTTCATCTGTCTTGGCCGATGCCGTGATAATAACACCATCTGCTCCTATGCTATTTGTTACCTCCTCTACAAACTTTACAGGATTAACTCCCTTTCCTGGATTAATAGCCAACACCCCTTTCGATGCAGCCATCTCAACCTTTTCCTGATCAAAATCAATACCAACAACCCGACAACCACTAGCCATCAGCAATTGGCAAACCACTAAACCTATCAAGCCCAATCCAGTAACAACCACAGTTTCCCCCAATTCAGGCTTAAATAGGCGTATACCTTCTAAGCCAATCGACCCTATTACCGTAAAGGCTGCCTCCTCGTCCGACACATTATCAGGCACCTTTGCCACCAAGTTTTTAGGCACGCACACATATTCTGCATGATTACCGTTTGAGGCAACTCGATCTCCCACTAGAAATTCCGTCACACCTTTGCCAACAGCTATCACGCGTCCCACGTTACAATATCCCAAAGGAAGTGGTTGTCCTAGTTTATTAAAAACGGCCTCCAGCGTCGGCTGTATTCCATCAGTCTTCAGTTTATCCAATACCTGCTTCACTTTATCCGGTTGTTGGCGTGCCTTATCTATAAGATTTGCCTTACCAAACTCTACCAACATACGTTCAGTGCCAAGCGATACCAATGTCCGGGTAGTTTTAATAAGTACACAACCTGCTTTCACATTAGGCACAGGTACCTCTTCCAAAATGGTTTCACCAGACTTTAAGTCCTGTATAATCTGTTTCATCGGTTATAGCATTTTTGTTATCTATTGCAAAAGTAATAATAAAACTTCACATCACCATTCGAGGCCTTCAATTATTGTACGCAACTTGCCTGAGAACGACACCCGTATACATAGAGCCTGCTGCAAGCTATTATATTCCGTTGCTACCTCCGCTTGTTCCAGCTGTAGCGAATGTTGCCCTTCAAAAGTCAGCACAGCCCTATCTGTCACCACACGAGAACTTTCCACATCAAGAACTTGCCTATCTGGTGCTAGATGAAAATAGGCTACAGCTTCACCCGCCCCCAATCCTTCTATACTATCAAATATCTCTATAGATTTCTCCTTACACACAAAGCGTCGTCTGCATAGCGTCTTCTTGTCACAATACCCATCATGCCACATTGCATACTCATACGGTCCATCTTTCTCTATCGTCACTTGTGCACGCTGGGCACAACGAAACGCACCCCACACCTTGGAAGAGTTCGCTCCACCTACCACCACTGCATTATGTGCCCGAGTGGAACGTTCATAATCACGACGCTCACCAGTATTATATGTCGAAGTTCCAGTATCTACAAGCAATGCTGCACCATTCACCCAAAGCAGAAAAGTAGAGGTATCAGCATGTGCATGTCCTAGATTATAAGAGACCCCAAGAGAAGCCATATCTATAATCGCCTCATAGGACGGCTGCATTACATGACGATATCCTGATGGCCCCAATGTACCCTTATTCCACTCTATATGTAGACTCTTAGCATACTCACGTAACGTCTCAGGGGTTAAAGCGACACCATTGGCCGAGTCATTGAGCAAAGGTAATGTATCATCGGAAACAACGATAGCATCCATCCAGGCTAACATCAACACAGCCTTATCGTGTAATAGAACTCTCATAGTTTCCACACCCTCAAATAGCGTATCGTCAGCGGAGTACAAGAGATTGTAACAATCGAGTAGGCGCTCCAATATCACGCAATGATACATTGGACTCAACTCATAATGTGCACCATCTGCTAAGATCTGCTCCTCCAACTGAGCAGAAATAATCCGTTGTGCTTTTCTCCAAAAAGCCTTATCCTGAAAATACAATGCAGCAAAAAGTAGCGAAAAGCCATTCTCCAGATAGTGATTGGCTAATAAATGCCGTTCCGCACGATGACTTAATATAAGATACTGCGAATAAAGTGCTGTATCTATTTTCTTCAATTGTTCGGAGGTCAATTCCTCATGATGCAACGAAACGAACTTTATCCAGTTAATACCTCGCAACGATATCGGATAAGGATCAGCTGCAATCGTATTATCCTCAATACTACCAACAAAGCGTTCTATCCACTTCATTCCCTCAGCTGCATCCATAGAAGGCTGAAGCAAGAAATCCATATAGTTCAGATTGTATCTCCACAAATCGCCTTGCGAGCTGTCGTCCCACACCCCATCGAAGTGCAGTGATAGGTTCAAGAAACAAAACATACCGTCCTCACGACATGTCGTATATTTCGCGGGGAAGGGCTTGAGCACCATAGGATTTCCTTGCTTATAGTTGGTATAATTGGCCTTACGTGACAGCAAGTGACGTACTTTGGCACATACCTTATAATAGACCTGAAAAAAGAGTTGCTCTCCCTTCAGATGCCTCAAAGTGTGATAATACAACGATAATGACATGACTACACCCCACTTATGCTAACGACGAATATATTCGCATCACCTCATTCTCTACACATATCTCCGGTACATAGGACACTCGTTTTCTTTCGAGCAATAGCAGATACACTTTTTCAAACAAATCATCAGCATCCCCTGTCTTGTACAACACTGTTTCTTGGGGACGAGTACACACATCGCTGGCTACCACTGGAGTGCCAAACTGCAAAGCTTCCTTTACCGACACACCTTCCATATCCGACATCGTAGCACGCACAAAGAGATCTGTATGTGCCCATACTTCAAATCCGTTGACAGGAGCGTTCACCACAAAACAGAAATGCTCCGATAGTCCTAGTTCACCAATCCACGCCACACACTTGTCATAGTAGTCATGATCAAATATATCGGCGATACAGAATACCAGCCCCACATCAAGTCCTTTTTCATTGACCAACCGATCCATCAGCTTTATCAGCTGATCAATACCATACAAATCACCAAAGACATTCTTGATTACCCGATGAGCGTTGGACGAAATTGAATACTCATGTTTACTAATAAATTCTTCAACATCATTCGTCACCCCCTTCATCTCACTCTCCTCAGGAGCCATATAGGTAGGTAACAGCACGATTTTGTCTTTATCGACATCATATTTTTCACAGAGCAGTGCAGTATAGGTGGGGTCATTGAATATAACATACTTTACTCGGCGAAACAACCGGTTCACCACCCAACGCTTCCACCCGTCAAGCAATACGATACGGCGATTGTGAAGCGTCAGCACGATAAGATGCCGCCACCCAAACAGATAGAGCAACAACAGCAAATAAAAGTTAGTAAACTGAGCATGGATGAGTTTCTTGGGTACAAACAGCAATTTCAGAAACTCTAACATTCGGTTCTTGACGCAAATTACACAGTCGCTCTCATACCCCGATTGGGCAAAGTCGCGCATGACGACACTCTCATCCATCGCATGCAATTTCTCCACCAAGCGTTTGCAATATATAGATATTCCCCCTATAGGTGGAGGATAAAAACCCCAAATTTCCTTCTTCATGACCTTGTAAAATATGTCTTATTAATAACCAATGCTTCAAAGTCATCCTTGCTCACCCCATTTTTCTTCTTCGCATCATTCCACAAGTGTTTCATCAAGCCTACAGCACCCACCATCGAATGAGAACACTTATAGAAATGTTTCATACAGAAGGGGATATTGACCAATGCCCACAAATAATAAAAGGTTCTCGACTTATGAAGATGCACATCCACAAAACGGTTCAAATAATGCAGATATACTTTTCCTGCTCCATCCATTTTATCACCTGATGCTCCCACCTTATGATATATTAACGAATCAAGTACACAAGCCATCGGCACTCCCTCCTCCTTCATTCGCAAAGAGAACTCAAAATCCTCCTCTCCGAAAAAGAAACATTCGGTAAGCAAATGCCCCTGCTCATCCAGTAACTCTGGATAGCAAAACAATGCACAGCCCGTCACAAATGAGATTGGAATATACTCTATATCTCTGACTACGGAATCTGGTTTACCTGCATAATAGTACTGTCTGAAGCCGAGCTGCAGTTTACCCCCACAGTTCCAAATCTTCTGCTTATCATAATAGTAATTTATCTTCGGAGTCAGCACCCTATACTCCGGATACTTCTCCGAAAAAGTTTGGAGTCGAACCAAGAAGTCTGGCCTCACCTCCGTATCGTTATTCAAGAGGAGATAACTGTCAGGATTGTCCTTTCTAGCGACCTCCAACCCTTTGTTATTTCCGCGAGCAAAACCATAGTTTTCTCCGAGGGGAAGCAAACGAACATTTCTATCCTCATGTACGGTCATCCATTCCGCAATCCGCTGCAACGAGTCATCTGTAGAGCCATTATCTACCACATATACGATAAACTCACCTTCCGCTTTGGCCAAAGAATCCAAACAAGCCAATGTATCATTAGCACCATTCCAATTGAGTATAATAATCGCTGTCATACACGTTTATTTATACGATATAGACTAAGTAGACACAATATACACAACAGTACTTCAGACAACGACATGGCCCATGCGGCTGCATTGCCCCCACAGCGCGGAGTCATCATTAGCATAAACACGACACTGAACACTCCCGTCACAATCACTGATTGAAAGAAATAGCGCTGCCCGTCCATATTAATGAGCCCGACAATACCCACCAAATAGTTGATTTCCCCAAACAGTATCACTAGAGTCATTATACGAATGAGAGGTACACAAGCGGCGAATTCTTTTCCACAAAGAATATCCGAGATGAGAGGCGCAAAGGCAAACACACCTATGGCCACCAACAACACAACACCCGTAAATGGAAGTGATATCCTGCGCAATAAGCGCATATTCTCCCCCACCGGTTTGCCCTTGAAACGCTGGCTTAAGTGCGGGAACAAGGCTTGAGCTGCAGGAGAGATAATCGACTGAAATCCCTTGACGACTTTCTCAGCCGCAGAGTACAGTCCCACGATATCATCAGTCACAAATTGCTTGAGAATAATCACATTGGCATTACGATATAAGTTCATACCAAACGTAGATCCAAACACCGCACTTCCCTCCTTCAGTTGCATGCGAATATCACTCCACGTTGCCCAGTGCAAACGCAAGTGAAACTGCCTATACACAAGGATCACACTGAGTAATCCTGCTAGTAAATATCCACAGGAGTTGAGCAGAATGAGCAATTGATAATCCTCACTTTCCTGCACTACAACAAAAATCAGTATCGTAAACAGAATTTTCGACGAGGCATTCACAATGGTCATATATTTCATCTCCTCCATCCCTTGAAAGAGCCAAACTGGAGTCAGTACATCACCAACTACCATTCCCAGTCCATAGACAAACATCCAAGCTCCCTCCTCACTCTTGAATACATACTTACCACACAGCAGCAAGACGACCGAGAGGAATGCCGCAATCAAAACCTTGCTTGCTGTTACCGCATTGTATATGCGCAACACTGACTCTACATCATCCCTACATTGCGAAATCTGTTTCGTTGCCGAAAAATTAAACCCATACGTACTGAATAGGATTACATACTGCACGATAACGTAAATATACGAGTAGGCACCGTAATTGGCCTTCCCAACGACATTCAGTATGTAGGGCAATGTCACCAATGGCAACAGTACATTCAATCCATTCAAGATGGACAACGAGAAGAAGTTCTCCACTATCTGTTTATAGCGATGCAGTTTCATGCTCATAGTTACAATCAATCACCTCTCTACCATGCAGAACCCAATCAGCCAACCACAGTAGTGCCACTATAACGGGTAATTCAAATACCACCAAATGGAAATAATAAAACTCAAACCATCCCATAGCCAATAATCCACATTCAAAGAAGTAGATTACATACATATATATATTGTTCCACTTTATGGTAGCTAACTTCAAGAAATACATCATCGTACTTGACAGCAATATATACCACACAAACTGAAGTCCACTTGTATAGATATAGAGTGTACCAAAGAAGGTACGCACATTCGTGATATTGATACCTGTATGGTAATAATAAGGATTGATTGGACTGACCAGTTCATCCTTACCGGTTATTGCATTGATAAGATTAATAATAGGTGCCCATATCGTTTCAAAATCACCTGCATCAGGAAAACCGAGTTGCATATCCACACTCAGCCCCATGGTACCGCTGGTAAGATAGTGTATGAAGTGTTCAAACACATAAGTAAGCATATCCGTTGTTACCTCCTCCTTTTCTGCTGCAATCATCGGCAACACCAAATAGGCAAACATAAACACTCCGAGTCCTCCTAACAATAAGTACAGGACGAATGAGAGTTTTAATTTAGTTTTACCAGAATAAAGCCGCAAAGCCAACCCCGCCACACATGGGATAATCATCCAACCCTTTACATTATACAGTACTCCTACGAAAAGGAAAATAACAATCACCAACCACAGCCACCTATTCTCACGGCCGACATAATAGATGGCAGCTATCAGCAAAGGAAGCGTTAAAATGCGAAGATGCCCCCACATTCCCTGTCCGGCAAACTCCAGTCCAAAATCATCAGAACCTATATAATGTTGGCTAGCACCTGTGTAAGTATATATCCTATACAAAAAAAGTACACAAAGCGCCAGAGCTATCCACACAAGCAATTTCGGCATACTCAGTTCCCTTACAGCTGCATTCAGAGGGTACCCTACACGTTGCATAAGTACGCCCAGAACAAAACTAGGAATAGCAAATATAGGGAGCCCCACTATCCACAACATAAGGCTAGGATAATAGAAGTTCACAAAGCCCAATTGGCCAGACGCACCAATCGTGAGGGCCACAATCAGCATGAAGGGTAATATAAGAAATGTCAGTGGAGTATAGATGGTCTTCCAGGTCTTTATCTCCAAATACAGCAACACACAGACCTCCACACAGAGACATAACACAAAGAGGAAATCCGTGAATGCGCCCATCATTTAAACTTATACATCAATAGTTATTTACCTATACTGACAATCCGATCTTTCACGATATACCATGCTGCCGTACCGAAGAAAGCCAGGAACACATACAGCAATCCCATCATCATCTTCTTGGGCGAGGTGGCCTTGACAGGAACAACAGCCGGCTGCATCACAACACATACAGGGGTACTCTCAGCTACCTTTGCCCTTGCCATCTCTAGCTGTTGAGCTATCTGGTTATATACATTGAAAGCCAAGTCTTGTTCGTTAGATAAGCGATCCTGCTCTATCTGATACTGCATCTTCACCACACCCTGATGCTGGTCGGCATAGGTTGCATAGGCCTGTTGGGCCTTATAATACTTCTCCTGTGCCTCGCTATACAACTGCTCCGTATATGCCAAGTCCTTACGCGCCTTAGCCGAACGATATTTTCCGATATATGCCTGTAAATTCTCCGATACTACCGTTGCGACATACGAAGCAATCTTTGGGTCCTGCATCGTCACACTCAATGTTATCACAAAGTTACCCTTGTCAACACTCACCGAAATTAATTCATCTAGTGACCTGAGTGTCAGGTACTGTCGTCGCGTAAGAGACATCTCCGTAGCATCAAGTGGAACAATCTCCTCCTTTTTCTCACTTCCAACAAGCCGTTTCACCCACTTTATAGGTGCAGTAATCAGCCGGCTCCACCATGGTTCTCGTTGATGATTCACTAAATAGTCATACAACGAAGTCTTCAACTCACCATTCTTGGTTTCCACCTGCAGATTCATCACGTCGCAGAGAAAGGGTGTCGACGACACTATCTGCGGATACAGTTCGGGATACAGTGCATCCTCACTTCCCGACAGCCCCCCCAAGTTAAATCCAGCCATCGAAGCCAGCGCTCCCAATCCACCCGACACGCTCGCACCAGATGAAAACTCAGGAGCCATCACTACCGTTGATGTATACTGTTTAGGAATACTGAATGCCACGATAATAGCCAGCACTCCACCTATGAAGCAGTTAATGAAGATGCGCTTACGCTTGTTCCACAATAGAAGCACAAGGCCCACAATATCTATTTCCTTACGTTCTTTCGTATTCTGCTCTTCCATACCATTCAAGCTATTATCTGAACACATTTATCAATGCGAGTACCACAGTAGCCAGTGAAGCGGCTGTTGAACTTAAACTCAAGACTTCAGCTGCCGACATACCTTCACGCTCCTCCTTCGTTGGCACCACAATTTCACAACCAGGCTCTACCACTTTGCGGCTCCAGCGGTTGGCTTTCGACACTGTTCCATTCATATACACAATATACACATTCGACTTACTGGCATTCTCATTGTATCCGCCCGCTTGATTCACGTAATGGTTCAGCCGCTTCCCCTTATTATAGGCAATCGTATTGGCATACATAACCTCTCCGCTCACCTTCACCGTATTTGAGAACTGTGGTATAATCAATCGATCACCATCGCGCAACGTGATGTCAGCATCCGAACCTGGATTATTCAAAGCCCTGTCCAACTCAATGCCCACGGGATAGACCGTCTGGTTCATCATACTACGGCGAATAGACACAGAGTCCTTTTTATTCTCAGCCATTTGGATAGCTGCTTCGATAGTCGACTCCAAGCGCATTTTTTCCTCTTCGGTCATCATACGCTCTAGGCGTGCTCCCTTGATATTGGCCTGTGGTGTCAGTCCTCCAGCATTGGCAACTAATTCGCTCAAACGCTGGTTTTTCTTTTCCAACGCATAGGTACCCCCAAAAAGCACCTCACCCTCCACCGTTACATTCTCCTGTTCGTGGTAACCTGGGCTTTTGCGCACATACACTTCATCGAAAGGCTTTAGGGTAAAGTTTGGGGTTCCCTCCACAACCAAGCCATCACTGATGGCAAACGAATAGACATACGATATGGTATCTACAGCCGAAGTTGCCTGCGAGTTTTTCATACGGCGTGCCACATCCACCTTAGCCGTCGAAGCAGCCTCGTTCAGTCCACCAGCACTAACAATAAAGTCCTCTATCGACATATTGTCTACATATTGATATGTACCAGGAAAGGCCACCTCACCAAAGATAGTCACAGTCTGCACCTCCTGCATATCGAAGATGCTGGGTACCAGCAACACATCGTTCTTACGCAGTGGCACATCAGACGCCGTTCCGTCCATCAGCCGTTCTAAGTTAATGGCCATGTTCTCCATCGTGTTGTTCGGATTACGACGGTTCAGGATGGCACGGTTGAGGAACGCCTCATCCTTCAGTCCACCGGCACTCTCAATGAGCTGCTTCACAGTCGTTATACGTCCACCCATTTGAAACATGCCAGGACGATACACCGCCCCCTTCACTTCCACCATATTAGCAAAAGTCGACATAATGGAATCCACCGATATAGAGTCACCGTTGGCCACGGTGAAGTTTGATTGTTCGTTAGTATCGAGCGTATAAATTTCGCGTTCCCGCTTTCCGTTACGTATCAAGCGTACATCCTCTTTGTAAGCATTGCCTGAAAATCCACCTGCATACTTCAGTAACTGTGCCACCGATTCACCATCGAGCATTTCGTAGTACATAGGACGCTTTACATTACCCGTCACGCTTACAAGATTCTTATAAGCATCTACCACAACCACATCATTATCTTCGAGACGTATGCCGGTATCACTATTGCCATTAAGAATAAAATCATACACATCGTAGGTCGCCACCGGTTTGTCGCTGCGAAAAACCTTCACCTCACGTAGCGTACCCATCTCGTTCACACCACCAGCCTGATACAACGCATTGAAGATGGTGGCAAACGACGACATTGCATAGGTGCCAGGATTCTCCACTTCACCCATCACATGTACCTGTATCGTCCGGTTTTGTGCCAGCGACAGGCGTATATTAGAACTCGGTTCATCGCCATTGATACCTGAATAAATCTGTCCGAACTGATCCTTCAAGTACTTATTGGCCTGTACCACTGTAAGTCCGCTCAAGTGCACAGGTCCCAAGTTCTCCACATAGATATTGCCATCTGGCGATATGATTTCTTGAATATTCGACTGCGATGCCCCCCAAATATCTATTACCACCTCATCGCCAGGTCCCAACTTATAATTGGCTGGAGTAGGCAGATTATAGCTAGCCTCAAAGGCTACATCTTTATTTAGGAAAATGCGATGACCAAAGATTTCCTTCTTGTTCTGTGCTTCCATCATATACATCATGGCAGAGTCTGGGAAGAGGAAGTCCATCGTACTCATCATCATCGTCTCGCGCTCTACAGCATTAAGTTTGTTTCTACTCTCCTTATCGCTATGTAGTTCTACCATGCCATTACCCTTTGGTGCAGTGCGTGTGCGTGACTTCTCATTCAACGATGCTCCTACGCCAACCTTTTTCTGGCTCTCTATCTTGCGCTTTATACGGTTCACCTGTTCCATGGTTACCCCTTTACGCAACAATTCCTTGGCAATCTGCTGCTGGCTATCACCCCTTCCCTGCGCCTCCATAGCATATTCAATGACTTGGTCGTCAGTCATCTTCTGTGCCGATATCAGCTGTACACAAAAGAGTAGCGATACGAATATCAATAGTTTTTTCATACACTTATAGTTATTTCGTAATTAGAATTTCTTCCCGCTGATAATCGAGAAGGCCGTTTTGAAAATAATCATGCAGTCACCCCACAATGAGCGAGTGGTCAAGTACTCAAGGTCCATATCCAGACGAGTGAGCATCTTCTCCATCGTGTCGGTATATCCATTATATAGTGTTGCCTGCGAAGTCAATCCTGGACGCATTTTATAGATATGCACATAGTTCGGATTCACCGCCATGATTTTGTCAATGAACACCTGTCGTTCGGGACGCGGTCCCACGAGCGACATGTCACCATTCAGCACGTTGAAAAGCTGCGGCAACTCATCTATATGATGATCGCGTAAGAACTGTCCTACACGTGTCATTTGTTCTTTGCGCTCTTCTGCAGTACGTGGTATGCCATTCTTCTCCGCATCCTTTTTCATAGTTCGAAATTTGTAGATAGTGAAAGTCTTACCCTTATATCCTACACGTTCCTGCTTGTATATAGGGTCACCACCAGCCAGCCATATCACCAAAAATACGAGTAGCAACACTGGTGACAACAACACGATACCACAGAGTGCAGCAATAAAGTCGATTAAACGTTTCATAAATCGCTCAAAGCCAGACATAGCATCCCTACATTCTATCACCGCCACGTCAGCTTGAGCCTGTATATTTTCCATATATGCAGATAATATTAAAGAGACATAACCATATTTATGGAACGTAAATCTTGTTAGATTATTATCCCTAAAAATCATTTTTTATTTTGTCGCACAAAGGTATGACATTTTCTGCTCATTACAATAAAAAATGTTATCTTTGCGACTTGAAAAATGATTTTGGCCTAGATTTTCTATGTAAACAATTAAAAAGAACCGAATTATGAAAGCATTTGTTTTTCCCGGTCAGGGAGCCCAGTTCTCAGGAATGGGCAAGGACTTGTATGAAACTTCACCGTTAGCTAAGGAGTTGTTCGAAAAAGCCAACGACATCCTTGGTTATCGCATCACGGATATTATGTTTGAAGGTACCGACGAAGAGCTTCGTCAGACCAAAGTGACTCAGCCCGCCGTATTTCTCCACTCTGTCATCAGCGTCCTCTGCTTGGACGACGAATTCTGCCCCGACATGGTGGCCGGACACTCGCTCGGTGAGTTCTCGGCGATGGTTGCCAGCGGCGCCCTCTCGTTTGAGGATGGTTTGAAGCTAGTATATGCCCGTGCCATGGCCATGCAGAAAGCTTGCGAACTGCAACCCTCCACGATGGCTGCCATCATCGCCCTACCCGACGAGAGCATCGAAGCCGTATGCCGCGAGGTCAGCGAGGGAGGTCACACCGTAGTAGCGGCTAACTACAACTGTCCTGGACAGGTGGTTATCTCAGGTAGCATGGAAGGCATCAAGCTCGCCTGTGAGAAGCTCACCGAGGCTGGAGCCAAGCGTGCCCTTCCACTAAGCGTAGGCGGTGCGTTCCACTCACCGTTGATGGATCCCGCCAAGGTAGAGCTCGAGGCGGCCATCCAAGCCACCGAGTTCCACACGCCCAAGTGCCCCGTTTACCAAAACGTAGATGCACTGCCACACACCAATCCTGAAGAGATCAAGGCCAACCTGATTGCACAGCTTACCTCTCCCGTTCGCTGGACCCAGAGTGTGCTGCACATGATAGCTGATGGAGCCGAGACCTTCACCGAGTGTGGTCCTGGCAACGTGCTTACGGGATTAATAAGAAAAATCAAAAAAGCATAGCATTTTCAATTATGAAATAGGAATCAGAAATTATGAGGTAACCCACATTGCACACAATAGTAATGGATATATGTTTCCCATAATTCAGAATTCAAAAATCTGAAATACATAACATGTCAAAAATCATCCTCTACCAAATCTTCACCCGTCTTTTCGGTAACGACAACACCACCCGCATACCCGGTGGCAGCATCGAAGAGAACGGTTGTGGAAAGCTAGCAGACTTCACCCCCGAGGCTCTTGCTGCCATCAAGCAGCTGGGCACCACCCACGTATGGTACACAGGCCTTATCGAGCATGCTACGCAGACCGACTACAGCCAGTTCGGCATCCGTCCCGACCACAAAGCCACCGTCAAGGGGCAGGCCGGTTCGCCCTATGCCATCAAGGACTACTACGACGTAGACCCCGACCTGGCGACCTCTGTGCCCAACCGCATGAAGGAGTTCACCCAGCTGGTGAAGCGTACCCACGCTGCCGGATTGAAGATGATTATCGACTTTGTCCCCAACCACGTGGCACGCTGCTACCACTCCGATGCCAAACCCAAGAGTGTAGTAGACCTCGGCGAGAAGGACGACACCAGTGTATTCTTCTCTCCCAGGAACAACTTCTACTACCTGCCCGATACCACCCTTGGTGGAGAGATCGACTGGCAAGACTACGTAGAGAGTCCCGCCCGTGCCACCGGCAACGACCGCTTCGATGCCTCCCCCACGCGCAACGACTGGTACGAGACCGTAAAACTCAACTACGGTGTCAACTACCGCGAGGGCGGTCGCACCGACTTCTACCCCTTCCCCTCCACCTGGCTCAAAATGCGCGACATCCTGCTCTTCTGGGCCAAGAAGGGAGTCGACGGTTTCCGTTGCGACATGGCCGAGATGGTACCCTTCCAGTTCTGGGGTTGGGTGATACCTATTATCAAGGAGAAGTACCCCGACATCATCTTCATTGCCGAGGTGTATAACACGTGGGAATACTACAACTACGTCAAACACGGAAAATTCGATTACCTGTACGATAAAGTAGGCCTCTACGACACACTCATCAGCATCATCCGCCATCAGCAGTCGGCTACCGATATTACGCGTTGCTGGCAGAATCTGGGCGAACTGCGTAATCGCATGCTCCACTTCATGGAGAACCACGATGAGCAGCGCCTCGCCTCCGATTTCATCGCCGGTCATGGCCGTCCTGCCCTGCCCGCCGTGCTTGTGAGCACCACTATTGACACCTGCCCAATGATGGTTTACTTCGGCCAGGAGCTAGGTGAGCGTGGCATGGATACCGAAGGTTTCAGCGGCCGCAACGGACGCACCACCATCTTCGATTATTGGAGTGTCGATACTATATGTCGTTGGCGCGATGGCGGCACCTTCTCTGGACGCGAGCTCAACGACGGAGAGCGCGACTTACAGCGCCAGTATGCCCGCCTACTCCATATCGCCCGCGACGAGCGTGCCATCAGCGAGGGCGACTTCTTCGACCTCATGTACGCCAATCCGCATACCGAAGGATTCAATCCTCATCGCCAATATGCCTTCTTGCGAAAATATAAGAATGAGCTATTAATCATTGTAGCCAACTTCGACGAACGCGACACCCAAGTAGCCGTCAACATCCCTACCCACGCATTCGATTATTTCCATCTACCCGAACTTCAGAGCGTAGAGGCAACCGAGCTTCTCACTGGAACAACCATTACCCTCACCCTCTCACCTGAAGGACCTATCATCCTCAACCTACCAGGTTATTCGGGGATTATCGTAAAGATTGAAATAGCTCTACCTCTAGTCCAACAAACAACTATAAATGTAGTACATTGATTCTTTGATACTACATTTTTAAGCCCACACTTTAACTCTAGGTTTTTTCTTCAACAATTTCATTCACATTGAACACATCACCAACTTAAAGAGGACTTACTTTTATTATTATTGCTATCTTTGCAGTTGTTAGGCTACACACTATATTAATTACAACCATTGACATAGGTATTAAACAACATGACTACACAAAAAGACACAAAAAAAAGAAAAGCAGAAAAGCAAAAGCTAGAACTCAAATGGATACAAAGTATTCATATAGCAATAAAGAACGAAACGACACAATTCATTGTGGGACTGCTGCTGGTAATGGTAGCTCTATACATGATACTGGCTTTCAGCTCGTTCATCCTCAATGGTGGTGCCGACCAAAGCGCTATGGAGCCACAGACCGTAACTGAGGCCCTTGCCAATACCACTCCCGACAAGGTGGAGAACGCTACCGGGCGCAGTGGCGCACACATTGCGCAGACCCTCATCAACGGCTGCTTCGGCATTTCGGCCTATTGCATAGCCGCATTCATGCTGGTGCTGGGCCTCAATCTCATGCGCACCTACAAGTTCAACCTCAAGCACTGGGGTATCTGCTGCGCCACCATCCTCGTGTGGGGCTCCTTGTTCTTGAGCATTACTGTCGACCGTTGGTTTGTAGGCTCAGGTATCTACTGGGGGGGCTACCATGGTCATAATGTGTCTGAATGGCTCAGCGCTCAGTTTGGTATGCCCGGTATCATCATCCTGTTGGCAGTGATAGCCGTCTTGTTCTGCATGTACCTCACGAGTAATACGATAGAGTTTATCCGCAAATTGCTCCACCCCAAGTCGTTGCTTCCGGGCAAGGATGAGGAGGAGAAGGACGGCCCTGTGCAGGAGGACGATAGCCTGAACGCAGAGGTGCCCTTCAGTATCGAGGAGCAGTCTACCGAGATAGAGTGGAGCACAGATAATCAGGAATCGGATACCCTGGAGGAGATGGAACTGGAGATTGTCGATGTCCCCGCTGACGAAACAGAACAAAATCCCGCCGAGAAGCAGGAGGAAGAGACCGAGTTCACCATCGAGGTCAACGAAGAGGAGGTAGCCGAGAAGATTGTCGAACCCTACAACCCCAAGCTCGACCTCTCACGCTACAAATACCCCACCATCGACCTGCTCAACAAGGGCAACGATGATGCTTTCCTTGTCGACCGCGACGAGCAGAATGCCAAGAAAGACAGCATCATCCAGGCGCTGCGCAACTTCGGCATCGAGATATCCTCCATCAAGGCCACCGTGGGTCCCACCATCACGCTCTACGAGATTACCCCTGCCCCAGGTGTGCGCATCTCGAAGATCAAGAACCTCGAAGACGACATCGCCCTGACGCTTGCCGCCTTCAGTACCCGTATCATCGCCCCCATACCCGGCAAGGGCACCATCGGTATAGAAATTCCCAATGCCAATCCCCAAGTGGTGTCGATGTATTCGGTCATCAATAGCCGCAAATTCCAAGAGTCTACCTATGAACTGCCTGTAGCCATCGGCAAGACTATCACGAATGAGATACTCATGTTCGACCTCTGCAAGATGCCCCACCTCCTCGTGGCAGGTGCCACCGGTCAGGGTAAGTCCGTAGGTCTGAACGCCATCATCACCTCGCTCCTCTACAAGAAGCACCCCGCCGAGCTGAAGCTCGTAATGGTCGACCCCAAGAAGGTGGAGCTCAGCATCTACTCCTCCATCGAGAAACACTTCCTGGCCAAGCTCCCCGACGGCGAAGATGCCATCATCACCGATGTTACCAAGGTGGTGCAGACCCTCAAGTCGCTCTGCGTGGAGATGGACACCCGCTACGACCTGCTCAAGGCAGCCGGTGTGCGCAACCTGCGCGAGTATAACGACAAGTTCATCAACCGCCAGCTCAACCCCGAGAAGGGTCACAAGTACATGCCCTACATCGTGGTCATCATCGACGAGTTTGGCGACCTTATCATGACTGCCGGCAAGGAGGTAGAGCTCCCCATTGCCCGCATCGCCCAGTTGGCCCGTGCCGTAGGTATACATATGATTATCGCTACCCAGCGCCCCACGACGAACATCATTACCGGTACCATCAAGGCCAACTTCCCTGCCCGTATCGCCTTCCGCGTATCGGCCATGATTGACTCGCGCACCATCCTCGACCGCCCCGGAGCCAACCAGCTCATCGGTAAGGGCGACATGCTCTTCCTTCAGGGCAGCGACCCCGTGCGTGTGCAGTGTGCCTTTGTCGACACTCCCGAGGTGGAGCGCATCGGTAAGTACATCAGCGAGCAACAGGGCTATCCCACGGCGTTCTACCTGCCCGAGTATGTGGACGAGAATGCTGGCGAAGGCAGCAACCTCGACGATGTAGACTTAAAGCGCCTCGACCCCATGTTCGAGGATGCAGCACGCCTGGTCGTAGTACACCAGTCGGGTTCCACATCGCTCATCCAGCGCAAGTTCTCCATCGGCTACAACCGCGCAGGTCGCATCATGGACCAGCTCGAGAAGGCCGGCATCGTAGGTCCCGTCGATGGCAGCAAGCCCCGTCAGGTGCTCTGTGCCGATGAGATGGATTTGGAAATGAAGTTGAACAGTCTGAACAGTTGATGGTTTTTGATGAGATAAGGCAGTATGCCTATAATAGTAGATTAACTAACGCTGAAGTTAAATTGTAAATAAAGATGAAACGTCTCCATTCAATACTCTTTGCCCTTCTCGTGATGTGTTTCTCCCTTCCCCTTTCGGCCCAAGGACCTGCCGAGGTATGGCTCCAGAAGGCGGCCAGCAAGTTCGAACAGAAGGGCGTTGACCTCAGTTTCCGCATCAACGAAGATGGCGTGCGCCTCAGCGGCCGACTCCTCATCGAAGGCAAGAAATTCTGCTTCCTCACCGACGAGATGAAGATATGGTACGACGGCACCACACAGTGGACGCTGCAAATCGACGACGACTACAGCGAGCTCTACATCAACGAGCCTACTCCCGACGAGCAGCAGAGCATCAATCCCTATCTCCTGCTCGGCAGCTATCAGGAGCACTTCACCGCTACCGACGGAGGCGAGAAGACCCTCAACGGAATGCCTCACCACCTCGTGACCCTCAAGGCCAACGACGACCAGCAGGAGCTCTCGCAGCTCAGTCTCTATCTTGATAGTGAAGGCACTCCCGCAGCCCTCACGCTCACCTTCCCCGATGAGCGCAAATACAAAATTGAGGTGCGCTCCTTGCGCAATGGGCTCACCTTCCCGCAACACACCTTCACCTATCAGCCCAAGGACTATCCCGCGGATGAGGTGATTGATATGCGGTGAATGATAAACGATTAACGATTAACGATTAACGATTAGCGATTAGCGACTCTAAACACTAAACACTAAACAATATACACATTATGGAAAAGACCAAATGCCTTATCATAGGCTCAGGCCCTGCTGGATACACAGCGGCCATCTACACTGGTAGAGCAAACATCCCCACCATCCTCTACGAAGGATTGCAACCTGGCGGACAGCTCACCATTACTACCGAGATTGAAAACTTCCCCGGCTACCCTCAGGGCATCAGCGGCCCCGAGATGATGGACGACCTCCGCCTGCAGGCCGAGCGCTTCGGTGCCGACATGCGCAGCGGTATCATCACCAAGACCGACCTCTCACAGCGCCCCTTCCACGTCACCGTTGATGACGGCACTGAGATTGAGGCCGAGACCATCATCATCGCCACAGGCGCATCGGCCAAGTACCTCGGGCTTGAGGACGAGAAGAAATATGCCGGTATGGGCGTAAGCGCCTGTGCCACCTGCGACGGCTTCTTCTACCGCAAGAAGGTGGTAGCCGTAGTGGGCGGTGGCGACACTGCTTGCGAGGAGGCCAGCTACCTCGCCGGTCTTGCCAGCAAGGTATACCTCATCGTGCGCAAGAACTACCTCCGCGCCAGCCAGATTATGCAGGACCGCGTCATGCAGAATCCCAAGATTGAGGTTCTCTTCGAGCACAATGTCACTGGCCTCTTCGGCGACAACGGCGTTGAGGGAGCCCACGTGGTAAAGCGCAAGGGCGAAGCCGACGAGCAGCACTACGACATCGCCATCGACGGACTCTTCCTCGCCATCGGCCACAACCCCAACTCTGAGATCTTCCGCAAGTATCTCGACACCGACGAGACGGGCTACATCCTCACTCAAGGAGCCTCTCCCGCCACCAACGTGCCCGGTGTATATGCCGCTGGCGACGTGGCCGACCCCCGCTACCGCCAAGCCATCGTAGCTGCTGGCAGTGGCTGTAAGGCAGCCCTCGAGGTGGAGAAGTTCTTGGCTGAGTAAAAACATACTTTTGATGACAACAAAAAACAGAGGCTGACACATGTGCTGGCCTCTGACTCATTTTAGGAAACCATCTAAGAAACTATTAAAACGTAACTGAATGTATTATTTTAGGCGCTAGGTTCCTTATTGGCTAAACATATAGAAAGTATTCATCCATGCGAACAACAAGCGAGTGCTATTATAGAAGCATATGATTATTTTGAAATTAAAACAGAACCAACATACCGAAAAAAGAAAGTGCATCTTTGTGAAATAGAATTAGGAATCTTCACCTAGTTTACTATACACTATCCCTGCAAGAGTTTCCTTAATTATTTTGGGATTCTCAAAAGTATTACATATTTTTGCACAAGAACTTCAAAAGAAGCATCATGGGTACAAAATTATTGAATGTATTACTTACAATCCTAATAGCAGCTATTATGTGGAGCTGTAAGGAATATAGAATCACAAACTATATTACTACAGAAAACTCACAATTTATTAAAAATAGACAACCATACCATTACATTGGATGCAACATCTGGTATGCCTCCATACTGGGTTCTAGGGGTATGGGTGGCAATCGTGAGCGCCTGTGCCATGAGTTAGACCAGTTGAAGGAACTGGGAATTACCAACGTACGAATACTCTCCGGTCCCGACGCTGGAAGCCTCCTTGCCAACACCGCCAAACCCTACTTGCAAACAGCTCCGGGAGTACTCAACGACACCATCCTTGAGGGACTCGACTATGTCATCGCCGAACTGGAGAAGCGCGATATGGATGCTGTCATCTACCTAAACAATGCGTGGGACTGGAGCGGTGGGTATGGCTTCTACCTCAAGGAATGTGGCTATGGTGACTCGCCCAATGCGAATGTGGAAGGGGGATACGACCGCTATGTGGACTACTGCGCCGACTTCTCACGCGACACCTGTGCACAGGCATTATATTATAAGTATATCGAGCAAATCGTTTCGCGCCACAATACCATCACCGGGCGTCCTTACAAGGAGGAGCCTGCCATCATGGCATGGCAACTGTGCAATGAGCCGCGCCCCTTTGCACGCGACAACAACACGAAGGAGATGTTTGCTCAATGGATAGCCCGCGCTGCTGCACTCATCAAGAGCATTGACCCCAACCACCTTGTATCTACAGGCAGTGAGGGCACCGTAGGCTGCGAAGCCGACGTCGAACTTTGTGAGCGCATTCATGCCGACCCAAATATCGACTACCTAACCATACACATCTGGCCTGTCAACTGGGGCTGGGCACCACGCACCGCCCCCGACAGCGGTATCGACAACGCTTGCGCCAAGAGCAGCGAATACATCGCCCTGCACACAGAGATGGCCAACCGACTGGGCAAGCCGCTTGTGATTGAGGAGTTCGGCTACTCACGCCAAGGCAACAAGGCTGGCATAGGCATCCCAACAGACAGTCGTGACCAATTCTACAGCCATATCTTCGACGAGGTGAGGCGCAACATCGAGGAGGGAGGCCCCATCGCAGGATGTAACTTCTGGGGATGGAGCGGTAGTGGACGCCCACGTCAAGAGGTGTGGCAAGCTGGCGACGACTATCTGTGCGACCCTCCCCACGAGCCCCAAGGCTGGTACTCGGTATTCGATTGCGACAGCACAACGATAGCAATTATCAGGAAATTCAGTGAATAGGATATTCTAGGAAATCCTAGGAACACCTAGATACCCTAGAAAATAAAACACACCCATGAAACCACGCTCACTACTGCTCGCCACACTGTTTGTGGCACTCCCCATAGAGAGCTTCCCCTCTCCTACCGACAAGGTCAATCCCTTCATCGGCACCAGCAATTACGGCACCACACACCCGGGCGCCGTCACCCCAAACGGGATGATGTCGGTAGTGCCGTTCAATGTCATGGGCTCGGACCTCAACCACTACGACAAGGACAAGCGTTGGTGGTCGGCACCGTATGAGTATACCAACCACTACTTCACCGGATATGCCCACGTGGCGCTGAGTGGCGTGGGATGTCCTGAGGCCTCATCGTTATTGGTGATGCCTACGGCAGGCGAGCTTAATGTGGACTACCACAGTTATGGTTCGGAATACATCCAAGAGAAGGCAACGCCCGGCTACTACACCAACCAACTGAGCAAATATGGCATCACCACCGAGGTGACCGCCACTCCCCGCACTTCGTGCGAGCGCTATACCTTCCCCGCAGGAGAGGGACACATCATCCTGAACCTCGGGCAAGGGCTTACCAACGAGAGCGGTGCCATGGTGCGCCGCGTGAGCAGCACAGAGGTGGAGGGCATGAAGCTCCTGGGAACCTTCTGCTACACGACACAGGCGGTATTTCCCATCTACTTCGTCATGCGCGTATCGCGCGAGCCCTCTACAGCTGGTCCGTGGAAATATCAGCCTAAGCTACAAGGTGTCGAGAGTGCTTGGAGTCCCGACGACGGAACCTACAAGCTCTACGAAAACTATCATCGCGAGATTGCAGGTGACGACATCGGCTACCGCTTCAGCTACAACAACCTTGGCGAAGGTGAGCAGGTGACGGTGCGCATGGGTGTATCGTTCGTATCCATGGAGAATGCCCGCATGAATCTCGAGGCCGAGCAGCAAGACAAGACGTTTGACCAGCTGCATGCCGAGGCCACAGCACAGTGGAACCGTGACTTGGGGCGCATACGCATCGAAGGCGGCACCCCCGACCAGCAGACCATCTTCTACACCGCTCTCTACCACGCACTCATTCACCCGAGCATCATCAGCGATGTCAACGGCGAGTACCCCAAGATGGAGAGTGGCGACACAGGCAAGGCCGACTACACACGCTACTCGGTATTCTCGCTGTGGGACACCTACCGCAACCTGCACCCCCTGCTCACGCTCGTCTATCCCGAGCGGCAGATCGATATGCTACGTACTCTCGTAGGGATGTATGAAGATTGCGGATGGCTGCCCCGCTGGGAACTTTTCGGACGCGAAACCTACACCATGGAGGGCGACCCTGCCGCCATCGTCATTGCCGACAGCTGGGTGAAAGGATTGCGCGACTTTGATGTCCACAAGGCCTACGAGGCGATGTTCAAATCGGCCACCACGCCCGGAGCCGCCAACCCCATACGCCCCGACATCGATCCCTACATCGCGGAAGGATATATCCCCGTAGGCTTCTTTGCCAACGACCTCTCAGGTGACAACTCCGTATCGCATGCTTTGGAATACTGCATGGCCGACTATGCCATCAGCCAGCTGGCCGACTCATTGGGCGACAAGCCCCGAGCCAAGGAGTTTGCCCGCCGCGCCCAGAGCTACCGCCGCTACTACGACAAGGAACACGGCACGCTACGTCCCCTCACATCAGACGGCACCTTCCTTGGCAACTTTGACCCTGCCACGGGCAAGCATTTCGAGAACGTTCCCGGTTTCCACGAGGGCTCAGCATGGGCCTACACCTTTGCCTCCACCCATGACGTTGAGGGACTCACACGCCTCATGGGAAGCAAGCGTGCTTACATCAACAGTCTACAAAGCGTATTCGACAATGGGCACTACGATCCTGCCAATGAACCCGACATCGCCTACCCTTACCTCTTCAGCCGTTTCAAGGGAGAGGAGTGGCGCACACAGAAGGAGGTGAAGGCACTGCTCGACAAGCACTACCTAAATGCGCCGCACGGCATCCCCGGCAATGATGACACGGGCACGATGTCGGCCTGGGCAGTGTTCTCCATGATAGGCCTCTACCCCGACTGCCCGGGCACACCCTTTTATACGATTACCACACCCACCTTCGACAAGGTGAGCATCAGCACTGTACAAGGCAAGGTCAGCATTATCGCGCACCGCCCCGACACGACATGCCAATACATCGAGTGCATCAGCCTCAACGGTAAACGCAGCGGATATCGCATCCACCACAACGCATTACAAAACGGATCAGTCATAAAGTTGACTACCAGAAAGAAGGTAAAATAGCTTAACATCTTATTTTTAAAAGAAATAGCAATTCATTTCTAGAAGTAGCGAAATAACTATGCTTCTATCCTATATACCTTTCAAAACTTACGACCTCATCGTAATCCTTACGTTTCTTTGAGCGCTTCTCCTTCGCGGCATAACCTAGTGTAATGATCAGCGGCAGGCGTTTATGCCGGGGCACACCAACCAGTTGCTTTATTTTCTTTTCATCAAAATAGCCTATCATACAGGAACCCAAACCCTCAGCCTCGGCAGCCAACGTCAAATGAGCAGCAGCAATACCTAGGTCGATATGGGGATAATAAGTATGCTTAATCAGGCCTCCTAGCAATGAAGTAGCCTTAGTGGCTTCCTCAACAATCAAGACGAGCACAGGAGCCTGCACTGCCCACTTGTTAAGCCCAAGTCCGACCATCGACTGAGCTATAGCCTTACGCAGTAGGTCATCAGTGACAACGACGAAATGCCACGGCTGTCCATTACATGCTGACGGCGATAAGCGAGCTGCATCTAAAATATGTTTAACCTTTTCAGGTTCTACAGGCCGCAACGTATCATAAGCCCGATCACTTTGCCGTGCAGCCACCAGTTGATAAAACTCCTCCCATTCATCCTTTCAGTCATTGGTCAACGCCATCATACGCGCCATATACTTACCTATAATGTCAAACTCCAGGTTGACCACACTTCCCTTCGTTATATTGTGGAAATTTGTGTGTTCATGTGTATAAGGAATAATGGCTACTTGGAAACTATCCGCTGTCGGGTTACAAACTGTAAGACTCACTCCATTGACCGTCACCGATCCCTTATCTACAGTAAAATATCCACGCTTTGCCATAACCTTATCAAAGGCATACTTAAAGGTATAGTACCAGCTACCCTCTGCATCCTCCACCTTTACACATGTAGCTGTCTGATCCACATGGCCCTGTACGATGTGACCATCCAACCGACCATTCATCATCATACTGCGTTCCACATTCACTTCATCGCCTACCTGCACATAACCTAGATTTGAGCGTTCTATCGTCTCCTTCATAGCGGTAACCGTATATGTCCCGTCTTGAACACTCACTACGGTAAGGCATACTCCATTATGCGACACACTCTGATCAATCTTCAATTCATCGACGAAACTACACTTAAGTGTGAAGTGTAGATTTCCTTGTTCTTTCACGATAGCCACTACGGTGGCACACTCTTCTACAATTCCTGAAAACATTTACAAAAAGCTAATAATCTTTTTAACTCCATACTTTGACAAAGATACATAAAACATGTAGGATATGAACAATCTTACATAAAAGTTTTTAATCTTTATTTGTATGGTCAATCAATATTATATATGTACCTATTTTGAAATGCATGACCAGAGCCAATCATCAATTCAATAATACCACAATCCAAAGCACATTCAGTAAATTTCATTACGTAAGAAATATTATTTGAGAAATAGACAGAAGCGTTTCATCTGCGCAGAAAAAGAAAACGCATCACGCGAGGCCATAAGGCAGTTAGTGACATAAGCTGAATACTCCTCGTCTGACATATACCTGAATGCTAGAATATTACGCGCCAAAGCCTCATAGTCTCCATGTGCCGAGACAAGTCCCAACCTATACTCTTCTACAATACGAGCGCCCTCACCTTCACCACTAAAAATAATGGGTATGCCCTCAGGCAACAAGTCAAAAATCTTTGAAGGAACTGCACCATGAATTGATGCAGCAAGCGGAATGATAGAGAGATCATATTTTTTCAATTCATCATTCACCTCCTGCTTTGGCAAATAGCCATGATAATATATATTCTTCTCTCTACCCTCTATATAAGATAATATTTCATTCATTTGGTTTCCTCCACCATACAAATGCATTTCTACGCCCAAAGCTATAAAATCAACCGAACGCAGAAGCGACAACATATCTTGTGCAACGCCAAATAGTCCTGCATAAACGATTTTCATAGGACGATTTCGTTGTTTTTCAACGATACTCTTAAATGCCTCATCTAAAGGTTGTAAATTACGATAAAGGAAAGCACGTCGCTTAGGAAACATACGCGTCACATGCTCCAGTATTTCAGATGACTGTCCCATCACAGCATCAGCATTCTTATACATGAAACGCTCTATACGACTCATCACCTTATGAGATAGACCGTTTTCTTTAATAAAGCCGAGCTCAACTGCCGACATTGGCCAAAGATCTGAGACATTAAGCATAGTATACTTACAAAAACACTTTTTAAAAAGCAGGATACCTGATGCTGCCACAAGAATAGGAGGCGACTGTATGATAATACGATCATAACCTCTTATAAGTTTTCGTTTGCAAGCGAATGCCCACATCGTAGCTGCAAAGGAAGTCATGGCAAGCACACGCTTCAATGGATTCTTTGACACCGTCGCATAGGTCCAGTAACGATATACATTTATACCGTCAATCTTCTGTTTCATGGAAAATCGTCCACGATATCCTTCGAAAATACGTCCCTTTGGATAGTTAGGCAAACAAGTAAGCACATCAACATCAAATCCCGAAGTCTTTAGCCCCCTCGCTAGATTGGCAATACGGCTAGGTGCTGCCCCGACTTCAGGCTCATAGTAGAATGAGACGATGAGTATCTTCATTAAATTACAAGGCCTTCACAAATTCCACAATTCTCTCACAAGCCCTTCCATCACCATAAGGATTTACAGCTTTGCTCATCCTATCGTAATAGGCTTTATCATCGAGCAACCTCGACACCTCCAAAACAATTCTCTCATAATCAGTACCCACTAACTTCACCGTACCTGCCTCCAAAGCTTCAGGACGTTCCGTCGTGTCACGCATAACCAATACAGGTTTGCCCAATCCAGGGGCCTCCTCTTGTATACCACCACTATCGGTAAGTACAAGAGTCGCCTTCTCCATCAGATACACAAAAGAGAGGTATTCCAACGGTTCAATAAAGAACATATTACCCGCTTCGCCCCATCCTTTTCCCCGTGACAGAGAACTGAGCCCTGCAAATACCTCAAGGATAGGTTTGCGCACATTGGGGTTCAGATGCATTGGGTATACAAAATCCACATTAGGATATTTCTTAGCCAAATCACGAATGGCCGTACACATACTGAAAAAACCTTCCCCAAAGTTTTCGCGACGATGCCCTGTAATTAGCACAAGTCTACGATTGCCCTCCTCATCACTAAGCCTAGCCACATCATATCCGGCATCAGCTAGTGCATCCCTCATATCATTACTGAGTGCTTCATCTTTCTTAATTTTCTCTACTACCCAGTAGAGAGCATCAATCACCGTATTACCAGTTACGACGATACTTTCATCATTCACCTTCTCTCCCAACAGATTCTGCCGACTAAGAAAAGTTGGTGAAAAATTATAGGTAGCAATGCGGCCCGTAATTTGGCGGTTCATTTCTTCTGGCCACGGACTATAAACATTATGTGTACGGAGACCCGCCTCTACATGTCCTACGGGAATACGTTGATAAAAAGCAGCTAGAGCGGCAGCCATACTAGTTGTAGTGTCTCCATGAACCAGCACTATATCCGGAGTTCCTTCACGCAACACTTCACGCATACCAAGCAATACACGTGAGGTCACATCATAAAGGTCCTGCCCCTGTTGCATGATATTTAAATCATAATCGGGAATAATATCAAAGATGCGCAAAACCTGATCTAGCATCTCACGATGCTGGCCAGTAACACACACTGTAGTCTGAAAATATTCCGGCAACAAAGTAAACGCCTTTACAAGTGGAGCCATCTTAATGGCTTCCGGACGTGTACCAAATACCAACATTACTTTTTTCATGCCAATAATCTTTATTTCTTAAAAACGCCGCAGAAGTCGAGTACTTGGGCATCTGTACGATAGTTAAGTTCGGCAAACTCGCGATGATTTACTAAATAAACGATAATATCGGCTTTTTCGTATGCGGCCTTGTAGTTTGTTAGTTTAAAAACATTATGTTCCGTTATATTGGGTTCCACCACCATCACATTTCCGTTATTACACGATTGGAGCACACGCGATGTAATCAATTTAGCAGGCGACTCACGCAAATCATCAATATTCGGTTTGAATGCAAGCCCCATCATAGCAACCTTCGGCGCTCGATGATTCTTCAGTTCAAATTCCACCATCATGCGACGAACTTTCTCGGCACACCACTGTGCCTTGTAATTATTTACTTGCCGCGCCTGACAAATGATGCGTGCTTCATTGGGGAATGCTGAAGAAATAAAGTAAGGGTCAACAGCTATGCAATGTCCACCCACGCCACACCCTGGTTGCAAGATATTGACACGAGGATGTTTATTAGCCAATTCAATCAGCTCCCACACGTTAATACCCGCCTTGTCGCAAATAAGTGACAACTCATTCGCAAAGGCAATCTGTACATCACGCGAAGCATTCTCTGTAAGTTTGCACATTTCTGCTGTACGACAATTAGTAGAATGCAGTTTTCCCTTAACAAAATAACGATAGAATTCCTTTGCCTTCTCCGTAGAAGCCTCATCAATTCCTCCTATCACACGATCGTTATTGACAAGTTCCTCAATGATGTTACCAGGCAACACTCGTTCAGGACAATAGGCTACAGAGATTTCACCTTTCAATTCTGGACGATGCTTAAAAATTAAATCCGTCATCTTTTCAGTTGTACCAACGGGTGACGTCGATTCTATAACAAACAAATTCCCTTCCTTTAAAAGGGGAAGTACCATCATAGTGGCAGCTTCCACAAATGAGGTATCAGGCTCATGGTTACCCTTGAATGGTGTGGGAACTACGATAAAAAAGGCATCTGCTTCTTGCGGTTGGGTATATGCTTTAAAGTTTCCAGAAGCAATCACATCCTGCAACAATTCTTCTAACCCTTCTTCTACAATATGCAGCTTCCCTGCATTAGTAACATCCACGACATCTGCGTTAACGTCCACTCCAATGACCTCTACACCATATTTTGCTGCTATAATTGCAGTTGGGAGCCCGATGTATCCCAACCCCATAAAACATGCTTTCATACAACATTTATTTATAAAAGATAAAGGACAATATATCCTTTATTTCCCTGTATTTACAAATTTTGCACAAATATAGTAAAAAATATCCAACATAAAACAAATAGTAAAACTTTATCTTAACATCCTCAAGAAAACATTCAACGTATTTATCACATTTCCCAAAATAACACAATAAATCATGCCTAAAAAAGATAAAGACACGAACAAAAAAGTTGGACGTGTCTTTACTCTAAGAATGACTTAGAACTCTAATCCGCTTTCTTCTTGGCAGCGGGCTTCTTGGCAGGAGCCTTCTTGGGCTTCTCCTCAGCAACGGGGAGGGTGACGCCCTTGATTTTCTCCAGCTCCTTGGTGAGTGCCTCAATCTCCTCATCCTGGTTCTTGATGGTGGTGAGCAGGGCATTGAGTTCCTCGTTGTCAATGTCTATGGGGTAGAGCGAGTTGACGCGGCTGATGAAGTCGCCGAGGATGTTCATGTAGTTGGTGAAGGCATCGTAGGGTGAATCGTAGATGCTGCGGTTCATAGCCACGCTGTTCTCCTTGGTGGTCATGAAGCGGAAGTTGTTGCTTGCCTGCAGGTAGTCCCAGTCTTGCTTGATGCGCTTGTCGAGACCAATGAGCACGCGGTCGGCCACGCTATAGAGCTTGTTGAAGGCCTCGCGCTGCATGGTGTTGCCCAGCCAGCAGCTGATGTCGCGCTCCTCGTCGACCCACGACATGGGGTAAGGAACGTCAACGGGACCTACCGACTTGTAGTTCTTGATGACCTCGCTCGGGGTAGAGAACGAGATGCCGCGCTCGCGGGCACACTCGGGCAGCGCCTTGAAGAACTCGAGGATATTGGAGCTCAGGGGCTGGAAGATACCGAGGGCAGAGAGTTCCATGAAGATGTTGATTACCTCCTCCTCGGCGGGAGTAGCGGCAATCCAATCCATGTATGTACCTGCCATCAAGGGATAGGCATCCCAAGAGGTGTTGGAGAAGCGGAGTGAGATGTCGTCAGAGAGCTTGAAGTCGCGGAGCAACACCTTGAGGTTGGGGTTGGTATTGGCGTGATAGAGGTAGTGGGGGCTCTTCCAACCGAGGATATGCTTGGCACCTTCGGTGAGCACGCCCTTGAAGCCCATAGCAGCAACCTGAGCACCTATATCGTCGCTATAGATAAGGCTTGAGTTGCGGAATACCTTGGGGGTCTTGCCGAATACCTGCTTAATCTTCTTGCACATGCGGTCAACATCACTGCGGAAGCACTCTTCGTTGGCCAGTGAGGAGAGACCGTGTGAGTAGGGCTCGGCGAGGAACTCGCAGCAGCCGGTCTTGTTGATTTCCTGGAGGAGTTCAACTACCTGGGGAGCATAGCGCTCGAGCTGCTCGAGGCCTACACCTGAGAGTGAGAAGGCTACCTTGAAGTATCCGTTGCTGCTCTTGATCATGTCGAGCAGGGTGGTGAGAGCGGGCACGTAGGAACGCTCTGCTATATCGCTGATACTACTCTCGTTGGCATAGTCATCGTAGTAGTAGTGGTCGGTACCTATATCAAAGAAGCGGTACCGTCTCAGATGAACGATCTGATGTATCTCAAAATAAAGACAAATGGTTTTCATAACTTGAATGTTTAATCTTTTGAATTCTTTTGTTTTAAGCGTAACCGCCTCTTATCTTATATGTTTTACCGCATTGAGGTAGTCGTCATTGTTGAAATAGCCACGACCACAAAGCTGATTGTAGCACTCGCGTATGCGCAAGCCTACCTTCTCCCATGTGATACGGTCGACCTCCTTGATACCTTCCTCAGAGAGGTAGTTGTAGAGGGCTTCGTTGGTACATACGCTATACATGGCATCGGCCAAGGCGTTGATGTCCCAGTAGTCGACCTTGATGACATTGTCCAGGATTTCGCCGCAACCGGACTGCTTTGAAATGATGGAGGGGCAACCGCACTGCATAGCCTCCAAGGGGGCAATACCGAATGGCTCAGATACGGACGGCATCACAAACACATCGGAATTCTTGTAGGCCTCATATACTTGACGCCCCTTCTGGAAGCCGGGGAAGTGGAAGCGGTCGGCAATGCCGCGCTCGGCAGCCAAGCGTATCATCGCGTTCATCATATCGCCGCTACCGGCCATGCAGAAACGGATGTTGTGGGTGCGCTGGAGCACCTTGGCAGCAGCTTCCACGAAGTACTCGGGACCCTTCTGCATGGTGATACGTCCCAGGTAGGTAACCACCTTCTCCTTGGGGTTCTTATTGGGGACGATATCCTGCAACTCCTGACTGAGAGGATAAACGGCATTGTGCATGGCCACGCACTTGCGCGGGTCTTGGTGGTACTGATGAATGACGGTCTGACGGGTATGCTCTGACACGCACATGATGCAGTCGGCATGGTCCATGCCGTCCTTCTCGATGCTATATACCGTGGGGTTAACTTGACCACGAGAGCGGTCGAAGTCGGTAGCATGAACATGGATGCACAATGGCTTACCGCTTACCATCTTGGCATGTACACCTGCGGGGTATGTGAGCCAGTCGTGAGCGTGAATCAAGTCGAACTCCTCGCTACGGGCCAGTACGCCCGAGATGATGCTGAAGTTGTTGATTTCGTCGTGCAGATTGCTGGGATAACCACCGGCAAACTGTATGCAGCCCATATCGTCGAGGCCCTGCAGATAATTGAAATCGGCATAGAGATGGTCGCGGAAACGATAGTAGTCCTCGGCCGTGTGGCCTACGAACCTATCCTTAATCCAGTCATAATTGACATCGCGCCATACAACAGGAACCTGACTCATGTTGATGATTTTCAGGAACCGCTCCTCTTCGCCCGTGGGCTTGGGCAGACAGAAGGTAGTCTGTACATCGCCCTGAAGGCTTAATCCCTTAGTAATACCATAACTGGCAACTGCGAGACCTCCATATATCTTAGGAGGAAACTCCCAACCGAACATTAATACTTTCATATATCGTTCCTCCTATTCGTTAAATGTCATACTCCTTTAATACATCCAATATGCGCAGTATCTCGGCCACGTTCATGGCGAAGGCTACGGCACCGCGGCCACGGAACGGGGGATTGCCATCGAACAGCTCGGGGATAGAGCCGATACAATGCGAGGTCATCTCGTCCTCGAAGCCGATGAGCTGGCGCTCCACGAACGACAGACCGCTCATCTTGTGGATGCGCAGGTATGCCTCCATGTAGAAGCCACCGAGCCAAGGCCATGCGGTACCCTGATGGTAGGCATAGTCGCGCTCTACTTGCGGGCCCACATAGTTGGGGTTGTAGCCGAAGCTCTTGGGGCTGAGCGAGCGGAGACCCTTCGGGGTGAGGAGCTCCTTGGTAACGATATCGAGCACGCTCTTCTGCTGCTTGCGGTCGAGGGGTGAGTACTCGAGAGCGACGGCAAAGATCATGTTGGGACGTACGCTCCAGTCGGGAGTATCGCCATCCACGAAGTCGTAGAGCCAGCCATGCTCGTTGAGGAACTTGCCCACGAAAGAGAGCTGGCAGCGCTGAGCGAGGTCGTTCAATGTCTCTGACATCTCTTCATTGCCACCCACATGACAGAGCTCTGATACGAAGCGTAGGGCGTTGTACCACAAAGCATTAATCTCTACTACATAGCCGGTACGCGGCACTACGGGGCGACCGTGAGCGGTAGAGTTCATCCAGGTCACTGCATTGTCCTTACCGTTGGTATAGAGCAGAGCATTGTCGTGGAGGAAGAGGTTGTCGTGCTTGCCACGACGGATGTATTCGATGATATCCTGGAGCAGGGTGCCATACTCGTCCCAGCATTGCTTGAGCGAGGTCTTCTTGGCATACTGCTGCAGTGTCCATACAGCCCAGAGCAGCACGTCGGGGTGCTCCATCTCATATATCTTGCACTCACTGGGGCGCTCATTGATGAAGTCGTTGATAGCCTCGGCAGCGGTCTTCATGGCCGACTGGAACTCGTTCATCTCATCTACTGCAAGGGTCAAGCCCGGAAGCGAGATGAACATGTCGCGAGCGCGGCACTTGAACCAAGGATAGCCAGCAAGAATGTAGTGGCGGTCGCCCTGAAGGTTGTGGAACTGATGTCCCGCAATGAGCAAGCTATTCTTGAAGGTGTCGCGTGGAGGACGAATCTCGTACTCGTGCTCAAACATCTGCTTGAGCTTGCGTGAAGAGGCCTCAGACACACCGGCAGAGAAGACGATGGTCTCGCCCTTCTTGATGGGTACCTCGAAGTAGCCGGGCACGTAGAGGTCTTCGTTGAAGTGGTAGCCACGCTCCTGCTCCTTCGGATACTCCATACCACGGTACCAGTCGGGACAATAAACAAACTCGCTCTTCTTGTTGGTCTGCATATAGAGTTCGGGATAGCCCGGATACATGCATGTCTTGATACCGTTGTCCACTACCTGATACTCCTTGTTCACCTGCCAGTTCTCATGAGTAAACTGACGTACGCTGCGGAAGGCCAGGAAGGGGCGCAGGCGCAGGGTAGTGGCCGAATGGGCTTCAAGCAAAGTGTAACGGATGAGGATACGGTTCTCGTGATGTACGAAAGCCTTCTCCTTTTTGAGGATTACGCCACCGACACGGTAGATGGTGGTCGGCACACGCTCCCATTGAAACTCTCGGATGTACTTATGTCCCTGCGGACTGAAGTTGGCACCCGAATACTTGTGTACGCCCAGATTAAACTCGGCGCCATGCTGAATCACCGTCTCGTCGAGGGTAGAGAGTAGCACGTGATTCTCATCGTCCATCTCGGGGATGGGGATGACGAGTAGTCCATGGTACTTTCTGGTATTGCAGTCAATAATGGTGGAGCAGTGGTATGCACCCGACCTATTGGTACGCAATATCTCGCGAGGGAGTGACTCTTCCAAGTTCGTCATTAACGTCTTGTCGAATCTAATATATCCCATAGCTTTAGATTATTAATAAAGTAAAGTGACCCAAAAGTAGTAATTTTTATTCGGATAACACCAAACTTTTTTATAATATTTTACATTTTTCTTAATTTTAGCAATTTCCCTGATACCTTTTATGTCTTCTTTCTCCATTTCTCTTACTTTATCTCACATACAAACTGAACAAAGGAAGAGAATGGGCTTTCATGCTTATCATAAGTCATCTCTATAAGGCATCTTTTTTTTGCAAAAACAGTATTTTTTTTATTCCTTTGCAACAATTAAACACGAAAACATGTCCAACAAAAGACGATACATAGAGACAGACAAGATGAGTGCTCTTATCAGTGATAATTATTCATTGCTGATGGTAATGAGCCGTTTTGGCTTATCGCTCGGATTTGGTGAAAAGACTGTAGGTGAGGTCTGCAAGTCTCAAAGTGTACACTGCCCTACATTCCTGACCGTAGCTAACTTCGTTAGTGAAACGATACACAAGGAAGGGACTTACAATGAAGAAGACTATTCTTTGACGGCTCTATTGGATTACTTGAAACGGGCACATTCCTATTTCCTGAATTTTAGTCTACCCTCCATTCGGCGCAAACTAATAGAAACGATAGACTGTTCGGGAACCGATGAGGTGGCGACACTCATACTGAAGTTTTTTGACGAATATGTTCGTGAAGTACGCAGGCATATGGAGTATGAGAACCGATCGGTATTTACTTACGTGGAGAAACTTATTGAGGGTAATGTTTCAGATACCTATGATATAGCTACATTTGCCAGCAGACACAGTCAGGTGAACACCAAACTTACAGAACTGAAAAATATCATCGTAAAGTATTATCCCGGTAAAGACAACTACAATCTGCTCAATGCGGTACTATTCGATATCTATAACTGCGAGCAGGATCTTGCTACTCATTGCGATGTGGAAGATTACCTGCTGGTGCCTGCTGTATCGGCATTGGAGCGCCGGCTTCAATTGGGTGAGAGACCTTTGGCAAGCGCTGAAACATCGGATAAATCAAACGAACAAGAGATTCTTAGTGCCCGAGAAAAAGAGATTATTGCTTGTGTAGTGAAAGGTATGACTAACAAAGAAACAGCTGAGAGCTTGTTCCTATCCGTACATACTGTCATCACTCATCGACGTAACATAGCCCGCAAGCTACAAATACATTCTCCGGCTGGCCTTACGATTTATGCCATTGTAAACAAACTGGTGGAACTTTCTGATATAAAGTTATAAGTAAGCACTCACTAGGTTGGGGGACTGACAAAAAACCGCCTCGCGATTCACATCGGGAGACGGATATTATTCCTATTAAATCAATAGTTTGGCTACGTGATAAATATGGTTAATTGTTTATTACCATCGGTGCAAAGTTACAACGATGAGTGCAAATGTGCAATACCAAATAGTTGGGATTCTTATCATATACTACTCCCCACTATTAGGTATAGACAATGTGGAATGGATGTTATATCATAATTTCCAATCCATCGTAGGCCAGATGTACATGAGCGGGAAGGTTGGTGTCAGTGTCCGCGTGCAATCCGGCCTGATGACTCATATGGATGAGGTAGGTTTCGCGAGCACCTACCGCGCGTGAAAATGCAATAGCATCATCGATGGTTTGGTGTGAACTGTGCGCGTATGGACGCAAACCATTGACTACTAGCGTGTCGACACCCTCTAATGCGGCATAGCTTTCCTCTGGTGCTGTGAGCATATCGGTGACAACCCCCAAACATCCGATACGGAATCCTAGAATAGGCAACTTGCCATGCATTATTTGGATAGGGATTATTTCGGTGTCTTTGATGTGGAAGGAATTGTAAGGCTCTATACTGTGAAAGTGAAGACGCGGAACGCCCGGATAGAGAACCTCGCGGAAGAAATAGGGCAACCGTTCGCGTAGATGAGTACATGTCAGATTGTCGGCATAGATGTCGATGTCTCCAAAGCGGCAGAATGGGCGCAGGTCGTCAATCCCACCCGTATGGTCGTAGTGCTCGTGGGTGAGGAGTACGCCGTCGAGACGGTCAAAAGGCATTCGCAGCATTTGCTCACGAAAGTCTGGACCACAGTCGATAAGTATACGGGAATCGGGTGTCTCTACCAGGACCGACACACGCAGTCGATGGTCACGATGATCATGCGAGGTACATACGAGGCAGGTACATCCGATTTCGGGTACTCCCGTGGAGGTGCCAGTTCCTAAGAATGTCAATTTTATATGCCCTGTTTCCATTACGTAGCCTATTGAATATAATTGACCTCAGGCATTATACGTATACCATATTGGGAGTATATATCTTCGCAGATTCGATGAGCCAGTTCCATAATCTCTAAACCCGTGGCTCCGCCCCTATTGACGAGTACCAATGCCTGGCGGTCATGTACGGCAGCTTGGCCAAGTGCACGTCCTTTCCACCCCACGTGCTCTATAAGCCACCCAGCAGGCACCTTTACGCGGGATTCATCAATTGGGTATGAAGGCATATCCGGATACTGTGACTTAAGCGCTTCATATTGCTCGCAAGGGATTATTGGGTTTGTAAAGAAACTACCAGCATTGCCCAGTATTCTGGGGTCAGGAAGCTTGCTATTGCGTATCTCTGTGACAGCTTTACGCACAGCACCTAGTGTGGGTGTTCCCTCTGCCTCCACATGGGTACGAAGATCACCATAGCCGAGTTTTAATACAGGCGACTTCATCAGTCGGTACACCACATGGGTAATGATATATTGCCCGCGTAGCTCCCTTTTGAATATAGAGTCGCGGTAGCCATACCGACACTCATCCTTGGAGAATACGCGAAGATTGCCTTGAAGATCGACTGCCTCAACATGTTCAATTACATCGCACACCTCTACACCATAAGCTCCAATATTTTGTACAGCACTAGCTCCAACCTCACCTGGTATCGCGCTTAGGTTCTCTACTCCAGCGAGCTCATGCTCTACGCAATAAGCGACAAAGTCGTCCCACACATAGCCAGAACCAACGCGTAGCAGCTGATGCTCCGGTGTGTCTTCAATCACCGTAAGGTCGCGCATGGCCGAGTGCATCACTAAACCATTGTAATCGCCTGCAAAAAGTAGATTGCTGCCTGCACCAATATGTATGAAATGATGACGATTACTGTCAAATGCTTCAGATAATAGGAACATACGCAAATCATCTATCGTATCGTATTCTACAAATAATGCTGCACGAACATTCATTCCAAAGGTGTTGTGAGGAAGCAACGAGTAGTTATTGCATAGTTTCATATTTCGCGTATTGATATTACGATGCAAAGATAATGAATTCTCCGCAACATAACAAAAAAGGCGCCACGTGAGTGGTGCCCTATCTTTCTACAAAGTTGTTCGATTAGAAATGATAGCCTAAGCGGATTACTACCATTGAGGGGTTAAGCTTACCACCATTGAAGCTGCCACCTTCTCCCAAGATTCCTGCAAGAGAGCCAAGATTTGATGCACCTGCATCAATTGCAGTCTCATAACTAATAGGAGCACTGCCAAAGCCATAGTAATGAAGTCCCAAAGAAAGAGTACCGCTCAAAGATACGCCAATACCAGCCTGCCAAGCAAAAGTAGTGTTCATGTCATAAGTAGATTCGGCTGAAGCATTAACAGCACCTATCAAAGGAATTTCTGTAGAATAATCGATAGATTGACTGGTGATATTACGGAAATTGACACCAGCACCAGCCTCTACCCAAAGAGTGGTACCAATAATATCCAAAATTGTGTAGTTGGCACCTACCATTACGGGGATATTCATATATGCAGGAGCAACAACATCCGTACCTTCAACTTTCATAGCCTCCTTAATGTCACCTTTCAAACCATTGTAGAAGAAGTCGGCCGAAGCAAAAGCACTAAGATTTCCAAAGAGACCTAATTGATACTTTGCACCTACATTGAGACCTATAGCTGCACCACCCAGTTCTGCCTCTGCATTATTCAAGGCAATTTCGCCAAAGCCTTCACCCTGTCCGAATGTTCCAACTGGGAAGTTACCACCTGCACGTACAGAAAAACCGTTCTGAGCAAATGAAGCTGTAGAAACTCCCATAATAACAGTCACGAGTGCAATCGCTTTTTTTACATTTTTCATAATTTACTTACGATTTTATTAGTAATTAAATAATTGTATTCATGAATATAGTCTGCATTATACTATCCTATGAATTCCAACCGCTACGTTTGTGATTGTGCAAATATACAACTTTTTTCAATAGATAGTATTTTCTGATCGAAAAATTCACTCTTTGATTATGGTATTCTACCAATTGCTGCTATCAGTTTATCGGTGTTCTCACGTTTCGTAGCCCAACTGGTGCATATGCGTACTGCAATACGTCCATCTTCCATTTGTTGCCATACGGAAAACATAAAGTCGTTGGCGAAAGTCGCTAACTGCTCTTTGCTGAAAATGGGGAATTGTTGGTTGGTAGGACTGTCAATCAAGAAATCTACCCATTTAGCTTGTAGGGCAGCCTTGATGCGCATAGCCTCGTCTATAGCATGCTGGGAAATGTCAAAATACAGGTTGTCAGTAAACAATGTTGAGAATTGGAGACCTAGCAAACGCCCTTTGGCAAGCATTCCTCCATGTTGCTTAATACTATATCGGAAATCCTTCTTTAAGGCTTCATTGATGATTACTACAGCTTCACCAAATAATGCTCCCACCTTAGTTCCACCAATATAGAAAACATCAACCAATTCAACTAATTGTGGTAGTGTGATGTCACATGCGGGTGAGCAGAGTCCATATCCCAATCTGGCACCATCAATAAAAAGCGGCAAACTATACTTGTCGCACATTCGGCGTATGCCCTTTAATTCTTCATGGGAATAAATGGTTCCTATCTCCGTAGGGAAGGAAAGATATACCATTCCAGGTTGTACCATATGCTCTGGTCCATCCTCGTTGAGATGTGCTTGCATAGCCTCCTCTATCTGATATGCTGTGATTTTCCCGTCACAAGTAGGTATGCTCAACACTTTGTGCCCCGTGCTCTCTATTGCTCCTGTTTCGTGCACATTGATATGTCCGCTCGTAGCTGCAAGCACTCCTTGGTAGGGGCGTAATATATGAGCGATGACCGTGGTGTTTGCTTGTGTCCCTCCGACTAGAAAATGTACGTCGGCATCTTCGCGCAGACAAGCCTTTCTGATGAGCCTACGCGCTTCTTCGCAATAGTCATCCTCTCCATATCCTATGGTCTGTACCATATTCGTTTCGTTCAATATTTTCAGGATGAGGGGATGAGCGCCCTCGTTGTAATCACATTGGAATTGTATCATATGTAAAAGTCTTCTTTTTTTATATATCTTAATCGATGCAAATTTAGATATATAATTTCTAAACAAAAAGTATTATTCATTTTAATTATTATTTGCTACAATGACTATTGTTCAGTTAAAATTCAGACCAACTTATGACGATCATCGCAAAGTTGGCAGAGAGACTCTATTTTGTCTCATGCGCAGACTTATTCACCAATTCCGTTTTTGCGGTCGCGAGCGTACGGCAGAGACATACTCCGCAGCTCTAAACAGTTTTAGTCGCTTTACTTCTGGCAAGGATATCCGTTTTGAGGATATTGATGAAGCCTTGATGCTCAGATATGAGGTTTATTTGCACTCTTGTGGCGTTACGATGAATACCTCTTCCTTCTATATGCGTATTCTGCGCGCTACTTATAATAGAGCTGTAGAGAGAGGTCTTACCGAACAGCATTATCCCTTCAAATTGGTATATACGGGCATTGACAAAACGATTAAGCGCGCTATCCCGCTAAAGTATATCAAAATCATTAAGGCTCTCAACCTTTCAGATAATGAGGGATTGGAGTTCGCTCGCGACATGTTTATGTTTAGCTTCTATACAAGAGGTATGTCGTTGATTGATATGGCCTATCTAACATCAGGCAACTTATGTAATGGCCGACTTACTTATACGCGACATAAAACTGGACAGCAGCTTTCTGTCAGATGGGAAAGATGTATGCAGGAGATAGTGGACAAGTATCATCACAAAGGAGCGCATTATCTGCTACCTATCATACGGCATGAGGGCGTTGACGAACGTCTGCAATATAAGAGCAGATCTTCGTGGTTATGCAACAGGTTGAAGCGAATCGGTGCTATGATCAAATTGGACTTTCCTCTTACCATGTATGTTGCTCGCCACTCCTGGGCAAGCATAGCTCGTACCTCACATATCCCGATTTCAATTATCAGCGAGAGCATGGGGCATGAATCAGAACAAACGACACAAATCTATCTTTCCTCATTTGACTATGTGGAAGTAGATAAGGCAAACAGGCGAATCCTGAAGATGCTCTAGAGAAAAAACAGATAGGCGTTTCGGAAACGCCTATCTGTTTTTCTTTTATGTGCACTGTGGCTAGTCTTGGTTTGTAATAGTTGGCATCGACTCGCCTTTGTCCAAGATTTCCACAGCTTTCAGCACTGCGGGATCTGTCAGGTTCAGGTACTTCACATACTCTTCCATTCCCAGCATGTTGTATATGACATTACCGAACAGGATATCCTCCATCAATGCATATGACTTTCGGATAAGATTATTGCGGCGTTTTACGCCCTTGCTAGTAGCATGTTGCAGAAATTCTTCCATCAAATTCTGTCTCTTGAGATACTGTTGCAGCTCCTCCATTGTAGCATATTGTGAGAGCTCGGCGCGGTTCCTATCCGTATATTGGAAGGGGAACTGCGTGAACAAACCTCGTTTGGCCACCTCTGCATAGTACGATGTATAGCCTGCTGTATCTTGGGGGACAAAGATGTCGGGCATGATGCCACCACCACCATATACCGTGCGTCCGTTCTTGGTATAATACACCATGCTTTCATCCTGCTTGATGCTGTCTTGGGTGAAGAACTCTCCATGCTCAAAGCGGTTGAGAAGGTCAAGCTCATATTCCTCATTATGTCCATTAGTGTAAGGCTTCTGTATGCAACGTCCTGACGGGGTGTAATAGCGTGCAATGGTCAGTCGGATGGCGCTGCCGTCGCCTAGTTCTATAGGCTGTTGCACCAATCCCTTGCCGAAGGTGCGTCGGCCAATTATCGTGCCTCTGTCATTGTCCTGGATGGCACCAGCAAAAATTTCACTGGCCGAGGCTGAAGTCTCATCTGTGAGCACTACCAAAGGAATCTTTTGGCAACTTCCTCCGCCCGTAGCATACATCTCATCGCGTGGCACATCCTTACCTTCGGTGTAAACGATCATCTCTCCTTTGGGCAGGAACTCATTGACCATCTGTATGGCTGCTCCCATATATCCACCGGTATTTCCGCGCAGGTCGATGATGCATCCTTGCATACCTTTCTGTATGCCTTGTGCCAAGGCAATCAGCATTTCAGGATAGGTGGTTTCGCCAAACTTGTTGATTTTTATGTAGCACCAGCGGTCGTCAATCAAGTAGGTGGCGTCGATGCTCTTGACGGGGATGTTGCCACGTACAATGACATAAGGTAGCAACTCTTTCTCGCCATGTCGCTTGATGCCCAGACGCACCTCGCTTCCCTTGGGGCCTTTGAGGCGTTTCATCGCTCCATCATTGCTGATTTTCTTGCCCACATAGAGCGAGTCGTCAATGGTGACGATGCGGTCTCCAGCCATGAGTCCTACCTTCTCGGCTGGTCCGCCATGGATTACGTCGCTCACATAGATGGTGTCGGACTGTATCATGAACTGTATGCCGATGCCGCTGAAGCTACCACGCAGTTCCTGGTTTGACTCCTCCGCTTTTTTCGCGGGGATGTATACGGAGTGGGGGTCGAGTTCAGCCAATACTTTGGGGATAGTCTTCTCGACCAAATCTTCCATATCGACCGTGTCGACATATTGATTGCCTATAATATGCAGTATGGCCGAGAGCTTATTGGCTGATAGCGTCGGTTTGCCATAGTCCGTGCAAGCAGTAAAGGCTACGCTCGCAAAGATGGCAAGCGCGACTATATACATCTTTGTATTATAATGTTTCATTCTTCGTTAGGTAAATATTCGACAGAGACGCCGGCTCGTTCCAGCAAGTCTATTCCATCGGTCAGTCGGTACTTCTCGCCATACACTACGCGCTTGATGCCTGCCTGAATAATCAGCTTGGCACATTCAATACAGGGCGATGCCGTCACATATAGGGTAGCCCCTTCGCTGTTGTTGTTTGAACGGGCAATCTTGGTGATGGCATTGGCCTCGGCATGTAGAACGTAGGGCTTGGTCACGTTGTTCGCATCTTCGCAAACATTCTCAAATCCTGCAGGTGTGCCGTTGTAGCCATCTGAAATGATCATTCTATCCTTCACTATCAGCGCACCCACCTTGCGACGTTCGCAGTAGGAGTTTTCTGCCCAAATGCAGGCCATGCGCATGTAGCGTTTGTCAAATGCCTCTTTCTTGTTGTCAGTTTCTGTCATCTTATTTTTTGAATTTTGATAGATCGCCAAATTGCATGAAGTATCTTCTGCTACCGTCGAACAGGCGTATGTAGTTTGAGTCGCCTTGATAGTAGCTTACCTTGAGCAACTCATCATACATCTGCTTGCCAAATCCTGTAAGTCTCTTCGGATCGCCTGTTACAGTTTTCCATTCCGAGAAGCCGAATGTGCGGTTCTTTCCATCAGCTTCCCAGCGTCCTTGTAGCTGGCATCCCTCGGGTAGTGTCACTACAACTATGCCGTCGACCATCAACTCTATGTTATATGCCGTGAGGTCACTAAGGCTGTTGTATTTGCTGATGGGAGTTCCCATGTTCGGGTTGTCCCAATCGTGGGTCTCGTAAAACCCTGCCATGTGCCACACCTTACCGGTGAAGATGCCTTCGATGTCATCCTCTCTATTGCATCCGACGAAGAGTAAGACGCATAATGAGGCTAGGAGCAGACGATATGATTTCATTGGCTATACGACCTGATTATATTTCAATCGTTTATTTTACTATTCCGTCGCGCTTCATCATGGCATCGATGGTAGCATCCTGTCCGCGGAAACGGCGGTAGAGCTCCTTCGGATGCTCTGAACTTCCCTTCTCGAGGATGTTCTTGCGGAACGATGTGGCCACCTCCTGATTGTAGATACCTTTCTCTTCGAAGAGTGAGAAAGCATCGGCATCGAGCATCTCAGACCACTTGTAGCTGTAGTAGCCTGCCGAGTAGCCGCCTGACATGATGTGGCCGAAACGGGTAGTCATATTGGTGCCTTCGGCAGCAGGAAGCAATTGGGTCGGTGCCCATGCCTCTTGCTCGTAGGCTAAAACATCGCCCTCAAACGGTGTGGTGCGTGAGTACCATGCCATATCGAGTAGTCCGAAGCTGAGCTGGCGGATACACATATATGCCGCATTGTAGTTCTGGGCACGTACGATGCGTTCGATGAGTTCGTCGGGGATGAGTTCGCCTGTTTCGTAATGGAAGGCGAAGGTGGCGAGGAACTCCTTCTTGGGCAAGAAGTTCTCCATAATCTGCGAGGGCAGCTCCACGAAGTCACGATAAACGTTGGTACCACCCATCGAGGGGTAATTGGTAGCGGCGAAAATGCCGTGCAGGGCGTGGCCAAACTCATGCAGGAAGGTCTCCACCTCGTCCTGTGTGAGCAGCGCGGGCTTGCTCTCGGTGGGCTTGGTGAAGTTCATTGTGATAGACACGTGAGGACGGCTATCCACACCATCCTTTACATACTGCTCCTTGTAGTTGGTCATCCAGGCGCCTGAGCGCTTGCCGGCACGGGGGAAGAAGTCGGTGTAGATGACTGCCAGGTAGCTGCCGTCCTTGTCGAGCACGTCGTAGGCCTTCACGTCGGGATGGAACACGGCGATGTCCTTGTTCTCCTCGAAGGTGATGCCATACAAACGGGTAGCCAGGCCAAACACGCCTTTGGTCACATTCTCTAGCTTGAAGTAGGGGCGCACCATCTCGTCGTTGAGGCTATATTTCTCGTTGCGCAGTTTCTCAGAGTAGAACGACCAGTCCCAAGGCATCAGTTCGAAGTCCTTGCCTTCGGTGCGTGCCGCCATCTCCTGCACTGCCTTCACCTCCTCCTTAGCTGCGGGGAGGTAAGCGGTGAGCAGCTGGTCGAGCAAGTGGTTCACATTGGCTGCGTTCTCGGCCATGCGGTTCTCGAGCACGTAGTCGGCGTGGCTGTTGTATCCCAGCAATTGGGCGATGGCGAGGCGCAAGTTGGCAATCTTCTTCACGTTCTCCTCGTTGTTGTATTCGTTGTCCTGTACGTTCTGCGTGTTGTATGCCATATAGAGCTCGCGGCGCAGGTCGCGGTCCTCGCAGTACATCATCAAGGGGCTATAGCTCGGGGCGTGCAGGGTAAATGTCCATCCCTTCTGGCCCTTCTCCTTGGCAGTCTGTGCCGCTGCTTCGAGCGCCGATTCGGGCATACCCCTCAGACGAGCCGAGTCGGTCACGTTCAGGGCGTAGCTGTTGGTAGCTTTCAGCATATTCTGGCCAAATGCCAATGTTGTCTTGCTCAGTTCGGTAGTCAGCTCACGATACTTGGCCTTGTCTTCTTCGCTGAGGTTGGCTCCATTGCGGGCAAAGCTGTCATACGACTTTTGCAACAGACGCTGTTGCTCGGTCGTAAGGGTGCTCTTGTCGGTGGTCTCGTATACTGCCTTCACGCAGGCAAAGAGTTTCTCGTTGAGGCTTACGTTGTTGGAGTGCTCGGTGAGCATGGGTGAGAGCTTCTGTGCCAGTGCCTGCATCTCGTCGGATGTCTCGGCGCTATTCAGGTTGAAGAACACGGTCGCTACGCGATCAAGCATGTCGCCGGCATAGTCGAGTGCCACGATGGTGTTCTCGAAGGTAGGTGTTTCGGGGTTGTTGATGATGGCGTCCACCTCGGCTTGATGCTGCTTGATACCCTCCAGGAAGGCGGGTTCGTAGTGCTCCATCTTGATTTTGTCAAATGGTGCCGTTTGATGCGGAGTGGTATACTCGCTGAAGAAGGGGTTATCGTTCTTTTTGTTCATACAAGAGGTAAAGTTAATGGTTGCGCCCATTACGGCCAGTGTGCCGAGGGCAAGTTTGAATAGGTTTGTCTTGCGGTAACACATACTGTAATAAATTATTGAGACCGCGAAGATAATATAAATAATTGAAATTCCCACACTAATTTTGTAAATTCAGCAGGGTCTTTAATAACAAGGGGCCACTCAAGAAATAGTATATTCCTTAATACAATTAATATAAGGACTTATACCTAATAGTCTATAAGAGGCAAAAGAACAAGATTTCCCTATAGGCACAACTATTTTCAAATCTCATCCTCACATTTTCCTTATCAATTAACAAAAGATTTTGCAGTGTTATTCATAAAGTTATTTGAATTTCTAATGATTTTTCACTATTTTTGCAAATTTTCTGATAAAGATATCACACAATATATGAGCACTCCAATTATAACATCCAATAACGCAGCAAGCTCAATCAGCAGACTGCTTGCCGACCTCCAATATGACCGTTTGTTCATCCTCACTGACGCGCAGACAGCAAAGTTATGTTATCCATCAATAGAGCAAGTACTCACTAAGGGGTATCGTATCACCATTCCTGCTGGAGACAAGTACAAGCATATCAACACCCTTTACCACGTATGGGAAGAACTTTCCTCTCATGGAGCCACACGCCATTCCCTACTACTCAATGTGGGTGGCGGTATGGTAACTGATCTCGGTGGATTTGCAGCTGCTACTTACAAACGAGGTATAAAGCACATAAATATTCCAACTACACTATTATCCATGGTAGATGCAGCTGTAGGAGGAAAGACAGGCATCAATTTTCAATCATTAAAAAATGAAATTGGAGCGTTCTATCCAGCCTATTCAGTTGTCGTGTGTTCTGAGTTCCTACGAACACTCGACAAAACCAACCTCGCTTCAGGCTTTGCAGAAATGATAAAGCATGGGCTCATCAGTTCAGAAAAGCATTGGGCACAACTTATGCGTTTTGATCTCAACATTCCTAACCTAAATACACTTCAAGAACTCATTATAGAATCAATCCATGCAAAGGAGTTTATCGTAGAACAAGACCCGACAGAACAGCACATACGCAAGGCGCTTAATTTTGGACATACCCTCGGACATGCTTATGAGACATTGGCAATGCGCCGCGACACGCCTTGCCTACATGGCTATGCCGTAGCCTGGGGACTCATAGGCGAACTATACCTTTCGCACGTTCGTGAAAGATTCCCCACCAATAAACTACGCCAGACGATCTCTTATATCAAGGATATTTACGGCATTCCACCATTTAACTGCCACGACTACGACGAACTCTACGAACTTATGCTACACGACAAAAAGAATGTGGCAAACGAAATCCGCTTCACTCTACTTAGCGATATCGGCGACATACACATCAACCGCGATGTAAGCCGCAAAGAAATATTCGAAATGCTTGATTTTGTTAGAGAAGGATAGACAAAAGAGGTTGCACGCCCTCCTATATAAGTTGCTGAGCAAAGATTATTTCTTCTCCTCAGGCTTTTTGTTGTTTCTTCCCTGCTGCATACCTCTGAGAAGCTCGCGTTGGAAACGGTCTTCGGCCATTTGTACTCGCATCAGTTTCTTTGCAGGAAGTATCTCTTTGAATTTCTGGAGATATTCTTTTTCGAGTGTTGCGCACTCGATCTTTACGTCGGCTAGGGCATCAATCATTTCGTTGCACTCCTCTTCGGTGCGTTCGTGAGGTTTCACGGCACGTGCTTTTTTCCATACACGGGCATTGGCCTTATGCTTCTTGTCCTGCAATTCATAATAGAGGGGGAAGAAGGCATCACTCTCCGCTTCTGTAAGTTCGGCATGTTGCGCAATGAATTCCTTCTGCTTGGCTTGGAACTCCTGAGGGGTCATGCGTGCGCGTCGTTGAGTTCCTGGTTGCTCTTGTGCTGCTACTGTCAGGCATAATATGCTGATGATGAGCAATAGATAGCGTTTCATAATATGGATGTTTTAGTAATTTTCATTGCTGGTTAGGTAGGAGTACAGTGCATACTCATCGTAGAGAGAGGAAGACATGAAGTGGTCGGCCTCTTCGGTATAGATGTCTTCTGCAAGAATCGTGTTCTCTGCAGGCAGACGTCGTTCTTGCACGTACATAAGCGCTTGCACTACGAAGATGGTGCTTACAAACATGGCTGCCATATAGAGCCAAGGCTTTATTCGGGTATATAGGCTGATGCGAATAGGTTCCACGGCTTGGGGAGCTTCCAATTCGGGCAGGCTGCTCATGAGCTGCTCGTGGAAGTGCTCGAAGTACCCATCAGGAGTGCGGAAGGGGGACTCCTTGCCGCATCGGGCCATCAGTTCCTTATCATCTTTCATTGACTATATTTTTTATATAATTGTATATCTATGACTTGGTTTTGGGTGTATGGTTTAAATTTCGTCATCAAAAAAACTACTTATCTTCTTTACCGCAAGGTGATATGAAGCTTTAAGTGCTCCTATGCTGGTTCCCAAGATATTGGATATCTCCTCATACTTCATTTCTTCAAAGTACTTCATGTTGAATATCGTGCGTTGCTTGGGGGGTAGTGTCTGAATGGCTGCTTGCAGACGGGTTTGTAGGTCATCACCATCAAAGTACTCATCGGCTTCAAGTTGTGAGGCAATCGCTTCGGCCTCTTCGATAGGAACTGCTCTGGAACTCTTGTTAAGGAAAGTTATTGTCTCGTTGATCGCTATCCGATAGAGCCAGCTGGATACTTTGGCATTGCCGAGGAATCCATCCAGCCCTGTCCATGCCTTCACGAAAGTGTTTTGCAGCAGGTCATTGGCATCGTCGTGGCAGAGCACCATCCGACGTATGTGCCAATAGAGCGGCTCGCTGTAGGCCTTCACAAGTTCAGAGAAGGTCTCGCGTCGGGTCTTCGGGTCGCGTAGCTGTTGGATGAGTATGTCTTCGTCGGTTGGTAGTGCCATGGGACTTTTGCTGTAGTTTTTTATTAGAGTGCAAATATAAGGCAATCTTTTTTCTGGCGCAAATGGTAAAATCGTTTTTTTATTTAAGCTGTATGTTTATGGGATAAACGTCATACCCATAGATGCTAATTATCCCTTGATAGTTGCTGTCTGTTGGCCGGGAAAAGCTTTTGCCCTACCTTTGCAACGTGAAAAGACATAAGGAATAATAACAACAAAAAATAAAAGCTATGACAACCAAGTATTATTGCACAGTATGTGATTGGGTATACGACCCTGCAGTAGGTGACCCCGATAGCGGCATTGCGTCAGGGACCAAGTTTGAAGACATCCCCGACGACTGGGCCTGCCCTGTCTGTGGCGTAACAAAAGACATGTTCGAAATTGTGGAGGAGTAGCCTTAGGGCTGCTCCCCTTTATTATATATAATTGAGTGCACTGCTCTTGACAAACTGAAAAAACCGTTAAAGTTTATTGCAACAACGAGCGTAGTAAGTCCATTCCCAAGAAAAAGCATTACCTTTGCACCCGATTATCATACAAACGACCATAAGATGAAAGGAACCAATATTACTGAAACCATACACTACATCGGTGTTGACGACACCTATATTGACCTCTTCGAGAGCCAGTACCCCGTGCCCGATGGCATCTCCTACAACTCATACCTTATCATGGATGAGAAGATTGCCATCATGGACACCGTAGACCGTCGCGAGAGCACCGCTTGGTGGAGCAACATAGAGCACCTGCTCGATGGGCGCACTCCCGACTACCTCATCGTACAGCACATGGAGCCCGACCATACGGGCACCATTGCCGAAGCCGTAGAGCGCTACCCCGGGCTGCAAGTCGTGGCTTCAGCACGTGCGGTGCAGATGCTGCCACAATTCTTTGGCACCACCGACTTTGCCCAGCGCACGATAGCCGTGAAGGAGGGCGACACGCTCAGCCTCGGCCACCACACCCTGCAATTTGTGATGGCCCCCATGGTGCACTGGCCCGAGGTGATGGTCACCTACGACCAGGCTGCGCGGGTTATCTTCTCAGCCGATGCTTTCGGCACCTTTGGTGCACTGCGTGGAGCCATCATCGCCGACAGCACCACCGGCAGTCCCGCCTGGCCCGACGAGGCACGCCGCTACTACTACAACATCTGCGGCAAGTATGGTGCTCCGGTGCAGACGCTGCTCAAGAAGTTCTCGACACTCGACATCGCCACCATCTGCCCCCTCCATGGGCCTGTGCTGACAGCCGACCTCGACCACTACATCAGTATGTACGACCGCTGGAGCCGCTACGAGGCCGAAACCGACGGTGTGCTCATCGCCTACGCCACCATCCATGGCGGCACCGGCAGGGCAGCCCATCACATGGCCGACCTTCTCCGTGCCAGGGGAGCCTCAGAGGTCACGGTCATCGAGCTCAGCCGCAGCGACATGTCGGTAGCCGTAGCCGAAGCTTTCCGCCACAAACGGCTCATCGTAGCCGCCTCATCGTATGATGCCTCAGTATTCCCCCCGATGTACGACTTCCTCCACCACCTGCAGCTCAAAGGCTATCAGCATCGCCGTGTAGGCATCATCGAGAACGGGTCATGGGCACCCACCGCAGGACGTGTGATGAAGGAGATGCTCACACAGATGAAGGAGCTTGAGCAGGCAGAGCCCATCGTCACCATCCGCTCCACCATGAAGCCCACCGACCAACCTGCTATGGAGGCTCTTGCCGATGCCCTATTGGCATAAATAAGGAGCACAATCTGAAAAATCGGTGGTTTACAAGGCATAAATAGAGAATATCTCATAAAAATATAGTATTTTTGCACGCAATATTCATAATTAATAACTCAAACGAATGAAAGTAGCTATTGTAGGAGCCAGCGGAGCTGTAGGACAGGAGTTCCTCCGCGTGCTCGAAGAGAGAAACTTCCCCATCGACGAACTCGTGCTGTTCGGTTCGCCCCGCAGCGCCGGTAGTACCTATACCTTCCGCGGCAAGGAGATTACCGTCAAGTTGCTGCAACACAACGACGACTTCAAAGACATTGACATAGCCTTCACATCGGCTGGTGCCGGCACCTCCAAGGAGTATGCCGATACCATCACCAAGCATGGCGCCATCATGATCGACAACAGCAGCGCCTTCCGTATGGACGAGGATGTACCCCTCGTAGTGCCCGAGGTGAATGCAGCCGATGCGCTCACCCGTCCGCGCGGTATCATCGCCAACCCCAACTGCACCACCATACAGATGGTCGTGGCCCTGAAAGCCATCGAGCAGCTCTCACATATCAAGACCGTCCACGTGTCGACCTACCAGGCTGCCAGCGGCGCCGGTGCTGCAGCCATGGCCGAGCTCTACGAGCAGTACCGTCAGGTATTGGCCGATGAGCCTGTGACCGTAGAGAAGTTTGCCTACCAGCTCGCCTTCAACCTCATCCCCCAGATCGACGTGTTCACCGACAACGGCTACACCAAGGAGGAGATGAAGATGTATCACGAGACAAAGAAGATCATGCACTCCGACATCCGCGTCAGCGCCACATGCGTACGTGTGCCCGCCCTGCGTTCACACTCCGAGAGCATCTGGCTCGAGACCGAGCGCCCCATCAGCGTGGAGGAAGCCCGCGAAGCCTTTGCTGCTGGCGATGGTCTCGTGCTCATGGACAACCCAGCCGAGAAGGAGTACCCCATGCCCCTCTTCCTTGCCGGCAAAGACCCCGTATACGTAGGACGCATCCGCAAGGATCTCACCAACGACAACGGCCTCACTTTCTGGATTGTAGGCGACCAGATCAAGAAGGGCGCAGCCCTCAATGCCGTGCAGATAGCCGAATATCTCGTAACACAGGGAGTAGTGAAATAATCGCTAAGCATACCTCCTGTTCCCTTTCGGAAACAAGAACCTGTCGATATCTCTGGCAGGTTCTTCTATTATATATAAAAGGGAAGTGCGTCAGTTGCACTAATTTTAGTGTCCGCTATGCGAACACAGAAATTAGGCTGCACCTCGGAAAAATGCAAGCAATGCTTGCTTTTTCTCTCGGTTTGCACTAATTTTGCCCTAATTATACAGAAGTATGGGCAAAGAGACGAGCAAAAACATACTGAGCACGATACAGTATCCCGATGATCTGAGGCGGCTGAAGCTGAGCCAACTGCCCCGAGTGTGCGAAGAGCTGCGCCAATTCATTATCGACGAGCTATCCCACAATCCCGGACATTTCGGGTCTACACTCGGCGTGATAGAGCTGACCGTAGCCCTGCACTACGTGTACAACACGCCCAACGACCGGCTGGTATGGGACGTGGGGCATCAGGCGTATGCCCACAAGATACTCACCGGACGACGCGAGCACTTCCACACCAACCGTAAATACAAGGGACTGAAACCGTTCCCCTCGCCCGAAGAGAGCGAATACGATACCTTCACCTGCGGACACGCATCGAACTCCATATCTGCCGCCCTCGGCATGGCCGTGGCGGCCAAGAAGCTGAGTGAGGACAAACGTCGCGTGGTGGCCATCATCGGTGACGGTGCCATGAGCGGAGGACTCGCCTTCGAGGGTCTAAACAATGTGTCGGAGAGCGACAACGACATGCTCATCGTGCTCAACGACAACAAGATGTCCATCGACCGCTCGGTGGGCGGATTCAAGCGATACCTCCTGGGACTCACCACCACACCCAGCTACAACAAGTGGCGCTACCGCTTTGCGAAGGTGCTCCACAAACTGGGTCTGATGAAGGATGGCGGGCGCGAGCGCCTCATCCGATTCAACAACAGCGTGAAGTCGCTCCTCACCAAGCAGCAGAACGTGTTTGAGGGAATGAACATCCGCTACTTCGGCCCTGTGGACGGGCACGACGTCATCGCCCTGGTGCGCGTGTTGCGCACCATCAAGGATATGCACGGTCCCAAGATGCTCCACATACACACCATCAAGGGCAGAGGTTTCGCCTCGGCCGAGGAGGACCCCACCCAATGGCATGCACCCGGACTGTTCGACGCCGAGACGGGCGAGCGCTTCGAGACTCACGACGAGGGCAAGCCGCCCCGTTTCCAGGATGTGTTCGGACATACGCTGCTCGAACTGGCCAAGCAGAACAAGCGCATCGTAGGCGTAACCCCCGCCATGCCCACAGGCTGCTCGCTCAACATCATGATGGAGAAGCTCCCCTGCCGCTGCTTCGATGTAGGCATTGCCGAGGGCCACGCAGTGACCTTCTCGGGAGGTATGGCCAAGGACGGGCTCGTACCCTTCTGCAACATCTACTCGTCGTTCCTGCAGCGTGCCTACGACAATATCATACACGACGTGGCCATCAGCCGCCTCAACGTGGTGCTCTGCATCGACCGTGGCGGACTGGTAGGCGAAGATGGCCCCACACACCATGGTGCCTTCGACCTCGCCTTCCTGCGCCCCATACCGAACCTCACCATCGCGGCGCCCTACGATGAGCATGAGCTGCGCAACCTGATGTATACGGCCCAACTCCCCGACAAGGGTCCCTTCGCCATACGCTATCCCCGCGGACGCGGCAAACTGGTCGACTGGCACTGCCCCTTCGAAGAGCTGCCCATAGGCAAGGGACGCAAGCTGCACGATGGTGACGACATCGCCATACTCAGCATCGGCTCCATAGGCAACCTCGCTGCCGAAGCCGTGGAACGCGTGGCAGCCAAGGGCATCAGCGCCGCCCATTACGATATGCGTTTCCTCAAGCCTATCGACGAAGAGATACTCCACGAGGTGGGCCGTAAGTTCAAGCATGTCATCACCCTCGAGAACGGTACCATCAAGGGAGGCCTCGGCAGTGCCGTACTGGAGTTCATGGCTGACCACGGATACCATCCCGACATACACCGCATGGGCATCCCCGACGAGTTCATCGAGCACGGCTCCGTGCCCGAACTGTGCCGTCAGTGCGGAATCGATGCCGAGAGCATCGCGAAGGAGATGGAGAAGAGGGTGAATGTAGAATGATGAATGATGAGGTTCTCTGAGTGCCCAGAGTTCTCCGAGAATCGTAATACAATAAAAAAGACTACCAAATGAGAATCATCATCGCCGGCGCAGGAGCCGTAGGTACACACCTTGCCAAGATGCTCTCTGACGAGCAACACGACATCGTGCTCATGGATGCCAACGAAGAGCGTATGGCCAACCTCGACTCTAACTTCGACCTCATGACCATCGCCGCCAGTCCCACTTCCATCAGTAGTCTGAAGGATGCGGGTGTCGCCGATGTTGACCTCTTCGTAGCCGTAACCCCTGAGGAGAGCACCAACATCACAGCCTGCATGCTCGCCCACTCATTAGGGGCCAAGAAGACCGTAGCACGTATCGACAACTACGAATACCTGCAGCCCAAGAACAAGGAGTTCTTCAACAATCTCGGCATCGACTCGCTCATCTACCCCGAGATGCTGGCCGCCAAGGAGATTGCCGATGGCCTCCACCTGAGCTGGATACGCCAGTGGTGGGAGTTCAGCGGAGGAGCCCTCGTGATGCTCGGCGTGAAGTTGCGCGACAACGCACTGATACTCAATACACCCATCTTCCAGATAAAGAAGGAGCAACCCTACCATATCGTAGCCATCAAGCGTATGGGCGAGACCATCATCCCCGGTGGTGACGACATACTGCAGGCGGGCGACCTCGTATACTTCATGACTACCAAGCGCTCGCTCACTTACATACGCCACATCACCGGCAAGGACGAATACGAATCAGTTCGCAACGTCATGATTATGGGTGGCAGCCGCATAGCCGTGCGCAGTGCCCAGCTCATCAGCGAAGACATGAGCCTCAAGATTATCGAGAGCGACCTCGCCCGCTGCCACTGGCTCACCGAAATGGTGAGCGACAACGTCATGGTCATCAACGGTGACGGTCGCGACCACGAGCTCCTCTCCGAAGAGGGTATCGACAATGTGGATGCTTTCGTGGCGCTCACCGACAGCGCCGAGACCAATATCCTCGCCTGCCTGTCGGCCAAGCGCATGGGAGTGTTCAAGACCATTGCCGAGGTGGAGAATATCGACTATATCAGCATGGCCGAAAGTCTCGACATAGGTGCTGTTATCAACAAGAAGAAGATTGCTGCCAGCTACATCTATCAACTATTGCTTGATGCCGATGTGGAAAACGTCAAGTGCCTCACCTTTGCCAATGCCGACGTCGCTGAGTTTGTCGTCAAGGAGGGCGCACGCATCACCCGCTCGCAGGTCAAGGACATCAGCCTGCCCAAGGGAGTCACCATCGGCGGACTCGTGCGCGACGGCGAAGGTATCCTCGTCACCGGCTCCACACAGATACAGCCAGGCGACCACGTAGTGGCCTTCTGCCTTGCATCCATGATTAAACGTATAGAGAAATATTTCAATTGATACACCTCAAGACCATATCCCGCATCATAGGCACCCTGCTGATTCTGTTGGCAGGCATATTCCTGCTGTTCGGCATCGCCTCGCCGTTCCTCGAGGGCAACGACCTGTTCGGTTTCCTCGTATCGGCACTGGCCACCACCCTTGCCGGACTATGGTGCCTCATCATCGGTAAGGGCAGCAAGGGGGAGTTCTCGCGCCGCGACAGCTACATCACCATCACGATCTGCTGGATAGCCTTTGCCCTCTTCGGCAGCCTACCTTATTGGCTGGGCGGACATATCCCGAGCTTCACCGATGCTTTCTTCGAGTCCATGTCGGGCTTCACCACCACGGGAGCCTCCATCCTCGACAACATTGAGAGCCAACCACACGCACTGCTCCTCTGGCGCAGCCTTACGCAATGGCTGGGCGGTCTGGGTATCGTGTTCTTCACCGTAGCCATCCTGCCCATGTTCGGCATCGACAAGGTGCAACTCTTTGCTGCCGAGTCCACGGGTGTAAGCCACCGTAAGGTACACTCACGCGTATCAGTAGGCTCACGCTGGATATTCGGAATATACATACTGCTCACACTCGTTTGTACCGTATCGCTCAAGATATGTGGCATGGGATGGTTCGATGCCATCAACCACGCATTTACAGCAACAGGTACAGGCGGATTCTCTACCCGCCAAGCCAGCATAGAAGCTTTTTCTTCCCCCCTGATAGAGTACGTTCTCACCCTGTTCATGTTTCTCAGTGGCATCAACTATACCCTGCTATACCTGCTACTGTTCAGAGGAAAGATACGCGAACTGTATCGTAACACCGAATTCCGCGTATATCTCTTCACAGTCCTGGGCTTCACTCTTGCCATCACCATCGGATTACTAGCCCAAGGAGATGTGGGCATAGAGAAGGCCTTTCGTTTGTCAATATTTCAGGTAGTATCATTACAGACCACTACCGGCTTTGCCACAACTGACTACATGCTGTGGCCACCTTACTTGTGGATGTTACTCAGTTTCGCCATGATTTTCGGCGCCTGTGGCGGGTCATCCACTGGAGCCATGAAGTGCGGCCGCGTGGCCATCCTTGCCAAGAGTATACGCGGAGAGTTCCACCGTATTCTTCACCCTAATGCCGTGATACCCGTGCGCATGGACGGCAACCCTATTAGTCAAGACACCCGCGCTACGGTACTAACCTTCACTTGCCTCTACTTCCTGCTTATCTTCATCGGGTGGTTTGTTCTCATGATTATGGGACTTGACTTTCTCGAAGCCTATGGCATTTCTGTAAGTAGCATTAGCAACGTCGGTCCTGCCCTCGGCACCTTTGGACCAGCCTACTCTTGGAGTGCCTTGCCTGCTGCTGCCAAATGGCTGAGCACCCTGCTCATGCTCATAGGCCGTCTCGAGCTGTTCACCATCCTGCTGATGTTCACCACCTCGTTCTGGAAGAAAAGATAAGCCATATCAAATACTCTAAACCTTCTGCTAAAGTTTCCTAATAAAGACTTTTTGAACATTTTTGCTCTAAGATTTATTATTCTTTATCGATGAGAACTTCCTAATTTTGACCGATAGAGTAATACAAAAATCCTTATATTATGAAACAAGAACAATCAAAACGAATTCAGACATCATTACTCAATGGTGTAGAGAAGAGGGTGCTCGTATGGCTTGCCGAACGACAGCCACGCTGGATTACCTCAGACATTCTCACAGGTATCGGTGTTGTAGGAGCCCTTGTTGTAGCCCTCGGCTACTTCCTATCAAACTATCATATTGAGTGGTTGTGGTTGGCTTCGCTAGGTTTCGTCATCAATTGGTATGGCGACTCGCTCGATGGCACGTTAGCGAGGGTGCGCAAGACACAACGCCCCATTTATGGATTCTACCTCGACCACAATATAGATGGTGTCACTATGGCTATCATGTGTATCGGAGCAGGGCTGAGCGATATGCTAAACCTCTACATTGCCATGGCAGTACTAGCGGTCTACCTATTGTTGTCTATCTCCGTATACATCAATGCGCACTTGAAAGGAGAATTCAAGCTTACCTATGCCGGTATGGGGCCTACGGAGTTTCGCCTCATCATGATAGCTATCAACACGCTGTTTGTCTTTGCTACTCCTCTGCGCGAATGGGCTGTAAGCTTTGCCGTAGCAAGTGTGTCTATTACTTTTGGAGTATTTGATTTTATAGGATTGATCATTTTACTGATATTGGTGCTAATCTACCTGAACAACTTCAAGCATGATGCCAAGGAGTATGCCGAATTAGATCCGATTAAACCCTTCTGAAAAACTATCGATGAAATTCTCTCTGCAACATATCAGCAAGGTGTCAAAATTCATCGTATCCAATATCTTAGGCACAGTGATAGACACAACGGTACTATGGATATGTTCGTGTTTTATCTTTACAGACTACGGTTATGTTGGTGAATATCTGGTGTCGCCACTCATTTCGTTTGAGTTTGCCGTATTTACCAATTATCTATGCTCGTGGTACTTCATCTGGCGCGATCGCGCCAAGCGCTATAGAAGATCTGCTTTTGCCCGAAAATATTTAGCATACAACTTATCCTCATCGGCAACATTCCTAATCAAAATGTCTATCCTATTACTTCTGGAGCGACTGTTTGGGTGGAATGTCATCATATGTAACCTCGTTGCTTTGTGTCTGTCCGGATGTATCAACTTCGCTATGGGAGAGTGGGTGATATTTCGGAAAAATGAAATAACAAGCAGAAAGTCGACATTGAACATAAAATAAATATCCCCATCTAACAAAGTGCCTCTACTTACTCTACAAGAACTAGAAACGCTGACACCCCTCTTCCATGGGAAGATGGGAAATAGACTTGGGCGTAGTTTGATGCGCTGGTTATCAGTGGACAAGCTAAACGCCTTGTATGACCGCCACGCACACCTCAGCGGACCCGACTTTGCACGCAATGTACTCACAGACCTAGGCGTGCATTACGAAGTGTCAGGACCTGGCACAATGAATATTGAAAGTTCCAAACTTACTCCCCCTTTCATCACCATCAGCAACCATCCTTACGGCAGCATCGATGGCATCATTCTAGCCGATTTCTTCGGTCACCTATATCCCAATTACAAGATTATGGTAAACAAAATCTTGGGACGTATAGAGGCATTAGCTCCTTCGTTCATTACCGTTACTCCTACGGGAGTGGAACGCACCGCGCCCACTAGGGAAAGCATAGTAGGCATACGCTACGCATTAGGGCAACTCCGTTCGGGAGGTGCTTTGGGCCTTTTTCCTTCAGGTGCAGTGAGCGACCTCAGTTTACGCGAGCACTGCGTACGCGACCGAGAATGGCAACCAGCCATCATTCGTCTCATTGCCAAGGCTGCGGTACCCATATTGCCAGTACATTTCTTGGATGGTAACTCTCACTTCTACTATTCACTCGGTCTTATTAACTGGCGTGTACGTCTGCTACGTCTCCCTGCAGAGTTGTTCAATAAGCGTCATCGTCCTGCTCGCCTATATATTGGCAATGTCATTAGTGTAGAGGAACAACGAACTTATCTCGCCACACACTGTATAGAAGAGTATGGACTTTGGTTACGTAGTAAGGTGTATGGTAGCTTTCCCTAAACTGCCAACTATTTTCCACTAATCCACGTCAGCTTGTGCCAGATGCTCTCCAGCGGGCCGCGCTTGTGGCGAGCCATCTACCAGTGGGCAAATGATACTTCCAGGATGAGGAACACGATGCCGATGCAGATGCTCACGGTGGTGCCGCACTTGGCATGGAGGCCGAGTCCGTAACCGAAGTAGAGGAAGCTACCGATGATGGATTGGGTGACGTAGTTGGTGAGGCTCATCTTGCCGTAAGGCACAAGCCAGCGCTGCAAACCTGTGGGGCGTGTCCAATATAATAATAGGAATATACCCACGATGCTGAGCATGAAGAAGAGGTTGTACCACGAATTGAAGATGGTGGTGATGGAGGCCTTCATGAAGGGATTGTCAATCTGGGCAAAGAGGAAGCGCTTGCCATAGTAATCCCATAACCTTTAACCCATAATTCATCAAGGGTCATGCCCTTGAAATTCTCGATGACAAGGTCGGCCAGTGGCGCTACTGCCTCGTAGGGGTTGGTGGTGGTGAGTGCCACGACGAAGGCTCCTGAGTCGCGTCCGGCACGCAGGCCATTGATGCTGTCTTCGAATACCACGCAATCTTCGGGGCGGGCACCGAAGACCTTGGCCCCCTCGATATAGCAGTCGGGGGCGGGCTTGCCTGTGGCATAGTCCTTCGAGGTGAGTATGCGGTCAAAGAGGGTCGGGAGCTCGGGATGTACGCGCAGCAAGCTGCGCATCTTCGCATCATTGCAGGCGGTGACGATAGCAGTCTTGATGCTGGCCTCGCGCAGGCTCTTGATGAAGGAGCATACACCCTCGATGTAGGTGTACTGCATCTGTTGCTCAAACTCATTGAGCCTTCGGGTAATCTCGGGCTGCTCATTCCTGAGATGGGCAAACCAATGGGCGTAGATGCTCTCGAGGGTAGTTCCCTTGATGCGCTCGGCAAAGTCGGACACGTCGGGGCGGTATTGGCGGCCTATGCTTCCCCAGAAGAGGGAGTACTGGCTCTCGGTGTCGATAACGACCCCGTCGAGGTCGAAGAGGGCGGCTTTAGGGAATGTCATTCGTCCAGTTGTTATTTAGTTTGTTTCTTGCACCATTTTTTATATCGTCGCAGGGTCGTATTGGCATCATCGCTATACCATGAGTAGCCGTTACGGCGCTCGTGTCCTATCTCGGCCATTGTTTTGACGGGCTTTCCGTCGCGGTCGCAGAAGAAAGGCTCATTGCTGTCGATGGTGTAGAAGCGTGCCCAAAGTGGGTCGCAATCGTCGCAAGGAACTATGCGGCGGTCTTTCTTCCCTTCATCGTTTATGAAGTTCTCAAGACGTATGCCCTCCAGCTTGTTGGCCTCAAACCAGGTAACCCCGTGGTGAATGGCAGCCTTAATCTGTTCAGAGGGGTTCTCGATGGTCATCAGCAAATTGATGATCTTGGCGCTTTCGTGTCCGCTCAATGAGATAAGCTCGTAGGCGCGTGCTTTTGCTGGCTTCAAGGTTACGGCATCATATTGGGCACACCATACGGTAGGCACTCCGTTCTGTATGATTTGTGTCTTAAGTATACACTCTACACCCTTATCGAAGGCGCGTTGGGCACGCTTGCGGTATCGGCGGGGAAGGAAGTTGAACTGCTCGTCCTTGACCACGGACTGCATCAGGAAGAGCACGTTGGCATTCCCATGGTCGTTGTATTCAATCTCGGTGACATATCCTCCCTTGTTGGGGTATACTTGCGGGAATCCGCCGTTGTCGTATTGTGCTTCGAACAGGTAGCTGAGGCCGCGCATGACGCTCTTCTTGTACCGCTTGTCGCCAGTAGCCTTGTACAGTGAAGCCAGATAGTATATCTCTGTGGAGGTGGCACCATTGTCGATGGTGGTGCTGTATGGGGTGCTCTTGCGTTGGACTATCTCGTGCTGCTCTTCGATGCTGAGTATGTCCTGCATACGTACATTCTTAGGCCAGCCACCCGTGTCGAACTGATAGAGGAGCACGTTGTCGCCGATGCGTTTGGCCTCGTCTGTATGGTAGAAATCTGCCTCGAGGGCACGAACGAACTCTGGCCATTTCTTTTTGTACAGCTTCTCATTGTTGGTTTGTGCCCATACGCTGCCGATGAGGGCAAGGGCTACTAATAGTGCTGTCAGGCGTTTCATATTCATGTTACTTTTTGAGGGATGTTGGATATCGATTAGTGGCTTACTTCTATTAGTAATGTTATAGACTTTTTTACTTCATCCACGTCAGCTTGTGCCAGATGCTCTCCAGTGGGCCGCGCTTGTGGCGAGCCATCCACCAGTGGGCAAATGATACTTGCAGGATGAGGAATACGATGCCGATGCAGAAACTCACAGTGGTGCCACACTTGGCATGGAGACCGAGTCCGTAGCCGAAGTATAGGAAGCTGCCGATAATGGATTGGGTGACGTAGTTGGTGAGGCTCATCTTCCCATAAGGCACAAGCCAGCGCTGCAGTCCTGTGGGGCGTGTCCAATATAATAATAGGAATATACCCACGATGCTGAGCATGAAGAAGAGGTTGTACCACGAATTGAAGATGGTAGTGATGGAGGCCTTCATGAAGGGATTGTCAATCTGGGCAAAGAGGAAGCGCTTGCCATAGTAGAGGATGAGTGCCAGTGGGGCGGAGTAGCAGAGCACCTTGGTCCATAGGGCGCGGCTACGCGAGAGCTCCTCCTCCGTGGAGGTGCGGAACAGGCCCATGCGGCCTATCAGCAGACCGAAAATGAAGAGTGAGGTGGTCTGGAACACGCGCCCGTAGCACCATGCCCAGTTGAGGCTGGCGAGCTGTCCGGTGACGAAGTTGACCTTCATCATCTCCCACAGTGAGGTGCCGCCCAGCTGGGGGTATACATCGCCCAAGGAGAATATCATCTGCTGTGGATTGGCTTCGGGACAGATGGCGGCATAGATCACCTTTGCCCACTCTACGGGTTGCAGCATCAGTATCACGGCGGTCCACAGCAGGGCTTTGTTGCTCCAATGGCGTATGGGCACGAGGGCAAAGCCGAGGATGGCGTAGAGCACCAGTATCTCGCCGGGGAAGAAGAGCGAGTTGATGAAACCGAAGCCAAGGAGCAGCACCAAGCGCCACATGTAGCGGTACTTGAAGTCTTCGCCGCGCTGCTCGGCATGATGGCTCTGCAAGTAGAAGGTGAAGCCGAAGAGTAGGGCAAAGATGGCATAGGCTTTGCCCGAGAAGGTGAAGAACATCATGTCCCAGATGTTGCTGTCGAGCGAGCGCAGCCAGGGAAGTTCGGTTTTTGGGAATGAGTAGTAGTTGAAGTGCTCGATGTTATGGAGCAGCATGATGCCCATGACGGCGAAGCCGCGCAGTGAGTCTATGGCGCTGATACGTTGGTTGGACATTTTATTTGGTGTTTAGAGTTTAATGCTGGTAGGGGTGATTAAGGTCGCTAAAGTCACTAGGGTCAATCCCATAACCCTTAACCTTTGGCCTTTAATTCATCAAAAGTCATTCCTTTGAAGTTCTCGATGACGATGTCGGCCAGTGGTGCTACTGCCTCGTAGGGGTTGGTGGTGGTGAGTGCCACGACGAAGGCTCCTGAGTCGCGTCCTGCTCGCAGACCGTTGATGCTGTCTTCGAATACCACGCACTCTTCGGGGCGGGCACCGAAGGCTTTGGCCCCCTCGATATAGCAGTCGGGGGCGGGCTTGCCTGCGGCATAGTCCTTCGATGTGAGTATGCGGTCGAAGAGGGTAGGGAGCTCGGGATGTACGCGCAGCACGCTGCGCATCTTCGCCTCATTGCTGGCGGTGGCGATAGCAGTCTTGATGCTGGCCTCGCGCAGGCTCTTGATGAAGGAGCATACACCCTCGATGTAGGTGTACTGCATCTGTTGCTCAAACTCATTGAGCCTTTGGGTAATCTCGGGCTGCTCATCCCTGAGATGGGCAAACCAATGGGTGTAGATGCTCTCGAGGGTAGTGCCCTTGATGCGCTCGGCAAAGTCGGGCACGTCGGGGCGGTATTGGCGGCCTATGCTACCCCAAAAGAGAGAGTACTGACTCTCGGTGTCGATGATGACACCGTCGAGGTCGAAGAGTGCGGCTTTGATTGTATGCATTTCTATATAGGCTATTTATCAATATCCTTCGCGGTATTTGCCCTCTTCCTTGTCGTCGAGCATGCTGAGGTAAGAGGCATAGCGTGACTGGCTGATGCGGCACTCCTCTACGGCTTGGCGCACGGCGCAGTGGGGCTCGTGGGTGTGGGTACAGTTGCCATAGCGGCAATGGGCCGACTCGGCGAATATCTCGCGGAAGTAATGGCTGATCTCCTCCTCCTCCATATCGAAGGTGCCGAAGCCCTTGACACCGGGAGTGTCGATGAGCCAACCGTTGTCGCCGAAGGGGAACATCTCAGAGAAGGTGGTGGTGTGCATGCCCTTGTTGTGGTACTCGGAAATCTCGGCGGTACGCAGATGGAGGTCGGGGAGCAGGGCGTTGATGAGGGTGCTCTTGCCTACGCCGGAGTTGCCGGAGAGTAGGGTGGTCTTGCCTGTGAGAGAGGCACGCACCTTATCGAGTCCGTCGCCATTGAGAGCCGACACGCAGGAGCACTCGTAGCCAATGGTATTATAAAGGTGTACGATGGCATCGAGATAGCGGCGTTCGTCCTCATTGTAGCGGTCCACCTTGTTGAACACAATATGTACGGGGATGCGGTAGGCTTCGGCAGTGGCGAGGAAGCGGTCGATGAAGACGGTAGAGGTCTCGGGGTAGTTGATGGTGACGATGAGCAGGCACATATCGACATTGGCAGCGAGGATGTGTGACTGCTTCGAGAGGTTTGAGGCACGACGTATGATGTAGTTGCGCCGTTCTTGGATGTCGGTAATATAAGATATGCCGTCAACGGGTGAGGTAATGGTCACCCGATCGCCGACGGCCACAGGGTTGGTACTGCGGATGCCCTTGAGTCGGAAGTTGCCTTTGATGCGGCAGTCGATGAGGGCTCCCTCATCGGTCTTCACGATGTATTGGCTTCCGGTGTTCTTGATTACGAGTCCAAGCATTATACGGTCATGATCTCCTTCTCCTTGTCTGCATAGAGTTCGTCCACCTTCTTGATGTACTTGTCGTGCAGCTTCTGGAGCTTTTCTTCGCCGTCTTTCTGTACGTCTTCGGGCATGCCGTCCTTAACGGCCTTCTTTAATGCGTCAATGCAGTCGCGGCGAGCGTTGCGGATGCTAATCTTGGCATTTTCGGCTACCTCCTTACACTGTTTGGCGAGTTGCTTACGGCGTTCCTCGGTGAGGGGAGGTATGCCGAGACGGATGATTTCACCATTGTTCTCAGGAGTGATGCCTACGGGAGAGTCGATGATGGCTTTCTCGATGACGCGGAACATGTTCTTGTCCCAAGGCTTGATGGCGATGGTGCGTGCATCGGGGGTGGTGATAGATGCTACACCTGTCAAGGGCACCATTGTACCGTATGAGTCTACACGGATACCGTCAAGGATACGGGTGTTGGCTTTGCCGGCACGGATGCGGGCAAGTTCGTCTTCAACGTGGAGGATGGCCATCTCCATCATCTCCTGTGCTTCGTTCAGATATTCCTGCATAATATTATAGTTTTTAAGTTTGTTTGTCTCTAGGTTTTCCGTAGCCAAAGGTAGTCGGTTTTTTCTTTTTTTGCAACAGTTTTTTGCTATATATAAGTAATTGAGGGCAAAATTCTTGTTTTTTTCGACTTTTTGTTTCAGAGTTTGGGATAAGTTACTATATTTGCACAAATTCGTATCGTACGGCTATATACTATGGAACAACAGATATTGCAATTGCTCGACAAGCTACCTCCTATCTCACTCTCCGAGATGAAGGATATAAAGCTGATGAACCGTATAGACAAGAAGTATCTTGCTACGATCGACCAGTTGCAGCAGCTGCTCGTCATGGCGCAGGGCAAGTATATGGTACAACAAATCGAGGGCAAGCGTTACAACCGTTACCATACAATCTATCTGGACACTCCCGATGAGGAGATGTATACGATGCATCATAATGGGCGTATCGTGAGACAGAAGGTGAGGGTGCGCACATATATGGATTCGGGCGATACCTTCCTCGAAGTGAAAAACAAGAATAACCACGGTCGCACCAAGAAGAAGCGGATGACCGTGGGCAGCATACATTCATTGCGCGAAGATGGGGGTGATACCCTACTGGCCAAGCATGCCAACTATTTGCTCGATGACCTCGTGCCCAAAGTGGAGAATCACTTTGAGCGCATCACGCTGGTCAATATGGCCAAGACCGAGCGTCTCACCATCGACTGCCATGTGAAGTTCCACCATTGGGAAACCGATATTGAAGGTACCTTTGACCGATTGGTCATCATCGAACTCAAGCGCGACGGCAATGTGTATTCGCCTGTGAAGAGCATGCTGCGCCAGTTGCGCATCAAGCCCTCGGGATTCAGCAAATACTGCATAGGATCGGCACTGACCAAGCCTACACTTAAGCAGGGCAATTTCAAACCGAGATTTGTACGAATTAAAAAACTTTTAAATAATCATTAACAGTATTATGGGAAACCTTTTGAACCTTATTGCCGGAGGGACCAACGCCCTTGCCATGGCAGCCGAAGAGATGGATATGGATGTGCAACCGTTGGCTGATGCGCTGATGACCTCCATGTGGGCCGACTGGGGCGCTTTGACCGAGTTGCTTATCCGTTTTGTGCTCAACACGGCAGTTATCGCGCTCATCGTGCGTGTATTCTACTACCCCAAGAGCAAGCGCCGCGACTATTTCTTCACCTTCATCCTGATTTCTATCAGCGTGTTCCTACTCATCTTCCTGATGGGTGGTGTGAAGTTGAAGATTGGCTTCGCCCTCGGTCTGTTTGCCATCTTTGGCATCATCCGCTATCGTACCGAGTCGGTGCCCATCCGCGAGATGACTTACCTCTTCCTTATCATTGCCGTGAGCGCTATCAATGGCCTGGCTACCAGTATCAGCTATGTGGAGTTGTTGGCTACTAACCTGCTCTTTATCCTCTCTATATGGATATGTGAGAGCAACCGTTACGTGAAGCATGTGGCCAGCAAGTTGGTGCTGTATGATAACATCCATCTCATCACCCCCGAGCACGAGGAAGAATTGATAGAAGACCTCAAGAAACGTACCGGGCTGAATATCTTGCGTGTAGAGGTGGGTGCTATCGACTTCTCTAAGGATACTGCCATGGTGAAGGTGTATTACGAGCCATTGTCAAACGAAATCAATAGCGTCGACAACGTGGGCCGCCTGCCCAAGATGGGATAATCTATAACGGTAAAAATAATACATATATGTAGTTTTTTCAACTTCTTTTCAGAATTGAAACCTATCTTTGCTACGAAAAAACAAGAAATGACTATGAATATCAGAAATAGAATCTTAGGCATTGGATGCCTATTGTTAGCTGCAAGCACCGCTTGGGCGCAGAGCGACTTTGGAGTATGGGAGAGTTTGGAATTGTCTACCAAACTGAACAAGCAGTTTGAGCTCTCAATGGAGGGTGAGTACCGTACTCATCAGCACTCTTCTGAGGTAGAGCGTTTTACAGCTGGACTCAACTTGTCGTACAAGAACAAGAAAATCCCCTTCCTTAAGGCCGATATAGGCTATGTCATCATGTCGATGCACAATCCTGCAGAGACCGAGATAAAGTATCGCGATGAGGACCCCACCGTGCCTAAGCACAAGAATGTGGATGCCCCTTATTGGTATACCCGCCATCGTGCCACAGCATCGCTGACAGGTTCTGTGAAGTGGGGCCGCGTCAAGTTCTCGCTCCGCGAGCGCTATCAGTTTACCCATAGAATGACCGCACAGTGTGAACGTGAACGGTATGGCTACCACCCCGCTTTTGATATGTGGGACGATGTGCCCGAACTGCTGATTGATGACAAATTGGCCAAGGATGACCATAAGCTACGCTCCAGATTGTCGGTAAGCTACGATATCAAGAAGTCGAAGTTTGAACCTTATGCAGAGGTGGAGGTATACAATCAATTGGACGATGCAATGAAGTTTGACAAGATACGCTATACTGTTGGTACCGATTATAAGGTGACTAAGGATGCCAAGCTGACGCTGTTCTATCGTTATCAGGACTATAACGATGTGGATGACATCAGCGGTCATATTTTGGGCGTAGGTGCATCTATTGAACTCTAATCATAAGATACGGGCATTATGAAAAGAAATCTTTATTTGATTCTTGCATTGCTGCTCTTGGGAGTGGTGCAGGTGAGAGCGCAGCAGATTGCTGTGACTTTTAATGATGGGGGTATGTTTCAGTTTGATAAATACCCTGGCGATTGTAAGATAACCTTCTCTAATGGGCAAATGCTCTTTCATGTAAATGGCGCGTTAGATTGTACAATTGCCAT
>JAZNYG010000024.1:0-9942 GCA_045594245.1 Bacteroidaceae bacterium
GGGTCGTCTTGGCAAGTTCTTGAAGGAGGTTTGCTTGCTCAACCAGGAGGACATCATGGAGGCTAAGAAGACCGTACGCGACGTATTGAAGGAAACCGATGCTGAGCTCAAGGTTGTTGCCTTCAAGCGCTTCACACTCCGCGCTGAGTAATCCGATAAGGATTATCGTTTAACAAATACGAATACGGCCTGCTATGATAGCGGGCCGTATTTATTATATACAACTATGAAACTCGAAAGCGATATATAATAAAAGGTGTATTGCATGCAACACACCTTTTATTATCACATAATGCAAATTAACATTTCTTACTTCATCGGGCAAGTAGGTTTCAGCTGCTTGAAGAAGTCGTTGCCCTTGTCGTCCACGAGGATGAATGCGGGGAAGTCCTCCACCTCAATCTTCCAGATGGCCTCCATGCCAAGCTCGGGATACTCTACGCACTCGATGCTCTTGATGTTGTTCTGCGCCAGGATAGCGGCAGGACCACCGATGGAGCCGAGGTAGAATCCGCCGTGCTTCTTGCAAGCATCGGTGACACACTGGGCACGGTTGCCCTTGGCCAGCATAATCATGCTTCCGCCGTGGCTTTGGAAGAGGTCCACATAGGGGTCCATACGTCCGGCTGTAGTGGGACCCATCGAGCCGCAAGCCATGCCGGCAGGTGTCTTTGCCGGGCCAGCATAGTAGATGGGATGATCCTTGATGTATTGGGGCAGGTCTTCGCCACGGTCGAGGCGCTCCTTCAGCTTGGCATGCGCGATGTCGCGGCCCACGATGATGGTGCCGTTGAGCGAGAGGCGCGTAGCCACAGGATGCTTGGTGAGCTCAGCCAGAATCTCGGGCATGGGGCGGTTGAGGTCGATGCGCACTACATCACCCTCGCCTGCATTGCGCAGATGCTCGGGGATGAGTGAGCCTGGATTGTCGTCCATCTTCTCAATCCATATACCGTCCTTATTGATCTTGCACTTGATGTTGCGGTCGGCCGAGCAGGATACGCCAAGGCCTACGGGGCAAGAGGCACCGTGACGGGGCAGTCGGATGATGCGCACGTCATGTGCCATGTACTTACCGCCAAACTGTGCACCGAGGCCGATGCGGTAGGCCTCTTCGAGCACCTTCTTCTCCAGCTCCACATCGCGGAAGGCACGACCCGTCTCGTCGCCCGTGGTGGGCAGGTTGTCATAGTAGTGGGTAGAAGCGAGCTTCACGGTGAGGAGGTTCTTCTCGGCCGATGTACCACCGATCACGAAGGCGATATGGTAGGGCGGACAAGCGGCGGTGCCGAGTGTCTTCATCTTCTCCACCATGAAGGGTACCAGCGTGTCGGGGTTGAGCAGCGCCTTGGTCTCCTGATAGAGGTAGGTCTTGTTGGCCGAGCCGCCACCCTTGGTCACGCAGAGGAAGTGATACTCCATGCCCTCGGTAGCCTCGATATCGATCTGTGCGGGGAGGTTACAGCGGGTGTTCACCTCGTTGTACATGTCGAGCGGAGCGTTCTGCGAGTAGCGCAGGTTCTCCTCGGTATAGGTCTTGTAAACGCCCAGTGAGAGCGCCTCCTCGTCGCAGAAGCCTGTCCATACCTGCTGGCCCTTCTCGCCATGGATGATGGCCGTACCCGTGTCCTGGCACAAGGGGAGCTTGCCCTTGGCCGACACCTCGGCATTACGCAGGAAGGTGAGGGCTACATACTTGTCGTTGTCGCTGGCCTCGGGGTCGCTCAGGATCTTCGCCACCTGCTCGTTGTGGGCACGGCGGAGGAGGAACGACACGTCGCGGAAGGCGGCGTTGGCCATAGCAGTTAAACCTTCGGGAGCAATCTTCAGCATAGGCTTGCCCTCGAACTCACCGACAGACACATAGTCTTTGGTCAACAGATAGTACTCGGTATCATCCTTTCCTAACTGGAACATCGGTGCATACTTGAATTCCGGTGTGGTTGCCATAGTAATTTGAGTTTATGAGTTTTTAAGTTTATGAGTTTTGATCTATGAATTATGCAAAATTACAAAGACTTTGCGTATCTGCAAGGCTTTCGGCACATTTTCCTCACAGAATTTTATTTTGGTAATAATATAGCAGTTGTCCAAAAGGCAAATTCATCCGCGATGGTGTCTTGTTTTAAGGCTCCATTGGAATTACAAACATGCACCAAAATCGGTACATGCATGTACCGCGCAAAACGCAAGGCTCCGGCAATTCTAACGGAGCCTTTTGATAAAACCAACGGAGCCTTTCGTTAGAAAAAATCTCTTTGTCTGATTTTCCCTACTTAAAGAGTACCAATATTTATTACAGGTGCAATAATTAGTGGATGCACCTACTCGCCGGAGTATTACACTTGCAAGAAAGTATTGTTCTCCTTCACCTAGCGTAGGTGTCGGTAATTGGCCCTAACATATTGTATTGCAATAGGATGCCGACCGACACCCCCGTTGCGGGGTATCGGTCATAGATGAAGCAGCCACCGACACCTCGCAACGCAGGTGTCGGTCGGTAAGCGGCAGTTATACAGTAGGTTATAGCTTAAAACCGACACCTACACCTAAAACAGGGAAACATCCGGTTCTTCGTCAACGTCATCGTACAGCCAAAGGCTGTCTCATCGTTATCGCACAGCCAAGGCTGTCTTATCGTCAACGTTGCAACCTTTGTTGCTGCTTATGTTCTAAAACATTAAAAAATAACTCCTAATTCCTAACTCCTAATTCCTAATTATTTACTATCTTTGCAGCATCTCTCGCCGATATCTTAAGCCAGTTGTACGGATTAAGGTGGAAGGGCGGGGATGACATAATGGAAAAGGCGTTTACTTGACGCTTTGGTTTTGACAATTGAGAATCTCGCAAATTCTGTTAATGTTCGTCAAAAACAAAGCAACGGTGAATGCCTCATGGGTATGTTTTCGTACTCCTTTGTTATATTGGTCGTGACGACTCGTATAACTCACAAGGTGTCGTATATACATATCGGCGTGAGGCTTCGCGTTGCTCGTTTCGACGAACAGGGCAATGCGAGAGCCTTCAATTGTGGGACGGGCAACAGGTACAGGTTCTCACGCTTTTCTTATATATAAAGGTATATACAAACCGCCGAATCAGGAGGACTTATAGGCAATAGAGAGCAACCAATCTATTTACTAACTTATAAGTTCTACGACTATGAAACACGCAAGACTTTTTCTGCTCATGGTGGCTACGCTACTATGTAGCGTTGCGGTGAGTGCGCAGGTGGGTGTAGATGTTACCACCTTGTTCGTGAACACCGATTTCGAAAACGGCACTACGGGATGGACCATCTCCGGTCCAGTGAATGCCAGCCCTAGTACAATCAACACTGCTGCTAACCACGGTTACCAAGGAACCTATTTTATGGAGGCTTGGAAATACCAGTGGGATGGCGTAGGTTTGAGCGATTTTGAATGGTCACAGACGCAGACTGTTCCCAATGGCACTTATGTGGTAACGGCGTTGGCCCACGCCAAGGATGAGAGGGATGCATCTGTAGCTCCTCAGGGAACCTATATCTTTGCCGAAGACCAGCAGGTAGCGATTACTACCGTTACGGCATCAGAATACTCGGTGACCGTTGATGTCACTGATGGTACGCTTACTATCGGTTACCGCGGAGTGGGTTGCAATACCAACTGGGTAGCATGTGACGACTTCCGTATAACGCGCCAGATTGATACCAATGCCGAGTACACCGTCACCTTCTACGATTGGGACGATACGGTGCTCAAGACTGAAACAGTGAAGGGTGGTCAGTCTGTCACTCCCCCTGCCGACCCTGAACGCTTGGGCTACACCTTCACGGGATGGGACAAGACATTTTCCACCGTGGTTTCCGACTTGGACATACGCGCAAGTTACACACGTAATGTAGGAGGTGTCATTAATGATGGCATTACGGGTATAGAATTCTTGAATACCGATTTTGAAACGGGCAACACTACGGGTTGGACCATCTCCGGTCCAGCGAATGCCATTAACCTTGGTGCTCAGGGTACTGCCGCCAGTCACGGTTACCAAGGAACCTATTTTATGGAGGCTTGGAAAAACTGGGATGGCGTAGGTTTGGGCGATTTCGAGTGGTCGCAGACGCAGACTGTTCCCAATGGCACTTATGTGGTAACGGCGTTGGCCCACGCCAAGGATGAGAGGGATGCATCTGTAGCTCCTCAGGGAACCTATATCTTTGCCGAAGACCAGCAGGTGGCGGTTACTACCATTACGGCATCAGAATATGCGGTGACTGTTGAGGTCACTGATGGCACGCTGACTATCGGTTACCGCGGCGTGGGTTGCAATGCCAACTGGGCTGCATGTGACGACTTCGGTATCAGCGTCAGTGAACTTGACATCGATACCGATGCCGAGTATACCGTCACCTTCTACGACTGGGACGGCACGGTGCTCAAGACCGAGACGGTGAAGCAGGGACAGTCGCCCACAGCCCCAGCCAACCCCGTTCGCGATGGATACGCCTTCGCGGGTTGGGATATCAATTATGAGAATGTATTTGCTGATTTGGTCGTATATGCTACCTATAGTACGATTGATAATCTCTTTCCTGAGGTCGCTCCTCGTGCCGAGTATTGGTATGATTTTGAGGGTGTGGGCGAGAAGGGATTCTTGTATAATGAGATAGGCATTGGAATAACGGGTTGGACAGTTCCAGTAAACCCGTATTACACTGCCGGTATCTCCCAACAGTTCAAGACACTGAAGAGCTACTCCGGCTCGGCCGGTGACTTCTACTATGTAGAAGACCTCAATGGCGATGGCGTAATGGATTTCAGTGCAGGCTACTCTGGCTCGTACATCTCGCTGGGAGATTTCCAGCTGTATGAGGACGGTGCTCTGATTATTACCAACTTTGATGTCAATAACGATGGTCGCATCGACTATCTGAAGGAAAGAGGCGACAGCTACAGTGGCTATAGCATCATGGTGCAGCAGGCCGATGGCTCGTTCGTAGAGCAGTTTATGCAGGTGGTGACAGAGGCGGCGTATGAAGCCTCCTTCGACCCCGACGATTGGTACAGTACCAATACTAACAGAAAGCCGCGCCCCTCTCCCGTGCGTTTCTCGGGCGTGTGGTTGGCCTCGGCTCCTCCCCGCCGTGAGGCCAGTGCTCCGCAGATGCGTGCCCAGGGTATGAACCCCACCGTGGCGGCACCCACTCGTGCGCTCGACCTCAATGCCGACGGCTATGTCGACCTTATCGACGAGAAGAACGGTGTGCTCTACTATAATGGTGGTGATGGTCGTTGGATCTATACCGAGCTCGGTGGCTCCGTAATGATAGCCGACCTCAATGGCGACCACATACAGGACTTCATCTTCCCCGGTCAGGAACTGTGGGTGGCCGTATACCGTGGCGAGGGTGACTTCGAGATGCAGACCCTGTACGAGAACATACAGGTAGACCGCGAGATGTATTGCTACGACTTCGACCGCGATGGCGATGTGGATATCCTCGTCACCTTCTCGGCTCCGCTCAACAGCACGGGCTATGCCTACACCATGTTCTTCGAGAATGACGGCACGGGTAAGTTTACTCAGCTCGACGAGCAGGACTATGGCAGCAACAACCTGCTCTTCTCGAACTGTCAGGACTTGGATGGCGACGGATACTACGACCTACTGGCGTTCCGAGGCGACATCTATTTCAGTGAGTATCATGGTGTAGTATGGAAGGACTCCGAGGGTTTTGATATTGTGTGGCTGAAAGGACTTTCAGATAAGACTTTTGCAATGCCCGAGGTGCTGGTCAACCTCCCGAAAGAACCGGATGGTAAGGAAAGGTGGTACGATGTATTGCCGAAAATCAGTGCCGAGGATCTCATTAATGATGGACGGATGGAGGTATGGGCAGATCTTGCGATTGATAAGATTGCATTTCCCCCTTACCGCTTCGAAGGCACTCGCAACACTGCTCCCGCGGCTCCTGCTAAGCCTGAGTTGAGATATAACAACGGAATGCTCACCGTCAGCTGGGGCGATGGCAGTGACGACCGCACCGCCACGAGCGACCTCACCTATGCCCTGCGTGTGGGCACCACACCAGGTGGCGACGACATCCTGCGTGCCCATGCCAATGCCGATGGCAGTCGCCGCAACTTCTTGGATGGCAACATGAGCAGATTTCACAACTACACGCTCAATCTCACACAGCGTCAGCCGGCCACCATCTACGTGTCGGTGCAGACCATCGACGCCCAGCATGTGGGCTCGGCATGGAGCGAGGAGGCCAGCATAGAGCACACGGGCTTTGTGGCCGACTTCCGCGTGAGCAGGACAGAACTGGGATGTGGCGAGAAACTCATTGCCACGGCAACCGCTATGCCCGACGGCTTTACCCATACCTGGATAGCCGAAGACGGCACCTGCACGGGCGATGGCTACGAGGCGGAAATTGTCTTCAACGCTGCTGGCGAGAAGGCTATCACCCACACCTTAACTGCGGCCGATGGCACCAGTACATCGTATGTGGAGATGGTGAATGTGACCCCCAACTATACCGACTTGGCAGAGATTTTCGGGACTGAGTGGGACGATTTCTTGGAGAGTAATAATACTACTGGTTCTGATAACAATCTCCCATGCGTAATGGCCGACTATAACATGGACGGCTATTGGGATGTCGCTGATGCAGAAGGGGATTATGCGGAAGCTATTTTCAAGGGCGGCGAGAACTTCTCATTCGCTCAGGCTGCCGGTATATGGAACACGGGATTGACTATGAGGCGAGGCTTCTGGTATGACTGGGACCACAATGGCGCAATGGACTATCTGTTCGATGGCGGAGATGAAATATACTACTATCTCCCACACAATGGTACAACCAATATGAAGGCCAAGAAGGAGGATGAAAACCTCGCGGTTATCTTTGATTCTTTTGATGAATATAAATTTGAGAGTAGTTATGTAGACTTTACGCATGATGGGAACTTCGATTTGGTCGGTTATAAGATGGAAGAGTATGCTGATAGAAAATGGCTCTACAAGAATTATTTGGGTATCAGGCAATCGGATGGTTCTTATCAGGCGCGATTCATCGTGGGTGATAGTGAACAACTCCTACCTTCATTCACAAGTAGTGACTGGTTCTTTGCTGACATCAACCGCGATGGATTTACTGATATTTGCGCACCTGTATTGGAGAACTATAACTATCGATGCCTGACTGTACTTGTCAACAAAGGGAACTGCGAATTTGAGGCCATGACTATACCTTTCGCAGAAGAATTAGATAGGGATAATGTGCACAGTAGCCTCCGCTACCTTGTGGATATGAATAACGATGGATACCTCGACTTCCTGACCATGCGTGGCGATGGAGCTCCCTACATCCTTTGGAATGAGAGGAATGAACGATTCAGTGTTCCCGATGTATTGCCGGTAGGCGAGCTTGGTCGTTACAGCTCCGGCTACAACTATATGCAGGTCATCGACCTCGACAATAACGGCTACTTGGATGTGATGACCAATCAACAGGACGAGTCGAAGGGTAGTGCGGGTTATGGCTATTATGTACACTATTTTGGTGCTGAAGGTGTCATCCAACAAGGCTTTGTGCTACATTGTAGTTCTACTTATGTTCTTGAAGAGAATGCCATCAAATTGCCGAACCATCCGTGGGCTTTTTGCTTAAACTGGTACGATATTGTAGGTCCTGGCAATTATGCTCCTGCGAATTTTGGCATTGTCACGCTCCATAGCCCAGCCAACGAGCGTCCTGCTGCACCCACCGATATGCGTGCCGTGCAGACAGACAAGGGATTGCTCATCGAGTGGAACCACGCCAAGGACGATGCTACGCCCGGCACTCAGATGCGCTACAACCTCTCGGTGAAGAAGAAGGGTGCAAGCGGTGAGGGTGCCTATATCATCTCTCCGCAGAATGCCTGCAACTCGAGCGCTGCACCTATACGCAACTTCAACTACATCACAGCCAAGCAGTACCTCGTGCCCAATAGTGTATTGCCCATAGGTGAATATGAGATTCAATTGCAGGCTATCGACTTGCAAGGCGACTGGAGTGTGTTTACCGAACCGCTGACCGTAAGCGTGGAGGAAGTCTATGCGATTGGTGCTCCTGCATCTGTTTGTTCAGGAGAAATAGCTCAATTTACCTATACCGGTTCATCGTCAACAGAAACTCCTGTATGGGACTTTGATGGCGCTCATGTTGAATCAGGATCTGGCTATGGCCCCTATCACCTCTCGTGGAATGCTCCAGGCACCAAGACTGTGAGCTTGACGTTAGGGGATAAGGTAATGACGCGTATGATTTATGTAGAGGACAGCTATGCTGGGGTGTTTATACCTACATTGTTTAACTATACAACGACAGAAATCAAGATACCTGAAGGCGTAACTGTAGAGTGGCTACTGAGCACAACAGGCGAGTTAAACTCTTATTATCCGTTAAGTGCCTTGAGTGAGTATGATAAGGAACAGATTAAAATCGAAGGTAATAAGATTACCTTGAATACTTCTTATGAGAAATTGTATTTCAAGATGACTCTGACTAATGCCAGTGGTTGTGAAACAATGGTTGTCTGTGACAGGGAAATCTTGGGATTGTCTGACCTGATACCCATCACCGTGGTCACTGCTGATGCTGAAGGGCATAATGTGATTCGTTGGAACTCAACTGACATGTGTGCAGAGGTGCGTATCTTGAAGGAGACTAACCGTCGCAACCGATATGTGGAGATAGGTGTGGCAAATGTCTCTGATGGAGCATATACCGACTACTCTTCCAATGCTGCCATTCAATCGGAATGTTATGTGTTGCAGGCAGTGCTTCCCGATGTCGAAGTACCTGTGCCTTACAGCAGCCCGCATACCACCTCGCACCTCACTATCAACCGTGGATTGACTAACAACACCTGGAACCTCATCTGGAGCGGCTATGAAGGAGGCAATGTAGTGGGCTACAACATCCTGCGCGGTACATCGCCCGATGATTTGGAAGAGATAGGCTCGGTAAGCAACCGTCACAGTTCATACACCGACTATGCACCCGATGCCAATGCGCCCTACTATGCCATCGAGTATATCTTGGGCAACGGAGCCGCCTATGCTCCCGGCATGAACAGAGCAGCGGCAAGAGCAACTGAACTGAAGGGACAGAGCAATGTGGTGAACTGCAATATGGCCAATACGATGGTCTATGCCAACAGTGTATCGGTACTCTCAGCTACCAAGAAGTATGCTACTACGGAGGATAACCTTTCGCTGGCCCTCTATGCCGAGATTCTGCCCGCAGCTGCCACTTCGCGCAATGTGCGCTGGGATATTGTTAATGGTGAAGACCTTGCAACGATAACCTCGGGCGGTGTCCTTACGGCCAAGAATCCTAACAGAGGCGGCACGGTGACCGTGCAGGCTACGACCATAGACGGTACCAACATCACGGCTACACGCCAGATCACTGTTGCGGCAATGGGTAATTTGGCACCCGAGCCAGAGCCCGAATACACCGTTACCTTCTGTGACTGGAACAATGCGGTGCTGAAGACACAGACCGTGAAGCAGGGACAAGATGCTACGGCTCCTGCTAACCCCACGCGCGAGGGCTACACCTTTACGGGCTGGGACAAGGCGTTCACCAATATACAAAGCGACCTGACGGTGACTGCCGTATACACCCAGAATAGTGTAGAACCCGACCCCGGAACGGGCGAGCTCATCTATACTACTCAGTTCAACGCCGGTGCCAACGGCTGGATTGACGGTGCGGTATGGCATAACCAGACGGAAAAGATTGCCATCTACACCTCGCCGCTCTATCGTGCACAGGGTGGTAAGGTGACGAAGCTGCGCATCACGGTGAACAGGACGAAGGGCAACACGAAGTACTTCTGCCTCTCGGAACTGGAGTTCTACGATGCCAACGGCAACAAGATTGCCTTGACGGCAAGC
>JAZNYG010000025.1:0-36503 GCA_045594245.1 Bacteroidaceae bacterium
GGTCACGAGGGTCGACTCCACCACATCGGCCAACGAGCCCACGATAGCCAAGCGCCAAGGCGAGTGCCATCCCTTAGGACATACAAAACGCTTATCGAAGAGCTGTACGCGGTAGCATGAGTCGACCTCGACATTGGAGAGGTAGGCACCGCACTGATCACGCAGCACATTGGCCTCGGCGAGCAGCACATAAGATGAAGGGGCAGGCTGAAAGAGGGCAGGCATATTCCAACGACGGCTTTTGTTGTGAGCTTTGCCATCGGTGTTGGGGAAATAGAAGTCTTCGTAGCCTACGGCATAGGGCTGTGTCCAGCGTTTAACATCAGCGGCAAACTGGAACTGGGTGTGCTCACCCGTGATAGACTCGCCTGCAAGGGCATCAGATTCATAACGAAAGGCGATACCGTCATTATAGAGGCGCATCACTATGCGCACCTCGTTACCTTTGATATCCTCCAAAATATAGATATACTCGTCGGCCTCGTTATAGCACTGGCGACGTTTGCCGCTAATCATAGCATAGTCATCGGTATGGCGGCGAGGGCCAGTCACCTCTTTAAATATAAGGCCTTCGCCAAGGCCGCTCTCGGTATCAACACCGACAGTGGGTATATCCAACACTCGCTCCAGCCCCTCATCGGCATGACGATAGAGGGTATAGGATAGCGTTCCCGAAGGAGACACTTCGTGTACAAGGACAAGTTTACCGTTGGGCGAGGTGAATCTATCTGCTTGACAAGCTGTAAGGAACAGCACAAGGCAGCACAAGAGTTGTGATAAGTGTTTCATAGTGGAGTTTTTTATTCTTTTCAAGATTATGTGCAAAGATAGCCAACGGAAAAGAAATTCAGATATAAGTATTTCATAAAAGAATAGGACAAAATACACATTTTTTCATTATCTATAAGAAAATGCCTACTTTTGTAGCATAATCAGATACCCATCGACCATGAATATACCTATAGAATCGCTGAGCCTGATAATGCTCCATGTAGGGTTTTCCCGCCACCATGCCGACTGGAACTGGCAGGGTGTGTCGTCGCCCTTCACCCGTCTGTTTCTGGTCACCGAGGGCGAGGCAAAGATTCATCTGCCCAGCGAGGTGGTGACCCTGCGCCCGGGACACCCCTATATGGTACCCGCCTATGTGCCCCACAGCTACGAGTGCCACGGCGACTTTGCACTCTACTACCTGCACGTGTACGAAGTTCAAGAGCGAGGCAGGCATACTCGAGGCCTTCGATTTCCCCACCGAGGTATGTGCAGACGAACTGGACAAGGCCGCCTTTGCCGCCATCTGCCACACATACCAAGGTGCCGCGCTGCCATCGAGCAACCCCGACATCTACGACAACACCACCGGCATGGCCTGCAGCATAGAGCGCCGAGGGGCAGGATATTGGCTTGGGAAAAATGACGATGAGGTGCTACCGTACAATCATTTTCTTATTCCCGATGATGTATAATCCGCGTGGCAACATATCGATGCTTGTGTTTAATTTCACGCCCTGCAGTGTGTATATGCTTGTGTCTACAGGTTGCTTGGCATGCTCAATATCCTCTATTGCCGTATCTCCGTAATAGGCGAGCTTTACCTTTTCTGCACGGAACTCCTGTGTGTTGTAACCATTAAGAAGATCTGCCTGCCATCCCAACAGTACCTCTTGCGCCTCCGGGAGCGTGAAGCGTATGCCCCAATACTCACCATCCGCAGCACACTCTGCAATGCGCATATGTGCAATCGCTTTGCCTGGAATCTCCGCAGTCGGCAAGGTCTCATCTGAAGCAAAGACGTATGCATCTGTCATGTTATATATAGTATTGTATATAGCGCCGAAGAAATAGGTGCCTGCATCGAGGGTTACAGAGCGATATACGCGTGTATTGGTGATGTCCGATGTTTCGGGAGCATTCTGCTTATCGTCCCATACTCCTATGGTGAGATGGTCGTGACCGGGCCACTTGTCGAGTCCGCCACGTATACCCTCCGTCGCGGATGGTATGTCATAGTTCTCGACCGTCCAATATAGTGGTGAGCCGAAACGGTCATTTCCGCCCTCCTTACGCGTAAAACCGTATATTTCGATGAGGTGCTGTTCGGTGATGTCTGTAGCGTCTGTTTCATCATAGGTAGCCCCTTTGATGCGACCTTCCTCAAGGAAAGTGCCATATGCCGTGGTGAGCGCATCATAGGCAGCGACAATCTCCTCTACCGATGCACTTTCGGTTATAGCTTGTGCGTCGGCGATATGCGCAATCAGGGTCTCGTATGCTGCAGCGGTGTAGTGCCCTGTATTATCGCTCACCTTGACAGATGAAATCTTTGAGTTGATGCTGGCGATGAGTTCTTGCAGCTTGGCGTGGGTCATGTCATTGTATTGGTATAGCGCCACTTGCTCGGCACGTATCTCTTGGGTCGACGAACCGCCGGTAAGGTCCATCTGGAACCCTATGTAGAGGTCAGTTTCCTCAGCAAGGGTAAAGTTGAGTCCATACAGCTGCCTGTCATTGGCAGCCTCAGCGAGTGCGTAGTATGCTGTTGCATTACCCGGTATCTGATCGGTATCATAGAGTTCGGTTGATACGAACATGTAGGCATTGGGGCTCACTTGATAGCACGCGTTAAATGCTGCACCAAAGTAGTACTTTCCCGCTCCGAGATGTATGCAACGATAAATGCGTGCGTTTGACAGGTCGCCCTCCTGGTTGTTGCCTGCATCATTCCATACACCAAGCATGAGGGCATCTCTACCCTCATACTTGTCAAGTCCCTGCTTGGTACCATCACCCCCATTGGGTATACAAAAATTCTCTACGGTCCAGTGTTCAGGTTTGCCGAAACGTTGCTCCCCACCTTCAGCACGAGTAAAATCGGATGCTTCAACGAGATACTCTACAGTGACATCTTCGTAGGGCATATTGGAAGGTGGACCACCCGCAATCTTGGCAGTGGCGAGATATGCCTCCCATTGTTTCTTCACTTTATAGTATAAATCCAGCTGTTCCTCCGGAGTCAGAGTAGCCAATTCATCGAACCATGCGTAGCACTGAGCAAACATGTCTTCCCATGCTGCGCGGTCATAATAACCCGTATTTTCACCCAGATAGTCCTCCATGGCCGCCAGTGTTGCATCCATTTCGTAAAGGAACTCTTCGAGGTCCTCATCAGGGAGGAGGTACAATGCCACTTTCTCGGCGCGGAACTCTTGAGTAGAGGCCCCGCTGAGATCGGCTTGGAAACCGATATACACATCCTGTTCTTCCTCCAACTTGAACCATAGTCCACACAGTTGGCAGTCTTCGGAAACATTGATGATAGGATAGTAGGCTATAGATTTATCGGGAATGTCGGCCGTAGCAGTCAACGCTGTAGATACAAACATATATGCATCGGTACCTATGCCATAGCGTGTATTGTAGCCAGCGCCAAAATAGTACCTTCCTGCATCGAGATGTATCTTACGGTATATGCGGGCATTGGCAAGGTCGCCTTCTTGATTGTTTGCAGCATCGTTCCATACGCCTAGCATAAGCGCATCGTTACCCGAATAGCTGTCGAGTCCCTGCTTCACTCCATCGTTTCCATTGGGAATACAGAAGTTTTCCACCGTCCAATAATAAGGTTTTCCGAAACGCAGTCCATTACCCGCTTCGCGTGTAAAAGCGTTGGCTTCAACAAGCATCTCTGCTGTCAGGTCTTCACTGAACTCTCCTTCAAACTTGCCGCCTTTGTTAATGCCATTGGTCTTGAAATCCCGGTATGCCGCCAATAGAGCCTCCTTGGCGGCGGTGGCCTCATCATCAGTAACGTCGGCTGTAAGTTCCTTGGCTTTCTCCAAAGCCTCGCGCAAGGTGGGGATTGCCTGCAAGCTGAACTTTCCCGTGTTGCTGAGGTCGGCCTCCTCCGCCACAGCATTGAGGTATGCAGCTACAGCCTCAATGACCGCCTGTAACTCCGCGTAAGGAGCGACACTCGCCTCCTCGGTCGTGATGACCAGTACAGGTGCTATTTCATTAGGACGTTCTGCAGGTAATGCCACGGTGAGTCCACTGATACCCTGTGTGTATTCTACTTTTCCATATCCCAACAACTCTACCCCTGTGACCCTGCCACTATAGTACTCAGATGTAATGGAGAAGCTCTCAAAGGTAAACTCCTCACTGCTGGGCCAAGCCATAATGGTGGCATATATCTTTCCATCCTTCTGTACGTAGCGCACGTCGCGGGACGAGTAGTTCTGCCCCTCATTGAATCCTTGCGCATTCATCGGATTGCTGGCCTCGGCCAAGGGACCCTCACCGAAAGTCTTCCATGTGCGTGTACCGTATATCGACTCGCTATTGATATCCATCCATGCCTTGATATCCGCCAATACGGCCTCCTCCTTCTCATCGATGGTGCCATCGCTCTTGATGGGCACTGAAAGCAGCAGGTTGCCATTCTTCGATACGATGTCTACAAGCATGCGCACCACCAAGGCAGCGCTCTTGTAGCCGTTGTTGTTGTATACACTCTGATCATAGTGCCAACTGCCGATACAGGTGCAGGTCTGCCAATACTTCTCCTGCATACGGTCGGGGATACCGCGCTCCACGTCCCACAGCATATACTTCTTTTGGTCAGCATCGAGTTGCTTGCCTGTGACTACCACCTGTGGGGTACCTCCGTTTTGCGCCGCACTCTTATTGTAGTAGTGTGCGAGGATATTTTTGCCTATATTGTCGTCGCATCCATAGAATGGCATGGCCGTGTCATCAAAGTATATCATGTCGGGCGCATAGTCGTTGATGCATTGGAGCACGCGATTCTGGAACTTCAGCTTATATTTCTCCGAGGGGAGCGATGCGCCATTACCCCATTCCCATTGGCTATGTATGGTACCGGACTCACGCCATCCATTGCTGGGGATGTGATTCTGTGCATACAGTTCCTGTGGATCGTACCCCTTCCACCATTTCTCTGTGCCGTCGGCATTGAGAGTATATCCATCCTCCTTGGTAAGGTTTCCGTCATACTCCTGCGAAGGCTCCAACCAAGTCCAAGCATGGCTGGCGTGCATACTCACGCCAAGGGGCAGCCCCACCTTCTTGCAAGCGTCGCTCCACTCCTTGAGCAAGTCGCGCTTGGGCCCCATGTTCACCGAGTTCCATTCCTGATAGGGACTGTCCCAAAGGTCAAAGTTGTCATGATGGTTACCCAGCGCCATAAAGTAACGTGCCCCCACACTATGATACAGTTCGATTAGTTTTTCGGGGTTCCAGTTCTGCGCTTTCCAGTCGTTGCACAGTTCCTTGAGTCCAAACTCGGCAGGGTCGCCAAAGTGATCCCAATGCCAGTTCTGCTGCCCCGACCCCATATAATACATGAATCGGGCATACCAGTCGCCTGCCTCGGCATGACACTGCGGCCCCCAATGAGCCCAGATACCAAACTTGGCGTCCATGAACCACTCGGGACATTCCCACTGATTGAGCGAGCTCCACTCGGGTTTATAGCTACCCGTCATCACCTCCACGTCGGATTTCTGCGCATAGCCTGCGACACAGGCTGCTGCCAACAATGCTGACAACAGTTTTTTCTTCATGATAGCATGTCTCATAATCGATAGTTTATTTATAGTAGTTGTTTGAATGTTTTTCCTAATCGTTCGTCCACATCATATCCTCTCTGCAAAGATATATAGCAATATTATTCCGCCATGTCATTATTATACGAAAGAATAGGACAATATTCCGTTATACCTTTCTGTCCTTCAATAATAATCCTTACATTTGTTGTGGAAATCGCTAAGTAAAAAATGCCATCACTATGAACATGCCCATCGAGTCGCTCAACCTTATCATGCTTAATGTGGGATTTGCACGCCACCATGCTGATTGGAATTGGCAAGATGTGTCGTCCCCCTTCACGCGCCTGTTTCTCGTGACAGAAGGCGAGGCTAAGCTCCATCTGCCCGACATCGTAGTGACGTTGCATCCTGGAAATGCCTACATGGTGCCCGCCTACGTGCCACACAGTTATGAATGCCATGGCGACTTCTCCCTCTACTACCTGCACGTGTACGAGGGGTTCAAGAATGAACCTGATGTGCTCGATGCCTATGAGTTCCCAACCACGATAAAGGTCTACGATATGGAGAGGGAGCTGTTTGCCCACATATGTGCCCTCCACCCCCATGCGGCACTTTCGTCGAGCAACCCCGACACGTACAACAACACCGTCTGTATGGCCGACAGTATCGAACGTTACCACGCCCTCCCGCTCCACGATAAAATGCGCCTACGCGGCTTTGCCCTTACTCTCTTCGCGCAGTTCATGGAGCACGCCCGACCGCGAGTATGGACCCGCGACAAACGCATCACCCGTGTTGTGAATCATATACAGAGCCATATTGCCGACACGCTGTCGGTTGACGAACTGGCCTCTATAGCCTGTATCACCAAGAACTATTTCATACAGCTCTTCACCCATACAATAGGTATGCCGCCCATACGTTACATCAACCGCAAGAAGATAGAACGTGCCCAGCTTATGCTGCTCACCGAACAGGTATCCGTAAAGGAGGTGGCCTACCGACTGGGCTACAGCGACCACTCCTATTTTATCCGCCTCTTCCGTCAAACCGTTGGCATAAGTCCGCAAGAATATCGCAGACGCAACGGACGAGGTTGAGTGTTTTTTATGCTTACTGCCCCCGCCCCTACGGGCCAGCGACCTGAAGGTCTTGCGTTGCTTAGGATGAGTGCATGGGGCTAGATCTGCAGACGATGAGCCTCACCGTGGGTATGTCGTTCTAAAAAAGGAAGCAAGTCCGGAAGTCCCGGACTTGCTTGCACGATTAGTTTTACTTTCAGATAATTGTCCTATCATTTCTCTTTACTGAATATTTCTATTCGAAGCTGATGGCGAAGCCGCCGCCACGTGCCATGTCGAGGCTGAGGACATCGGCAGAGGTTACCTGCTTCGTGCTGATGACGTAGGCCTGCGGGTTGGTGGCATAGTCGGCATCGGGGGCGTCGGCATAGATGGTGGCCTCGTAGGTGCGGCCTGCCTCAAGGAAGTGGAGGGGCACGTCGACGTGGCGCTTGTGCTCGTCGGTGATGCCACCCATGAACCACTGGCCGCTCTCTTTGGCCTGGCGGGCTATCACGAGGTAGTCGCCCGGCTCGGCAAGGAGGTACTCGGAGCGTTGCCAGTCGACAGCCACGTCCTTGATGAACTGGAAGGCATCCATGAACTTCTCATAGTGCTCGGGAAGGTCGGCAGCCATCTGTAGGGGCGAGTACATGGTGACGTAGAGGGCCAGCTGATTGGCGATGGTGGCGTTGACCTTCGAGTTGTTGTTCCCCCCAGTCACAGGGCCGAGGTCCATCTCGAAGATACCGGGCGTGTAGTCCATCGGTCCGCCATTGAGGCGTGTGAAGGGCAGGATGGTGACCAGACTTGGCTTGGAGCCACCGAACGACTGGTACTCGGTGCCACGGGCGCTTTCGTTGCCGATGAGGTTGGGGTAGGTGCGGCAGAGTCCAGTGGGGCGCACGGCCTCGTGGGCATTGACCATGATATGGTGCTTGGCGGCCTCGGTCACGGCGTAGAGGTAGTGGTTGACCATCCACTGTCCGTAGTGGTACTCACCGCGGGGGATGATGTCGCCCACGTAGCCGCTCTTCACGGAGTTGTAGCCATACTGCTCCATGAGCTCGTAGGCCTTGTGCATGTGGCGCTCGTAGTTGCGCACCGATGAGGAGGTCTCGTGGTGCATCATGAGGCGCACGCCCTTGCTCTGGGCATAGGCGTTGAGTGCCTTGATGTCGAAGTCGGGGTAGGGGGTGACGAAGTCGAACACATAGTCCTTGGAGTTGCCGGCCCAGTCTTCCCAACCTTCGTTCCAGCCCTCCACGAGCACTTGGTCGAAGCCATGCTCGGCGGCGAAGTCGATGTAGCGGCGCACGTTCTCATTGGTGGCTCCGTGGCGTCCGTTGCGTGAGGCGTTGGCATAGTCGGTCTGACCCAGCTTCACGGTGGGGTAGTCGTCGGTATAGGCCCAGGTGCCCTTACCCGAAATCATGTACCACCATACGCCCACATACTTGACGGGCTTGATCCACGATACATCGTCGTAGGCGCAAGGCTCGTTGAGGTTGAGCACGAGGCGTGAGGCAAGCAGCTTGCGGGCATCGTCGGTGACCTGTATGGTGCGCCAGGGGGTGTGGCAGGGTGTCTGCATGTAGCCTTTCCAGCCTGTGGCGTCGGGGGTGAGGTGCGACACGAAGGTGTAGCTTCCGGGACGCAACTCGAGGTGCATACAGGGGTAGTCGACGAGGGCTGCCTCGTGGAGGTTGATGTAGAGGCTATCGGCGGTGCGTAGCTGCAGGGAGGTCTGCACACCAGTCATCGAGAAGGGTGTCTGCGATGAGTTGGGCGTGATGGCCTGCGGCATGAGGCCCTCAATTTCGGAGAGGTGTGACTCTACGTAGTCATACTCCTGGGTGTCGTAGTCGCCAGGGATCCAGAAGGCGGTGTGGTCGCCTGTGAGGGCAAACTCGGTGCACTCTTCCTTGATGACAAAGTAGGCCAGGCTGCGCTGAGCGGGAAACTCGTAGCGGAAGCCCAGGCCATCGTCGTAGAGGCGGAAGCGGATATTCATCAGGTAACCGGTGCCCTCCTGCTCCATGCATACGAGTAGCTCGTTGTAGTGGTTGCGGATGGAGGATTCCTCGCCCCAAACGGGAGTCCAGGTGTCGTCGAAGGTGGCGTTCTTCACTTCCTTGATGGTGAACCCGCTATTGAGGGGGAGCACCTCAGAGGCGTTGCTGGTGATGTCGCCACCGTTCCAGAACTCTTTCTTCTGGGTGTCGCCACGAAGCTCAAAGCCCATGGCGCTGGGGAGGATCACTGCTTTGTCGCCAAACTGGAGACTGTAGGTGGGGGTGCCGCTCTCGGGGGTGACACCGAACTGCATGGTGAGTGTCTTGCCGGGTGAGGTGAGCAGGTGCTCGCCTTGCCATGCGGCCTCACGTGTCGACTTGCTATCGCATCCCATGAGGATGGCTGTGGCGATGGCAAGGAGGGTAAGGGGGATTCTTTTCATTGTGGTATATTTGATTATTATTTCTTTTTTTATAGGAAGTTCTAGGATTCTCTAAGATATCCTAGGGTTTCCTAGAACTCTAAACTAAACTCTAAACTAAATACCAAACTCTACTACCAGCGCCTGCTCGGGCCCTACGACGGTGTCATCGGAGAGCGTTACCGTCTCGCCAGTGATGACGTTGCGTCCGGTGGTGAGGCCTTCGGAAATCTCCTTGTAGTAGCTCCAGGGGAGGTGCTTGGGCTCCTGTGAGTTGTTGATGTATACGAACACTACCTCCTTGTCGTTGTAGCGGAAGTAGGCGTAGGTGTTGTCGCGGGTCATGAAATGGAGGGTCTTTCCGTTGTGGATGACCTCCTTGCTCTTGCGCCACTGGAAGAGTGTGCGCGAATAGTCGTACATGTCGGCGATGACAGGATGCTGCTCGCGACCTTCGGGGGTGAAGTAGTCGGCCTTGTCGCCAGCCCAACCGCCGGGGAAGTCGACACGCAGACCGCCATGGCCTTGGCTGAGGTCTTTGGAGTAGAACATCATCTCGTCGCCGGCAAAGAGCTGCGGGATACCGCGCATGGTGGCCAGCATGGTGATGCCCAGCTTCGCCTTGTTGTAATTGCGCCCTACGACATCGCCCAGGCGGTCGGTGTCGTGGTTGCCGGCGAAGATCATCATGTTGGAGAGGTCATGGTAGAGGAAGTCGTGTGACAGACAGTCATACACGCGTGTCATGCCCTGTCCCCAGCCGGGGTTGCGCTCGGCGAGTCCGGCACGCATGGCATCGTGGAGGGGAAAGTCCATGATGGCAGGCAGGTGTGAGTCGAAGCCATCCTTATTGGCATTGCCGCCTTGCCAGTAGGCCAGCTGCGGAGCCGAGGAGGTCCAGCACTCGCCCACGATGTTGAAGTTGGGGTACTCGCGCATTAATGCCTCGCACCAGCGGCTCATGGGCTCCTTCTCGTTGTAGGGGTAGGTGTCCACACGCAGGCCGTCGAGGTCGGCATACTCGATCCACCAGATGGCCCACTGGATGAAGTAGCGCAGGGTGTACTCGTTGTTGAGGTTCATATCGACCATCGAGGGCACAAACCAGCCGCTCTCCTGGATGTAGAGGTCCTGCTTTGAGGCGTTGGGATCCATGTTGGTGGAGAAGCAGATGTTGGTGCCGGTGTAGGTGTCGAACTGGTGTATCCAGTCGTGGAAGGGGAGGTCCTGCATCCACCAGTGCTCGGTGCCGCAATGGTTGGTGACGATGTCCATAATCATCTTGATGCCCTTGTCGTGGGCCTTCGACACGAGTTCGCGATAGAGGGCATTGCTGCCGAAGCGTGGGTCTATCTGATAGTAATCAGAGGCGGCATAGCCGTGGTATGACTCCTTGGGGGCGTTGTCGAGCAGTAGGGGAGTGGACCATATAGCGGTGGCGCCGAGGTCGGCGATGTAGTCGAGGTGGTCGATGATACCTTGGATATCGCCACCGTGGCGTCCGAAGAAGGCATCGCGGTCGGCCTTGTCATCGGTGTCGGGGGTAGAGTCGTTCGAGGGGTCGCCATTGGCAAAGCGGTCGGGCATGAGCAGATACACCATATCGGCCGTGGTGAAGCTGGTGCGCTCGGCAGAGCCCTCGCGACGTGCCTGCAGCTGGTAGGGGTAGCGGAACTCCTTGCCCTCCTTGGTGAACACGAGATTGTAGGTGCCGGGCTGTGCCTTGGCATCGATGGTGACGTCGACAAACAGGTAGTTGGGGCTCTCGGCCTTGTGTACTTTGGCAATCTGCACGCCCTCGCCGCCCTCGATGGTGAGGTCGTAGGAGGCGATGTCGGTACCATGAATCATCAGCTGCAGGGGAGTGCTCATGCCGGTCCACCAGGAGAGCGGCTCCACGCGGTCTACGGGGTCGCACACGGTGCGGTACTCCCAACGCCAGGGGGCCTCGAGCTGTACCGATACCTCTACTTTGTTGCCCGGTACCGAGCGGGTGAAGGTGAGGGTGTTGTTGTCGGTGCTGATAATCTCAAACTCGCCATTCCCGATGCCTGCGCTCAGGGCTGGGTTGCTATGCTTGAAGGCGATGAGGTCGCGGTAGAAGTCGGTATGTGCATTCTGCTCCCATGCAGGGATGGGGTCTTTCTCGAAGAACTGGAAGCGGTGGTTCCATCCCATCTCCTGACCGGTATAGATGAGCGGCTGTCCGCCCGGTAGGGTGAAGGTGAGCACGGCCATGGCCTGCGTGGCGTCGCCCATACGCTCAAATTCGGTGCCGGCCCAGGAGTTCTCGTCGTGGTTGGTGATGAACATGAGGCGGTAGGCACCCTCGGGGTGGCGCTCGGTGTCCTTCTTGATATAGGATACCAGGTCGTCGATGCCCTTGTTGCCCTTGGCGATATCGTTCATCATGTGGTGCAGCTCCCAGGAGTAGGAGGAGTGGAACCCGCACTGGCTCTGCAGGAGAGGTTCTTCGCCTTCGGCGAGCATGAAGACATCGGGGTACTGAGCCTTGATGCCCTTGATGGTCTCCTCCCAGAAGGTGAGGGGTACCTCGCAAGCCATATCGCAGCGGAAGCCATCGACACCACGCTGTAGCCAGAAGTGCATGGCCTCTTGCATGCCCTTCACCATGCCCTCATCGGCATAGTTGAGGTTGGCCGTGTCGCTCCAGTCGGCCGTGTAGGTGAGTCCGCCCTGCGCATCGCGCTCATACCATGAGGCGGGCGACTCGGTCACCCAGCGTGCGTCGGGCGAAGTGTGGTTGGCAACCCAGTCGATGATGACCTTCAAGCCCAGGCGGTGAGCCTCGGTAAGGAAGTTGTCGAAGTCGGCCAATGTGCCAAACTCAGGGTTGATGTCGGTGTAGTCCTTGATGGCGTAGTAGGAGCCTAAGGTTCCCTTGCGTCCCTCCACACCGATGGGATAGATGGGCATGAGCCATACCACGTCGATACCCAGTTCCTTGAGTCGGGGTAGCTCGCGCTGGGCAGCGGCAAAGGTGCCCTCGGGCGTGTATTGACGTACATTCATTTCGTACACTACGGTGTTGGCCCAGTCGGTGGCGGCCACCGTGGGTTGCTGTTTGTTACCGGTACAGCCTGTCATCAGTATGGCTGCTAAGAATACCCTGAATAGTTTTTTCATGCGTTGTGTATTATGAGTTATTTGTTTTGTCGCTTTTTGGGAGTACTCGGGGAACTCAGAGTGCTCGGATTTCTCGGAGAACTCCGATATTCTCAACTTTCAATTTTCAATTCTCCATTAAATATAATCTATACTCTCCAGCCCCGAGGGTTACCGTTGTCGTTGTGCCAGTGTAGCTCTCTGAAGACTCAAAATAGTTTCTCCACGTGCCCTCGATGGGGAAGGTCACGGTGATGGCTTGCTCGCGTGTGTCGGGGTTGCCCACTACCACGAAGGCCTCCTCACCTGCTACGCAACTGATGTGGCGTCCTGTGCTCCAATACGATGTGGATACCTTCCACGTGAAGTCGGCCTCGCTGGTGAAGAACTGGGGATGCTCTCTGCGGAAGGTGATGAGCTGGGCATAGGCATCGTAGAGGGCACGGCGTTCAGGCATCTCTAGATAGTCCCAACGTAGGGGCTTCTCGCCTGTGCGGCCATTCTCCTCGATGGAGTAGTCGTAGCCGAGTTCGCCAAACTGCCATATCATCTTCGGACCCGGCACGGTGAAGAAGAAGGCTGCACCCATGGCGGCGCGTTGCATCTGTTCATCGAGCGACTGCGCTATGATGCCTGCACCCCAGGTCTTGGCCTTGTAGATGAGGCGCTCCTCGTCGTGGCTTTCCATGAAGCCGACATAGGATCCGAAGGGCATGGAGGTGCCTGTCCACAGTCCGCTGAAGCTGCTGTTCTCCACGTAGCCCATGGCCGATTGGCAATAGCTGTTGTTGAGGTTGCGCCATACCTTGATACCCTCTTCGGCAAGTGCACGCTCCTCGGCATCACAGCAGAAGTGCTCGAGTATCACTACGGCCTCGGGATTCACGGCCTTGATGGCGTCATGGTACTCGGTGAGCACGTCGATACGACCCTGGTCGTAGTTCGATGCGGTGGCCTCGGTACATTGACGTTGGGTGAAGCCCTTGGTAAGGTCGAAGCGGAAACCATCGAAGTGGTACTCACGGAGCAGGTACTCGAGGTTGCGCTTCACATGCTCGCGCACCTCGGCGTTCTCGTGGTTCCAGTCATGGAACACGCTGTAGGGGTGGGGGGCTGTGACGTTGAACCAAGGGTTGTCCGCTGCGGTACAGTTGCCGGTAGTGTTCCAATAGAGCTTGGCCATGGGGTGTGCACCGGTGGCGTGGTTGTATACCACATCGAGGAGCACTGCGATGCCACGGTTGTGACACTCGTCGATGAACTGCTTGTACATCTCGCGTGTGCCGTAGGCCTTGTCCATGGCAAAGTAGGCGCAGGGGTTGTAGCCCCAGCTGTTGTTGCCGTCGAACTCCTGAACCGGCATCAGCTCGATGGCGTTGATGCCCAGCGCCTCCAGGTAGTCGAGGCGGGCAAGTGCCCCCTTCAGGTCCTTGGTGGAGGAGAAGTCGCGTAGGAGCAGTTCGTAGATGATGAGGTCGTCGGGGTTAGCGATGGTGAAGTCCGCCTGCCATGCATAGTTCTCGCGGGCGGTCTGGAATGCGCCCACGAGTCCCGATGTGGCGGTAGGGTAGGCTGGCATGCCGGGGTATGTGCTTGCCGGTATCCAGTGGTCATCGGCACTGTATACAATCTCTGTGTAGGGGTCGCAGATGCGTATGGTACCGCGCTCGGCATCGTGCAAGTGGTATTGGAAACGGTATTCCTTGCCTGGCTCTACTTGTGTGAAGGTGTACCACCACGTGCCTGCCTCCTCATCGCGCAGCATGGCGTATTCGGATTGGTATTCCCACTCGCTGAAGTCGCCAATGACGTAGGCATGATCGTAGCTGCCGCCTTGGCCGTCGCGGTCTTTCAGTACCAGGGTGACGGTATGCTCATCGATGTAGTTGATGCCTTCGCACACGCCAGCAGGCATTGCGGCATGCTCTACCTCATCGTAGGCGGTGCCGTGCTGGTCTTCCACAGTGCAGAAGAGGTCGGCCGTCTGACGGGTGCCATCGGCATTGCGCACCACCACACCTATCTTGTTTATCACCTCGTCCTGTGAGGCACCGAACCACTCTCTGATGCTTGGCTCAAGGCGTAGCATCCACACGTCGGGCACGTCGGTGGACGTGAAGCGGCATCGGTCTAAGTTTGTATTCCAGTCGGCAGGTACATGCTTCCACTCGAACTCCACGATACCGATGTGTGCATACAGCACCTCGGTGTATCCACTGAAAGGGAATCCGTCACCAGCCTTATAATAGATTACGCAGGGCTCATCGGCCTTAGGTGTGCTGCCATCTGTGAGTGAATAGCCCGAGAGGCCGTAGGGCAGACTGCTTAGGTCGATTTCTTCTTCGGGTGTAACAGGAACTTGTGGCTCGCAACTGGCCAGGAATGCCAAGAAGCACAATTCAAGAGCAAGTAGGATATAGCGGTTCATGAGTTATAATTTTATTAAAAAGTCTACGGTCAACAGTCAACAGACAACGGTCTTTGGCTTTTGGTTTATTGTTTATGGTTGAACGTTTAACGTTTAACGAGGACTGATAATCGCCTGCCGGATGGCTGTTATCGTTTTCGTCATCGTTATCGTAACAGCCAAGGCTGTTTTTCGTGCTTAGCGACCTAAGGCCCGATCAAAGGCCTTAGGCCAAAAGGGGCACCCGTAGAGGGCACCCCTGTGTTGTTAGGTTTGTTACTGATTAGTTGATAGAACCTGTACCAGCGTTGAAGTCGAGAGTTACCTTCTGACCTGCAGTAGCGGCTACAGCAGCCTGATCACCACCAGCAGCGCGGTATACGATAACGCCATCGAATACGTTGTACTCCATTTGCCACCAGTCTACACCAGTGATTGCTGAAGGAGCAGCGGTGTACATGCGGATATTGCCATCGGCTACAGTAGCGGGCGATACGAGTGTGGTACCCTCAGCTACGAACTTGTTTTCTTCCTTAGCAACGTCCCAACCACCGAAGCAGTCGCCCATGCCGTAAACAGCAGCAGGCTCCATAGCGATGATATTGTTGGCGAGGTCGATGTAGATAGTATAGAAACCATCCTCTGCTACGAAGCAGTTGCCACCGTCAACAGTGTAACCTGTATCTGTGCCAAGGTTGGTGAAGTCACCGCTCCATTCCTTCTTAGGACAGAACTTGAAGCCGTTGGCTGCTGTGATGTAACGTGTGGTCCAGAAAGCACCAGAGTGGCTGTGTACGGGAGTAAGAGCTACGACGCCATCAGAAGCCCAATCCCAACCACCGAAGTCCTGGCCGATCATGTAGAGCTCAGTAGGAAGTGTAGACTCCTTGGTGCACTCTGTGGTGAAGGTATAACCGTTAGCGATGTCGCCACCCTTCAAGGTGTAGGTCAATGTGATGGTGTAGAGACCAGCCTTCTCAACCTTGATGTTAGCACCGTTAGGCAATGACTCCATACCGAGGTTGGTGTTAGCCTTTACGTTACCAGCGTCGTCGAGCTGAATCTTCCAGCCGTGGCCGTAAGCGAACTTGAACTCGCCGTTTGCAGGCATGTCAACGTTCTCCATCTTCCAAGTCATAGTCTCGGCATTTACCTCAACAGCGTCGAATGCTGTGAAGCCCCAGCCGTTCATGGCACCGCGAACACCCCACTGTACGTCGGCAACTACGATCTGCGGATACAGAAGGTCACCTTCGAGGTTGAGGTCAAGTACGATGTGGTAGAGACCAGTCTGGTCAACCTTCATAGCAGGAGCGTCCTCACCGATAACCAACTTACCACGCTTAACGGTAGCGAGGCCAGGATTGTCGGCAAGCTCAGTTACATTGTACTCCTCCAGTGTAGCACCATAGTTGGTGTATTTACCAGCTTCGTTGAGCACGAGATAGAATTCCTTACCACCCTCAAGCACGATGTACTTCTCATACATACCGCCACGCTTCTCTGCTGTTACCTCGTTGAGGCCGGCAGCCATACCATAGTCTGCTGTGATGTCCTCAGAACCGGTAGCCTCTCCGTACACGTAGAAACCATCGAGAGCAATCTCGTCAAAATCAATACCACCATTGCCTTTCTGTTCTTCAGGCTCGCAAGATGTGGCAACAAACATCAGTGCCAATGCACTAATACTCATCAAAATTTTTTTCATAATGCTTTTGTTTTAGTTTAACAAAAATGAATAGTTTAACAATTAAATTAATATAGATTAGATGTCTTGATATCCTTCGTTCTGTTTCCAATAGCGTTCGCCTGTCTCCTCGTTAATTTTTGATTTCTCCAGTACAGAGTAGGGGATGGGGAACCACTCACGATACTTATCCTTGGCGGTCACGTAGTCTACGTAGGTGTTGTCGGCAAACTTACCGAAGCGGATGAGGTCGCGGCGACGTACACACTCCCAAGCAAACTCACGGCCACGCTCGTCGAGGATGTCGTCGAGTTGCAGGCTTACTACGCCGGGATATGCAGTGGCGAACGCCTCTTTCGGGTTGTTCTCGTATATCATGGTGCGGCTGAGCATCTTCTGGAAGTCTGTACTGCTGAAGCCTGATGTGCCCTCGCCGCCACGCAGAATGGCCTCCTCCTTCATCCAGAGTACGTCGGCATAGCGCATTAGCACAAAGTCGTTCTCGGCATATTGGTACTGGCCAGCCTTGTCAACTTCATACTTGGTACAACGTGCACCATCGTACCAATTGGCTGCTTCCAATGAAGCAATCTCGATGCGGCAGATAGAGCCAATCTTGTTTTCGTCGAGAATAATCTCGCCGTTCTTGTCGAATACGGGGCCGATAAACCATCCCCACTGCTTGGCGCTCTGGGTGCCATATCCCTGTACTGTCTTAGCGTATTCCTTGAGCGGGCCATGATACTCGGCTTCAAGCAGCTTGTTATATTCGGCCAATTCAGCATCGGTCATCTTGTCGGGACGGGCAGGAGGTTCGGGAGCTGCAGGAGGAATCGGGCCAGGACCACGGAGGTCCTTTTCGCTGTAACGCTCCATGAACTTAGGACGTGCAGCAAATCCATTCCAAGGCTTCTCTACCATGTCATATACCGACTGGTGTGAATAGTGTAAAGTGAGGATGGGCACGCGCAGCTTGTTTGACATGCTGCCGATGTAACGTAGGTCGAACTCGCCGTTGCCGTTTTCTACGATAACAAAGATGTTCTCCTTGGAGGCGCTATTGTCAATCTTGAAGTTGGCGAACCAATCATCCTCGATAGCATATGAACCTGAGTTGATGACCATATCGCAGCAAGCCACTGCATTGGTGTAGAAGTCGGTTGCAGACTGCACTTTTACGAAATCGCTACGGTATGCATTGTTGTCGGCCAAAGAGATATTATCGGGTGTACAACCAAATGACTCGGCATTCAGATAGAGACGTGCCAGAAGAGCATAAGCGAAGCCCTGTGTCACTCGCCCGTAGTTGGCTGCGCGATTAGCATCGGTAACCACGGCCATATGGGGAGCATTGCGCTCAAGGCAATTGACCAGATGTGACCATACCTGTTCGGGTTCCATGAGTGGTTCAGTCTTATCTACAAACTCCTCAAGGTAGGGTATGCGACCGAAGCAGTCGAAGAGCATGTAGTAATAGTATGAGCGTAGCACTTCGAGTTCACCTACATATTGGGCGTATACTTCGGGTTTCATAGACTCTTCTGCATCGGCCAATGTCGCCAACAGTTTGTTGCAGAGCACAGCTCCTGATATGGTGGTATTCCAAATGTTCTTAAAGGCATCGCCCATCCAGTTCCAGTTGTGGTTGTTGAGGCGTGTCCAATAATAACTGTCTTTCCAGTGCTCACCCGGCATGCGGATGGGGCATACACACTCGTCAGAGGTGAGTGAGGCTACTCCCCAATATCCCCAGTGGTCGTGCAGCCACTTAATGTCGGCATAGGCTTGTCCCACGAGAAGAACGACGTTCTCTTCAGAACCCATCATAGAGTCTACGGTAGGATTACCATAATTCTTTTCTTCGAGCAAATCCTCACATGAGGTCAATGCAACCAGGGAGAAAAGTGCGGTAACGAATAATAAACTTATCTTTTTCATAATACTAATCTATTAATATAGGCTGATATTTACTCCAATAAGAATGTTTGCCACGGTAGGATAGAAGTCGCAATAGTCGATGCCGGCATCCCACACTCCTGTGGTGTTCACCTCAGGATCTTGTCCGCTATACTTGGTGAGTGTAAGCAGATTCTGTCCGGTGATGTAGAATCTCATGTTTTCTACATATTTGTTGCTCATAGGCTTGTAATTATAGCCTAATGTGATGTTGTCGAGCTTAATGTATGAACCGTCTTCCAAGTAGTAGTCAGAGAAATGTCCCTTGTCTGAATATATAACGTTGCTGCCTACTGCATCCTTGATGAATATGTTGGATGACTGCGAAGCTTGTGGACCATATGCCCAACGGGTAAGGTTGAGAATCTTATTGCCTACTACGCCACGGAAGAATAATGCGAGATCGAAATTCTTATATTTCAGCATATTGTTCCAACCATAAGTAAACCAAGGTTGCGCACTGCCAATTATCTGGCGGTCAATCTCTGACACGGTACCTTCGTCCTTATATCCACCTGCAGGTGTTTGGAACATCCATGTACCATCTTTCTTGAAGCCCGCAAACTTGTATCCGTAGAATGATCCTACAGGATGGCCTTCGGTAAGGATCTGAGTTTGGGTGTTCATAATACCATTCTCGCCAACACCGCCCGATGTGGTCTCCTTATAGTTGAATCCCTTAGAGGGGTCAGAGAGTTTGGTGATGTAGTTCTTATTGTAAGAGATGGTAGGAGTGGTAATCCAGGTGAAATCCTTGGAACGTACGGGTACTACACTTACTGCGAGCTCAGCACCATAGCTGTCCATCTGTCCTGCATTGGCCAAGAGGGTCGTGTATTGGTAAGGAGGAGTAGGTACTTCGTAGTCCCACAATAGATCGCGTGTCTGGCGATAGTAAGCATCGAGGCTACCATAAACGCGGTTGTTGAAGAATGAGTAGTCGAAACCAAGGTTATACTCATATTTCTTCTCCCAACGGAGGTCGGGGTTTACATTTTGGGTTACACCATAGGTGTATACATATTGTCCGTTGTACCAGAATGTACCGCCATTGGAAAGCATGGCTACAGAGCGGAGGTCAGAACCGAGGTTGTTACCTGTGACACCAAATCCGGCACGAAGTTTCAAGTCGTTGCACCAGTCTTGATTGCGCATGAAGTCTTCACCGCTGATTCTCCAGCCCAAGCTCACAGCGGGAAACCATCCCCACTTGTGGTTGGCACCGAAGCGTGATGAGCCTTCGCGACGTACCGATGCCGATACTAAGTATTTGTCGGCAAAGTTGTAATTGGCACGCAAGAATGCTGCAGCAAGTGTGTTTGAATTGCGGTATGAGCTAACTGTCAAATAATCCTTTGAAGCATCACCATTACCAATCTGATAGTACTTGGCATCATCGGTTGGGAATCCCTTGTTTTCGATGTTGCTGCCATCGTAAAGGAAGTTCTGATATGAAAGACCGGCAACGGTAGTAATGCTGTGCTGACCGAAGGTGCGCATATAGTCAGCGGTGAGCTCAAACAGTTTGCTGAAACTCATGTCATTGCCGCGGCCTGCTTTGCCCGAACCCGCAAGGTCAGTGTTGATGGTGTTGTTATACCAGTAGGAACGATTGTCGCCCTCTTCGATGGCCGCAAATCCATTGATGCGGAGCATTCCCTTTACGGGCTTTACGTTTATGGTGGCCTTTACCGAACCACGGAAGTAGTTGCCATCTTTATATGACTCCTTCTGCATCATCTGCTCTACGGGGTTGGATTGTCCGGTGCCCTGAGGCATAAAGAAACCATTGGGTGTAGTGGGGTCATATATCGGATAGGTGGGATTCATGGTTGCTGCTTGCTTGAAGTCACCACAAAAATAATCGTTGCGATAGTGCATGTAGGAGAGGTCGTACTGCAACTCCAACCAACCATCAAGGGCCTTCTGCGATGCGGCAAGCTTACCGATAATCTCTTCACGGTTTGAGTTAAGAGCGATACCCTGTGCATCTTTATAAGTAAGTGATGAACGGTAGTTGAATTTGCTTGATGAACCTACGATAGCCACATTGTGATTGTGTGCCAAGGCTGCATCGCGGCAAAGAGCGCCTACCCAATCGGTGTTCTGGTCAGACTGGATGACGGGGCTGATGGCTCCGTTGGAAAGTGTTCCGAGGTTGCGGAACTCCTCAGCTGTTGCCATGCCCATATCGCCGTTGCGCATAGAGGTAGATACGTAGCCATCATATTCTACGCGTGTGGTAGCTACGTCAGAAAAGCTGTCGCCACGCTTGGTGGTGATGATAATTACTCCATTGGTACCGCGTGTACCATAGATGGCAGCGGCCGAACCGTCCTTAAGCACATCCATAGAGGCAATCTCATTGGGGGAGATGTTGTCGATGTTGCTTACAGGCACACCGTCAACGATAAAGAGGGGTGAGGTACCAGCTCCTTTGTCAAGAGTGGAGAAACCACGAATTTGGATGTTATAGCCAGTAGAGGTGGGATCTGAAGACGTTTTGATGATGTTCAGACCGGCTACCTTACCTTGCAGCAGACCCACGGGACTCGACTTGATACCGGCATTGAAATCCTCTGCCTTGATGGAGGCTACAGAGCCTGTCACCTCTTTCTTCTTTTGCGAACCGTAACCGATAACGACCACATCGGTAAGGTTTGTAGTCTCTTCGGCGAGCGTGATGCGTTTAGGCAGTGCTGAGGCTTTGAAACTCTGCGTAGTGTAGCCTATGTAGCTGATTTCGATGATGGCATTGGGGCCAGCTACAGTAAGCGCAAAATCGCCTTCGAGGCCTGTGGCTGTACCGTTTGAGGTACCCTTTTCTACTACGGATACACCTACGGCGGGGCCTAGCTCATCGTAGACTACGCCTTGTACCTTGTATTTGCCTTGGGCAAACACTTGCGCGGACGTCAGGAGTGACAGCATCAGTCCGGCCAATACAACTTTAATCTTATTCATATTAATATATAGATGTTTGGTTATACTCGTTTTTCTTTTACTAAATATACTGCAGCAGCACCACACACGAGCAGGATGCCTGCAATGAGAAACATTGACACTTGGCTGCCACCTACCATTTTGAGCAATATACCTCCACATGCGGCAGCTACAATCTGAGGCAAGCAGATGGTTCCGTTGAAAAGTCCGAGGTAGGTGCCTATATGGTCGCCCGAAAGCGAGTTGGTGAGCAATGTGAAGGGTATGGCGAGCATTGCTGCCCAGGCTGCTCCAATAAGAAGAAATGATGCAAACAGTATATATTGGTCATGTATGAAGAATACAGAGGCGAAGCCTACGGCACCCAACAGGAGGCTTACGACATAGGCTGTTTTGATGCTCTTGAACTTGGGGATGAGGAGCGCCCAAAGCATAGAGCCTATGGCCTGTATGGCAAAGAGAATACCTACCCAGTTACCTGCTTCCTGATAGCCCTCGGAACGTACGTCGGTAGTTTCCCATACGGTGTCGGCAATGGCGCCGTTGGTGTAGGTCCACATGTACATGAAGGCTGCCCAACAGAAGAACTGTACGAGACCCACTGTCCAAAAGGTGCTCGGAGCCTTCCTGAGTAGGGTAAGCATACCGGGTGACTTTTCCTTTTGTGTCTGTGGGTCGATACCGTGGAACTCGGCATACTCTTTCGGGGGCATCTCCTTGACCTTGACGCTAGTGTACAATACGCAGAGGATGAGGATGGCTGCACCGATATAGAAGGCGTACTTCACGGTGTCGGGAATCTCACCTTCAGGAGCGGTATTGGATAAGCCTATCCAAGCAAACAAGAAAGGGAAGATGTAACCTACGAGGCTACCCGCATTGCAAAGAAAGCTCTGTATGGAGTAGGCCTTGCCCTTTTGCTCTTCGTTTACCATGTCGCCTACAAGCATCTTGAAGGGCTGCATGGCCATATTAATAGAGGTGTCGAGCAACATGAGGGCGATAAGACCGAATATCATGGCACCGCCTATGGTAAATCCAAAACTGCCGGCATTGGGGAGCATACACATGACGAGGATTGCTACAAGCGAGCCGATGAACAAGTAGGGGATGCGGCGACCAAATCGACACCATGTCTTGTCACTGTACTTGCCTACGATAGGCTGTACTATCATGCCCATTAAAGGTGGAAGAATCCAGAAATAACTCAAGTCGTGAGGGTCGGCACCCAATGTGGCAAAGATGCGACTGATGTTGGCGCTCTGGAGCGAATAGGCTATTTGTACCCCAAAGAAACCGAGGCTAATGTTCCATAGCTGCCAAAATGATAGACGATTGGAATTCATGGTATGTGTTTTCCTTATTGTTTAGTAAATCACTAATATTTTTGCAAAGATAAAAATCTTTTTCGTGTGCGCGTATATTTTAAAACACTATTTCTGATGAATGGTGTGTTTACTGCGACGAATGGACGTAATAGTTTGATGAGTGGAAAGTAAAAAGAGTGCAGAATATTGCAATTAGTTAGCGAAGTTATCAGAAAAAAAACCTAACTTTGGTGCCGGAACGGAAGTTTATAGCATATGCTGAGAACGATGAAATCCTCGGGGGTGATACATCTATTTGCCCTGTTGCATGCCTTGGTGGTCCTCGTTTGCCAATGGGTGGGCGTTGATGATGCTCTTACACTGACCATCTTCACCATGACAATGACGGTAATACTGTGCCTCAAAAAAGGCATGCCCATTGACATCATTGCTGTGATGGTGATAGTGGTCAATGTAGTCGGTTTTGTCGTTGGTACCTTGGGTGCCGGCCTCATACGCTACTTTATGAATGTGGAGGTTGCTGCAAGAATCTTCTCTACCGTGCTTACTACAGAGTTGCTGGGGTGGACTCTCATACTTCTATCGCGCCTTACCTATAAAATAAATAGGGTAGAGGCCGACCTCTCGCGATCAGACTCTAAGTTGCGATGGACGTTTGCCATCGTTGGTGGCATATTGGCATTGCGCGTAGGGGCTGCTATGCTCTTCTCCTCTCCCTTGTATGCCGGAACCAGTGTAATGGATTATGCATGGGAAATCCTGTCGAGTTCGCCTGCCTTCATCACCTATACCTGTATTACCATCATCTGTGTGAGGAGATTGCGCCATCAACGTAAGATAAGGCGCAAGCCGCTGACGTGGCTCGGCTACGTGCTCTTCGTGGGAGTGGTATCGGCTGTAGGAGCATGGTGCTTCAGCATTGCGCATGAGAGAACTGCGACTATTGCGGTAGATATACATAACTACCTACGTTATTTTATCGCGTCGGTGCTCGTGGAAACTACCATTTGCTGTATTGTGATATTGGTCGATATCGTGTTCACTATACGAAAAACTATGCAGCTCGAGCGCGTGAGGGCGGCACAGGCTCAGTATCGCTATGCGACGCTCAAGCAACAGGTGAACCCTCACTTTCTCTTCAACTCACTCAACACTCTCGACGGACTCGTATGCGAGCAGCGTACCGAGCAGGCCAGTGACTACATACACAAACTGGCTCATATGTATCGCTACATGCTACGGTGCGAGGAGGACGCGCTGGTGCCCTTGCGCGAGGAGATTGACTTCATACAGGAGTATGTGGCCCTGCAGAAGGTGAGGTTTGCCGATGGGTTTGAGGTGAAGTACGCTATTGCTGATGAGGCTATGCGGCGTATGGTGGTACCATGTACCGTACAACTTCTGGTGGAAAATGCGCTCAAACACAATGCGGTGAGTGCCGCCAATCCGCTACGTATTACCATATCGGCCAACGAGGAACAGCTTATGATAGAAAATAATGTATTACCCAAATATACGCGTCCAGCGTCGACTGGACTCGGACAGAAATATATACGCGAGCACTATCACACCCTATCAGCGCAAGATATGGTCATTGATAGTACAGATGAGTTTTATCGGGTGGTAATACCGCTGCTTTAAGAATTGAAAATGGAGAATGGAGAATAAAAGTAAGTTTTTGAGTTTTGAGTTTATAAGTTTGTTAGACGCAAGCCGACTGAACTCAGAAACTCAAACTCACAAACTCAAAAACTTAAAAACTCAAAACTCAAAACAAAATATGACCGTACTGATTATAGAAGATGAAATAATGGCACAGAATAACCTGATGAGGATGCTGGGGCAATACTGTGCCGACCTTACCGTGGTAGGTGCAGTAACCTCGGTGGCTAGTGCAGTGGAGTGGTTGCAAGACCCCTCTCACAAGGCAGACATCCTGTTTATGGATGTTGAACTGGCCGATGGCGTGTGCTTCGAGATATTCCGTAAGGTAGATGTTGAGGGTAAGGTTATCATGACTACCGCCTACGATACCTATGCCATCAAAGCCTTTGAGGCGGGTAGCGTAGATTATCTGCTCAAGCCCATTGCACCAGAAGCACTGCAGCGCGCCGTGTCGCGTTGCCGTGCCCGAAGCGAAAAACCAGATATGGTTGCCGTGATGAATACCCTATCTGAGCCCAAGCGCTATAGGGAACGTTTGGTGGTAAAGTTCAACGATCGTATAGTCCCTGTTCCTACAGCGGATATTGCCTATATATGCTCTGAGGAGAAGTGCAACTATGTGGTTACATCGGCTGCTTGCCGCTATGTGCTTGATGCATCGCTCGATGTGGTGGCCGAGGTGCTCGACCCTGAGAAGTTCTTCAAGATTTCGCGTAGCTGTATCATAGCCTCAAATGGTATCAAGAGCATAGTGAAGCAGAGTGGCCGCTTGCGCATAATCCCTTTTGTGGAGTCGCCCGTAGAACTCACCGTGAGCCGCTCTCGGGTAGATGATTTCATGGCTTGGCTTGAACGTTGACATAGCTTACGCACTCCGATAATCCAAGGTCTACTAAAAGTATCATCCCCTGATTCCACAAATCGGGGGATGATACTTTCTTCGCTCTGCAGAGATTAAGTAAACTTATCTCTGCTCTCGCTTATCGTCCACTTTGCTTTACGAGGCGACCTACCAGACGGTTGAGGTCTTCGGCCTCGAGGAGCTCTTCCAGGGTGAGGTGCATGCGGTAGCGCCAGTAGTGATTTGAGTTGGCAGGTACGTTGATGCGCTCGAAGGCTGGGTCGGGGTAGCGCAGATGCTCGTCCATGGCCATCCAGTCCTGCAAGGGGAGGATGGTGAGCATGGCGGGCGAGTCGAGGTGCTGGCGCACGATGCTCTCGCATATCCATGCCTCACACTCCCTAGGTGCCTTGCCGCGCTGGTGCAGCATCTCGCTCCAGTAGCGCTGGGTGAGTGTGGGGTCTTCTTCCCACCAACCGCGTATACCGCTCATGTCGTGGGTAGAGGTGGTACATACGGAGTAGTAGGGGTAGTTGGCCGGATTGTCGAAGGTGCATCCGTAGGCTTTGGGCATGCGCTGTATCTCAAGTGAGAGGATGCGTAGTTCGTTCATCACGGTGGGCACGCAAGCGGGTATCATGCCGAGGTCCTCGCCGCAGACGAGCATGTCGGTGGCATCGATGAGGGCGGGGAGCTTCTTCATGGCTTCGCGATACCAGAAGTCGTTGTGGCGATGGTAGAAGAAGTGGTCGTGCAGTGCATAGAAGGCTTTGCGCTCATTCTCGGGTAGGGCCTTGAACGACTCGGTGTCGAATCCATTGATACGTGGGTGGTAGGTACCTGGTTGGTAGGGATCCTCCACGAAGAGCACGTCGGTTTCGTCGCCCAGGGTGAAGGGGGTGGCGTGACGCTCCTTGTAGAAGGCGATACCCCACTGCGCTATCTCCTCAGGGGTGAGGGGCATGGCTGGATTGAAGTGGCCAAGCAGTCCGCTCTTGGTGGTGCAGGGTATCTCCCATATGCGGAAGAAACCGAGGATGTGGTCGATGCGGTAGGCATCGAAGTAGTCGGCCATCTTGGTGAAGCGGCGTGCAAACCACTGGTAGCGCTCAGCGGCCATGGCTTGCCAGTTATAGGTGGGGAAGCCCCAGTTCTGTCCGTCGCGGGCAAAGGCATCGGGCGGTGCACCGGCTTGGCTCTCCAGGCAGAAGAGTCCGGGATTGCTCCATGCCTCCACGCTGGTGCGGCTGATGCCGATAGGTATGTCGCCCTTGAGCACTACGCCATGCTTGTGGGCGTAGTCGGCGGCATGCTTGAGCTGCTTGTGCAGGTGATATTGTATATAAAGGTAGAGTCCTGTCTCTTTGGGGTTCTTGCTGTCCCTGATGCAGCAGAACTCGGCATAGGGTACCAACCATGATTCGTTGTCCTTGAAGAAACGCTTGTAGGAGGGTGAGGCAAGGGTCTGCTCGCCCTCTTGGGCGAAGATGCGGTGCAGGTAATCCCACTTGGCGATGACTACGGCATCAAAGTCGACCTGTGGCAGCTTATTCAGCTCTTTCTGCTTTTTGCGGAACTCCTTCATTGCCTCCTTGTCGTTGAGTACGCCTACCTCTTCGAGGCGGATGTACATGGGGTTGAGTGCAAAGCAGGTGATGGCGTTGTAGGGGTACGACTCGTGCCAGTTGCGGTTCATGGTGGTGTCGTTCACGGGCAGCAGCTGCAGGAAGCATTGGCCTGTCTTGGCAGCCCAGTCGACCATAAGGGGGATATCGGAGAATTCGCCTATACCGAAGCTTTTCTTTGAGCGCAGGGAGAATACGGGGATGGCGACACCGGCACCGCGCCAATGCTCTTGCGGGTCGCGCAGGGTGTAGGTGCGCAGTACGCGCAGGCTCACATCGCTGTAGTGGTCGATGTGAAGGGTGCGGTTCTCACCGGGCTCCCATGCAACTAATTGATAATTGACAATTGACAATTGACTATTATTGGCCTCCGGATGGTGGTTTTCGTTACAACTGTTGTCTGTTGACTGTTGACTGTTGTCTGTTGACTTCTCAAGGATTATAAACTTGAACTCACAGTTCTCGCCCAGCTCGCCTTTGTCGAGCCACAGTTGCCACTCGGTGCCGTGAGGCTCCATGATGCGTGCGTGGTTGGTGTCCCAGGCTCCTAATGCTTTTGCATCGCCACATACGGCAAGGAGTTGGTTCTTGCGCAGGGTAGGGGCTTCGCAGCAGATGCAGATACCTGCAGCACCGTGAGGCGTAGTGTTGTGTGTGTCGTGTGCGAAGATGGCACGGGTGAAGGCCGAGGAGTAGAAGGGAGCAAGCTCGGAACGGTCTACCCAACGGTCGCTGATGTGTACGTGTCCGTGCAGCGTGTCGGGCAACCTATGATGACGCCATTCGGTGCGTTTGATGTCACCATTCTCCATCACCACGAAGGTGTAGGGAGCCGAAGGCTTGTAGTCGCCCTCTATGGTGATGAACCAGCGCCCCTCGCCATTGGTCTGCATCGGGAGTGTGGGCACGCTGTGTACGTTAGCTATAGGGGAGAATGCCAAGTGTAGGCTCTCGCCCCACTGGGTGTTGTAGTGGAGTGTGATTGTGAGTTTCATTGCGTTATAATTTTATTTTTTCTTTCTTCGGCTTTGATTCATTGTGTAGTCGGTCGAGTGCTGTCACTACATAGGTATATTTCACTTTACCCCCTTCGTAGGTGAGTGGGAAGAAGGACTGGGTGGTGAATCCCATTATTTTGGTGGCATCGTTGAGGTCTACTTTCTCGCCTTTCACGAAGCGGTATACGACGTACTTCACTGGGCGGTTCATCTCGTCCTTGTATTTCGGGGCAGTCCAGCAGAGTACGGGGCCATCGTCGGTCCAGATGACGTCAAGTTTCTTTACATGCTTGGGAGCTTTCTTGTCGATGAATGGGAACTCGGGTTGCAGAGCCAGCCAGCGGTGATACTCCTCGGTAAGTGCGGTGGCATAGCCGCCAGCGTTCTCGGCTACTGCCGAGGCTGGCCATTGGCAGCTGCCGCCAATGCTCTCGTGGCTGCGTTGCAGCGTCATCTTACGGGCCTGCTGGTGCTGGGTTGGATTGGTGGCATCGGTAGCCTTCACGGTGCGCATCACATCTTGTCCGATGAAGAGCGGACGTCCGTCGGCATGCTCTGCCCACCAGCCTACCAACGTCTCGTAGTCGGCAGCCTTGTGCCCTATCTCCCAGTAGAGTTGCGGTATGGTGTAGTCTACCCAGCCTTTGTCAATCCAAAGGAGGATGTCGGCATACAGGTCGTCGTAGTTCTGCAATCCATTGGTGAGGCTTCCCTCGGGGTCACTCTTCTGGTTGCGGTAGATGCCGAAGGGTGATATGCCGAACTTTACCCAGGGCTTCACACCACGTATCGTATGGTGTAGCTGCTCGATGAGAAGGTTCACATTGTCGCGCCGCCAGTCGGCCTTGTCGGTAAAGCCGCGAGGGTCGGCACGGAACGAAGCCTCGTCGTCAAACTCTACACCCGGCACAGGGTAGGGGTAGAAGTAGTCGTCGATATGCAGTCCGTCAATGTCGTAACGCTTCACGATGTCGGTCACGATGGTGCAGATATAGTCGCGGTTGTCCTGCAGGGCAGGGTTGAAGATGAGCATCCCGTCGAAGTGGACGAAGCGCTCGGGGTCTTTCTTGTAGGGGTGCTTCAGTCCCAAACTCTTGGTCCCCTTCGTCTTGGCGCGGTATGGGTTGATCCATGCGTGCAGCTCCATGCCACGCTTATGGCACTCGTCTACCATCCATTGCAGGGGGTCCCAAAATGGTTCGGGGGCTACACCCTGCTCGCCCGTCAGGTAGCGGCTCCATGGCTCGTAGTAGGAGAGGTAGAGCGCATCGGCCTCGGGGCGCACCTGGAAGATGATGGCGTTGATACCTGCCCGCTGCAACGCGTCGAGCTGTGTGGTAAGGGTGGTCTGCATCTGGGCGGGAGTCATCCCTATGAACTGTCCGTTGACAGCCTGTATCCATGCTCCGCGGAACTCGCGCTTTAATGGCTCGCTGGCTTGGGCACAGCAAATGCTCATGAGAAGCAGGACTGATAGGATGGAAATATATTTTTTCATCTTCGTGGTTAGTAATAAAATAGATTGTACAAATAGTAATTTTCGCTGTTTACTGCAAAGGTACTAATTCGCACACACAGCTGCAAGTTTTTAGAATAAGAATCTGTTTTTTTAATATTCAGGGTTTATCTGAAGGGCGTGACTATTGCGATGATTGCTTTTGAGGACTTTGTTAAGGGTTATGGGTTAAAGGTTAGTAGTGAGAGATAATAAATAATTATGTTTACTGAGCAGATTTTTCAGTTTACTGAGTTGACCACCTCAGTTGACTGAGCAAATATCTGCATAAACATTGGTCATTACGCGCATGCTCCACGCGAAAGTAATCCTCAGTTAGTTTGCGCTGTAGCTTTTGTCGTGTGAGTATAATAATAGGGCATTATTTCATTAATAAATTCTATACATGGGCGGTTGCCTATCGTGTCAGCGAGAACTTGAGCGATACGCCGAAGTCGTGGGTGGAGGTGGGGTATGACGAGGCGGACACTACGGGAATGTTGGTCTGGTGATCGTAGTAGGCGTTGAGGGTGAGCATGCGCGAGAAGGTGTAGTCGGCCGAGAGGGAGATCTTCAGGGCCTTGTTGCCGCTGGTGGCTTGCGTGGTGATGTCCTGGATGTTACGGCACAAGGCACTCTGGTCGCGCCACGAGAGGTCGGCACGCAGGTTGAGGTCGTTGCTCACGCGGCCACGGGCACCGCCTGTGGGGCGCTTGCCTACTCCGAAGAGCTTCACGTTGGTCATCTTGTAGCCTACACCGAAGACGATGTCGTCGGAGTTGGTCTCGACGAGCTGCACGGACGACATGCTGAGGTTCATCACGCGGCTCTTGTTGTACTGCAGCTTCATGGTCATGTTGTTGAGCAGGGTGACGTCGACACCCACGAGGGGCGAGAACTGCTCGTTGATGCTCACGGCAGAGATGTCGAACATCGAGGAGGGCACGGGGCTGCCGGTGGTGACATCGGAGATGAAGCCCAGGCCGTTCATGTACTCCATGTAGGTGCTGTAGGTGTTGAACGAACCCACGGCATAGACGCTCTTGTAGGAGTGGTTGATGTTGACGCTCTTGAAATATTTCTTGAACATCTCCAGCTTGCCCAGGCCGCTGTAGGTGAGGCGCCAGTTGGGCAGCATCGACAACATGGAGGGGAAGAGACCCAGGCTGGTGGTGCTGGCATCGCCGCCCGCATAGGTGGCGAGGAAGGCGGGTATCATCACGTCGGGCGAGTACTTGCCCACACTGCCGTTGGCGGGGTCGAAGGGCATACCGGCAAGGGCTGTGCCCTCGGGGTATACGGCACCGCTGTACTGGCCCTGCACGCGGCGCTGCACGGTCTCGAGGCTGCGCACGAAGTCGGCAAAGCGCTCTGAGTGGTAGCCGTTGCTGGCCTTACGGCGCTCGAAGGCCGAGCCGATGGTGATGGTGGTCATGTTGAACGTACCCGTGCGGGTCTCGGGCATGCCGGCATACATGAACTGTATGTTGCGGGCATTGGTCTTCACCCACGAGGCGTTGAGGTCGATCTTGAAGTCGCGTGCCGGCTCGAGGGTGGCCTTGAGCTGCAGCTCCTCGGTGGCGTTGGAGGTGGAGGCGTAGGCCACGCTGTCATTGTCGAGCAGCCAGCCATTGTCGAAGGCACGCTGCAGGTAGTCCTCGCCCGTGAGGCCGAAGGCAAAGTCCCAGCCGGGGGCGAAGAGTCCGCCCTGACGGCTTTGGCCGAGCATCTTGCCAGCCTCGGGCATGAAGCCGGGGAGAGCGGTGGAGTAGACGTTCTTGTAGGATGCCGACACGTTGCGCACGAGCATGAGTCCGCGCGAGGTGTACTGCAGTGCCTTGTACCAGGGCAGTTCCGAGAGGTCGGGGCCGGGCGTGATGGTGAGCTTCACGTTGGCCGTGTCGGGGCCGGTGAGGCTGATGGTGTTCTCGTCGATGACCTTGTACTTCACCTTGTAGGGACGGCCCTCCTTGGTGCGCGAGGCTACCTCGATGCGCTTGTTCTTCTGCCCGTGCTTGATGGTGTAGGTGCTGTCGGGAATGATTTTGAGCTCCTGGGTAAACTTCTTGGGCTTCTTGGCCGCCTTCTTCGTGGTGGTCTTCTTGGTGCCCTTCGACGAGGCAAACTTCTTGTTGGTCTCCTTGAGGAAGTCTACCTTATTATATAGGGTCTCGAAGTTGAGCTTGCCGTTGACGGTGAGCGAACGCTGGTTGGCGATGCTGTTGCCGTAGCTGGCACCGCTTGCGAGGGTGGCACCGCGGTCCCAGCTGTAGGATGAGCTGAAGTTGGCATCCATCTGTGTCCAGTCGAGGATGGGCAGCTTGCTGAAGGGGGCCTGGTAGGATGCGCTGAACGACTGCTGATAGTCGAGCGGACGACCCATACGGGCGAGGCTGCTCTGTATGGAGTCTTTCCAGAAGGCATACTCGTCGGGGTAGAGCGACTTGTTGACGGGCATGTAGGGTTCCTCAATCTCGGCGTTGGTACGACTGCTGAAGTTCATCTTGAGCGACTTGAGCAGGTCCCAACGGATGTCCATATTGCGGTTCCACAGGAACTCCTGCGAGAAGGTGACGGGAATGCCTGCGCCTCCGAACGAACCCTCGAGGTCGCGTGTCTGCAGCTCGAAGTAGCTGCGGTTCATCTCGGTGTTCAAGGCGATGCTCTGGGGCAGCGGACTGATGCCAAACTCCTTGACGATGTCGAGCCACTTGGACTTCGACTTGATGTTCTTGAAGGGCTCCCACGCCTTCATGGCGGGGGCATAGGTGTAGGCCGCCACGGCACGCCAGTTGAGCTGGTGCTGATACTGCGTGGTGTTGCCCGAGTTGTCCTTGACGCTGCGCGAGAAGCCGAAGCTGAAGTTGGCCGGGTCGTAGGGCATGGGCTTCTTGCTGGTGATGTTCATCTTCACGTTGCTGAAGCTGAGGTTCTTCGACGTGGTGACGAGGTTGGCTATCGAGGCCAGCGAGTCGCGCTCCAGGTCGGTGGGCAGCGTCTCGAGCATATCATCGAGGTAGAGGTCGGTGTCGAAGGGGCTATAGAGCGGCGAGGTCCTCTCCTGCTGGAACGAGTAGTAGAGCGGGAGGTTGAGCTTGAGCTTCTCGGGGAAGAAGCGGCCGAGGTCGAAGCTGGTGGTCACGGCATACTGGTAGTAGTCGTCGAGGCGACGCTGGCTCACGCCCTCCTCGAGTCCGCCGAAGCCTGCCGTCTCGGCATGGCCGCTCATGTTGACGCTACCGGCATCGGAGAGCTGCACGTTGAGGGCGCTCTGCGCTGCCCAGCCGCCCTGGTTGTTGAAGCCCGTGAGGCGCAGTTCGTTGAGCCATACCTCGATGTCCTTGGTAGAGCGCGAGTTGTTGCGCACACCGATCATCACGGTCTTGATCTTGCCCACGGTGGGGTTACCGATGACGCTGATGCGGTTCTTGGGGTTGTCCTCATCGAACTGCGAGTAGATGCGGGTCTTCGATACCTCGGGGTTGGTGTTGCTCTCGATGTTGCGCTGGCGCTTGAGCTCGGTGAGCTTGGCAAAGTCGATGTCGAGCATGTTGTCCTCGGGCCACACGGCCTTGCAGCCGCTGGCGGTGTTGCCGTCGTAGTAGCCCTCTGGGGTGATGGTGAGGGGTATCTCGTACTCGTAGTAGTTGCTCTTGTAGTCGGAGCCGAGGCGCACGAAGACGGACATCTCGCCATCCTCGACCTCGGAGGCAGCCTCCACGAGGTTCTCGGCGTGGACGTACATCTGCACGTGCTCGTACTTGCGTAGGTCGAGGTTGGTCTTGTTGTACACGGCACGCGCCTCATTGGGTTCGAGGCCGGTAATCTGCAGGCTCATGGCCTGCTCGTTGTCCTGACGGAGCTGGGGCTGCGAGGGGTCGAGCACACGCGAGATGCCGGGAGGCATAGTGTAGTTGACGGGCTTGCGGTCGCCATTCTCCTCGATGTTGACCGAGGCCACCACCATGTTGCCGCTCATCTTGGGAGCCTTGTTGAGGGCCGAGTAGATGGGCTGGTCGTAGCTGCGCCAGGTGCCGCGGATGAGCTCCATGGTGGCCAGACGCACGATGACGGGTTCGCTGAAGCCGGTCATGTAGATACGCATGAAGCGCAGCGAGGTGAAGTCGCGGATGCTGCCCACGATCTTCTCGTAGTTGTCGATGGGCACGCGGAACTTATACCAGTTGACGCTCTCGGTGTTGCCGTTGCGCAGCTTGGTGCGGTAGGTGCGCATGTCGGTGATGTGGTTGCGACCCACCACCATGTCCTGTGGGCGCAACGACACGCGGTACTCGAAGTACTTCTCATACTCGTCGAGCGTGTAGTCCTGGTTGATGTCCTCCACGTCGGGCGTGGTCTTGGCGCTCTTGTCGTAGTTGTTGGTGCTGGCCTCCGACGAGGGTGAGTTGCCCTCGGTATTGTTGAACCGTTTGTAGCGATCGAGGATGGAGAGCTGCTGCTCGTCGTAGTCGTCGCCACGGAAGTAGTGGTAGGTGTCGCCAGCGGGGTCGGCCTTGATGCGCTCGTACACCTCGGGATTGACGCGGCCCTGGATGTCGGCGAGGTAGTTCATGTAGGTGGGGAACAGCTGCTCCTCCTCGCTGGTGAGTCCGTTGAGACCCACGTCCTGCTTGGCGCGGTTGGCACTGGTGTTGTCGAAGGCATACACAAGGCTGGCGGCCGTGGGCACTCGGCCCCACTGGGTCTCCACATAGCTGCTGGCCTGCTCGGTCACGGGCATACCGTTCTCGTAGAACTTCTTACCGTCCTTGAGTACGTCCTCGCTCACCTCGCCGAGGTTGATGTACATGTCGCCACCACGGGCCTCGGGATTGTAGATGAAGGGGTCGAGCATCCAGAACTCGATGTACTCGATGTTGGCACTCTCAAAGTCGGTGGTCGTGAGCTGGCGCATGATACCGCCCCAGCGCTCCTCGGGACGGCGCAGCTTGCCCTCGGGGGTGAGGTCGGTGTCGAGGTTGTAGGGGCCGCGCTCGTCAGGGTAATAGGCGAGATTGAGCACCGAGAGGGTCGACGACTCGCCATAGGTGCTCTCCTTGTTGGGGTAGAGCTCGCGCTCGTAGACCTCACGCACGTAGTGGTTCGACAGTTGGTCGAGGTCGCTCTTGATATGGGCCGGCGTGAGCGATGAGTTGCGGCGCGTGAAGAGCGGGTCGATGGTGTACCAATTGAGCAGGGCGCGGTTCATGCCCGTGCGTATGTCGTCGGTGAGGTTGGCATAGGGTTGCGACGAGGGGATGCCCGAGAGCATCCAGGCCGAGGGCGACTTGATGTCGATGCCGCTCTCGCTGCTCTCGAAGTCGTCGATATACGAGGCGCTGCCCTGCACCTGCTTAGAGACGCCGGCGATGAGCTGGGCAAACTCGGCGGTGAAGTTGATGCTCGAGGGTTGCGTCACGTTGAGACCCGGCAGCAGGTCGAGCATGTTGGTGAGCCACTGGCTCTCGCGCTTCCACGCCATATTGAGTCCCCACAGGGTGTTCTTCAAGGGTTCGTCGCCCATCGACACCTTGCTGGTGAGGGGCTTCTCGCTCAGGTACATGAGGGTACCGCCCAGCTGGAAGTCCTTGGAGAAGTCGTAGGCCCAGTTCATGCCGAGCATGGTCTTGCGCTGCATGTTGAACACGGTGTTGCTCTCCATCGACACGTTCACCGGGGTGCCGGCATCGAGGATGCTCTGGTTGATGATGGTCACCGTACCCATGGTGTAGTCGACGGTGTAGTCGCTGTTCTCGGTGAGCGTGACGCCGCCGGCAGTGACCTTCACCGAGCCGCGCGGCACGTTGTAGGCGCCCAGCTGGATGACATTGCCGCCCGAGCCGGCATGCTCGCCCGTGAGGAGGAACTTGTTCTTCTCGGCTATCTGCTTGGCGATGGTCTTGGTGGAGTCGTAGAGCTCCTCAAACACATACTTGTCCGCTACGGCATCGTTGCCTATCGCCTTGCGCAGGTGAGCACCGAAGGGCTCTACCACGGGGAAGATGATGCGGCCCGTAGAGGACTGCACGGTGTAGCCTTCCACGTAGTCGTAGAAGCCGTTGGGGTTGGCATTCTGCTTGGCGTCGAGACGGTCGAGGTTCATCATCTGAAGCAGGGTCTTGCTCTTCAAGTTGGCCTCGGGCAGGTAGGTGAGGTTGGTGCCGGTGCTGTCGCTCTCGTACTCGATGATGAGCTTGAAGTCCTTGGAGCTGATGCTGTTGGCACCGAGGTAGTAGACGTTCTTCATCATGAGGTCCCACGTGGCGTTAGAGGGCGATGAACTGTTCGATTTCAAGAGCTTCACATACAGTGCATCGTCGCCCTCCTTCTTATCGGTGGAGAACTCGCCCACCTGATAGGTCTTGCCGGCATAGGTGTACTCGAAGGCTACGGCCAGCACCTCGTCGGACTTGAGGGTCGACTTGAGCGATACGTAACCGAGTGACTTGTTTACGGTATATTCGCTCGAGGTCAAGAGGCGGGCGTTGGCCACCTTCTCATAGTCGGTGCTGCCCGAGAGCATCTCGCCCAGGACGGCTCCCACGCGGTCGATGTCGCGGATGTCGCTGTAGGTGTTCACCATCTGGTAGTAGAGGCTATTGGCGGTGTTGTTGGGCATGCGCTCGCCGGTGGCTGTCCACATGGGGTTGCTGATGCGCGAGGGCTCGCCCAGGTCGGTGAAGGCAATGACGTTGCGTGGACTGTCGTAGCTGCTGGTCTTGTTGGTCACCCACAGCTCCACACGGGTGATGACCACGCCCGACATGATGGTGGGCAGCTGGGCCATGTTGCGGTCGTAGGTGTCGCGGAAGTAGTGGGCAAGGAAGAAGTGGCGGTTCTCGTCGTAGTCGGCCACGTCGACCTCAAACTCGGTGAGCTGGCTGCCGCCCTTGGTGCTCACGGAGGTAGACTCGGAGGTCTTCTGCGACACCACGGTCTGCAGCGACAGCTTGCCAAACTGCAGGTCGGCACGGATACCGAAGAGCGAGGTGGCGCCCGAGATGAGCGATGAGTTGGTGGGGAAGCTCACGTTACCGGCCTCGAGGAGCTTGATGATCTCGTCCTCCTTACCGTCGTACTTGAGCTTCATCTTCTTGGAATCGAAGTCGAAGGTGGCCTCGGTGTTGTAGTTCATGTTGAGGTTCACCTTGTCGCCCACCTTACCGTTGATGCTGAGGTTGATCTTCTCGTCGAAGTCGAAGCCGAAGGTGTTGCGGCTACGCATGGGCAGCGAGGGGTTGTCGATGCTCTTCTGGTTGAAGCCAAACTTGAGCTCGGCCGTTCCCTGCGTCTTGATCTGCACGCCACCGGGGCCGAAGATCTTCTCGGCGGGACCGAGGTCGAACTTCATATCCGTGAAG
>JAZNYG010000026.1:0-8152 GCA_045594245.1 Bacteroidaceae bacterium
GACAAAAACGCCAAAGGTGACAGAGTAAAATAACTGTTAACTGTTAACTGTTAACTATTGATGAGTGTCCGATTGTAAGCCAAATCCGCACCTGCAAGAAGAAGCTGGAGCACCTGCAAGAAAAACCGCACACACCTGTGAAAAAAAATATCACGCTGCAAGAAAGTCATTTACGCAAAGTCTTTTGCAGTCTGTTGCATTTTGTCGGAAAGGCAAAAATAGATGTAGTACTTTTGTAGCGTCAACGTTGAACGATGAAAGATTAACGAAGTTCGCCCACTCACCACTCACCGCTCACCACTCACCGCTCACCGCTCATCACTAACCGCTCTTTGACTTATTGATACAACCTAAAATGGCAAAAGGATTTGCTCAGTCAACCGAGGTGGCCAACTCAGTCAACTGACAAATCTGCTCAGTGAACAAATTATTCAACGATTAACGATGAAAGATTAACGAAGTTCGCAGCTCACCACTCACCGCTCACCCATAACCACTCACCCATAACCCTTCATCGTATTGACTGCATTTTTTCACCCCAAGATAATGGCACACTCAACTTTTTTTACTTACTTTGCAATATAATAATTATACAATAGCAAATACTATGCAAATACGCAATCTGTTTATTATCGGTTGCATGGCCGCTATGCTGACTACTGCAGGCCATGCCACTGCACAAAATGCACAGAGAACCATCACGAAAGTGGAACCCGTGAGTGTGAGCTGCCCCGTGGGCACGGCTCCGCGCCTCCCCTACCAGCTGCTGGTGACCTATAGCGACGGCACACAGGCCTATCGTCAGGTGCGCTGGAGCAATGCAGCCCTGGCTACCGAGCAGGAGCAGGCCGATGCAGCCCGCTACCCCGCCGGCAAGAGCTACACCGTGGAGGGATTCGTCACGGGTGACGACACCACACCCAACGGCTACCCCATCACAGCCAAGGTGCGCGTGAGCCCCGAGGCTTACAAGGTGCCTTCGAACGTGCCTGTGGCCGAACCTATACCGCTCGACAAGGTGCGCCTCACGGGCGACAACCGCCTCACCTCGAACCGCGACCTTGCCATACGCGAGATACTCTCGTGGGACGTGACACAGCAGCTGTACAACTACCGCGACACCTACGGACTGCCCACCGAGGGCTACACCGTATCGGACGGATGGGACTCGCCCACCACGAAGCTCAAGGGACATGGCTCGGGCCACTATATGTCGGCCTTGGCCTTCGCCTACGCCAGCGCTACCGACAAGGAGCAGAAGGCTGAGCTGCTCTCTCGCGTGAAGCGCATGGTAGACGAGCTGCGCATGTGCCAGAAGCGCACCTTCGTGTGGAACGAGGAGCTGGGCCGCTACTGGGAGGCTCGCGACTTTGCCCCCGAGGAGGAGCTGCGCGAGATGAAGGGTACCTGGGAGGCATTTGACCAGCACAAGAAGGAGTGGGAGAAGTATGGCTACGGATACATCAACGCTATCCCTGCCCATCACCCCGCACTCATCGAGATGTACCGCGGCTACAACAACGAGGCTTGGGTATGGGCGCCCTACTACTCCATACACAAGCAGCTGGCCGGACTCATCGACATAGCCACCTACGTGGACGACAAGAAGGTGGCAGCCAAGGCGCTGCTCATAGCCAAGGACATGGGTCTGTGGATTTGGAACCGACTCCACTACCGCACCTACGTGAAGACCGACGGCACCCGCGAGGAGCGCCGCGCCACACCGGGCAACCGCTACGAGATGTGGAACATGTATATCGCCGGTGAGGATGGCGGTACGGGCGAGTCGCTGGCACGACTGTCAGAGATGGTAAAAGACCCCGTGGAGAAGGAGCGCCTGCTCGAAGCATCCAACTTCTTTGATTCACCTGCGTTCTACGAACCTCTGTCGCGCAATATCGACGACATCCGCACACGCCACGCCAACCAACATATCCCCAAGATCACGAGTGCGCTGCGCAGCTTCCGTGGCAACGGCAACCCCTACTACCACAACATTGCCGAGAACTTCTGGGGCATGGTACAGGGCCGCTACAGCTACGCCATGGGCGGTGTGGGCAACGGCGAGATGTTCCGCCAGCCCTACACACAGGTGCTGAGCATGAACACCAACGTGTATATGAACCACCGTCGCGAGATGTGCCCCAACCCCACGCTGAACGAGACCTGCTGTGCCTACAACCTGGCCAAGCTGACAAAGGACCTCAACAGCTTCAACCCCGATGACGCACGCTACATGGACTACTACGAGCGCGTACTCTATAATCAGATCGTAGGTTCGCTCCACCCCGAGCATTACCTCACCACCTACCACTATGCCGTGGGACTGAACGCCTCGAAGCCTTGGGGCAACCGCACACCGCAGGAGAGCTGCTGTGGCGGTACAGGTTCGGAAAACCATGTCAAGTATCAGGAGGCAGCCTACTTCATCTCTGACGACTGCATCTGGATAGGTCTCTACCTCCCCTCAGTGGCCGAGTGGGACGAGCAGGGCATCACCCTGGAGCAGGAGTGTGCATGGCCTGCCGAGCACAGCACCATACGCATCGCCAAGGGTCGTGGAAAGTTTGCCATGAAGCTCCGCATCCCCTACTGGGCAACCGAAGGCGTAAAGGTGACACTCAATGGCGAAGAGGTAGCAGCCGACTATGCACCCTGCAGCTATGTGACCATCCCTGCCCGCAAGTGGAAGAAGGGCGATGTGGTAGAGGTACACCTCCCCTTCACCAAGCACGTCAACTACGGCCCCGACCGCATGACCACTGCGGCTACCGCACCCAACGAGACCAACACCCCGTTTGCTCCCATGTGGACAGGTACGCTGATGTATGGCCCCTTGGCCATGGGTACTACAGGTATCGACAACTGGGCCGATGCTACCGTGACGCTCGACAGCGATCTGGGCAACGTGATTGCCAACCGCCCCACCACAGAGAGCGGCACACACGGCAACCTCTATACGCTCACCGTGGGCGAACGCACCTTCATCCCCGACTATGCCCTCGACCGCAACCAGACACACTACCTGCGCATTGCCCGCACTGGCAGTCAGGTAAGTGGCGGTGCCGACATCAAGGAGCTGCAGGCACTGATGCTTGTCGTCGCCGAGCGCAAGAAGGCACAGGAAGACTGGCACGCCATGGCGGTGAAGGTTCCCGACCACGCACCCTGGGCTCCCCACGGATATGCCCGACTGATGGAACAGTATGCCGCAGCCGACAGCTTGATAAAGGTTATTGGTGACAGAGAAATCAGCAGTCTGCCCGAGGAGCTGATTGTCAATTGTCAATTGTCAATTGTCAATTTGAATGCCGCCATCAACACCATGCGCCCCGGCAACCTGGCCGAGCTGGAAGACCTGAGCGAGCTACTCCCCCTCATCACTCGCGCCAAGCAGCGCCACCCGAGCCGCAGCAGCGACCTGCAGAAGGCTATCGACTATGCCGACATGGTGGTGAGCTACGTGGGCGACGGTAGTGGTACGCACGACATGATACAGAAAGCCACCACGCAGCTGAAGAAGGAGATGGGCGAATAATACAGGAATCACCTATAATAACATACTGAAATAGAATGAAACTTTGGGACAAGGGCTTCGAGCCCGACAAGATGATAGAGACCTTCACCGTAGGCCACGACCGCGAACTGGACCTGCGTCTGGCACGATACGATGTAGAAGGGTCAATGGCTCATGTGCGTATGCTTGAGAGCATAGGACTGATAGAGAAGGATGAGCTGCCCATACTGCTGAATGGACTAGAGCAGATACATCAGGAGATACTCGATGGCAAGTTTGTCATCGAAGAGGGCATCGAGGATGTACACTCACAGGTGGAGCTGCTGCTTACCCAACGCCTTGGCGACGTGGGGAAGAAGATACACTCGGGCCGCTCGCGCAACGACCAGGTGCTGGTAGACCTCAAGCTCTACTTTCGCGACGAGCTGAAGAATATCGCCCACGAGACGGCACACCTGTTTGACCGCCTGCAGGCTCTGAGCGAACAGTACAAAGAGGTCTTAATGCCAGGCTACACGCACCTGCAGATTGCCATGCCCTCATCGTTCGGACTATGGTTTGGCGCCTATGCCGAGACACTCGTCGATGACCTGCAGCTCGTGGCTGCAGCCTACCGCGTGGCCAATCAGAATCCCTTGGGCTCGGCAGCGGGATATGGCTCGTCGTTCCCGCTCAATCGCACGATGACCACCGAGCTGCTCCAGTTCGAGACCATGCACTACAACGTGGTGGCAGCACAGATGAGCCGCGGCAAGACCGAGCGCGCCACAGCCTATGCCATTGGCGCCGTAGCCTCTACGCTGGGACGATTTGCCATGGACGTATGCCTGTTCATCAACCAGAACTTCGGTTTCATCAGCTTTCCCGACGAATATACCACAGGCAGCAGCATCATGCCGCACAAGAAGAACCCCGACGTATTTGAAATCATGCGTGCCAAGTGTAACCGCCTACAGAGCGTAGCTGGTGAGGTGGCCTTGATGACGACCAACCTACCCGTGGGCTATCAGCGCGACTTCCAACTGCTGAAAGATGTGATGTTCCCCGCCATCGAGGAGATAAAGTCGTGCCTCACCATGTGCGACATGATGCTGCAGCACATCCGCATCAACCGCGACATCCTCAGAGACCCCAAGTATGACTACCTCTTCACCGTAGAGGATGTCAACCGACTGGCACTGCAGGGCATCCCCTTCCGCGAGGCCTACCGCCAAGTGGGCATGCAGGTGCAGAACCACACCTACAATCCTACCCGCGAGGTGCACCACACCCACGAAGGCAGCATAGGCAACCTCTGCAACGACCGCATACGCGAGAAGCTACTCCGTGTGATGCAAGAGTTTGATGCATAATATTTTTAGCCACAGGCTGCAATAAAAAGCATCCCCAATAATAGCTTTTTTAAAAATATATGCTACCTTTGCATTGTAACTATTTAATAAATAAAGATTATGAAAAAGTTTTTAATGATGGCAGCCCTTATGGTTGCAACTTTGACAGTTAGTGCTCAAGACTACAATTGGGCAGTTGGTGTACGTGGTGGCGCACTCAGTGGCCTGACCGCAAAGAAGAACCTGGGCAACAATGCAATTGAAGCAGGTCTTTCGCTTGGCACCCATACCATAAATGTAGACGCTACATACCAGTGGCAACAGCCCATTATCACCGATGGTTTCCACCTCTACTATGGTGTGGGTGGATACGCCGGTCTTTATGCAGTAGAGAACGTAAGTAACTTGCATTTGGGTGCTGAGGGTGTTCTTGGCTTGGAATATAAGATTCCCGGTGCCCCCATCGCTCTTTCTGTAGACTATCGTCCTACATTCAACATTCTCGGAGGCTTTGGTTACTCAAACTTCTACAATTTCGGTCTGGGCGTGAAGTTCTGCTTCTAAGCAATCACTCACAGCATAAAAGAAAGCGTCTGCAATTGCAGGCGCTTTTCTTATTTTCATATTCTCACAATGATGGTTATCCCCAAGCCAAGGCGCTGGCACCGAGTACCGCAGCATCAGAATCCTTGAGCTCAGACACCAGAAGCTTGGTCTTGCCCTTCCAGATATTGAGCACATTGGCTTCCATAGCCTCTAAGGTAGGTTTCATGATGAGGTCGCCAGCCTTGGTAAGTCCACCAAACAGGATAATAGCCTCAGGAGCGCTGAAGGCAATGAAATCGGCCAATGCCTCACCCAGAATAGTACCCGTAAAGGTAAACACCTCCTGAGCTACCTTATCACCACGAATGGCAGCATCGTACACATCCTTAGAGGTAATTTCACCCTCGATGTCGCGCAGGAGACTAGGCTCGTCTGTGCAGTCAATCTTCTCCTTCGCAGTGCGAGCCACACCTGTTGCTGAGCAATAGGTCTCAAGGCAGCCACAACGTCCACAGCCACACTGACGGCCATTGTGACGGCGCGAGATCACGTGGCCAAGCTCGCCAGCAAAGCCATCGTGGCCATAGACCAGCTGCCCGTTGATAACAATACCGCTACCGACACCCGTACCCAAGGTAATCTCGATGAAGTTCTTCATGCCACGCGCCGCACCGTATGTCATCTCACCGATAGCAGCTGCATTGGCATCATTGGTCACTGTCACAGGCACTCCAATACGCTCCTGGAAGAGTTCCGAAAGCTTGATTACGCCCTTCCAAGGAAGGTTCGGGGCAAACTCAATGTTACCGGTATAGAAGTTTCCATTCGGAGCACCTATACCCATGCCCTTAATCTTATCTTTGCCGCCCACCTCTTCAATCATGGGAATCAATTTCTCGGCCACAGCATTGACATAGTCGTCAATTTCCTTGTACGCCTGCGTCTTGATAGAGTCTACACTGAGGATATTTCCACGGGCATCTACAATACCAAACACGGAGTTGGTGCCACCGATATCCATTCCTACTACATAAGGTTTGTCCATATTGATATGATTTTAAAGTTTTGACAATGCAAATGTAATGATAGTTCACCGTAGGAACAAATATTTTCAGGTTTTTTGAAGCTGATTAAATCTTAGAAACAGAATCCGATTTCACATTCAGTATAGATACCGGTCAAAAACGAATCTTCGAAAAACGCAGGAAGAAAAATGGTAGATTCATAGATAATCACTAATTTTGCGCAAAATGTCACAGCGGCAACGTTCCACAATAACAAACAGACGATATGAACTATCAAGAGACTATCACATACCTATATAATAGCGCACCACTGTTTCAGAACATCGGACAGGGAGCCTATAAGGAGGGACTGAGCAATACCCTTGCGCTGGATGAGCATTTCGGTCATCCACACCGCACATTCCGCACCATCCATGTGGGCGGCACCAACGGCAAGGGCTCGTGCTCGCATACGCTGGCAGCCATACTGCAAGAGGCAGGCTATCGAGTTGGACTCTACACATCGCCCCATCTGGTGGACTTCAAGGAACGCATCCGTGTGAATGGAGCACCCATTGAGGAGCAGTTTGTGGTGGACTTCGTGGCCCATCACCGCGCATTCTTCGAGCCGCTGCACCCCTCGTTCTTCGAGCTCACCACAGCCATGGCGCTGCTCTACTTTGCCGAGCAGCAGGTCGACGTGGCCGTCATCGAGGTGGGACTGGGCGGACGGCTCGACTGCACCAACATCATCAGTCCCGACCTGGCAGTCATCACCAACATCAGCTTCGACCACGTGGGCCTCTTGGGCGACACGCTGGGCAAGATTGCCTCGGAGAAGGCGGGCATCATAAAGCCCTCGACACCCGTCATCATCGGCGAGCACAACGAGGAGACCTACCCCGTATTCAAGGCCGAAGCTGAGGCCAAGCAGGCACCCATCACCTTTGCGCAAGAGCAACCCCTGTGGGACGACAAGCGCAGTGCTGCTGACTGCGACATATACCAGACACTGCCCTACGGAGAGTTGCGCGTGGAGCTGCGCGGATACTGCCAGGAGAAGAATGTGAACACCCTGCTACATGCCATTGCGGCACTGAAGGAGGCTGGCTACCGCCTCGGCGAGGAGGCTGTGCGTGGCGGATTTGCCAACGTATGCCGCCTGACAGGACTGATGGGGCGCTGGCAACAGCTGCATAGTGAGCCCCGACTGGTGTGCGACACGGGGCACAACACGGGCGGATACCAACACATCGTACCCCAACTGCTGGCACAGCCCTGCAAACGGCTGCACATCGTCTTCGGCATGGTCAACGACAAGGACATACGCGGAGTGCTCCGCCTCATGCCCAAAGAGGCGACCTACTACTTCGGCCAAGCCAGCGTGGCGCGTGCCCTTGACAGCGGTGCCTTGCAAGAGATGGCCCGTGAGTTTGGTCTGCAAGGAGCAGCCTACCCCACCGTACAAGCAGCCACGGAAGCCGCGCTCGCCGAGGCCGATGCCGAAGACTTCATCTACGTGGGAGGCAGCAGCTTTGTGGTTGCTGATTTGCTAACTTGCTGGGCAGAAATGAAGAAAAACCGAGAATAAATATTCTTTTTCTAACTTTTTGAAAACAGATTCTCAAACTTTTCTTTTGAAATCTGAAAGATAATGCTTTAATTTGCGTGTTAAAAACCAAATTAAAGTAAATACTATGTCAAACGTATGTAATCCTAACAATGTGTCGGGCTTGAAACAAGCCGACTTTCAG
>JAZNYG010000027.1:0-16847 GCA_045594245.1 Bacteroidaceae bacterium
GGTGCCGATGGTATGGTAGCCATCAGCCCCAGCACCAAGGTGATATATGTCAATGCCGAGCTCGCCGATGCAGCCGAGGCTATGGCCGAGGACTATGGCCTGCTCTTCGGCAAGGCAATGAAGACCAAGAACGCCAGCAAGGCTCCCAAGGGGACTATCATCATGGCCCTCACCGACGACAAGGAACTGGGCGACGAGGGTTACAGCATCAAGATTGACGACTGCATAGCCATCGAGGCCAACACCCCCACCGGAGCCTATTGGGCTACACGCACCCTGCTGCAGATTCTTGAGCAGTACGATGGCACACACCTGCCCAAGGGTACCATCCGCGACTGGCCCGACTACGCCCTGCGCGGCCTTCTTCTCGACTGCGCCCGCAAGTTCATCCCCATGGACTACCTCAAGACCTTCACCAAGGCCATGGCCTACTACAAGATGAACACCATCCAGGTGCACCTCAACGACAACGGTTTCAAGCAATACTTTGGTAATGACTGGGACAAGACCTACGCCGCCTTCCGCCTCGAGAGCGAGCTCTTCCCCGAGCTCACCGCCAAGGACGGCAGCTACGGCAAGGACGAGTTCCGTCAGTTCCAGAAAGATGCCGCCAAGATGGGCGTGAACATCATCCCCGAAATTGACATCCCCGCCCACTCGCTCGCCTTCGCCCACTACCGCAAGGAGTTCGGCTCCGAGAAGTACGGCATGGACCACCTCGACCTCTTCAACGAAAACCTCTACCCCTTCCTCGACTCACTCTTCACCGAGTACCTCGAGGGTGAGGATCCCGTGTTTGTAGGCAAGCAGGTCAACATCGGTACCGACGAGTACTCCAATGCCGAGAAGGCCGTGGTAGAGAAGTTCCGCTACCTCACCGACCGCTACATCCGCTTCGTCGAGTCGTTCGGCAAGCAGGCGATGGTATGGGGTGCCCTCACCCACGCCAAGGGCGACACTCCCGTGAAGTCCGAGAACGTCATCATGAACTGCTGGTACAACGGCTATGCCAACCCTGCCGACATGAAGGCCTTGGGTTACGAGCTCGTCAGCATCCCCGACGGAGCCGTCTACATCGTGCCCGCCGCAGGCTACTACTATGATTACCTCAACCTCCCCTACCTGTACAATTCGTGGAGCCCCGCACAGATCGGCAACCAGAAGTTCGACGACAAGGACCCCGTCATCCGTGGCGGCATGTATGCCGTATGGAACGACGTGGTAGGCAACGGTATCTCTGTTGAGGACATCCACCACCGCAGCTACCCCGGTATGCAGGTTATAGCAGCCTCTACCTGGAGCCCCACCTACAAGACCGTCCCCTTTGAGGAGTTCAACCACAAGCGCACCCTGCTTGCCGAGGCTCCAGGCGTGAACGACCTGGGCACCTTCAAGGGCGAACCTGGTAGCGTAGTGTACACCATCCCCGAGGTGAAGCCCGGCAAGCGCTACCCCCACGCCAAGGCAGGCTACGGCTACAGCGTATCGTTCAGCCTCAATGGCGCCAAGGAGCAGCCCGGCACCAAGCTCCTGAGTAACGGCATCACCGACTTCTACCTTGCCAGCCCCACCGACGGCCGCATGGGCTTCGTCCGCGACGGCTACCTCAACACCTTCAACTACTTCGTTGAGAAGGGCAAGCAGGTCAACATCCGCATCGAGTGCACCAACACCGCCACCCGCCTCTATGTAGACGGCAAGCTAAAGGACGAGCTCAAGCGTGCCAAGCGCTGGGCATCAGACAAGGTATCGTACGACTACGTATCCACCCTCTGCTTCCCCCTCGAGCAGGCAGGCAACTTCAAGAGCAAGGTTACCGACCTGAAGGTAGAGAACTTCGTACGCTAATCAGCGCACCGATAATATAGACATATAGTTGAGAGGACGGCCATGGCCGCCCTCTCTGCATTTATATAAACGTCCATGGAACGGAATAAATACACCTAGTAAACAAGAAAAGGCGATTCATGTTCTCATCAGAGCACACTTTATAAAGCATCGCCCCTTAAAAAAGATTAGTCGGACACCAATATCTTTGATAACATTGTTTTTGCATCCCAATGTCATCAACGCGGAGTGAACGAGGTTATCGAGGTTCTTTTTTTTCTCCAAGTTGCCTTTCGTAAAAAATCTTTTAGTAACTTCGCACACTGATAATTAATGGTAACCACAATCAATTGCCCCAATGAATACCATCAACCGTTTCTATATGTTATTGCTCGCCATGGTGGCAGCGATGAGTGTGCACACCGTGCTGGCACAGGATGCCGAGCTGTCGGAGTATGACATGAATGCCCCGATGGGATGGGCCACCTGCAAGAGTCTGACCACGGCTGGCGACTATGAGCTTACGGGCGGAGGCGAAGGCAACAGCATCACCCTGAAGGCCTCGGGCGGAGACGACTACAATGCGCTGAACAGTGCCATAGCGAAGTACCCCGTGGTGGTGCTCGATGGTTCGGCAGGCGACTTCGTGGTGTCGAGATACATCAACTTCAGTGCCTCGAACCGCACGGTTGTGGGTATCAACGATGCACGCATCGGCACGAAGTTCTACGTGAGCGACGACATCCGCAAGCTGATGGACGACAACAACGTGAACAGCCTGTCCACATCGAGTGGCACGGGAGGCACGCTGTCCAATGGCGCGACGGTGGGCGAAGCACGCGAGACGAAGGTACGCCAGTTGCTCATCGACTACTTGGGCGACAGCAGCGAGGCATATCGCCAGTCGGGCATCTTCAACATCTCCGGCAAGAGCAACATCATCATCCGCAACATCCATTTCGTAGGGCCCGGCTCCATCGATGTGGGCGGGTACGACCTGATGTCGGTTCGCGACGGTGCTCATCACATCTGGATTGACCATTGCCGCTTCACGGATGGCATGGACGGCAACCTGGATGTGACGGTGAAGGCCGACTTCGTCACCATCAGCTGGTGTGTGTTCGACTACACCGCCCGCTCCTATGACCACAAGGTGAGCAATCTCGTGGGAGGCAGCGACGATGCCAACAAGCAGGGCGAGAACAACCTGAACATCACTTATGCCAACAACATATGGGGCAACAAGTGTGAGGGACGTATGCCCATGGCCCGCTTCGGCACCATCCACCTGCTCAACAACTACTACAACTGCCCCGGCTGCGGCAGCTCGGTGAACCCGCGCAAGAACTCGGAGTTCCTCATCGAGGGTAACTACTTCGAGAAGGGAGTGAAGAAAATCTTCTCGCAGAGTGGCGCCAAGGCCTACGTGTTCAAGAACAACCACTACACGGAGTCCTTCTCTCAGCCGGCCAATGTGGGCTCCGTCCGCATTCCCTACAGCTACACGGCCTACGACGTCATGGAGGTGCCTGCAGTGCTGACCTCGGCCGAAAACGGCGCAGGCCCCACGCTGAACAGCCCACTGACCATCAGTAAGCTGGAGGCAGACGACAAGGATGAGGAGGTGGAGACTCCGAAGGATGCATGCTACCAGTGGCAGAGCGTTAACGGCACCCCGGAAGAGAAGGGCGGAGTGGCCAGCGGACATGGAGCGAGCGAAGGCCGCGTCAACTACGAGAATGCGGGCTACTACACGCTGAGTGTCAATGCCAAGAAGGCCAACATCGGCACCGACTACCTGCTCATCACCCTCGACCAACCCCTGCAGGCAAGCGACCAGCTGGAGATTACGGCCTATCGCAACAAGGACACCAATGCCAACGGCACCCTATACCTCCTCTTCGACAACGGACATGCCATCGACGAGGGCGATGATGTGGTGTGGAACAATATCCACCCCGACTATGGGCAGCAGCCCAACACGAACACCTACACCGTGGGCGAAGGAGCTGGAAGCCAGTCGTTCAAGATAGCCCGCTCAAAGTCCGGCACCAACGTGTTCATTACCAAGCTGGCCATCATGCGCAGCACTGTCGGCATCGAAGAGACGGAGCTTGCAGAGCATACAACGATGGGCATCTACAACCTTCAAGGACAACGGATTGATGCCAGCTCAGTGGAAGAGCTGCCCCGTGGCCTCTACATCGTGAACGGTAGGAAGATGGTGGTGAGGTAGCGTTTTTACATATTAGTATAATGATATTTCAAAAAAATAACTACCTTTATCACGAATTATGAAGACATTGACAAAGAACAACAGATTTCAGCACCTTGGAGGCGTCTGCATGGTAGGCGTGGTGGTGGCTTTGTCTTTTCTTGTCGAGGTCTGCTTCGGGAGCTTTCCTGTAGGCCTATTCCGTTTCCCTCTCAATGTTTTGGTGCTGGCCTTGTGGATGATGCTGCTGGCGATGATGTATCGCGGCAGAGCCCACAATGCCTGTGCTCGGTTCATGCTTTCGCGCGAAGCTACATGGCTGTCTCTTGCTTTGATTGCTGCGATTGGCATTACACTGGGGCTGCAGCTCAAGCCTTCGTCGACGGCATGGCCCACGGTGTGTTCGCTCCTGTTCGTGCTGAGCCATCTACAATTTGTCATCATGCGTGGTTGGCGCAACGGGAAGGGTATACGATGGCGTTTCTGCCTGGCACACATCGGTTTGTTCCTGGCACTCGGAGCCGGCTTTTGGGGAGCACCCGACCGTGAGCAGCTGCGCGCTCCTGTGCAGCGTTATCCCTCGAACGAAGCCTATACCATGGAGGGCGAAGAGAGACGCTTGCCCTATACCCTCGAGCTGAAGGACTTCAGCATCGAAGAGGCCGAAAACGGTACACCCACCCACTACGAGGCACAGATTATGGTCGATGGCACGATAGTGACACTGAGGGTCAATCACCCCTATGCACGGACGATAAGCGAAAAGATATATCTTGTCAGCTTTTCCACATCACCCCATGGAGAGCGATATGCCATCGTTGAGATCGTAAGCGAACCGTGGCAATGGGTGTCGGCAGCGGGCATCATCATGCTGCTTGCGGGTGCGATGCTGCTCTTTATCCAAGGACCGAGGAAAATTAAAAATTAAAAATTGAGAATTGAAAATTAACAAAGACGATAACGAAAACGATAACCACGATGAGTGTCATCCCGACAAAGCGGAAGCGCCGAGGGATCCCGCGCAGGGACTATAAAGAATTCTCGTGAGACCATGCGAGCCCCATCGTTTCACTCAGGAGGACTCTAAACTCTAAACACTAAACAATAAAATGGGCTGGAATATATTCCCCTTGTGGGCAGGTATTGTGATGCTGATTGCGGCCACAGCGTCCATTTGGGCGGTGATGAAAAGGGAGCGCAGCACCGTGGCCATAGCCACGATGACGGTTGCCATTCTCGCCATGGGTGGCTTCATTATCCTGCTTTGGGCTACCCTGGAGCGGCCTCCCTTGCGGACAATGGGTGAGACGCGCTTGTGGTACTCCTTCTTCATCCTTGTCTCAGGTCTGTTTACCTATTCGCGCTGGCACTATCGATGGATCATGCTGTTCGCCACCGTGCTTGCGGGAGTATTCATCATCATCAATATCGCCAAGCCAGAGATTCATGACCAGACACTGGTGCCTGCCTTGCAGAGCCTGTGGTTTGTCCCTCATGTCTCTGTCTATATGTTCTCCTATTCCCTGCTCGGATGTGCCACACTGCTCTCGGCGGTGGCACTGGTGCGAAAGAGCACCGATATGGACCTGGCGATAGAGAGACTACTCTATGCTGGCCTGGCCTTCCTCTCGGTAGGCATGCTCACGGGTGCCTTGTGGGCCAAGGATGCATGGGGAGCCTATTGGAGTTGGGATCCCAAGGAGTCATGGGCCGCTGCCACATGGGGATTGTACCTCATTGCCATCCATCTCGCCCCCAGCGTGATGAACACCTCCCGCAGGTGGATATACCACACTATCATCCTGCTGGGGTTCCTGGCACTGCAGATGTGTTGGTATGGCGTCAACTACCTGCCCTCGGCAGCGACAAGTGTGCATAGTTATTAATGGAGAAAATGGAACTTTATATATATAACCAATAAAACGTAAAGAGTCATGAAAAAGCAAAGAAGAGGTCAGTATCTGATCATTGCCGCATTGCTGCTTCTGGTAGGTGGCTTCATCACCTATCGTGCAATGCTTACGGTGCCATCCGGGGAGTTGGCTCCCGAGGCACGTGTATCGGCTATTCTGGAAAAGGGTGGCTGCATCAGCTGCCACAGTGCAAACCCCAAGGTCCCGTTCTATGCCCACATCCCTGTCGCAGGCGATATGGTGATGAAAGACATCGAGGAGGGCTATCGTGCCTATGACATCGAGGGTGCTATGGTCAAGCTGAAAGAGGGTGCCACGCTCAACCCTGTCGATGTAGCCAAGATAGAAAAGGTGGCAATGGACAAGCGCATGCCCATGGCCAAGTACTACCTCGTGCACTGGGGCAGCCAGATGACCGACGCGAAGGCATCTGTGATTGCCGCATGGGCACGCGACTACCGCATGGCCTACTACCATGACGGCCTCACCGGAGAGCGTGCAGGCGAACCCGTACGCCCCATCATGGCAAACCCCGACGTTGACCAGCGTAAGGTGGCCCTCGGCTACGACCTTTATCACGACACACGCCTGTCGGTCGACAACACCGTGTCGTGTGCCACATGCCATGGCCTCAATACCGGCGGTGTGGACAATCTGAAATACTCAAAGGGCGTAGCAGGCAACGTGGGCGGAGTCAACGCCCCCACGACATACAATGCCGTGTACAACTTCGTGCAGTTCTGGGATGGCCGTGCCAAGACCCTTGCCGAGCAGGCTGCCGGACCTCCCCTCAACCCCGTGGAGATGGCCTCTACCTCGTTTGACGAAATCATTGCCAAGCTCGCTGAGGACAAGCACTATATGGAGGAGTTCGGTGCCCTCTATGCCGATGGCATCACCGAGGCCAACATCACCGATGCCATTGAGGAGTTCGAGCGTACGCTGGTGACCCCCAACTCCAAGTTCGACCAATGGCTGCTGGGCAATAGCGAAGCACTCACCGCCGACGAGGTGCGTGGCTACGAACTGTTCAAGGCCAACAACTGCGCCACCTGCCATGTGGGCGCCAACCTGGGTGGCGAGTCATACGAACTGATGGGATTGCGCCAACACTACTTCGAGGCACGCGGCACAGAGCTTACCGAGGAGGACAACGGCCGCTACAAGCAGACTCAGGACGAGCGCGACCGCCATCGCTTTAAGGTACCTGGCCTGCGCAACATCGAGCTCACCTGGCCCTACTACCACGATGGTACCCGTGCCACCATGGAAGAAGCCGTGCGCGACATGGCACTCTACCAGTGCGATGCGACGCTCGATGATGCCGAGGTAGCATCAATCGTAGCCTTCCTGCGCACCCTTACCGGTGAGTATCAAGGCCAGAAGCTCACCTCCGACAATAAGCAAGAGAATTAACGGAGAATAGCAATCATCTAACGATCGCCCCCAAAGTTTCACCAAGCTTTGGGGGATTTCTTTGTGTCATGGGAACGCATCAATAGTATCGCCCCACACATGTTTTTGGAGATATTCTGTGGATTTTGTGTGCATTGAGATGCTTTTTTGGCTAAGTCTTGTACGAAACGCTCGGGAATCCCGTACAGATTTTTTGTAGCATATTGGTAGGCAAACCCTGCGGTTTGCTTACGGGGTGTTGAAATCGGAAGTATAGACTTGCTAAACTCAAAAACTTATGAACTAAAAACTCTCGTTTCGCTTACGTTCTGCTTTTTCCTAATGCATCGTGGCTGCGTTCTTTTCGATCGCCTTGGGGATTGGGTGGGAAGAGGACAAGGATGAGGACAAGGATGAGGAATAAATAGCTATCCAGATACAATATATTCCACAATAAAACAGCCCCAACAATTGTTATATCAAATAAAAAGTCTATATTTGCAATGAATTAACGATTATCCATATCTGATATGAACTCGCAAACACTGAACTTTACCATCTTTTGCGTCGGAAGCGTTGCCGACCACTTAAAGATGAATGCTCGCGATGTATACCACAAATTGCAGAGTACGGGCATCATATCAGACTATATTGTCCCATGCTATGATGTGCTGCATTCGTTCTCCAAGGAATATATCGTGGAGGATTTGATTGCTTATATGAAGAAGAAAGGGGCATTGGCATGATACGGCTATACCACACATCAAACGTAGAGGTTCGCATTCCCGATGTGCGTCATTCGCGCGAACATCTTGACTTTGGCCGAGGTTTCTACCTGACTTCATTGCGCGAACAAGCAGAAAAATATGGGCAACGTTTTTTGCGCAAAGGCGAAACTGCCGTAATGAACATCTATGAATTGGACGAAGAGTTGCAAGAGTTCTCCCGCATCATCTTCAATGCTTACGATAGTAAATGGCTCGATTATGTCACGGCATGCCGTAAAGGACAAGACCACACGATATATGATATTATTGAAGGAGGTATTGCCGATGACCAGGTGTTCGACACTGTCGATCTCTACTTCTCTGGAGTATACTCCTACGAGCAAGCCCTCGACCAATTACGTTTCAAGCATCCCAACCATCAGGTATGCATCACCAGTCAATTGGTACTTGATAAGCATCTTCATTTTATTGAATCCATCAAACTCTGACCAATGGTAGCCAATAAGATTATTCTACAACGTAAATATGCCCGCATAGTGCAGATGTTTGCCGAAAAAGCTGGATACTCTTACGAGGAGGCTTTGGGTATGTTCTATGATTCCAAAACCTTCGAGCTCATTAGCGAAGGCATTGCCGATATGCACTGCATGAGCGATGAGTATTTGGTGGATGAGCTGATAATAGAGTTGGGTGTCAACAAGAAAGAATAGTACCATACACATACATGTGCAGAATTCCACATGCTTCTTCTTGCTGAAGATTTTCGTAAGGTGGTGGTGAACTTGATTAACCAATGAACCTTTAGGTCGCCGGCCGAAGGCGGCAGCCTTAGCTAAAAGTCCGAAGGCGGCCGCCTTGACGAAAAAGCCGAAGGGAAAGGCAAACGAATAAGGGCTGATAAGGCCATAACTCCACAGAAAGCCTTCGAAGTACGTCTGCGCCTATTCTTCGAAAACCTTCTGTGGATTTTTGTTTATATCGGGTCACGTCTTATACTTCAGGGAAGGGGAATTCACTCAAACTGGGAATTTCTTCTGACAATATTTTTAGCACATAAAAAGCATCATCCCATCCTTTTTTAATATTCTTACAGTTTATACAATCAGGACTTAAGGCTATTGTTAGCACTTGAATATTTTGCATTCCACGATTCAATACTTGTGCATAATGACGAATCTGTTCATCTGAAAATCTCAGGGAGTGAGGCTCGTTCTTCTCAAAGAAGAAATCTATGTCTAGGTTTACAATCCAGGGCAACTTATAATCTTTGTCTTCAAATTCAGTTAAATTATTATTGGGTGAACAAATGTATTTACTTATATATGACGCAATGTCACAAACTTCCCAATTATGAATCTTGGGTGGCGTATGTCCCCAGTTAAATAACAACGATCCTTTTCTTTGAGTCAAAAACATATTAGTATGGAACCAATTAGGATAGATGGTATATAGTGCCATAATATAGTTGTCATTTCTAAAAACGGCAATACCTTTTCCTGGTTCTTTCGACCTTTTTAGACTTTCAAAGCCCTCGTATGACATAAGAGTATTATCGCGTAAGGGTTTCAAATCTTCATCATGAAAACAATCGAGCATATCGTAATGGGTATCTATATGCATAAAATTGTATTCCTTTTTAGGGTTACAGCTTTGTAGCCAACACCATGCTGCAGATAAATGATTGTCCATTACATACACATTCTCTTTTCTCCACAACATTAAACTATTAGAAAAAGAAGATGATTGTTCGTAGTAATCCGCAGGTAATCGTTTTATCCACATAAATCAAAACATATAATTATTCTGCCTCCTCGAACTGTTCATCAATATATCGCTTATATTTCTCCCATTTCTTCAGTCTATCATAGATCTCAATGTACGCATCATCAGAGTAGTATCCATAACTATATGGATTAATATCCGCAAACGAATAAGGTGTTAGATAATTATAAAACTTATGATTGTCATCAATTAGAAAATCCAACAATCTATTCATTAAACCGTCATCTTTGATAAACTTCGGTCCTAAACAGATAAATTTTATTGCTCCATGCAAAGATAGAAATTTTGGAAGATTGATTCCGAACAACCTTGTTTCATTCTCCTCTTTCCAATCAATATGCTTCTTAAAGAAGAGTTCTTTATAATACTGTTCTATTATATTTTCACTATCATCTTTCAGGAATGGCATATCCAATTGAACATCTGCACCATTTTCATAACTATATTCAACTGGTTCTAATTTGAAGAACTTGTCATTCAATTGCTCTGTGTTTATCTCCAAAAAACTTTCTTTGTCAATCGCAAAACAAACTCCGCTTCCTCTCTGAGCATATTGAGCCCACATTCGTGGATGATTTTCTCCCTCAAACGGTATTGTTCTATCATCCCCATCATGTATAAAACTCAAATATGAGCATTTTTCTTTAATAAAATGTTCCAAATGGGACTGAACTCTTACATCGCTTATCCTGTCTACATTTGCGAGATTAGCTTCATTCAAATCATCTGATTTTGAGAACTCAGACATTTTTAATGTCATCGTATCAATTATCTTGAAAAAACTTTCAGGATTGGTATAGTGAAACAAGTAATTCTTATTTTCTTCAATGCGCTCGTTATGAGCAACCATATAAAGAGGAGAATCAATAACAATATTATTCATGTAGGATTCATTATTATGCTTTACAAAGATAGTAACAATTCAATTATAATATTGTTATATTTTTCATTAATCTATCTTAAATCCACCCACAATCTTCGTCACAAGATTTTCTAAGATTTCCAATTCATCTTCTCTCACTGACAATCCATGCACACAGAGAGTGTAGAGTTTATTATTTGACATTACTTGATACATATACTTCACTGCATGCATCGTGGTATTATGCTCTGGATAATGTTTTGTCATATCCGTTTTTATCTTGTTTGCATGCTTCCCACAGAGTTGGCTTTTTATTGATTTGGAGTATTGAAACACCATACCCGCTTTCTGTGCTTCAGCTTTCTGCATATTGTAATATTCTTTTGATTCATACAAATGCAAATAGTCCCAAATTTCCTGATTCTCTTCTTTCCCAAGACTCTGTACATCCAAAGAAACAAGGATGCGAGTATCATTGTTCCTGACTTTAAGTATTGTGCTTTTTGATAAGATTGGGCGTGCTTCCCAATCCCATTCTTCAATAAGTTTCCACCTTATTCCATATTGAGTATTCGTATATGTGGACGTTGCACTGTTCCACACGCCCGATGTTGTTTGTGCTAGAGTTATAAATGCTACAAGTGTCGCAAAGAGTGTAAAGTTTAATCGTTTCATAGTTTTAATGCTTTACTGATAATCTGAATCCTTTGAATATATCTAAAATTGTCTCTTGACAGTCATATTCCTCATATACCTCTTTTGGAAGCTTTACTGCTACCACATAATTATATCCATCTTTGATAAAGATATATTCCTCAGCGTAATTCTCTATAGGCTCAGTATGACGACTATCCTTGAGATACTCTTTGAATGTGGTTTTTATCGCATGTTTTCCAAACAGCGTACATTTCTCAAATGTCCTTTCATAGTTAAGTTGTCCTGTTTTCTTTTCCAATGAGACATCCATTTGTTCCAGCATAGAAGTAAACTTATCATACGTAGCCCAGAGGTCTACGTCTTGATTCTGCACTTGAACATTGACAAACACCGCTAAAGGGCCTCCTTCTGCTCGAAATGCAGTATGCTTCTCATGCCCTTCTATTCTCTTCCATTCAAAATCAGCGGGAAGATTCCATCCAAATCCATAAGTGTGGTTGGTGTATATATAGTTATCTGCATCCCATTTTTCAAAACTATTTTTACTTGACGCGGAGATTGTTTCCTTTCCTCTATTTATGTAAAGTTTATCTCCTTTGATGGAAATATCGCCAAGCATTTGAATGGCCGATTGACCAAACAGCAAAGGTGCAGACTGGTTATTTACGACTATTGCTTGGACATCATTAAGTGTAATATCACCTATCTTTATACTTCGGAGTATAATATTAGTATGCTTCACCATACTGCCGTCTGCTATCAACGACTTTGACTCACCAATTAAGTCGGCCGACGACAAGCACCCATTGTCAATCATTATCTCTGCAAAAGATTGCGAGAGGCTTACTGCAGACGCTCCTGTATCAAAAATCATTTTTACTTTCAGCCCATTCACCTCACATGGCACCTTATAGACGCCCATATCTTCAGTCATTTGAATGACCGTTTGAGATTCTATTGGTAATAATACTCCAAGAAAAACAACAAGTAGAAATAGTTTTTTCATTTCTTCTATATCCATTTCTAATATTTAATAAATATTGAATGTTTTGGAGTATAACATTTCTCCTTCCCACCAAATTTCAAATCTATATTTTCCTTTTTTCCAAGTACCTGGAGTTTCGCTTCCCCATCCATTTAGACGAACTTTATCTTGTCCTTCACCTAATAAATCCCTTGTACAATTGTAAGAGGCTCTTAGAATCCAACTATATTTGCTATAATAGCGTATCTTCTCATAGTCAAATAACCTCTCTTCTTCCTGCTCATATAATTTTATATCAAACATAAAATTACCTTTCCGGTTTGACTTGATTGACAAAACGGGGGCAAGATAACATGTATTATCTTCGTATATTGTTTCTCCAACATCATTAATAATTTTTCCTCCATTAAAATTCATAACAGCTAGTGATGTAATTGTACAAGGTGTACTTCCTAGCTTCTGGAGCGTTAGGTGTAATGAACTAAATGGTTCTTCTTTTTCTGCTTCCAAGTAACACATCATTGCTTCAAAACGACGGTCTACTTCATATAATCCTTTCGCATAATAATATAGACATTCTATTTTATGCTCCTTCGACTCTAAATAATTGCGTTTCTCTCCCCATTTAACTAGATTATGCCAATCCCTCTCTTCATAAGCAATTCTACACATTATGGATATGGCAATATCGTGTTCAGGGTTTTCAAAAAGAAGTCGTTCAGCCATTTGTTTTGCTTTTTCATAACTTCCTATGTTTGTATAAATGATAGAAAGCGATTGCAAAGCATTCATGTTGTTTGGAGATATTTCCAACACTCTTAAATATGCTTGTTCTGATTCGTTATAATATTTTTTGATTCGCGAATCATCAGGACTTCTATGACGCAATGAGAAGTATGCATCACCAATATTATTTAAAATGAAGACATCATCTGTTTTTGCATTCCATGCCATCTCTAAGAACTCTACACTTAAATCATTCAAACCTGCATCTGAAGCCTTTTGATATTTATCAAAATATGATTTGGACAATTCATTATTAGGGATAGAGAAACAATACTTAAACTTATTAGAGAATCCTTCTATACCTTTAGGACATTCATGAGAATTCACGTAAATGATAAGTCCAATACCGTTTCCAACAAAGATAAGTGATAAAACAATTAAGGCTACTATCCCCCTTTTTATTCTTCGCTTTGGAGAGTTCTCTTTCTTAGTCTCTACAGTACCAATCTCTTTCTTGTTTTCAACAGCTGGAATTGTAATTATTGGAGATTGTTCTTCTATTGTATCTGCCTCGTCATCTTTTGTTGTATTTTGCGTTAACACCTCCTCTTCTTGTATGCTATTCGGTGTCTCTCCCATATCGTCAGGAGTGTTTTCAATACAATTTTGTTCAACTACAGATTCACCAATGGAATCTTCTGTTGTAGAGTTTGCATCTTGTATCTCTGATGCAAGCATCGACCTCCAACCAGATACGCCGTTCTTCTTAAAACACATAGCAATAGCAAACAAGCCGAAATCACGAAAGAAATGTACCATATTGCCCCCTAGCTGATAGGAATACATGGTGGAATCTAACGGGATGGTAGCAAACATTCTGATGACAAATAATGCTGTTAAGGCAATTAATCCCCACCTATGTTTTAGAAAAACTGCAAATCCCGCAATAAGTATCAAAACATCCAATACTATTTCAATGATAAGCGATGCAACAGTAACATTTGCGTATTCAATATACCCAAACTTCAGCATAGAGCTAAAGATTGTCATACCCGTTGTTATCATTGATAAGCCTAATAGTACTTTGGCAACCAAATTAAAATCTCTTTCTTGATGACTCTGTTTTTCCATTTTGATGCTTGTTAATGTTAATCACTGCAAATATAATTCTATTCTCAACGAAGTACTGAAACTATAAGACAACAAGGCTTGTGAAATCTTTGCTAGGTCTTAAGAACATAGAAAGACGCTAAAAAAAAGGCGTGAAACCATCCGTTACTCGCCTTAATTCCAGGTTACCGCCAAGTGACCTTACACGCAACAAGCAATGAATAGTCCACACCCAATCGGGGTGAACTTTCAGTCTGCTTGTTCTCGCGTGTCGAAAATTGGCGGTATTCGGAATCAAGAGAACAAGAGCCAAAAGCTCCAAATCTATTTATCAAGAACGAACGGGACGCCGCTGTTGAATTCTGAATTGTGAATTATTAATTCTATTTAAGTGATATTCTCACTATCACAAACCTTCGCGAAAGCGTCTGTCCGGGTTTACTTCATAGGCAATTCGTTTTATGTGTTAATATTATGTGTTTGTTTAGTTTTCTTTTTCAAAATCTTCGTACAATGCTACGGGGCCGAGATGCCAGAGTTTAGTCGATTCGTCTTCTAACTCGTGATACATCTTGGAAGAGTAGAATGCGCGGAGGGCCTCAAGCATAGTGCCTCCATTTTGCTCGGTATAGATGCGAGCAAAATGGGCAGCCTTGCCAGGAATAAGCAAGTGAACATTGTTGTTTGTGATTTCGGGAATCATAAGCTCTCCTCCTTTGCTCGTTTGATAAATTCATCAATCTCTTCCATCAGCCACTGAGAACTTTGCGTATGGAGGATATCGAAGTTATCTATCAAATATTGGTCCACACCATATTGCATAAAGAGAGCCATCACATCGCTTCCCGATGTGGATATATGCCGCTTGTACTGCTCTATGCAGAACGAGAGGAAATAGGCGATATCTGTGTCTCTCTTCGTCATTGCTTGCAAATTTATCGAAAAACATTGGAATAGCAAAACATCCCGTAAGTTTGTTTGTCATCTTTCTGCTGATTTATCCCAAAGGAATCGTCTCGGATATACGTAGTAATGTGGATAAATATATTACCTCCTGTAGAATATTTTTTTAAAGTTTTTTCATTATCTTTGTTCTATGGAAACAAAAAATATTCCTCTCACGAAGAGAATTATTTACTCTCGCGAGGATAAACTATTCTTTTCGCGAAGATAAAATATTCCTCTCGCGAGAGTAATATATTCTCCCCGCGAGGGTAATTTGCAGTGATTGAAGTAAAATGCTGGGATTGAGGTTAGTATGGGTGAGAATGGCTATAGGACTGAGAATTTAACAATATATAGATATGAAGACAAAGAAGTACAAGACTGCAGCGCACAAGCGTATGTATGGGATTGAGGTGGCTTGCAAGGCTACGAGTCGTAAACTGATGTGTGGAGCCGGCACCGAAGCGGAGGGTATGGCGCTCACCGTGTCGCACCCGCTGAAGGTGGATGTGGCTTCCCTTGCCAAGGATATCTGCGATGCTACCACGGCTACGGAGACGGATGTGAAGTTGGTATGGGAGGCTATGAGCGAGCGCATCGTGGAGGCACTCGCCCATGGCTATCGCGTGGACCTTGCAGGGCTGGGCACGCTGAATATGGAACTGAGCAGTCACAAGGGCACGACGCCGCCCACGGGCAAGGAGGTGCGCATCAGTGGTATCCGCTTCCGTTCCGACAAGAATCTGGCCTCGCGCCTGGCCGATGTGAAGTTTCGCGTGGAGGGAGTGGAGCGCAAGCCGCTCACCGAGGCCGAGCTGGAGGTGGCGCTGCGCGAATACTTCGCCACGCACGAGGATATCCATGTGCGCGAACTGGCCCGCATAGGGCACTTTGCGGTGAGCACGGCCTATCGTAAGCTCAAGGCTTATGTGGAGCAGGGCAAGCTTGCGCTGGTACCCAAGAGCAGCCACTACTATCGCTGGGTGGGGGAGTAGCGCGAGAAATCGTTTATTGCGATAAGCGATTTGTGTGCAAATTTACAACTCTTTCTCTGCCCAAGCCAACCGATTTATGGGCTTTCGCCATATATGCGAGAGAATTTACAGCCTATGGGGAGATAGATTGCAATATTTGCAATCACAAAATACGTTAATATTTGGGTGTTTTCATACGAATGTGTTAATTTTGTACGAATAATTGCGTACGCGTGTAGTTTTTTGAGGTAAGGATGCGTCTAAACAGACATATTATATACACTATTTAATAATAACAAAACAATGAAACTAAGAAAGCATTTCATGGCATTGGCCACGCTCGTGGTATGTGCCGTGACGGCATTTGCCCAGCAGATGCCGCCCATCCCCATGGACCCGAAGGTTCGTGTGGGCAAACTTGACAACGGACTGACTTACTACATCCGTCAGAACAACTATCCCGAAGGACAGGCCAACTTCTACATCGCACAGAAGGTGGGCTCGGTGCTCGAGGAGGACAACCAGCGCGGATTGGCGCACTTCCTGGAGCACATGTGCTTCAACGGTACGGAGAAGTTCCCCGGCAACGGCGTGATCAAGTATCTCGAGGGCATCGGCGTGAAGTTCGGTGCTGACCTCAATGCCTACACCTCTATCGACGAGACGGTGTACAACATCGACAATGTGCCCGTGAGCGTGGCTGGAGCCATCGACTCATGTCTGTGGAT
>JAZNYG010000028.1:0-4314 GCA_045594245.1 Bacteroidaceae bacterium
TATCATTCGGCAAACATCTATTACTATCATATCCTGGTTGCCAACATATATCTGTCGATTGGGCTGTTTGTTCCTTCCGTGCAGGCTTTTATCGTGTTTGCCACAGTATGGTTGGCATCGGTGGGACTGAAGAGGGGAATGAGGAAAATATGTAAACTGAAAAATCATCAACTTAAACGATATGTACCAAAATGTACCAATTGAATTGATTGAGCGCAAAGAGGCGCTGGAGAGGAGAATGGAAAAAAATTGAGAACTCAATTTTTTTCAACGATGACGATAACGAAAACGAAAACTATCTTATTCCAGTAGCGCGTCGAGGTAGCGCTGCTCAAACTCACGCGACTCTTGCGCTGTATGATACTCCCTCATGCAGCGCAGGAGCCTGATGTGTACCGTCACGGAATGGTGTTTCCTTTAAGCAGCTCGTAGTAGGTTACGCGACTGATGTGGGCCTCGCGGCAGAAGTCCACGACACGGATGCCCAGCGCCTTGCGCTCGGTGGTGATCACCTCACCCAAAGGCAAAAGCTCGTTTAATCATTTTCCCATAATGATTGTTAATGGCTTGATAATTCTAAAGCGAAGATAATAAAGAATATTATGCAGATTTGTGTTTTATAGGAAAAAGTATTATCTTCGCTGCGTGAAGATGTGTAAATAATAAAAGAAGACATATATGATGAATGGTTTGTCAATGCAAGGCGCCTACGTCAATGTTCCCAGTTCCGATTGGAGACTCTTCAAGGAACTTGTTCGCAAGATGGGTTGGCAGGTGCAGACACGTGAAGATCTTTTGGATAGCTTTATCAAGGGTCGTCCAGCGAAGTCTCCCCTCTCCGACGAAGAGATAATGGATGAGGTCAAAGCCGTGCGATATGACCTATGAAGGTTATTTTGGACTGTAATATTTGGATTTCTTTCTTGTTGAGCAAGCAGCATGGTTTGCTCAAGAAAGTTCTTACGGACATGCGTTTTGATGTGTATGTTTGCAGGGAGCTACTGCAGGAGATTGCAGATGTGGCCTGTCGGGACAAAATACGCAAACGAGTGAGCGAAGAGGAACTAAGACAGCTGTTCAATATCATTGATGCGTATTGCTACAACGAAGAGATAACAATGAAGGTTGTTACAGGTGTGCGCGACCCTAAAGACCTCTATCTGCTCTCTTTTGCACAGGAAATTACTGCCGACTATATCGTATCGGGAGATAAAGACCTAACGGACTTGGAATGCTATCAACAGACGAAGATTCTCAAGTTGGCAGAATTTAAGAATACATTCTCTTTGTCTTAAAAATCATTAAAACTTTTGCCGTTGGAATCGGGGCTTCGTTGAAGGATTCTTTTGTAACTCCTTTGTCGATTCGCGAATAATCCCTACTTTTGTGGCATGAAGCTCCGCACCGTGATATATACCCTCCTTCTCGCCACCCTCTGCATGGGGTGTGGCAACACGCTTCCCATGCGTGAGCTGGAGCATCTGGAGGCGCGGATGAACGATGCGCCGGACTCTGTGCTGGCGGTGCTCACCGCTACCGACATGCCGCGGTGGGGCGAGCGTCGTGCGCTCTACGCGCTGCTTACCGTGCAGGCACAGGACAAAAGCTATATCGATGTGGCGGACGACTCGCTCATCAGCATAGCTACGCGATATTATGACAGACGCGGTCCTGCACTCCGTCGCCTGCAGGCCTTCTACTACCATGGCCGTGTATATGCCAATGCGGAGTTTAACCATGAGGCGATGACTGCCTACACGCGTGCCAAGGAGTTTGTGGATGAGGTGGATGCACCATATCCAGTGGGGTTGTTGTATGCACAGATGGGAGTACTCTATGGCAATGACTATGATTATCAACAAGGGATTACTTGCATGGAGAAAGCATTGAACTATTATAAACTGGCGGGCAAAGAACGTTTGCAATATATAGCCAAACGTGATATTGGGCAGTTTAATCTCAACATGAAAAATGTAGAACAAGCAGATTCCTTGTTAAATGAAGTTTTGGTATGGGGAGAAACGCATAAGGATTTCAGTATTATAAATAGTACGCTCGACCCCTTGCTTCGTTTGTATGATGCCACTGCAAATGTTGTAGCATTAGACTCACTTCTTATACGCTATCCTATTGGTGTACTTCCCCAAAATGCGGCTACTTACGGAATCGTCGCCCATTATTATGCGCTTAGGGGAAACAGGGAAACGGCGGAAGATGCTTTGGCTTATGCATGGGAGGTCAGTACTACCGCAGAAGATAGCGCTATGCTATGGCATAAAAACTATCAAGTTAACAAAACTTTGGGACGCACTGATGTAGCTCTAAATGACCATGAACGATTGTTCGAGTTGCAAGATTCTACTGTACGCATTACCTTACAACAGCCTCTGATAGCCTCCCAGCGCGACCATTATGAGACACGATTGAAGGTAGAGGAGTTGCGCAACCAACAGCAGCGCTATCTGATGAGAGGTGCGGCGTTGGTCTTATTGATGGTGGCTATAGCGTTGGGCATCTATATACGCAACTGTTTCCGCCGTAAGCAGGAGGAGCTGAACGAATATATGGAACTGGCCGATGAGCTACGCCATACGCTATATCACAAGGAGGAGTCCGTTGCAAATAATGAAGCAGCTATGGAACGTATCAGGCAAGAATTGCAGCTGAGCCATACTCAACTTGAGGAATTGCGTGTGCAGCTGCATGCCCATGATGATACCATGCAGACACAGATTGCCGAGCTATTGGGCGGACAGTTTCAGCTATTGAACCGACTGAGCGAAACCTACTATGAGTTGGAATCCTCTAAGGAAGATACACCAATAAGGAACCGCATTTTCGAGCAGGTGAAAGCAGAGATTGATAGTCTGCGCGATGGAGGAGAGAAGTATATCGAGCTAGAGGCAATTGTGAATCGTAACCTCGACAATATCATGGCTCGCTTGCGTGCTGAGTTGCCCCATCTGAAAGAGCAAGATTTTATCTACCTCACCTTCTTCTATGCCCGCTTCTCGGGTAAGGCCATCAGCTTGTTTACCCGTACCAAGCGCGATACCATATACAAAATCAAGGAGCGCCTATGTAAGAAGATTAAGACCTCTGATGCACCGAGCAGAGATTTCTTCTTGTCTAATCTATCGTAACTCGTCAGCATTGTTAGAAGCTGTTTGGATTTTATCGTTAATATGTATTTGAAGAACTTTTCAGTTTATTTGAGGCCCTTTTTGGCATCTTTGCCCTCTCATTTCTTGCAAATAGACCACTATTTGCTACGAACTTAGAGTACAAAGCTACTCAAAAAATGACTCTCAACTAAACTTGAAATAAAATCCAAACAGCTTCTTTTTTCTTGTTTTGTCAGGCAAAAAATGTCTGACAATCTTGGTTTAGTCGATTTTTCTTATAGGGGGGGTAAAATCTTGATTTATAACCAATTAGCGCTCGTTTATTGATACTCCTCTTCTTTATGTCAGATTTCTTGGTTCTTCGTCAATTTAGGGGCAAGTTATAGCCCATCATTCCTCTAAAATCCGCATGCTGTGTCATCCTGAGCGCAGTGAAGGATCCCGCGCTGGGACAGAGAATTATACAGCAAGAGACTTTGCGAGATTCTTCGCTAACGCTCAGAATGACACGATACTATGAAAGATTTGCTGCCCCTAAATTGACGAAGAACCGATTTCTTCGTCTGACAATGTTTTTAAGTGTTTAATAATCAGTTGGTTTGATATGTTCTATGTCAGACGCTCTTTTGTCGTTTTCTAATGTTTGTTTGTAGATTAGCCTTATCTTTGCGGCAAACAAACTTAATAAAACAACAAGATTATGAAACACACATTTCAATGGCTTTTAGCCGTAGTATGCCTTTTCGTTATAGGCACCGTGCGAGTGATGGCAGATGATGGTGAAGACGTAAAAGTGGATATACCTCTTATTACAGGTGGAACCGTTACTGGAAGTGATCATAGAGGTGTCATTTTTGTTCCGTTAACAGCTTATTATCAAGGAGGCACTATATATATAAGCACCTCTGCGGAGTTCTCATCTATTACCGTTGATGTAGTGAATGAGACCACAGGTCAGGTATGGAACTCCACCACGGATATCTCCGATGGAATGGGCGAAATTAGCATTTCCGATGGTGGCGCAGGTAGCTATACCATAGAGATTGTGACCGAGTATGGCGAGTGCTTTACTGGCAACTTCAGATTATAGTCAAACAAACATAATTATTCATTTCTAAAAATCTAATGGAATTCTCTATTACCGCACTAGTGAATTCACTGGTGCGAGTATGTTTCATAGAACAAAACA
>JAZNYG010000029.1:0-52166 GCA_045594245.1 Bacteroidaceae bacterium
ATCCGGTAACTGCTTCAAACGCTCCTTGAAAACTATAGTTTCATCACTATCGTTCACTGCCGTGTTTTTCATTTTTACAATCTTTGCCATAACTCATTGGTTCTATTAGGCTACAAATATACTACTTTATTGGTTGTGAGCAAACCGATGGAGGATATTCTTATAAAAAATCAACTTGATTTAGCGAACCAACCTCACGAACATCTTTTCCGTATTATATTACCTTGCAATCCGTTGATACGGAGATTATGGGATATGGAACCCTACAATCTCTTAATAAAAGTTAAAAGCGTCGTTTGCTCTTGACTCGTACCCTACGGAAGCATTTAACTTTGTCGGTGTAATACAAAGAAGCTGTTTGAATTTTATTTCTAGTTTAGTTGAAAAGACTTTTTGAGTAGATTTGTACTCTCGGTTCGCAGCAAATAGTGGTCTATTTGCAAGAACGGAGAGGACAAAGATGCCAAAAAGGACCTCAAATAAACAGAAAAGTATCTTCTTAAACTTATTAGCGGTAAAATCCAAACAGCTTCTTATTGCGCAATAGACTATTACACACGAGTGAAATGAAAAGATTATTAAAAATCGGAGAGTTCTCCAAGCTGTGTCGCGTCACTGTACGTACCCTGCGGCACTATGAAGAAAAGGGGCTGCTGAAGCCTACGCTAGTTGACGAGTGGACTGGCTACAGGCAATATTCCCTCGACCAGTCGCAACGCCTATACCGCATCATCCATCTGAAAGGTATGGGTCTGTCACTTGACGAGATTGCCGACATCTTTGAGCGGGGTGACGATAAGCCTGACTCGGAAATGATTCGGCAAAAAGCAGAGCAATGCCGAGCCGAGATAGTGAGACTACAGAAGCAATTGGAGCAACTGGAAAGTCTGGAGCAGCTCTCCACAACGAACAAAACTATGCACGAAACAACAATCAAACGAATCCCAAGCCGAATAGTGGCAAGCTATCGCAGAGTAATCAAAAACTACGATGAATTGGGTCCTTTATGCGTCAATGTCATCGGGCCGGAGATGATGCGCATTGGCTGTACATGCCCTGAACCTCAATACTGCTTCACGATGGAGCACGATGCGGAGCACTGCGACGAGAACATCGACCTGGAGTATTGCGAGGCAGTGGGCGAGATGCACCCCGACACGGAAATCCTACGATTCTATGAAACCGCAGAAATCCCCAAAGCGCTCTGCTGCTATCATCGTGGCTCATACGATAGTTTTTCCGAGACGATGACAAGGATGCTGAGCCATATCGAGGAGCAAGGAATGCAGCTCAGTGGTAATCCACGCTTCTGCTACATCGATGGTCCGTGGAACAAAGAGGATGTGACAGACTACCTCACGGAGATTCAGATTCCCGTCAAATAAATCGATCCTAGGCAGGTGAAAATAGTTCTATTTTTGGCCTGGCACAAAGAAGAGGGTGCGTCGTTTTTACACACCCTCTTCTCTTTATTAGTTTCAATATCGCAGAAAATCACTTCACGATGATGCGTGCGTTCGTTTATAGAGGGACGAGCCCGAAGTGCAGAAGTTCCAAACAAAGTGCGGAGTGTTATTTTTAGTCTTATTTATTCCTACGCGCTGCGCTTGTAACGCCCCCGCCCTACAGGCACCCCCTCTATAAACAGAGGGGGAGTTTGCAATGCGCTCACAATAGGCATGTTAAGAATAATCCTTATATCGAACTCACGTTAGATTTACGAAAATAGAATTAGGGAACTCGTATCGTGTTTATTGTGGCCTAATAGACTCTTTAGGAACTAGAATGTTCACTCCTTTGTTCTTAAGATACACCTCTACTCTTCCTTGCGATTTGTTTCTTATGAATATACATGGATCTCCCTTAAATGCTCCATACACAACACCTTTCATTTGTAGTTCCAAAATACCATAAGTGTCGTCCCGTACGGCATATTTTACATATAGATTATCTGCTTCTTCATTTATTCCGCCCATAATATTTGTTGTGAAGACACATTCTTGTCCTTGTTCAAGTTTTATAGGGGGTTCAGTGTTTGTACTAGATAATCCTATAATGATAGCAAAGAACAATGCTGCAACCAATCCTGCTATCTGCTCTTTTGACATTCTGAAAAGCTTTTTCTCATAAAAGGGATTAGTAATAGTGTTTCCGCAAAAATTACAGAGCAGATGCTTCTCGTTTAATAGCTCATGTGGAATGTATGATGAACTGTTGCAAAAAGGGCAAATGAGCACTTTTTCGCTATTCATTTCTGATGTATTCTTTTTCACGCTCTTTGTGTCGCATTTATGATATTGGGGAGGTGTTCTTTCTATGGGATTTTCTATGCCACAATACTTACAGACTGTTGCATCTTTTGCAACAAATTTTCCGCATTTTTTACATCTAAGATTCATACTTGTATTAATTAAATGTTGGCAAAGATGCTGCAAATCAAAATAAATAGTATAAAAAATACTACAAACCAAAATTGTGTCATGCAGCCTCTACAGCCTTCTTCTACTCCTTTTCTATTTTCTTCAAACTCTGCAATAATTGGATCCTGTGCCCTACGAACTTCTGTCATATTATTTTACGTATTTGGGCGTGAGACTTTTTGGCCAAATTACATTGCTTCCATTCCATTTAAAGTGAATGGATTTTTTCCCTAAAAGAGATTTTCCGTCAAATATGTAGATTTCTTTAAATGATGGAATTTCTTTGTGAGTAATAGTAATTGTAAGTATCTCATTTGCTTCAATACCTTTGATGTCGACTCTATACGGTGATTTAGGTTTTCTTGTCGACGGGCTAATTTGTCTGCTTCTTTCCATGGACTTTTAATTGTTATGTTGCTTGCAAGTCTCCCGAAATCAGCAGTCAATAAATATGTTTGCTTGAATTGTACAAGAAAAGCGCAGAGACTTGTCACGCTCATCGTATATCAGGCATCGCCAAACGCCATCGCAGAAATGAACTGAGAAACAAATACCCCACGCTGTCGTATATACCATGTAGGTACAGCGTGGGCTGTAACGGTGATATACAAACAGAATGAGCGTCACATTGTCCTCATCCCTCTGCTTGAAATTGGCGATTTCGATATACGGGATAAAGCAAGAAACGCATTCTTGACCCAAGGATTTCTCCCCTCGGGCAATGCAAAAATAGATATTTTTATTGATATGCAATATAAACCTCCTCATTTTTTTTACAAAAACGATACGAACACATTCACGAACAATGGGATAGAGGCTTAATAAATCGCCCACAACTACATTGCTTTTTGTTGAAACGATTTTTATTTTTGGCCTGGCACGGTGCAGAAGCAATTGACAATTGACAATTTTTTCGATGAAATCGGAAGTTTTGGTGTCTTCTCTATTGGCGAAAGTTCATAAATCGGTTGGCAATGGCGCAGCGTAGCGAGAGCAGAATCAAATTTATTTGAGTTATGCCGAGCGAGCAAGCTATCTTAAAGCATAGCTTTATATTGGCAGAGGCTGCCGATGCATCGTTCAAACCTATCTCGTAGCATATAAGTGGAGAAGACATTGCTCAAAAGCGGTTTGTCACGCTTCTATGCATCATTGACAAAGTTTTATCAAGGATAATCATGGGCTTGACAAAAAATTATCACCATAGTGAAAAAAGTTTGTCAACGGTGCGAAAAAAAATTATCACAGGCTTGATAAGTTTTTTTCAAACCTATGATAAAGAATTTTTTCAGTTAAAAACTGCAGTTTGCAAGGCTCCAAACTGTAGTTCGGGCAAAGAAAAACTGCAGTTTGGACAAGGGGAAATTATAAACCAATGACCACTACTGCCAACTCCTCAGCGGTTCTCGTTTTCGTCATCGTTTTCGTTGCATCTTCTGCCAAAGCCAACCGATTTATGAACTTTCGCCATAGGGAGGGGTGAGCTAGAGGATGATGGATTCAGAAATCGCCCATTTCATCGGAGAATTGTCAATTGTAATTTGTCAATTGCTTCTGCACCTTGCCAGGCAAAAAATAAAAATCGTTTCAACTGGAGATATCGGCGTTTTTGGGAGTTATCTACGAGCCCAAGTGTTGGCTACGGCCTTGAAAATCCAATATAATTGTTGCTTTTTTCTCGGTTTGCGCTAACTTTCTCTTGCTTTGGCAAAAAGAAGTAAGGCTGCGATTTAGCGACTTCGTCACACTCCTCGTGGAACCTAAAGGTTCCTTCGTCGCAACCGACGCTCATTGACTTCAGCCCCTACGGGCGTCGACCTAAAGGTTCAGCGTCGGCGGGATAAAAATTAATGAATTTATTTTGTTCTCCTCTCGGTTTGCACTAACTTTAGCCTACTTTGTAGACAGAAGTTAGGCGGCGGCTCGGAAAAATTCAAAACTTGTTTTGGTTTTTCTCTCGCCTTGCACTAACTTTGCAAGCGGAAATAATTATAGATTAATAGAATAAGAAAAACGAAGAAGATTAAATGAAGAAAGTTTTGTCATTCTCCGCGATGCTGATGCTTGGGTTAGTGCTTTCGCAATTGTTGCCCGGTGCATTGGGCGCGAACTATGAACACACACGCGAGGTTATAGAAATAATGCTTGGCGTGTGTCTTGCTTTTATTATGATCAATGTGGGCAGAGAATTTGAGGTAGACAAGTCGAACATCAAAGTCTATGCCAAAGACTACCTCGTAGCCATGCTCGCAGCGGCTCTACCCTGGATTTTTATAGCTACATATTATATATTTATACTGATGCCTGCCGATTGGCATACAAGCGGTACGGCATGGAAAGAGACATTGCTGCTAAGCCGATTTGCAGCACCCACATCGGCAGGAATCCTATTCGCCATGCTGGCAGCCATTGGTCTGCAGAGCAGCTGGATATACAAGAAGATTCAGGTGCTGGCCATCTTTGATGACCTCGACACCATATTGCTCATGATACCGCTACAAATAGCTATGATAGGCATGCAGTGGCAAATGGGGGTAATATTGGCTGTAGTAGTCGTCCTACTATGGATAGGATGGAGAAAGATGGCAACATACACCATGCGCAGCGACTGGAAAAGCCTGCTACTGTATGCTGTGCTCACGTATGGTATAACATACGCCATCTATCTGCTCACGAAACACCTCTTCGGTGAGGAGGGAAGCGTACACATCGAAGTACTGCTACCCGCCTTCGTGTTGGGCATGGTGATGAAGCATTCGCATGGAGCATCGAAATCTGATGAACGTGCAGCTACCTGCATATCGCTCCTGTTTATGCTGCTGGTGGGCATGAGCATGCCGCTCATCAATATGAATGCTACAGCTGTAGAGGGTACATCGAGCATGATAGCTACACTGCCTATGCCTTCATGGGGCACTATCGCTGTGCATGTAGTGATCGTATCGCTGCTATCAAATGTTGGCAAACTGGCTCCTATGTTCTTCTATAAAGACCGTTCTATCAAAGAGCGATTGGCACTCTCCGTGGGTATGTTTACGCGTGGTGAGGTTGGTGCGGGCGTTATCTTCATCGCACTGGGCTATCATATCGGTGGACCTATACTCCTCATATCGGTGCTCACCTTGGTACTCAACCTCATCCTCACCGGCGGATTCGTGGTATTTGTGAAACGCCTGGCCCTGAGTGCATCACAAGATAAGACAAACTAAATCATTGTAAAGATTGTTAAGGAGATAACTACAACCATATTCCAGATCTCCGGTAAACAAACTATACCGATAGAACTGGAGAAGATATGTGTGTATGGTGCGCTTGTAACGTTTTTTATTAGAGACCAAGCGGATTATTAAAGTAAAATCTGTAAATTTGCACATCTTCTTATCCTATATAGTATGAGCAACGAACCCATCACGCTGAGCGAGGTGCAGCAGCAGGCCGACGAATGGATACGGACCTATGGCGTGCGCTACTTCAATGAGCTGACCAATATGGCGGTCCTCACCGAAGAGGTGGGCGAACTGGCACGTGTGATTGCCCGCACCTATGGCGAGCAGTCGTTCAAGGAGGGCGAAGAGCCCAACCTGGCCGAGGAGATGGCCGATGTGCTGTGGGTGCTCGTCTGCATGGCCAACCAAACGGGGGTAGACCTCACCGAAGCATGGCGCCTTACCATAGAGAAGAAGACCAAGCGTGACAAGACGCGGCATTTGGAGAATGAGAAATTGAAAATTAAATAATCATTATGGAACATCATCACCACCACGAAGCCGATGAGCACAGCAAGTATGAAGCTGCGTTGGCACTTTATGAGACAAACCTTTCTGACGATGAGGTAAAGGCAAAAACCGCCCAAATCATCGATAAATATGTGGCCGAAAACAACACGCTGGAGGTAAAGAAATTCCTCTTCAACTGCATCGACCTCACCACCCTGAAGACCGAGGACAGCGAGGAGAGCGTGCTGAAGTTTACCGAGCGCGTCAACGACTTTGAGGACAAGTATCCCGACCTGAAGAATGTGGCTGCCATCTGCGTATATCCCTGCTTTGCCAAGATCGTGAGCCAGTCGCTCGAAGTAGAGGATGTAAACATCGCTTGCGTTTCGGCAGGATTCCCCTCATCGCAGACCTTTACCGAGGTGAAGGTGGCCGAGACAGCCTTGGCACTGGCCGATGGCGCTACGGAGATCGACATCGTCATCTCAGTGGGCAAGTTCCTCAGTGGCGATTACGAAGGAATGTGCGATGAAATCGAGGAAATCAAGACCATCTGCGGTGAACGTCACCTCAAGACCATCCTTGAGACAGGCGCACTGAAGACTGCCGAGAACATCATGAAGGCCTCTATCCTCTCTATGTATAGCGGTGCTGACTTCATCAAGACCTCTACTGGCAAGCAGGAGCCTGCCGCCACACCTGAAGCTGCCTATGTGATGTGTCGTGCCATCAAGGCCTACTACGAGCAGACCGGCCGCAAGGTGGGATTCAAGCCTGCAGGTGGCATCAACTGTGTGAACGACGCCCTCGTGTACTATACCATCGTGAAGGAGGTGCTCGGTGAGGAATGGATGGGCAATCACCTCTTCCGCCTCGGCACTAGCCGCCTGGCCAACCTGTTGCTGAGCGAGATTGTGGGCGAGAGCGTTAAGTTCTTTTAATATAATAATGAAAAAAGTCAAAATCACCGCCCTACGCCGCTCGTGCTACCCCGACCTGATGGAGCAGTACGAGAACCCTATAGAGCATGCTTGCGATGTCTGCTTGGGCCAGAGCTTCATCTCAGAAGATGGAGAGCGACCCGAGGGACTTTGCGAGAGTGCATGGGAGTCGATGCGAACGTTTGTGGAGGAGCTGGCCCGTGGAGGCGGCAACTTCTACGACGGGTGGATGAAGAATCCTCACTCAGCGATGATATCCTGCAACGATGGATTCCGCCCGGTAAGCTTTTATATTGAGGTGGTGGAGTGAAACAGGCGATTCTATCGAGGATATTCTATATATGTGGACTGAAATACAACCAAAAGAATTCTCCGATGTATCGTTGTTGAGAATGAAGCGTTATTTGATTGTATGAATAAGCTTCTTTACTAAATCTTGTTTATTCGACTGCTTATTTGTATCTTTGCCCCATAAAACGCAATAGATATTACAATGCAACAACAAGTGTCGACTGACATATTCAAGTTTGAGGTGGAAGATGGCGTGGCCGAATATCATGCGATATTGCGCGTTACCAATCCCCGACTGACATATACAGAGCAGGTAGACCATCTGCTCGCAGCTTATGCGCGACTTGTTTCCGAGGAGTTGCCCGGAACCGTAGCCGTGATGAAACGCTTCTTCTTAAGTGACGCCGCCAATCAGGCAGCTCACCTACAGGCATTGCTCCTTGAAAGTGTTGATGGTGCAATCTCTATTGTGGAGCAGCCACCATTGGATGGAACAAAAATAGCTTTGTGGGCATACCTGCAGCGGGGTGTTCAAACGCGCGTACTCCCACATGGGGATTATGAGGTGAGCCACAGCGCCTACCGTCACTTGTGGAGTGCCTCAAACTGGAACAAGGCCGCCAAGTCGGAGTACCAGATGCGATTGCTCTTCAACGACTATATCATGCGCCTCACCGAGCAGGGGTGTCGCCTTGCAGACAACTGCATCCGCACTTGGATTTTCGTGCAAAATGTAGATGTCAACTATGCAGGTGTGGTGAAGGCTCGTAATGAGGTGTTTCATACACAAAACTTAACAGAAAACACCCATTTCATCGCAAGTACCGGTATAGCTGGTCGTCATGCTGACCCTGAGGTATTGGTGCAGTTTGACGCTTATGCTATCAATGGCATACAGCCCGAGCAAGTACACTATCTCTATGCGCCCACACACTTGAATCCTACCTATGAATATGGAGTTAGTTTCGAGCGTGGTACCTACGTGGACTATGGAGATCGTCGCCAAGTATTCATCTCGGGCACAGCCAGTATCAACAACAAGGGAGAGGTAGTACACCCTGGTGACGTGCGTAAGCAGGCCTTGCGTATGTGGGAGAATGTAGAGACACTGCTTGCTGAGGCTGAGTGCACGTACGACCATGTGGCTCACATGATTGTATATCTACGCGATGCAGCAGACTATATGGTTGTGAAAGAAATGTATGAGGAACGTTTCCCCCATACGCCTAAAGTGTTCCTATTGGCTCCTGTATGCCGCCCTGGGTGGCTCATTGAAATGGAATGTATGGCTGTAAAAGTCATAAGCAACAACCAATATCCAAAGTATTAGTACAGCTTTAGATTCTGTTTAGAGAGAGATTTTGTGGGCAACAAATCCTTCTTCCATTATGCGGTAGTGGTTTGTATTAAATTCCGCATTACTTCTTTCTATTTATCACCGCATCCATATAGGCGATGAGAGCATTTTTCACGTTTTCATCGATGTTTTCGGGCAGTAGTGCGAGCGCCTTCTGGCGATACTTCTGCATCGTCTGCTCGGCATACTCGATACCGCCACATGCCTTGGCAAAGGTGATGAGTTCGTTGATCTCGACGTCAGAGAGCTGGCCCTCCTTGAGGCGGTCTATCATGGTGCGTATGTGCTCATCGCCCTGTGTGCGCACAGCATAGATGATGGGCAGCGTGAGCTTGCCTTCGCGCATATCATTGCCTGTGGGCTTGCCCACATCGTTGCTGTAGTAGTCGAAGATATCGTCGCGTATCTGGAAACAGATACCGATATATTCACCTATCTGGCGGGCACGGGCCACATCCTCGGCCGATGCACCAACGGAGAGGGCACCAATCTCGGCACAAGAAGAGAAGAGCGAAGCCGTCTTCTTGCGGATAATCTCAAGGTACACCTCCTCAGACACCAGCTTCTCGTGGCTATGGAACATCTGGAATATCTCACCGTCGGAGAGTGTCTGCCCCAATGCCCCAACGATATTGGTGATGCGGTTGTCGCCACAGCGGCCAGTGAAGACCAGTGCAGTAGAGAGCAGGTAGTCGCCCACGAGCACTGCCAGCTTGTTGTTATAGATGGCGTTTACCGAAGCCTGTCCGCGGCGCTGCATGCTATCGTCCACCACATCGTCGTGCACGAGGCTGGCGGTGTGCAGGAGCTCCAGTGCCAGGGCGGCACTATAGGTGGAGTCCACGATGTCGCCGAACATCTTACCGAAGAGCAGCACCATCATCGGACGCATCTGCTTACCGCGCTGCTTGTTGACGTGGAGGATAATCTCACGCAGCAGCGGATTGGGATTCACGGCGAGGTCATCCTGCATTTTCTTGAAGATGGCAAATTCGGCCTCGATGGGTTGTAGAATGGTTTGCATTGCGTCCATACGATGAGTACTGGTTTATTTTCTACAAAATTAGTGCAAGGCGAGCGAAAATTCATTTTTCCTTCCAATTTCCCGACCCCCCGCCTAATTTCTGTGTTCGAGCAACGAATACTAAAATTAGTGCAAGCCGAATGAAATGCCAAATTTATTTGAGCATTTCTGAGTTTACAACTTGAATGTTGCGCGAAGCATCGCCGTGCGTCCACATAGGCCGTAGTCGAAGCTATAGGCGTTGATGCCGTCGAAGACGGTGTAGGCATAGCTGCGCTGATTGAGCAAGTTGTCAAGCTCGAGACGGAGGACGAGGCGCTTGAGTTTATACTGTGCCGAGGCATTGAATAGGGTCATGCGTTTGTAGCGGTCGACAGTAATCTGACGGCGCACATGATCGTAGTTCAGGGAGAGGTCAAGGACGGCGATGGGAAACACGTGGATGGCACTGCTGTGGGTGAGCGACGTCGTCGTGTTCCTCTCATTGGCAAAGCACGACTCGCTGCAGCCATAATTGATGTCGTAGCGCAGCTCGAGCCACTTGACAGGGGCGACAGATGCCTTGCCGTGGATGTTGTAGCTGCTGGAGCGGGTCTTGATGATATCCTCGTCTATGGCTTGCTCTCCACCTCCGAAACCATAGCTGGCCCCTGCGCTGAGATTGGCGTAGAGTGACGGGAAATTCTTCGTGCTGGTGATGGAGAGGCTTGTGCTTTCGGAGCGAGTGTCGCGCAGCAGTGCCGTGCTGCTGACGTCGATACCACTGATGCTCTGCGAGTAGAGCGTGTTGCGCTTGCCCGAGCTGTGGCCGGCCGAGAGGTGCAGCGTGAAGTACTGCATGGGGAGTTGCCACTTCCAGTCGCCCGATGCACGCCACGTATTCGACTCACCGATGATTCCCGATGAGGTGCGCACGGTGCGATAGTCCGTCTGCATAGGCTCTGTCAGCAGCGTCATCATGTCGCCAATAGTTGTCGTGTAGCCCGTAGACAGCTCCACCTTGCTGTTGGCCGAGAAGGTGTAGGTAATGTTCATCGATGGATTGAGCACAGGTTTCGTGTAGTTCAGCTTGTTGTAGTACAGCCCCTTCAGCGCGGCACCGATGCCCGCATTCAGATAGAAGCGGTGGTTGCGGGAATGGATTTCAAAGCCCGGGTTTAGCGTGGGGGTAAACGCCCATCCGTGAATGTCATTGGTCTCTCCTGTAGCTACGCGACAGGTCTCCACATCATCGAAGATGGCACTAAGGGCTATAGGAAGCCTCAGGCGGAAGGTCTTGCCGATGGGAATCCTGAACGATGAGCTGACGCTCATGGAGAGTGTTGACGACTGTGCCGCCTGGCCATATACGTTGCCGCCTTGCCCGAAGGTGAGCCTCAATGTCGGTGTCCGCTTAAACGATATGGGCACGCTGACATTGGCAGTCTTGTTTGCCCAATGCAGGTCGTTGCCAATCTCAAACGATGTGGTGCGGCGATGTTGCTCTACCAAGGCTCCGTTGGCCACTACGTCCCCTTCGTCGTCTTCAAACACACCTTTCAGCACGAATCGCTCATTGAGATATGCCTTGCTGGCATTTCTCAAATAGTTTATCGACAGTTTGGGAAGATGCACTGTTGAGAGTGGCGAGGTGGTTTCGCCCACGGTTATGTAGCTGCCGTCGCCCGACAGATAGGTGGTGCTTTGCCCTATATCGTGTGTGGCGCGGTGGTAGCTGTAGTCGGCATTCACCTTGAACGTCGTGTTTGAATCCACTTTGCAGATGGTGTTCAGCGTTGCCATGCCGTTGCGTTGGTAGAGGTACTCGCCTTGTGGAGGGGCACCGCCATCGAACCCGCCAAACAGGTTGGTAGCCGGTGTGCTGATGCCCGACCCGCCAAAGTGGTCTATCATGTCGGCCCATGCGAAGTTCTTGTAGTTGCCGCCCTTCAAGGAGCCGATAGTCTGTAACCTGTCGGTAAACATCATGCCAGTCGCGCCCAACAAGCCTTGCAGCCCGTCCTCACCATCCTGCATATAGCCGGCACCTACCTCCTCCTGTCCGAAGGGCTTGAACTTTGCCTTCTGCGACAGTTTGATGTTCATCGATACCTCGTTGCTCGGGAGCTCCTTGTCTATCTTGCGGCTATGGTGATTGCGCACAATCTCGACATTCGTCACATAGTCGGCCGGGATGTTTCTTGTGGCGAGGCTGTACTTGCCACCCAAGAGGTCCAGCCCCTCGATGTTGAACTGCGAGATTGCCTTGCCCATATAGCTGATGTTACCGCTCTTCGATACATCTACCCCCGGCAGGCGCTTCAGGCCATCCTCCAACGTCACGTCACCTTTGCCGAGGAACGCAGCCAGATGATGGCTCAGCGTATCGCCCATCTGTCGCAAAGGGTCGGGGCGCACCATCACCTCCTTCAGGCTGATGCTCTTCGGAGTCAGCAGCATGTCGACCTTTGTCAGCTTATCCTTCAGCGTGAGGCTTTCCGATTCCTTCTCATAGCTGATGTGGCTGAACACCAGGGTGACCTCTCCCGTTGGCGCACTCTCCAGTTCAAGGTTATACGTGCCTTGCGCATCGGTGGTACCGAATGCCAGTATCTTGTTACCACCCATCAGCTTAACGACCACCTCACTCACCGGCTTATTGCTCAAACTTAAAACTTTTCCGGTTACTTTCACCTGTGCCGAGGCACGGGTGGCCAGTGCCAAAGATAGTATTATATATAGGAATCGGTTCATCTTGCTTTATTTTAATTCCAACGGCCGATACACATGTGCTTTCGTCAGCAGTGGTTGTCCATTGGCCAATACGAGTTGTTGGTTGTTGCGATTAAATACAACTATCTCCTTGAGGGTGCTATTGAGGTCGGGGATATAGTAAGTAGGGTTCTTGGCATACTGGCGGTTGCCGTATACCTCGTTGCGGTACTTCAGCAGCTTGGGGTATCTCATCCGTTGCACCTCGGGGTTCTGCGCTGGTGCCGTGATGGGCACCCGCTCCTGCTTCAACCCTGCAATGCAGAACGTGTGTGCCTCGCTCTCGGCCCTTACAATCAGTCCGGGCAGGCCACGCAGGCGCCAAGGACCAGCCGATGACGGTATCTCTTCGGTGTAGCATACACGCCACTCCACGCCACGCAGCGTAGCCGTAGCCTGCTGGCAATGATAACCGTTGATAGTCACCGTGTCGTCAAGCAATGTCCACGCAATGTCGGGTGTAGACTCATAACCTTCAAACTCGAGCGGATAGATGAACTCGCGTATGGTAGTCTTCCCCGTCGGCCACCCCGTCCACACCGTCGGCATGTGCATATACGCTTCTTGGAAGCTTGTCGCGATGTCCACCTCCTCGCCCTCCACACGGTATTGCGAGCGCGGCATGCACTTTGTCATCGTCCGTCCCACCTGAAGCACAATCTGCATCCTATCTGTGATGGGCACATCCTCATCGTTCAGTGTTCTGCACTCATAGTCATACATTGCCACGAACTGTGCCGTGTCCACCGTCTCCGTCTGCCCCTGCACTGCTATCGTCAGCGCAAGAGCCGTCATAGTTGCTAATAACTTTTTCATAGATCCATAGAATAGTCTCTATAAATAGGTCGTAAAATAAGGCCAAAAGTAAATCTGAAAACAACTATTTTTTTTGGGGGGGGAGACAATATTATAGCAGTTCACCCAACGCCTCGTGTCATGCTGAGTGAAACGAAGCATCTCGCACAGGGACTTAGCTGGAGACACAGCGAGTGTCTCGGCCATCTTCAAGCAAGCTTGGATGGCGCTCACTGCTCCAGCGGTTGATACTGATGGGGATTAGAAACTATGACAACACCCGCTACGCTCCTTACATTATCACCAGCAGAATTGTAACTTGTTTCCACATATCCAAAAGTCTCCATAGGGTCGGGAGCATAGTAAGTAGGATTCTGTAGATAACGACTATTGCTCAACACCTTCTTCTTGTATGCACGGAATTTGGAGGCCTTAAGCTTTTGGTAGTCCACACGCTGACTTACAAACTTGCCACGACCATCAGGTACAATCCAAGTAACATATTCGGCAAGCACTATCGGCTGTTCCTCCTTTAACAATCCGCAAAGCGTAAAGGTATGTATGCCCCTGGCATCAGTTGCCTTTGTGATTATGCCAGGCAGACCTCCTAACTTCCACGGGCCAATGCTGGAAGGGATGTCCTCTGTATAGTATGCATTCCAGGTCAGCCCGTGATACTTAGCCTTAGCCGATTGGCAAGCATAGCCAAAGATACTGTCTTGTGCATCCGTCAGTACCCACTTCTGTTTATCCAGAGTTTCATCCGTTTGATAGCGGTAAGGATAGAGCATTTCTTGTGCTGTTATCCGTCCTTCGGGATAATTCATGAAAAAGGTGCCCATGTGCATATGAGCTGCTTGATAGCCATCGACTATACGAAAACGCCCCTTCTTCTGCCTGTCATACTCTTCGTAAGGGAAACTTTTAGTGACGCCATTAGATACTTGCACTGCAATAAGCATCGAGTCTGTTACAGACTTGCCTTCAGCATCCATTGTTTTACACTCATAGCGATAAATCGCTGTAAACTGTGACACACCGATAGTGTCTCTCTGTGCCTGCGCTGCTATCGTCAACGCCAGGGTCATCATTGTTACTAAAATCTTTTTCATTGTTATTGATGTTTTATGGGGTTATTATAAGGATATAGCAAGGGCTGTCCGTCGTGTTGGCGGATAATAAAATGTTGGCAATAAGTTGGGACTATGTCAGTTGAGTTTGAACGTGATAGGCAAGATCACTTTAGTTCGGACAGCACTTCCACTTTGTCGTCCTGGCTCAAATGGAGGCATACCTCGGACTATTTCTTCTGCATATTCTTTTAAGGCGCGAATCCCTTCGGCTTTAACAGAAATGGATGTATTGCTGCTCTCCTGCCGGTAGGCAGTCACTATAATATTGCTTCCACCAGACGCGGACGAAGGCTCCGATGCTTTTACGTTCGTGATAGTTCCGTCAGTTTCAACAATAAACTCCACTCTGACGGTGCCCTCCACACCACTCTCGATAGCGATTTTCGGATAACGGATATGCCGAGATATGTGTTGCATCATAGCAGCATCGCCACCAGGGAACTGAGGCATCTGTTCAGCTATGATGAAGTAGTCATGCTTTAGCTCTGTAGTCGTTTTTGTCTGCACCTCCTTTTGTCCATGAAGTACATCTACATGTTCGATGGTGCTGTGATCAATGCTCTCCAACTCTTCTTGCATCGCGTACTTACCGTTGAGATATGTCTCATATCCTTCGGCCTTGGCAGATACCCACAAGCAAGCAGCAAAGGCTGGGACGAGATACAGCAGTTTAAGCCGCGACCAGCAGGACGAACGACTGCTGTGCATCATGGAAAAACGCTTCTTTACCGCCCCACGACGTAAGGTGTTCATGATGGGAAGAATCTGCGTATGAGCAGCTTTACGTACCAGCAGCAACTCGTAGTCTTCCAGCGTTACACCACTTTGCAATACAGCCTCGTCTGCCTGATACTCATGCACATCGACCAGGTCTTGACGCAGCATCCAGGCAAAAGGCAGATACCACAGCAAGCGGCAGGTAAGGTCGCAGAGAATTACATCCCAGGAATGCCCCATTCTCACGTGTGCCAATTCGTGTTTGAGCACAGTCTCTGCGTTCTGCTTCAAGTCGATAGGCCCAATGAAAATCCAGTGCATCCAGCTGCTGGGTTGCTTGACCTTCATGTCGAGCATGAGATGAACAGTCTCAGGAACTATCGGATGGGATATGCAATGGCTACGACGTATGACACGCATTAGGGTCAGCAATCGGAACATATAAGTAGCAAGAGCAACAGTGAGACCTATTATATATATGTATGCACAATACCGCATCCAAAGACCAGATGCCGCGTCTCCAGTCTTTGAGAATGCAAGTGTGCTATCTGCTACGTTCTCGTCAGATGATATTCTCATCAGCGGACCCTCAATTCTGGTAAGCACCTCATCTATTGCTGTCGGCTCAGCGGTATGCAATGGTATGAGCGGAAGCAGCGGACTCACCACGAGGATAGCCAGCAGCACTGCACGATTCAGACGGTGAAACGTCTCGCGCCGGAGCAAGAGTCTGTATAGCGAGTAAAGCAACGTCAATATTACTGCCCACCGAATGGTGTAGATAATGAATGCAGCCATACGTCAGTCCTTTTTGCGTTTCAGGTCAGCCAAATATTGCAGCAATTCTGCCTCGGTGACCTTATCTTCCTGCACCAGTGCCGACACCACGCTCATGTACGAGTCAGAAAAGAAACGATTGACGATGCTTGACAATCGCCCTCGCCCATAGGCTTGCTTGTCTACGATAGGGCGGTAGATGAATCCGCGTCCCTTTGGCTCATGTGTCAGGTAACCTTTCTTTTCCAGCGCCTGAAATACCTGAGCGATGGCATTTGCGCTGGGTTGAGGTTCGGGATAGAGCGATGAAACATCCTTTGGCGCACACTGACCAAGCTGCCAAATCAGCTCCATTACTTCCTCTTCTTTACTTGTAAGTTTCTCCATAATTCAACTACTTTCATGTGTGTATTGACAGAAAAATCTATTGATATCGATGCAAAGGAAACCATTTTATTCGAAATGTCCAAACAAAACAGCATTTATTTAACAGAAAAATATGTTGATTTAAAAGCAGACAGAGCGAGAAGCAACGTTTGTAAGCATACAATAGCACTTTTATAAATTTTTCCCTGCAATGGAGGATGCCTGTAACGGGTGTTCTCACAGACGTTCACCCCCGATGTATTCAATTATTCAATTATTCAGAAAGTATTTTGCATGTGCTGCATCTGTAAAGAAAATTTTATAATATTATTATAACCTCTATTTTCCCTATTTTAGTGTCGGAATAAAATAACTGAATATCTGAATAACTGAATATCGACTTAAAGGTTGAAATGTCTGTGTGCTTCATCCGAGGAGATGATATGCCCTACGAGCGAACACTCGTATACCTACAAACGATTATCGATGCACCTGCGAGTGCCACGCCGTGCACCTGCGAGAAAATTTATATAACTGAAATAAAATCACTTGCGCAAACTCTGTTGCAGTCTGTTGCATTAAGTCGGAAGACTAAAAAAAGATGTAGTACTTTTGCAATATCAACGTTGAACGATGAACCGAAGGTCGACGCCCGCAGGGGTTAAATGTCAACGATGAACAAGCGCTCTTTGAGTTATTGATACAACCTAAAAACAAAAGATTTGCTCAGTCAACCGAGGTGGCCAACTCAGTGGGCTGATAAATCTGCTCAGTGAACAAAATTATTTATTAACCCTAACCCCACTCATGCTCATGTAGCGTGGGTGAGACTCCCCTTTGTAAGGGACGCTATCAAGCAGCGTTGGCTCGGCTGCAGGGCATCCTCACCGCCTACTCTATTTTCTGCTTATAAAATGAGCGATAAGGCGGTTTGTATCGTATTTTTTTCGTACTTTTACAACCTATTATTAATAAAACGTATGGAAAAACTCTTTCTTCTCGATGCCTATGCCCTCATCTACAGGGCCTACTATGCCTTCATCCGCGCTCCGCGTATCAACTCGAAGGGGCAGAATACCTCGGCCATCTTCGGCTTTGTCAACACCCTGGAGGATGTGCTCAGGAAGGAGCAGCCTACACATATAGGCGTGGCCTTCGACCCCAAGGGCGGTACCTTCCGCCATGAGATGTACGCGCCCTACAAGGCGCAGCGCGAGGAGACACCCGAGGACATACGCGCCAGCGTGCCCATCATCAAGGACATACTGCGTGCTTACCGCATCCCCATCCTAGAGGTGCCGGGCTACGAGGCCGACGACGTCATAGGCACACTATCGCACCAAGCCGATGCCCTGGGCATAAAGACCTATATGATGACGCCCGACAAGGACTATGGGCAGCTGGTGACGGAGAATGCGCTCATCTATCGCCCGAAGTTTGGCGACAAGGAGTTTGAGGTGATGGGCATAGAGCGGGTGAAGGAGAAGTTCGGCATAGAGCGCCCCGAGCAGGTGATTGACCTGCTGGGCCTGATGGGCGACTCGTCGGACAACATCCCCGGATGTCCGGGTGTGGGAGAGAAGACGGCACAGAGGCTCATTGCCGAGTTTGGCGACATACCCACCCTGCTCGCCCGCCGCGATGAGCTGAAGGGTGCGCTAAGGAAGAAGGTGGAGGAGAATGTGGAGCTCATAGAGCTGAGCCGTTTCCTGGCTACCATCAAGACCGATGTGCCCATCACGCTCGACCTGGAGGCGCTGAAGCGCGAGGCACCCGACGAGGAGAAGATACAGGCATTGTTTGAGGAACTGGAGTTCCGCACGCTGCTGAGAAAGAAGGCCCCCCTCTCATCACCCCAAGGGGTGAAGGCCCCATCGTCGCGAAACAAGTCGGCTGATACAGCACAGGGCGACCTCTTCGCTGCAGCAGGAGGTGCAGTGCAAGGTGATCTCTTCGCAATGGACACGACAGAGTCTGCAGGTGATCTCTTCCATACCAGTCTCGACAATCTCGCTACTATACCGCACACCTACACCTTGGTGGATACCCAAGAAAAGCTCGATGGATTGGTGGAAAAACTCGCTTTGGCCAAGGCCTTTGCCTTCGACACCGAGACTACGGGTACCGACCCCATCACGGCCGAACTGGTGGGCATGAGCTTTGCCATCGAGGAGGGCGTGGCCTACTATGTGCCCGTACCTGCCGAGCGAAGCGAGGCACAAGGCATCGTGGAGCAGTTACGTGCCGTGCTTGAGGATGAGCAGGCGCTGAAGATAGGGCAGAACATCAAGTATGACTACCTCATCATGCAGGGCTATGGCGTGGAGCTCGGCGGCCCGATGTTCGACACCATGGTGGCGCACTACCTGCTGCAGCCCGAGCTGAGCCACGGCATGGACTACCTGGCCGAGATTTATCTGAAATACGATACCATCAAGATAGAGCAGCTCATAGGCCCTCGAGGACGTGGGCAGAAGAATATGCGTGACCTCGCCCCTGCCGACATCTGCGACTATGCCTGCGAGGATGCCGACGTGACCCTGAAGCTGAAGCATATCCTCGAGAAGGAGCTGGTGACGGCCGGTGCCGACAAGCTGTTCTACGACATCGAGATGCCGCTCGTGCGAGTGCTCGCCTATATGGAGCGCAACGGTGCACGCATCAGCACCGAGGCCCTGAAGGAGACCTCACGCTACTTCACCGAGCGACTGATGCAGATAGAGCGCGAGATATATGAGTTGGCAGGCTTCTCATTCAACATCGCCTCGCCCAAGCAGGTGGGTGAAGTGCTCTTTGAGCGCATCAAGATAGTGGAGAAGGCCAAGAAGACCAAGAGCGGCCAGTACAGCACGTCGGAGGAGGTGCTCGAGGGGCTGCGCTCGAAGCACCCCATAGTGGAGAAGATCCTTGACCACCGTGGTCTGAAGAAGCTACTGAGCACCTATGTGGATGCCCTGCCCGCCCTCATCAATCCCGCGACGGGCAAGATACACACCTCATTCAACCAAACCGTCACGGCCACGGGGCGCCTCAGCTCGAGCAACCCCAACCTGCAGAATATCCCCATTCGCAACGAGGACGGCAAGGAGATACGCAAGGCCTTCATCCCCGAGCCCGGGTGCGAGTTCTTCTCGGCCGACTATTCGCAGATAGAGCTGCGCATCATGGCCCACCTCAGTGGCGACGAAAACCTCATCGAGGCCTTCCGCTCGGGCGAGGACATCCATGCGGCCACAGCAGCCAAGATATACCACGTGCCCATCGGGGAGGTGACACGTGAGCAGCGCTCGCGTGCCAAGACGGCCAACTTCGGCATCATCTACGGCATATCGGTATTCGGACTTGCCGAGCGCATGAACGTAAGTCGCAGCGAGGCCAAGGAGCTCATCGAAAACTACTTCGAGACCTACGGCGGCGTGAAGCGCTACATGGACGAGAGTATACAGGTGGCTCGCGAGAAGGGCTACATAGAGACCATCCTCCACCGCAAGCGCTACCTGCCCGATATCAACTCACACAACAGCGTAGTACGTGGCTATGCCGAGCGCAACGCCATCAACGCCCCCATCCAGGGCAGCGCGGCGGACATCATCAAAATAGCCATGATAGAAATCTACCGCCGCTTCCGTGCCGAGGGACTGCGCTCCACGATGATACTGCAGGTGCACGACGAACTCAACTTCAGCGTCTACCCCGAGGAGAAAGAGCAGGTGCAGCGCATCGTCATCGAAGCCATGGAGAGTGCCTACCGGATGCAGGTGCCACTCAGCGCCGACTTTGGCTGGGGCGTAAACTGGCTGGAGGCGCATTGATGAGTCTTATCTGAGGAACTAAAACTGGATGAAAATGAGAAAACTATTTCTATTTCTTGTAGCAAGCATCATACTCTTCGGTGCCTGTGGCAACAAGGCCTCGAAGGAAGAGAAACAGCAGCGTGAAGCCATACGCGAATTTGTGGAGGACTTTCTTCTCCGTTACCCCAAGGCTACCCTGCAGGATATTTATAAAGGTAGCTTTCAAGATTACTTCGGTCCGGCACATATCGTCAGTGACCGTGAGGGTGCCAAGCGCTATATCCTGCGCGAACTGGCTACTGCCGATACGCTTGGCGGTGAGCGTTACGAGCCGTGTGGCTGGCGCGGACAATTCTATCGCGTGAACCTTTCGGTGATTAGGGATAGCTTGGTGGCGGTTGATAGCTTGGTCGATGCCTTTGTAGAGAGTGCACAGGGAGAACCGGCATTCAGTAGCGAGTGGACCGATGAGTGGGCCATCATACAGCAAACGGTCAGGGAGGTATGCCCTACCCTTCAGGGATTTGCCGAAGATTCCGCCCAGCTAGCCCATTTGCTGAGCGAAGGCAACTACGTGGTACACCACAGCCGTTCCTTCAACGAACATTATCATCCCCACTACCGCATCGTACGACGCGATGTGTTTGAGCGAAAGATACTTCACACCTCATCCATGAAATTGGAATAAGCGCCCAAGACTTGTTGGTGTATAGGATATCAATAAGAAGCTGAAGCCTTTATACCACGCTTTATGAGACGCGACACAATACTATCAAGTTCCTCAGGAGAAGCCTTCATTAGTCCCGACATAGGAGTTTCTCTATCAATAGTATATATCATCACCTCACGCGGAGCAATGCTTACTACCGCATCTATCCACGGATCAACATATAAGGGGCTAGTATTGTCAACAGAAACGCCCTCAGCATCAACTCCCTTCATAAACATCGTCTGTACTATACATCGACCACCAAAACTTCGCATACAAGCAATCAGTTCATTCACATCATAGCGTCCTACAGGCCTGTCTATACGAGTAATATAGGCTGCATCTACCGTATCAAGCTTCACTATATTATTATCTACGCGCTTGAGAGCGTCAAATATTTCCTTACGATTAATACGCGTAGCATTAGTAAGCACACTAACCTTGGCTTTGGGGAAGTAGCAATCGCGCAAATGTAAGGTATCATCAATGATTGCAGCAAAATCAGGGTGAGCCGTAGGTTCACCGTTACCAGCAAAAGTTAAGACATCAGGAACTATTCCTTCAGTCTGCATCTGCTGGAGTTTCAACTCCAATGCCTCAATTACCTCCTGCCGTGAAGGTAGTTTTGACTTAGGGCGATGCTCTACATTAAATCCACATTCGCAATAAACACAATCAAATGTGCACACCTTGCCGTCACCAGGCAACAAATTGATACCCAACGATACGCCTAAGCGCCGGCTCTTGATTGGGCCGAATATAGGCGAGGGATATAATACAGTAGACATAACTTATTGAATCATTACAAACAGAAACGTATTTATCTACTCCACCAAGGCAAAGTCGAGTTGCTTTTTCTCTAAATTACACCGTGCTACCTCTACCTTGACGGTGTCGCCCAAAGCGTAGCGCTTATGGGTGCGGCGACCTACGAGGCAGTAGTTACGTTCGTCAAACTCGTAGTAGTCGTCGTCGAGGTCGCGCATGGGGATGAGGCCTTCGCACTTATTCTCGATAATCTCGGCATAGAGACCCCACTCAGTGACACCGCTGATGATGGCGTCGTAGGCGATACCCATGCGGTCGGCCATATACTCTACCTGCTTGTACTTGATGCTGGCACGTTCGGCCGAGGCGGCAAGCTGCTCCATCTGCGAGGAGTGCTCACACAACTCTTCATACTTGCTCTTCGAGGCCGAGCGACCACCTTCGAGGTAACGCGAGAGCAGACGGTGTACCATCATGTCGGGATAGCGACGTATGGGCGAGGTGAAGTGGGTGTAGTAGTCCATCGCCAGGCCGTAGTGACCGATGTTGTCGGTGCTGTAGCGAGCCTTCTGCATGGCACGCAGCGAAACGGTCTCGATGAGGTGCTGCTCGCGCTTGCCCTTGACATCGGCCAGCAGTTTGTTGAACGACTTGGCTATGTCTACCTTGTCGCCCGTGGTGCGCACCTTATGTCCGAAGGGCAGGGCGAGGCGTGCGAGGTTGTCGAGTTTCTCGGCATCGGGCACGTCGTGTATGCGGTAGGGGAATACCTTGGCCTTCTTTACGGGTACCTTACCGATGGTCTCGGCCACGGTGCGATTGGCCAGCAGCATGAACTCCTCGATGAGCTGGTGAGCCTCCTTCGATTCCTTGAGGTGTACGCTCACGGGATGTCCCTTCTCGTCGATGTCGAAGCGCACCTCCACGCGGTCGAAGTTGATGGCTCCGCCCGCAAAGCGTGCGGCCCGCATCTGCTGGGCAAACCCATTCAATATCATCAGTTCGTTGGCATATTCATCGCCCGGCAAGGCCTCTTTGGTGCCGCGCTGCTGACGCTCGATGATGGCCTGCACCTCCTCGTAGGTGTATCTACGGTTGCTATTAATAATGGTATGGGCTATCTGGCTATACTTGACACGACCCTTGTCGTCGATGTGGAAGATGACGGAGTAGGTGAGCTTGTCTTCGTTGGGGCGCAGCGAACAGATGTAGTTGCACAGGCGCTCGGGCAGCATGGGGATGGTGCGGTCGACAAGGTATACCGATGTGGCGCGGTGCTGTGCTTCCTTGTCGATGATGCCGTTCTCGCCCACGTAATGGGTGACATCGGCAATGTGTACGCCCACCTCCCAAAGGTTCTTGCCGAGGGGACGGATGGAGAGAGCATCGTCGAAGTCCTTGGCATCGTGGGGGTCGATGGTGCAGGTGAGCACATCGCGCATATCGAGTCGGCGGGCTATCTCGTCGGGTGTGATGACGTCGCTGATATGGTTGGCCGCATTCTCCACGGCAATGGGGTATTTGTAGGGGAGTCCAAACTCGGCAAGGATGGCGTGCATCTCTACATCATTGTTACCAGCCTGACCAAGGATGTCCACCACATGACCTATGGGGTTGCGTGCATCCTCGGGCCATTCCACTATCTTCACCACTGCCTTGTCGCCGCTCTTGCCGCCCTTGAGCTTGTCGCGAGGGATGAAGATGTCGTTGTCGAGCGTACGGCTCTCGGTAAGCAGGAAGGCATAATTGCGTTCCACCTTAAGGATGCCCACGAAGGTGTCGTTGGCCCGCTCGATGATCTCTACCACCTCGCCCTCGGGCATGCCACGCCCACGACGACGGGCAAAGAGGCTCACACGCACACGGTCGCCATGCAGGGCATGCATCGAGTGGCGTTCGGCAATGTATACCGACTCGTCATCCTCATCGGGGGCAAAGAGAATCTTGCCATTGCTCGAACGCTGGATGATGCCCGTGAGCTCACGTTTCTGGAATACGAGGCGGAAATGCCCGTTGGAGGTCTCCACGAGGGTGCCATCGATAAGCAGGTCGCCTATGATGTCGCCACACAGCATCTTCTGTGGGTGCGTGGTGAGGCGCAGCTCCTTCCAGATGCGGCTATAGGTGAGCGAGCGGTCAGAATACTCTTGGAAGAGGTCGATGAGTGCGTCGAACATCATGCGCTTGGTCATGCGCAGATGCGTCTTCTTGGCTGATTTTCCCATATGCTAATTCTTTTTAGGGTTTCGTGTTGCTAAAGTAACGATTATTATTGATAATCGAGCTATTCGTTAACCTTTTTTTGTAGAGAATTGTTTAATTGATAAGAAAAGGACGATATATTTGCCTCATCAATCAAGGCTATTGGGAACAATGAAGATTCTAGTAACTGGTGCATCGGGTTTCATCGGGAGCCATATGGTGGAGAAGGCACTGCTGCGAGGGTATGAGACCTGGGCAGCTGTGCGTCCCACAAGCAGTCGGAGATACTTGACTGATAGCCGTATACGCTTCATTGAACTGGACTACACCCATCCAACAACCTTGCAGAACCAGCTACGGGATTTCGCCCGCAAGCAGGGGTGCTGGGATGTAATCATCCACTGCGCCGGTGCTACCCAATGCCTCCATCACAAAGACTTCTATGCCATCAACTATGAGGGAACCTGCCGTTTCATGGATACGCTCACAGCGCTTGGGATGGTGCCCCGGCAATTCATCTTCATGAGCAGCCTTGGCACCTACGGCCCTATCCGCGAAACCCTGCCCTACTGCCCTATCCGTGAAGACGATACCCCTCGCCCCAACACCCACTACGGACGCAGCAAGCGTATGGCCGAGGAGTATATGCTGCGGCAGCCGGAGTTCCCCTACGTCATATTCCGCCCTACAGGAGTCTACGGCCCACGCGATAGGGATTATCAGATACTCATCGATGGCATACGCCACCACGCGGAACTGACACTTGGCTACCGCAGGCAAGAGATTACGTTTGTCTACGTGAAGGATCTGGTAGAGGCTGTCTTCCTTGCCATTGACCGAGGAGTATCTCGTCGAGCCTATTTTGTCACCGATGGCAAGGTATACACCGCACACGACTTCGGGAATATCGTACGCCAAGAGTTGGGCAACCCGTTCGTATGCCGCATCACCGTACCGCTATGGCTTGGAAGAGTAGCGGCGCTGCTTTGTGATGCAGCGTCGAGGCTCATCCATCGCACCTTCACACTCAACAGCGACAAATTCCGCATCCTCAGCCAGCGCAACTGGACGTGCGATATAGAACCCCTCAAGCAGGAATTGGGATATGCTCCCCAATACAACTTGCATAAAGGAATACATGAGACTATACATATTTCCCAGCCCCATACTCAAAACAACAATTAAGGAGAAAAGCTACAAGAACGACAACTAAAAATACATAACATGACATTCCTGAGTCTCTACTTAGGTATTAATAACCAACAGTACAGATAGCAGTGCAAACCTTGTCTTGCCACGCACGAGCCTGTGACAGCTTGAGTACCTGTTGATTCATAATGACGAAGGCAAGGGTGTGCCCATTGGTGGCACGGGCATAGCCAACGAGGGCGCTTACTCCTGTCATGCTACCCGTCTTGGCGATGATACGCCCGCGCATAGTTTTACTCGCCATACGCCCCTTAAGAGTACCATCCGTGCCACTGTGGGGTAATGACTCGGTGAGAAAAGCGTATATTTCAGGCTGGCTATGGGCATAGCGCAGCACATTGAGTAAAAGGCGTGCGCTAATCATATTGTAATTAGAGAGGCCACTCCCATCCACAATCTTGTGTGGAGGCACTCTAGTCGCACGCTCGCCATATAATGCATGTATAAAGGTAAGCAGAGAGTCAATCCGAGTGACTCCGTCAGCTGCGGTAGCATAGGACTTCCCACTAGTGGTAGCAAGATGATAAAGCAGAGCCTCGGCATTGAGATTATCGCTCTCCTTCAGGGCCTCATGTATGATCTCACTGATGGGCCGCTTGATAGAAGCGATGGTGCGAGCATCGGGCGGGCAGACAGCATAGCCAAAGGTGCAGGCTCCTATGCCACTACGCAGCATCCGTTCAGTAAAGAGAGCGAAGAAATGTTGGTCAGAGGTCTGTAGACTCAGTTTTCGGGTGTGCGACTGCTCTACGTTTCCCCTGATGATGATGCGATTGCTCCCTTCCTGCCAATCGCGGGTGATGCGCAATGGGCCTGCCGAATCGTTATGGCATCGGGTACGATTGTCTACTTCATACCATGATGATGCAGGCAAGCACACGACAGTGGCTGCACTATCCTTTACCGTGGGCGTAACGCATACCTCCACACATCCTTTCTCGAGCAGTAGCGGTGAGTAGTAGGGCTGAAAGGAGGCAGGTGCATCGTCCCAGCACCAACCACTTCCCCAATAAGTAGTGTCGGCCATGCTGACATCGGCCTGTACAGAACCTGTGATACTACGAATGCCCGCACGGGGTATGGCGGCAATAAGGGCATTAAGGTCCGAAACAGTAAACTCAGGGTCGAAACCTCCCACAACATATAAGTCGCCATGCAAAATACTGTCGGATCCCAAGAAACCCGTAACACGGAGTTCGGTGTTTAGAGTGTAGTTGGTACCCAAACAATGGAGGGCAGCTACGGCAGTTATCACCTTTTCTACAGAGGCAGGACGACACAATTTGTCGGAGCGATGTTCATAGAGCATATGGTTGGCAGTAAGGTCGTACACCGCTACCGAAGCGTCGGAAGCGTGAAGAAGAGCATTACCCAACAGGACATCGAGGCTGGTTGTAAGACTCTGAGCATTCGTGAGACACGCTACACACAGAGCGGTAAGAATGAGAATATAACGTCGCATTAGTATCTATTTTGGCCGATAAAGTTACAACATTATATCCAATTTGTAAAATTCTTTCCTTATCTTTGCGGTGTTGACCAAATTTTGTAAGTATTTTGTCAATTTTATGTATCTGTTACCCACTATTCCCTATACGCTGAACGTCGGCGGACAGCTGCTCTCGCTGGAGCGGCCGCTCGTGATGGGAATACTGAATGCTACCACGGAGTCGTTCTACGAAGCCTCGCAGATGCATACGGCCGATGCCGTGGCCGAACGTGCCCTGACGATGCTGCGCGAGGGTGCCTCGATAATTGATGTGGGGGGCTGCTCCACCAAGCCCGGGCTTGCTCCCGTGAGCGAGGAGGAGGAGATGCGCCGTCTCGGCATGGCCCTTGCGGCCATACGCACGGTGGCTCCCGAGGCCATCCTCTCGGTCGACACCTTCCGTGCCTCCATTGCCGAGCGTTGCGTGAGGGAGTTTGGCGTACAGATCATCAATGACGTGTCGGGCGGCGGGGCCGACGAGCGGATGTTTGCCACCGTGGCCGACCTGCAAGTGCCCTATGTCCTCACCTGCAACAAGGGCCGTTGGACGGAACTGATGTACGACCTTGCCGAGTGCATCGGCCGCCTGCACCTCATGGGCGTGAACGACGTGATCGTAGACCCCGGATTCGGCTTTGGCAAGACACTCGACGATAACTACCGCCTCATGGCACACCTCGAGGAGTTGCATCTGCTGGAGTGCCCGCTGCTGGTAGGCGTGTCGCGCAAGTCGATGATATACAAGCACCTCGATATCAACCCCGCCGAAGCTCTCAACGGGACGACCGCCCTGCACACCATAGCGCTGACGAAGGGGGCACACATCCTCCGCGTGCACGACGTGAAGGCAGCCCACGAAGCCATCCTGATTACAGAAAAGCTAAAAGCTATGTCTGAGTTCTCCGAGTCCTCCGAGCCCTCCGAGAAACCCACTCACAACTCATAATTCATAACTCATAACTCATAATTACCCTCCCCATGTTACTCGGTTTCAGCATAAAAGACCTGATAGACATCCTGCTCGTAGCACTGATGCTCTTCTACTTCTACAAGTTGATGAAGGAGTCGGGCTCGCTCAACCTCTTCATAGGCATCTTCATTTTTATCATCCTCTGGCTCTTGGTGTCGCAGATACTGCAGATGAAGCTCCTGGGCGGCATCCTGGACACACTCGTCAGCGTAGGTGCCTTGGCCCTCATCGTCCTCTTTCAAGATGAGATACGCCGATTCCTGCGCGAGATAGGTTCGCAAAACCGCGTAAGGCGCATCATCGAGATGTTTACGGGCAAGAAGGAGGTCAAGACCGACCATGCCGAGATGATGCCCATCGTGATGGCCTGTATGAACATGTCGAAGCGCAAGGAGGGAGCACTGATTGTCATCGAACAAGGCGATAAACTGGGCGAAATCATCAAGACGGGCGAATCCATCGATGCCGCCATCAACCAGTTGCTCATCGAAAACATCTTCTTCAAGAACAGCCCCTTGCACGATGGCGCCATGATCATCAGCCAAAAGCGTATCGTGGCCGCAGGCTGCCTGCTCCCCGTATCGCACAGCATGGACATCCCCAAATCGCTCGGCTTGCGACACCGTGCCGCCCTGGGCGTGGCACAAGAGACCGATGCCATCGCCATCGTCGTGTCAGAGGAGACAGGAGCCATCACCGTGGCGCATCGGGGCACACTGCACCGCTGGCTCACGGCCGAGCAACTCGAGAAACTCCTCTTCGAGCTCGAATAACTGACAAACTGACACGTCGCTTGCCAAGCCGTCATCTATTGGCACACTGCCACGACCCCAAACAATCGTGGCACGCTTTTCGTTATTTACACTATAGCGACATTGCTAAACAAAAAATGAACAATAACCATAAAACCAAACGTACAAAAAATGAACATCAAACCATTAGCTGACCGCGTGCTCGTAGTACCCGCACCGGCCGAAGAGAAGACCATCGGCGGCATCATCATCCCCGACACCGCCAAGGAGAAACCCCTCAAGGGCGAAGTAGTAGCCGTAGGCAACGGCACCAAAGACGAGGAGATGGTAGTAAAGGTAGGCGACACCGTACTCTACGGCAAGTATGCAGGCACCGAGCTCGAGCTCGAAGGCAACAAATACCTCATCATGCGCCAAAGCGATATATTGGCAGTATTGGGATAATCAATCAGTTTATTCAGAGTTCTCTGAGCTCTCCGAGGACTCCGAGAAAAAGAAAATCATAATTCAAAAATTCTCATCATGGCAAAAGAAATCGTATTCAATATGGAAGCCCGCGAACAACTCAAGAAGGGTGTCGACGAGCTTGCCAACGCAGTGAAAGTAACCCTCGGCCCCAAAGGCCGCAACGTGATTATCGAGAAGAAGTTCGGTGCTCCCCACATCACCAAGGACGGTGTCACCGTAGCCAAGGAGGTAGAGCTGGCCGACCCCTTCATGAACACCGGCGCACAGCTCGTCAAGTCGGTAGCATCGAAGACCGGCGACGATGCCGGTGACGGTACCACCACAGCTACCGTACTCGCACAGAGCATCGTCAACGTAGGCATCAAGAACGTCACCGCAGGTGCCAACCCCATGGACCTCAAGCGCGGTATCGACAAGGCCGTAGCCAAGGTAGTAGAGAGCATCAAGGAGCAATCTGAGGCCGTAGGCAGCGACTACGACAAGATTGAGCAGGTGGCCACCATCTCGGCAAACAACGACCCCGAAATAGGTAAGCTCATCGCCGACGCCATGCGCCGCGTATCCAAGGATGGTGTCATCACCATCGAGGAGGCCAAGGGCACCGAGACCTCTATCGGCGTGGTTGAGGGTATGCAGTTCGACCGCGGCTACCTGTCACCCTACTTCGTGACCGACACCGAGAAGATGGAGTGCGTGATGGACAACCCCTATATCCTCATCTACGACAAGAAGATCTCTAACCTCAAGGACTTCCTTCCCATCCTCGAGCCCGCCATTCAGACAGGCCGTCCGCTCCTCGTCATTGCCGAGGATGTAGATAGCGAGGCACTCACCACACTCGTAGTGAACCGCTTGCGTGCACAGCTCAAGATCTGTGCCGTGAAGGCTCCCGGCTTCGGCGACCGCCGCAAGGAGATGCTCGAAGACATCGCCATCCTCACCGGAGGCATCGTCATCAGCGAGGAGAAGGGTCTCTCACTCGAGCAGGCTACCATCGAGATGCTGGGCCGTTGCGACAAGGTGACCGTATCGAAGGACAACACCACCATCGTTAATGGTGCAGGCAGCAAGGATGCCATTGCCGAGCGCGTGGCACAGATCAAGGCACAGATTGCCGCTACCAAGAGCGACTACGACAAGGAGAAGCTCCAGGAGCGTCTGGCCAAACTCGCAGGCGGCGTAGCCGTACTCTACGTGGGCGCAGCCTCTGAGGTAGAGATGAAGGAGAAGAAAGACCGCGTCGACGACGCACTCTGCGCCACCCGCGCAGCCATCGAGGAGGGTATCGTGCCCGGTGGTGGTGTAGCCTACATCCGCGCCATCGATGCACTCGAAGGCCTCAAGGGCGACAATGCCGACGAGACCACCGGTATCGAGATCATCAAGCGTGCCGTAGAGGAGCCTCTCCGTCAGATTGTCTCCAACGCAGGCAAGGAGGGTGCCGTAGTGGTACAGAAGGTACGCGAGGGCGAAGGCGACTTCGGCTACAATGCCCGCACCGATGTGTACGAGCACATGAAGGCCGCCGGTGTCGTTGACCCCGCCAAGGTAACCCGCGTGGCACTGGAGAACGCCGCCTCTATCGCCGGCATGTTCCTCACCACCGAGTGTGTCATCGTGGAGAAGAAGGAAGACAAGCTCGCACCCATGGCTCCCGGCATGGGCGGCATGGACGGCATGATGTAATCGAACGTCCATTAGTGGCAAATAATAAGAGGGGTACGCATGGCGTGCCCCTCTGTCGTTTGGGTGGATGCTGCTTAATAGAAGATGGAGAACCCGATAGTGAGCGGATATACTTCGCAATTGACAGGTGTAAGGCCTTCACCACCGATCAATTGCTCGGGACGTGCGGGGTTTTGGAACATGTCGATAAGCGAGAGCTTGGCCATGAAACCGATATTGTTGTAGCCCACCTGAGCCATAAGGTTCACGTTGAGTGGGTTAAGGTCATAGTTCTTGCTGATGTTGCGCTGCTTGCCACCATCGATTCGTCCCAATGACTTGGGAGCGAAGCGGTACTCGATCTCGGGGCCGAAGGTGAGGAAGAAGGGCTTGCCGTTCACGTAGTGCTGAAGTTCCAGATTGATGGGTAGGCGGAAGCCCCAGTAGCGGAACCAAGTCTCATCGTATTGGCTCGTGTTTGCAGGGTTAATGCCATAGTTGATGAGGCCATTGTCGTTGTAAAAGTACTGGCCATCGTTGAACTTATAGCTGCTGCGCCCGAATCCGAAGGCATAGCTAAGGCCGATGGTGCCGCGCTTGTTGAAGGGGATGCTGTGCTCGCAGAGGTACACGCCCCAATCCCAGCATTTACTTTGATTCTGGCTGATGCCATTGGCGTAATCCATACTGAATGGGTCATTGCTCAGGCGACTGAATCCCATGTAGTAGGTGGGGTAGTGGGCTCGCATGCGGCGACGGGGTGTGGAGAACTTCTTGTCGCCCACCTGCACCTTGGTTTGTCGCGATACGGTGGCATCGTTGTCCTTGATTTCATATTCCTCGATGATGAGCCATTCGCCGATACGTGTCTCATCAGTTTGCTTTACTTGCGCTGTAGCGCCTATGCCAGCCGTCAGGGCCAGTGCACAGAGTGCGGTTTTCAGTAGTTTCATAGTGTTTTATTATTAAGTTTTGTTCATTGTTCTATCCATTAGACGTAACAAAGGTGCGAAAAGTTGCAAGAAGATGAAAATTTTTGTGATTTTTTTTCTTCAACGCTCGGTTTGCGCTAATTTTGCAGTATGAACGAACAGACACGACATATCGCTATTGACGAGTTTGACTATCCGTTGCCCGATGAGCGCATAGCCAAATTTCCGCTTGCCGAGCGCGATAGCTCCAAGTTGCTGCTCTATCGGGGCGGCGAGGTGAGCGAAGACACCTTCTCCTCGCTTCCCGAACATCTGCCATCGGGAGCACTCATGGTGTTCAACAATACCCGAGTGATACAGGCACGCCTCCATTTCCGCAAGGAGACGGGAGCGCTCATCGAGGTATTCTGCCTTGAGCCATTGGCGCCTAACGAGTATGTGCAGATGTTTGCACAAATCAAGCAGTGTAGCTGGCTCTGCCTGGTGGGTAACCTCAAGAAATGGAAAGAGGGCGTGCTGAGCCGCGAGATTACGGTGCGCGAGCACACACTGACGCTCACCGCTACACGTGGCGAGGCCGTGGGCACGGGACATCGCATCACCTTTGCATGGGACGATGCTACGGTGACCTTCGCCGAGGTGCTCGAGGCCGTGGGCGAACTGCCCATTCCTCCCTATCTGAACAGAAAGACTGAAGAGAGCGACAAGCAAACCTATCAGACGGTGTACTCGAAGATAAAAGGTTCGGTGGCGGCACCTACCGCCGGGCTCCACTTTACCGAACGGGTGCTACAGGCTATCGATGCCAAGGGCATAGAGCGTGAGGAGGTGACGCTGCATGTAGGCGCAGGTACCTTTAAGCCCGTGAAGAGTGCTGAGATTGGCGACCACGAGATGCACTCGGAGTATATCGTGGTGGAGCGCAGCACGATAGAGAAGCTCATAGCACACCATGGCGAGGCCATTGCCGTGGGCACCACCTCGGTGCGCACACTCGAGAGCCTATATTATATAGGAGTACTCATCAGTCGCTGCCCCGATGCTACGGAGGAGCAACTGCGCGTTACCCAGTGGATGCCCTATGAGGAGGACAACAACCGCCTCACCACCCTGGAGGCACTGCAGCACATCCTCGCCTATCTCGACCGTCACGAATTGCCAGCCTTGCACACCAATACGCAGATCATGATTGCGCCGGGCTACACATTCCACATCGTGCGGCGCATTGTCACCAACTTCCATCAGCCCAAGAGCACGCTGCTGCTGCTCGTATCGGCTTTTGTGAAGGGCGATTGGCGCAAGATTTACGACTACGCCCTTGCTCATGACTTCCGTTTCCTGAGCTATGGCGACAGTTCATTGCTCGTCCCCTAATTTATAGTAAGAGCAGACGCCGTCTGCTCAAAGAGAACAACAAACTATGCAAGACAATAACCAAGAACTCTTCCCCCTCGTCGACGAGGAAGGCCGCGTAATCGGCAAGGCCACCCGAGGCGAGTGCCACGACGGCAGCAAGCCGCTGCATCCCGTGGTACATCTGCATGTGTTTGACGCCGAGGGGCGCCTCTACCTTCAGCAACGACCCCTGTGGAAGGATATTCAGCCCGGCAAGTGGGATACGGCCGTAGGTGGTCACGTGGATTACGGCGAGGAAATTGCCGATGCACTGCGCCGCGAAGTGCGCGAAGAATTGGGCATCGAGGACTTCACACCCGAGTTTCTGCTGCGCTACGTCTTTGAGTCGGAGCGTGAACGGGAATTGGTACACGTATATAAAACGGTATATGAAGGCGAAATTCGCCCCAGCGCAGAACTCGACGGTGGACGCTTCTGGACACTCGGTGAGATACGTGATGCCATAGGCAAGGGCGTGCTCACACCCAACTTTGAACAGGAATTTTTGAGAATAATGGATTGAATTAAACCACGGGTTACACTGATTTCACTGATTTTAGCCAGTGTGTAATGAGGAATATATAAAATAATCCGAGCAATCCGCGTAATCTGTGGTTGAATTAAACAAAAACAATATGCAAATAGGAGACAAAGTGCGCTTCCTCTTCGAGACCGGAGGCGGCATCGTAAAAGGATTTCAAGGTAAAGATATCGTACTCGTAGAGGACGAAAACGGGTTCAGCATCCCTATGCTCATCCGCGAGTGCGTAGTGATAGACACCAATGAGTATAACTTCGAGAAGAAGACGGTGGCTCCCAAGAAGGAAGAGCCTAAGAAGCCAGTTAAAACGACGGTAACCGCTCTTCGGGACGAGGAGGATGACTTTGAACCAGTAGTGACCTATCGCCCTATGGAGCGTCGCGAAGGTGAGAAACTCAACGTCGCCCTTGCCTTTGTGCCCGTCGACATCAAGCAGATCAGCACCACCATCTTTGAGGCATACTTGGTGAACGATAGCAACTACTACCTCTCGTATCTCTATGCTTCGCCCACGGCTGGGGGAATGAAGTTGCGTGCACAAGGCATCATAGAGCCCAACACCAAGCTCTTCATCGAGGAGTTTGGCCGTGAGCAACTGGGTGAGTTGGAGCGCGTCAACCTTCAGCTCATCGCCTTCAAGGAGGAGAAGAACTATATGAAGAAGCCTGCGGTGGATGTAGAGTTGCGCATCGATACGGTGAAGTTCTACAAACTGCATACCTTCAATACCGATAGCCCCTTCTTTGACGAGCCGGCTTTGGTGTACGATATCGTGCGCGACGACCGCCCCGTACGCCAAGTGTACGTGGAAGCTGACGACTTGAAAGAGGCTCTGCTACAGAAAAAGAAGGAGGATAGCCGCCCCCGTCATACGCCCCGGCCTGCACGCAAGCAGAAAGCCGACAACACCGTAGAGGTGGACCTCCATATCCACGAACTGATCGACAATACCAATGGCATGACGAGTGGCGATATGCTTAACTACCAGCTCGATGTGTTCCGCAAGACGATGGACGAGTATCGTGGTAAGAAGAACCAGCGCTTAGTATTCATTCACGGAAAGGGCGAAGGCGTACTACGCAATGCACTACTCAAGGAACTGAAGAGCAAGTACGGCTCCTGCCTCAGTCAAGACGCCTCGTTCCGTGAATATGGCTTCGGTGCCTTGCTGGTAATCATTAAGTAAACACATTGAGAGGAATCAATATAACCTCCCGTAAAGAAAACAATATATCAAACAACAAGAATTAAACTGTTATTTGTATCGAATTTCAAACACATAATTATTATTACAATAAAAAATCGCTGGCACAATAAAAAAAAAACAAGGAACATTTGGTACATATAAAAAAAAAACATAACTTTGCACCGCTTTTAGAACGATGAAGGTCTTGGGGCGTTTAGCTCAGCTGGTTCAGAGCATCTGCCTTACAAGCAGAGGGTCGGCGGTTCGAATCCGTCAACGCCCACTACAAGAACAATACAATCCTTCATCTGAAATATAAAGTAATGTGCATACATTTGAGGGCGTTTAGCTCAGCTGGTTCAGAGCATCTGCCTTACAAGCAGAGGGTCGGCGGTTCGAATCCGTCAACGCCCACCCAATAGAGAGAGGTCATTTTTATGATTTCTCTCATTTTTTATTAGCCAAAATATATCATTATTATCTTTACGCAATAAAAAAAAAACATTATCTTCGCAATCACAAACATATACACTTATGACTAAAAAGATTTTATTGCTCGGTTCAGGCGAGTTGGGAAAAGAATTTGTCATCGCTGCAAAGCGATTAGGCCAGTATGTAATAGCTTGTGACGCCTACGAGGGAGCTCCCGCCATGCAGGTTGCCGATGAATATGAAGTATTCAACATGCTAGACGGCGATGCGCTAGAAGCAACAGTCACCAAACACCAACCCGACATCATTGTACCCGAAATAGAAGCCATACGTACGGAACGCCTCTATAGATTCGAGGAGAAGGGCATACAAGTAGTGCCTAGCGCCAAAGCCGTGAACTACACAATGAACCGCAAAGCAATTCGCGATCTCGCAGCCAAAGAGTTGGGACTAAAAACAGCCAAGTATTTTTATGCAAAGTCGCTTGAAGAACTATGCGAAGCTGCCGAAAAAGTGGGATTTCCCTGTATAGTTAAACCATTAATGTCATCATCAGGCAAAGGCCAGTCACTAGTAAAGAGCGCTAACGAACTTGAGCAGGCTTGGAAATACGGATGTGAAGGGAGCCGTGGAGATATCAAAGAACTTATCATAGAAGAGTTCATACATTTCGACAGCGAAATCACCTTACTTACAGTAACCCAGAAGAATGGTGCCACTCGTTTTTGCGCACCTATCGGTCACGTACAGAAAAACGGCGATTATCGCGAGAGCTTCCAACCTGCCCCTATTCGCCCCGATCACCTCATCGAAGCACAGTCCATGGCCGCTAAAGTAACAGAAGCCCTCACTGGTGCGGGCATTTGGGGAGTGGAATTCTTCCTCAGCAACGAAAATGGTGTATATTTCTCCGAACTATCGCCCCGTCCACATGACACCGGTATGGTAACACTTGCAGGGACACAATGCTTAAACGAATTTGAGCTACATGCACGTGCCATCTTAGGCCTGCCTATTACAGAGATTGAGCAATACCGCATGGGAGCCAGTGCAGTTATCCTCTCACCCATTGCTTCCAAAGACCAACCACGTTACTGTGGAATAGACGAAGCCGTTAATGAAACCGACACCGACATTCGTATATTTGGCAAGCCCTACACAAAACTCAACCGACGCATGGGCGTAGTTATATGCAACGCTCCCAATGGAAGCGACATGAATGCACTGCGGGAAAAATGCAAGGCCGCAGCAGCCAAGGTTAAAGTATACTGATATAGCGCTACACAAAACATAGAGAGACCTTATGCTTCATCCTGTTCTTACACGGAGGGAACAGACGCTAAAATAACTGCACACGGAAATGCATAAAATAATTTGGCATTTCTTTCAGCTTATAGTATCTTTGTACAAGAATATACATACTAGATTCGTTTAACCATATAAAAGAAAAAGATTATGAAGTTTTTGACTGACGAGAAACTCGTTATTGTAGGTGCCGGCGGTATGATCGGCTCTAACATGGCTCAGACAGCCCTGATGTTGAACCTTACTCCCAATATCTGCCTATACGACATCTATGGACCTGGCGTACATGGTGTAGCTGAGGAGATGGCGCATTGCGCTTTTGAGGGTGCAAACATCACTTGGACAACCGACCCCGAAGAGGCTTTCACCAACGCAAAATACATTATCTCTTCAGGCGGTGCTCCCCGCAAGGAAGGTATGACCCGTGAGGATTTGCTGAAGGGCAACTGCCAGATTGCAGCTGAGTTTGGTGATAACATCAAAAAGTACTGCCCCGACGTGAAGCATGTAGTGGTAATCTTCAACCCTGCCGACGTAACTGCTCTCACAGCACTCATCCGCTCAGGTTTGAAGCCCAACCAGCTCACTTCACTTGCAGCACTCGACTCTACACGCCTACAGGAGGCTATCGCTGAGGCAGTAGGTGTGCCTCAGTACAAGGTTGAGAATGCACGCACCTATGGAGGTCATGGTGAGGCTATGGCTGTTTTCGCTTCAAAGATTACTGTTGACGGCAAGCCTCTCGCTGAGTATGAGATCTCTGAGGAGAAGTGGGCCGAGATTAAGCACAACACCATCCAGGGTGGTTCACGCATCATCAAGCTTCGTGGCCGCTCTTCATTCCAGAGTCCCGCTTACCAGGCTGTAAAGATGATCGAAGCCGCTATGGGTGGTGCTGAGTTTACATGGCCTGCAGGCTGCTACGTAAACAACGAAAAGTACCAGAACGTGCTGATGGCTATGCCTACCGTGATGGACGCTACTGGCGTACACTTCGGTGAGGTGACAGGTACAGCTGAGGAGCTTGCAGCTCTCGATGCTTCATATGCTCACCTCCAGGTGATGCGCGACGAGATTATAGAGCTCGGAATTATCCCCCCCGTAAGTGAATGGGGAACTATCAATCCCAACTTGGTATAATCAGTACCTAATAAATATAAAAGACATGAGGGGGATGCACAAACATCCTCCTCTAACTTTTCATATTTATAGATAATGCCAATCGAATTAATATAACGTTCCAAGTTTGTCCACCCCTCAGCATCGGTGCCGTTTCGGTCCTCGGGGTTGTTGGGGTCGAGGTTCTCGGTCGCTTCCCACTCGTCGGGCATTCCGTCGTGGTCAGTATCGGCTGGTGCGGGCAGTGAGTGCAATACTGGCCATCCACCCACATCGGCAGGAGTATCGATGATGCCACTTCGTTTTGTCGGGTCGACCAACTTTTTCTTTTCCCTATACGTCTTGCCTTCGTAGGTGGCATATCCGTTACGCACCTCATCGACGATGCGCTTGTCTACGGCATCGCGTGCTGGTATACTGGCTCCAACGTGGGCAAGGACCTTCTCGTAGGCTTCAGCGGGACTCTCCTCGCTGATGCTCATGGCGGGCCAAGGCTCATGGCGGCGCACCTTGGCAAGCAACTCTTGGCTGGCCTGTACGCCACCGTTCCAATTATTGGCCGAGACTTCGGGGTAGCCCTCCACATAGTTACCTTCAATATACCAATTGCCGTAGTCCTCCTCGCCCCGAATGCTGGGGTTGGCTATACGATACCTTGTCTCTCCCTGCTGTGTGCCGGGCCCGGGCTTGTAATAGTTGCCCACCATGTTGATGTCGAAGTTTCCGTTCTCTGTACCTTTCACCCATTTCTCTCCTCCATAGCAGCTGTTGTATCCCCAGTTGTACACGACATTATTGCGGTAGTCATTGTATCCTGCTCCCGAAGCGAAGCGAGGGTTGCGGCTCGAATGGTGAGCGATGAGGTTGTGGTGATAGGTAGAGTAGTTGTTGCCCCATATCCCACCAAAGCCGTGGGTGCCCTTCACGTGATTGGAGGCAAACAGGCTCTCTGTAATCATACACCACTGTATGGTGACATTTTCGCATTGATATATCGAGAGGGTCTCGTCGATGCTCCAACTGGCCGAAACATGATCCAGAATGATATTCTTGTGTCCGCGTCCACTGATGGCATCCGTGTCGTTGCCGCTCTCATCGCCCAATCTCACACGTATGTAGCGGATGATGACCTCGTCAGCCCCAATGTTGAGCGGATGGCGCTTGATACAAATGCCGTCGCCCGGAGCCGTCTGCCCCGCTATGGTGACATAGGGATGGCGTATGGTGAGCGGACGCTGCAACTCGATAGTGCCCGACACACGAAACACGATGGTGCGGGGGCCTTTGGTCTCAATGGCCGCACGCAAGCTTCCGGGACCATCATCATTGAGGTTGGTAACTTCGCAAACGATACCGCCGCGGCCTCCTATAGTGTATTTGCCGTAGCCCTCTGCGGTAGGGAAAGCCAGCTGCTGGGCTACACTAGTAGCACTTAAACCCATTATCCCCAGCAGGATAATAAGGAGGTAATAGTAGTAATGTTTCATTGATGCATAAATTATCAAGAGTTTCCCTCCTTATTCTTACAACGACAAAATAGACCTATAAGCGGGTTCATCAACTAATAAACGAGCAGCACGGATGACCGTGCTATCAGATTTAAGAGCCTGCACGATAGCACCACGCTGATAGTAATATCGACTTACAAGTTCATCAGCCAGCAACTCTTTAATCTCATTCTTGAAATAGCTGAAATCGCGGTCTATATCGTGGCTGAGTTTCTCCTCCAGGGCTGCGAACTCTGCAGAAGCGCCCTCCATATATCCCTCAAAACTAGCAATCTCCTTGAGGGCAACAAAGGCCTTTTCGCTCTGACGGTCATAGGTAAAGCCAGAAGCTTTCACTGCTGCAAGGAAATCAGCATAGAGTGTGTCATTAATGGTAAACTGCTCCACTGGAGGTATAGCAGAATGGGTATGTGCGTAATCGGTGGCAAAATCGAATAGTATATCGCTGTTGGCAAGATAGTAGAGTATATTAGGTAGACGTTCGGCTGCAATCTCTACATCAGGTTCTATACCACCTGCGGCCTTCACCTGGCGCCCTGTACGGGTATAGAATATCGGCATAGAGTCGGTCCGTAAGGTATCGCCCTTTGCACTTTTGGAGTAATCAATCTTCTGCACACAACGGCCCGAAGGAGTATAGTATTTACCCGTAGTGAGTTTAAGGGATGTATTGTAGGGAAGTTCACGGACAGTCTGCACCAATCCCTTGCCATAAGTACGACGACCCATAACAATACCGCGATCGAGGTCCTGTATGGCACCAGCGACAATCTCAGAAGCAGAAGCACTTTGGCCGTCAACTAGCACTACAAGAGGTATGGTGGTGTCAAGAGGTTCGCGCCGAGTATTGAAAACTTGAGAGGCTTGAGCAATCTTGCCCTTTGTAGTTACTACTGTGGTACCCTTCGGGACAAAAAGGCCTGTGATATCAACTGCCTCGGAAAGCGAACCACCTCCGTTACCGCGCAAGTCGAGAATAAGGCGCTGCGCTCCCTTCCCCTTTAGCTCCACAAGAGCTAGACGTACGTCACGAGCACAGTTCTCCGTGAAGCTATTGAGAATAATATAACCGGTGCTGTCGACAAACATTGTATAATAGGGCACAGAAGGAAGTGCAATATTGGCACGCGTAAGCTTTACCTCCATTATGCTATCAGCTACCCCTTGGCGCTTAGCACACACAAGCAACGTTGTTCCAGGTTCACCGCGCAATTGTTCGCTCACCTTATCCACCGACAATGACTTGAGATCCTTGCCATCAATAGAAAGCAATATGTCTCCTGCCTGAAGCCCTGCCTCCCAAGCAGGCATACCTTCATAAGGCTCTACTATCACTACCCTATCGTGCTTCTTGTGATAGCGGATAACTGCACCTACACCCGCATATTTGCCAGTGAGCATCATCTGTAGGTCTTCTTCCTCCTCCTCGGGATAATACACGGTATAAGGGTCTAATTCGGATAGCATCGCATGAATGGCGCCATCAACAGTTTCGCCTACCGCAATGGTATCAACATACATCATATGAAGTTCGCGGAATACCGCATGAAATATGTCAAGATGTTTGGAGAGCAAAAAGTTACGGTCATCACCCTTGAAAGCTGAAAAAAGCAGACATATTATTGGCAGAGAGAAAACCCAAAGATAAGACTTACGGAAACGTTTCATTTGATTAACAGTTTATCCTAATTGTAAATATGAGAACAAAAGTACACACAATCCCCCTACCCCGCAACTATACGAGCGACTTTTAACTTTATTTCAGCCCAAATATCATCACCGAGCTTAGTGCCTACAACCTGTATCACATGAGCCGAAAGGAGTGAGCCGAGCTCTGCACATTGCTGGAGCGAGCATCCCTGCATAAGCCCATACATCACACCCGCAGCATAGAAGTCGCCTGCAGCCGTCGTGTCAACAACCTTAGAAACGGGCATTGCATTGACCCTTACCTGCTCACCGAAACACATTATTGTTGACCCGGCGGCACCAAGTTTAACCACAGCCACATCACAAAGCGTATGCAGATGCTTAAGAGCTTCATCGGGCTCCATCCCAGAGAAAGCACGTGCCTCCTCTTCGTTGGCAAATACGACATCCACATACTCAGTCACCAAATGATGGAAAAAGTCTCGATCAGCAGCTACAATGTTATAGCTAGCTAGATCAAGACATACCATCAAGCCAGCCTCCTTTGCAAGTTCTACAGCACGTAGAATCAGGGAATGGTTTTGCACCAAATAGCCTTCAACATAGAGGAAATCATAACCCTCAAACTGCTCCACACTGAGATTATCGGGATGGAGCGATGCCGCCGCCCCCAAATATGTAGCAAAAGTACGTTCGCCATCGGGTGATATGAACGTATAGGCAATGCCAGACTGCTGAGGAAGAACTGTCAAATGGGGCTTAATGCCACGTTGCACACAGTTTTCCTCAAAGAAATGCCCTGTAACGTCATCTCCAATGGTCCCAATAAAACCAGGATGCTCACCAAGACACGCCAATGCCAACATTGCATTTCCGGCTGAACCGCCAGTAGCACGTTGCACATCCAACGAAGAGAAACGCTCTTGAATGCGACACTGCTCATCATCACCAATAAGTGTCATACTACCTTTAGGCAAACCAAATACTCCCAACAACTCATCGTTCTTCAACGTGGCCAATGCATCGACCAAAGCATTGCCAATACCAATGATTTTCTTCATATTTCTATTTATTTTTCGATTTTTGCATTTTTTTCAGCAAAGTTATTGTATATTTCAAAATATCCTATTAATTTTGCATCGCAATTGAGAGAAAAAAGCAACTTTCTTTGAAAAAAGATGCAGAAAAGACTCTCAAAAGCGATAAAGTTGGCCTCAAAGCATAAGAAAGGCCACACACGACAAAACTACATTCTTCGTTAGCTCAGTTGGTTAGAGCATCTGACTGTTAATCAGAGGGTCCTTGGTTCAAGTCCAAGACGAAGAGCAAGATTTAAGGGTTAGATAATATTCTTCGTTAGCTCAGTTGGTTAGAGCATCTGACTGTTAATCAGAGGGTCCTTGGTTCAAGTCCAAGACGAAGAGCAGGAGAAGGTTCGCTTTGGCAGCGAGCCTCTTTTGTTTTATGCAACACATTACGTAAACCCCAACAAGCCCATTTGTGTGGATGAGAAAAGATGTTGTTTGTGTACAAATCTCTCGCATATCAAGAACATCTGTCTTTCAAGGGAAGCGCAGGTGAACTCTCTGAGAACTTAGCGCCCAAAAACAAAAAGTGAGGCATCCCACAAGATGCCTCACTTTGCATATTATTGTAACTGAAATTACTCTTCTGGTTCTGCAAAATCAATCACATTGCGACGATTGGCAACAATGCGCTCATAATCTTCACGAGAACCTACAACTATCTTCTCAAATTCACGCTGGCCTGTACCTGCAGGAATGAGATGACCGCAAATAACATTCTCCTTCATACCCTCAAGACGGTCGCTCTTGCCGTTGATAGCAGCATCGTTGAGCACCTTAGTCGTCTCCTGGAACGAAGCTGCAGACATAAAGCTAGAGGTCTGCAACGCAGCACGAGTGATACCTTGCAGAATCTGTGTTGATGTAGCAGGCACAGCATCGCGCACTTGCACGGGTCTGAGATCACGACGCTTAAGAGCACTATTCTCATCACGGAGCTTACGAGCTGTAACAATTTGACCTGGTACGAGATTTTCGGAATCTCCAGCATCAACTACTACCTTCTTACCCCAAATACGATCGTTCTCTTCCATAAAGTCGAGTTTGTCGACCACTTGAGCCTCGAGGAAGCGAGTATCGCCCGGTTCGTCAATCTGCACCTTGCGCATCATCTGACGTACGATAATCTCGAAGTGCTTATCGTTAATCTTCACACCCTGCAAACGATAAACGTCTTGTACCTCATTTACAATGTACTCCTGTACGGCAGTAGGACCCTTAATGGCTAGAATATCCTGCGGTGTGATAGCACCATCAGAGAGCGGTGTACCAGCACGAACATAATCGTTCTCCTGAACAAGAATCTGCTTAGAAAGCGAAATCAAATACTTCTTAACATCACCAGTCTTAGAGGTTACAATTATCTCGCGGTTACCGCGCTTAACCTTGCCCATAGTAATCTCGCCATCGATTTCCGATACGACAGCAGGATTAGACGGATTACGTGCCTCGAAAAGTTCGGTAACACGAGGAAGACCTCCGGTAATGTCACCAGCCTTACCCTGAGCACGAGGAATCTTCACAAGTACTTCACCAGCTTTTAGCAATTGCCCATCCTCGATAACCACGTGGCCGCCCACAGGAAGGTTATAAGTACGCAGAACCTCACCATCCTCTGACATGATATGAGCAGAAGGTATCTTAGTCTTATCCTTAGACTCAATGATAATCACCTCACGAAGACCTGTTGACTCATCGGAATCGACACGATATGTAATACCTTCAATAACCGATTCAAACTCAACGCGACCTGCAGCTTCAGTAATGATAACGGCGTTGAAGGGGTCCCACTTAGCAATCATAGTACCTTTCTCAACGATTGTCTTGTCTGCAACAAACAAGGTAGATCCGTAAGGCAATGATTGTGTTGAGAGAGAGATTCCTGTATTCTGATCAATGAAGCGTACCTCACCCAAACGGCCTACAACAATCTTTACTGCCTCACCTGTTTCATCTACAGCATCAACGGTACGAAGTTCATCGAACTCTACGCGACAGTTGTTCTTCGCTACAATGGTAGCATTAGCCGCGATATTAGAAGCTGTACCACCAGCATGGAAGGTACGGAGAGTAAGCTGTGTACCAGGCTCACCAATAGACTGAGCTGCGATAACACCAACGGCCTCGCCTTTCTCAACCATACGGCTGGTTGCCAAGTTACGGCCATAGCACTTAGCGCAAACGCCCTTCTTAGATTCACATGTGAGCACTGAACGAATCTCAACACTCTCGATAGGAGAATTCTCAATCTTCTTAGCGATATCCTCGGTAATTTCCTCACCACCAGCTACAAGAAGTTCACCTGTTGTAGGGTGAATAATATCGTGAACAGAAACACGACCAAGAATACGTTCAGAAAGTGATGCGATAACTTCGTCATTGTTTTTCAATGCTGTACATACCAAACCACGGAGAGTACCACAGTCCTCTTCATTGATAATGACATCGTGTGAAACGTCGACAAGACGACGAGTCAAGTAACCAGCATCGGCAGTCTTCAAAGCGGTATCGGCCAAACCCTTACGAGCACCGTGAGTAGAGATAAAGTACTCAAGCACAGAGAGACCTTCCTTAAAGTTAGAAAGAATTGGGTTCTCAATAATCTGACCACCTTCAGCACCTGCCTTCTGAGGCTTAGCCATAAGACCACGCATACCAGAAAGCTGACGAATTTGCTCCTTACTACCACGAGCACCAGAGTCAAGCATCATATATACAGAGTTGAAACCCTGATCATCGGTAGAAATAGTCTTCATCAAAATACGAGAAAGATCATCGTTTACGTGAGTCCATACATCGATAACCTTATTATAACGTTCATTATCGGTAATGAAACCCATATTATACTCATTCATAATCTCCTCAATCTCTTCGTTGCCCTTTGCTACGAGCTGTTCCTTTTCTTCAGGGATAATGATATCGCCCAAGTTGAACGACAGACCACCCTGGAAGGCCATCTTATAACCAAGGTCCTTGATACCATCGAGGAACTCAGCCGCACGAGCCACACCGACCTTCTTGATAACGTCGCTGATAATATCGCGCAAAGACTTCTTGGAGATGATGGTGTTGAGGTAACCAACTTCATCGGGAACGATTTCGTTAACGATGACACGACCTACAGAGGTTTCACGCATCATCTTCACGATGTTGCCGTTCTCGTCAAGATCATTAACCAGCACCTTCACCGGAGCATGAATATCTACCTTACCCTCGTTGTAAGCAATAAGTGCCTCTTCGGGACCGTAGAAGGTCAAACCTTGGCCCTTAGCTCCCTCGCGCAACTTAGTGATGTAGTACAAGCCAAGTACCATATCCTGAGCAGGCACGGTGATAGGAGCACCATTGGCAGGGTTAAGGATGTTATGTGACTGAAGCATCAGCATCTGTGCTTCAAGGATTGCTTCATTGCTCAATGGCAAGTGAACAGCCATCTGGTCACCGTCGAAGTCGGCGTTGAACGCAGTACATGCCAACGGATGCAACTGGATAGCTTTACCTTCAATCATTTTAGGTTGGAATGCCTGGATACCGAGACGGTGAAGTGTCGGAGCACGGTTGAGAAGTACCGGATGACCCTTCATCACATACTCAAGAATATCCCATATAATAGGTTCCTTACGGTCAACGATTTTCTTTGCCGACTTTACCGTCTTCACAATACCACGTTCTATCAACTTGCGGATGATAAACGGCTTATAAAGTTCTGCAGCCATCAACTTAGGCAGACCACATTCACCCATCTTCAGCTCAGGACCAACGACAATAACCGAACGGGCAGAATAGTCCACACGCTTACCCAAGAGGTTTTGACGGAAACGTCCTTGTTTTCCCTTCAAAGAGTCAGACAATGATTTCAAAGGACGATTAGCCTCAGACTTCACCGCACTAGCTTTACGAGAGTTATCAAACAATGAGTCAACAGCTTCCTGAAGCATACGCTTTTCATTACGTAGAATCACCTCGGGAGCCTTAATCTCAATAAGGCGTTTCAGACGGTTGTTGCGGATGATTACACGACGATAGAGGTCATTCAAGTCAGAAGTTGCAAAACGACCACCATCGAGCGGAACCAAAGGACGCAACTCAGGAGGAGTCACAGGAATAATTCGGAGAATCATCCATTCAGGACGATTGCGATGTTTTGATGCTCTGAACGACTCAACAACCTGAAGACGCTTCAATGCATCATTCTTACGCTGCTGCGATGAGTCATTATTTGCACGGTTACGCAATTCATAAGAGAGAGCATCAAGATCAAGCCCTGCAAGCAAGTCATACACGGCCTCGGCACCCATCTTGGCAATGAACTTATTAGGATCGGTATCGTCAAGATATTGGTTCTCGGCAGGCAACTTATCAAGGATATCAAGATATTCCTCCTCTGCAAGGAGTTGCAATTTTTCTACACCCTCCTCTGCCGCAGCACCTGGCTGAATTACAACATAACGTTCGTAGTATATAATGGAATCCAAGTTCTTTGTAGGAAGGCCCAACAAATAGCCAATCTTATTGGGCAAAGAACGGAAATACCAGATATGAGCTACGGGCACAACCAACTGGATATGGCCCATACGCTCACGACGCACCTTCTTTTCAGTAACCTCAACGCCGCATCGGTCACATACGATGCCTTTATAACGGATACGCTTGTACTTACCGCAATGACACTCATAGTCCTTTACCGGACCGAAGATGCGCTCGCAGAAGAGACCGTCACGTTCGGGTTTATATGTACGATAGTTAATGGTCTCAGGTTTCAGAACCTCACCACTTGAACTCTCCAGAATCTCTTCGGGAGATGCCAAACCTATCGAAATCTTAGAGAAATTGTTCTTTATTTTTGTATCTTTTCTAAAAGCCATAATTATCTAACTGAAAGATGAAACGTCTTATTCGAGGGTAACACTCAAGCCTAAGCCACGCAACTCGTGTAACAATACATTGAGAGACTCAGGTATACCAGGTGTTGGCATAGGATCACCCTTAACAATGGCTTCATAAGCCTTTGCACGACCAACCACGTCATCAGACTTGATGGTAAGAATCTCTTGCAGGATATGAGCAGCACCAAATGCCTCGAGTGCCCAAACCTCCATCTCTCCGAAACGCTGACCTCCGAACTGGGCCTTACCACCAAGGGGTTGCTGAGTGATAAGTGAGTACGGACCGATAGAACGGGCGTGCATCTTATCTTCAACCATATGGCCAAGTTTCAGCATATAGGTTACACCCACAGTAGCAGGTTGGTCGAAACGATCACCAGTACCACCATCATACAGATAAGTCTTACCATAGCGGGGGAGGCCAGCCTTGTCTGTCCATACAGAAAGGTCATCCAATGTTGCACCATCGAAAATCGGGGTTGCAAACTTGACTCCCAACTTACGACCTGCATGGCCGAGAACAGTCTCGAAAATCTGACCAATGTTCATACGAGAAGGCACACCCAGCGGGTTAAGTACGATATCCACGGGAGTACCATCCTCAAGGAATGGCATATCCTCCTGACGCACTACGCGAGATACAATACCTTTGTTCCCGTGACGACCAGCCATCTTGTCACCTACACCAATCTTACGTTTCTTGGCGATATATACCTTAGCCATCTGCATAATACCAGAAGGCAACTCATCACCAATGGTAATAGCGAACTTCTTACGCTTTATCTCAGCATCAAGTTCCTTATACTTACGGAGGTAATTGATGATAAGCTGGCTAATCATACCGTTGCGATGCTCATCCTCTGTCCAATCGCTGAGCTGAACAGAAGAATAGTCAAGAGCCTGAAGATCTTTCTTCGTGAACTTTGCACCCTTGGCAACAACCTCAACGCCTACGTAATCCTTTACACCCTGTGAGACAAGGCCATCAGTCAAGGCTAACAGTTTGTCAACAAGAATCTTCTTGAACTCGCCTGCACGCTCGTCAAATTCCTCATCAATCTTAGGCATCAACGCCTTATCAGCCAACTTAGAGCTGCGGGTCTTGATAGCACGTGAGAAAAGTTTCTTGTCAATAACGACACCCTTCAACGAAGGAGAAGCCTTCAACGAAGCATCCTTCACATCACCAGCCTTATCACCAAAGATAGCACGAAGCAACTTTTCTTCAGGTGAGGGATCAGACTCTCCCTTAGGAGTAATCTTACCGATAAGGATATCACCAGGCTCAACAGTAGCACCAATACGGATGATACCGTTCTCGTCAAGATCCTTAGTGGCATCCTCACTCACATTGGGGATATCAGAAGTCAACTCTTCCATACCACGCTTGGTCTCACGAACCTCGAGGATAAACTCCTCTACGTGTACAGAAGTGAGGACATCTTCACGAACAACACGTTCGTTGAGCACGATAGCATCCTCATAGTTATAACCTTTCCAAGGCATGTAAGCTACCAAGAGGTTCTTACCTAATGCCAACTCTCCATTCTCTGTAGAGTATCCCTCGGTAAGGATATCGCCCTTCTTAACACGCTGACCCTTCTCACAGATAGGACGAAGGTCAATGGTCATATTCTGGTTTGTACGTTGGAACTTGGGAACCTTGTACTCCTTCAAAGCAGAGTCAAAGCTTACGAACTCCTCATCCTCAGTACGATCATACAATATCTTGATAGTAGCGGCATCTACATACTCTACCACACCGTCACCCTCGGCTACAAGCTGTGTACGAGAGTCTTCTGCCAACTGTTTCTCAATACCGGTACCAACAATAGGCGCTTCACTACGCATCAAAGGAACGGCCTGACGCATCATGTTAGAACCCATCAATGCACGGTTAGCGTCATCATGCTCAAGGAATGGGATGAGTGATGCTGCAATAGAAGCAATCTGCTGAGGTGACACGTCCATCAACTCTACTTGATCGGGGTCTACAACAGGATAATCGGCATCACGACGAGCCTTTACTTTCTTACGGATAAAGCCGCCCCTCTCATTCAGAGGAGCATTACCCTGAGCGATAATCTTGTCCTCTTCCTCTTCAGCAGAAAGATATACAAGACCTTCCGGAGAAAGGTCAACCTTTGCATTGGCTACCTTACGATAAGGAGTCTCAATGAATCCAAGATGGTTAATCTTTGCATAGATACACAGAGATGAGATAAGACCAATGTTCGGACCTTCAGGAGTCTCAATCGGACAAAGACGTCCATAGTGTGTATAGTGTACGTCACGAACCTCGAAGCCAGCACGCTCACGTGAGAGACCACCAGGGCCGAGTGCAGACATACGACGCTTATGGGTAATCTCTGCCAAAGGATTGGTCTGGTCCATAAACTGTGACAAGGCATTGGTACCAAAGAACGAATTGATCACAGACGACACGGTCTTTGCGTTAATCAAATCGGTCGGGGTAAATACCTCATTGTCGCGAACGTTCATACGTTCACGGATAGTACGTGACATACGAGCCAAGCCGATGGCAAACTGGTTTGCCAACTGCTCTCCTACGGTACGTACGCGACGGTTACTCAAGTGGTCAATATCATCGACAACAGCTTTTGAGTTAACCAACTCAATAAGATACTTGATAATCTCAATGATATCCTCCTTAGTGAGCACACCTACGTTAATATCAGTTGTCAGATTCAGTTTCTTATTGATACGATAACGACCTACCTCACCCAAGTCATAACGCTTGTCAGAGAAGAATAGGTTATTGATAACCTCACGTGCACTAGCATCATCAGCAGGGTCAGCGTTACGCAACTGACGATAAATATAAAGCACAGCCTCCTTCTCAGAGTTACTTGGGTCTTTCTGTAGGGTGTTAAATATTATAGAGAAGTCTGACTGGTTTCCACCCTCTTTATGAACAAGGATTGTCTCGACACCAGACTCCAGAATTTCTGCAATAACATCCTCTTCCAATACAGTTTCGCGATCGAAAAGCACTTCGTTACGCTCAATAGATACAACTTCACCGGTATCAGCATCTACGAAGTCTTCTACACGTGTCTTCAAAATTCTAGCAGCCAACTTACGACCAACAACCTTCTTTAAGTTGGTCTTATTAGCCTTTACTTCCTCTGCCAGATTAAATATTTCAAGGATATCCTTATCATTTTCAAAGCCGATGGCACGCAACAAAGTCGTCACGGGCAACTTCTTCTTACGATCGATATAAGCATACATCACATTGTTAATGTCTGTAGCAAACTCAATCCAAGAGCCCTTGAACGGAATAATACGAGCTGAATACAGCTGCGTACCATTAGCATGAACGCTCTGACCGAAGAACACACCAGGAGAACGGTGAAGCTGAGAAACAACTACGCGTTCAGCACCATTGATGATGAACGTACCCTGATCGGTCATATAAGGGATAGGCCCCAAGAAAACATCTTGTATTACTGTATCAAAATCCTCATGATCAGGATCAGTACAATACAATTTCAACTTGGCTTTTAAAGGGACACAATATGTGAGTCCACGCTCCAAGCACTCATCGGTAGAGTAACGGGGCGGGTCAATATAGTAGTCCAAAAACTCAAGAACAAAGTTATTACGGGTATCTGCTATAGGGAAATTCTCAGCAAACACCTTGTAAAGACCATCGTTCTTACGTTTTTCAGGGGGAGTGTCTAGTTGGAGGAAGTCTTTGAATGACTTCAATTGTACTTCCAAGAAATCCGGACATTCAACCGGGTTCTTAATTGAAGCAAAGTTAATTCTTTGGTTTACAGTATTTGAAGACATTGGTTGATGGATTTAAGAACTTAAATTTAGTTAAGGCACAAAAAGGTTAAGAATCCCAAGATAGAGGATTCTTAACCGTTTACCTGATAGCAGGCTGCTGTTACTTAAGTTCTACCTCAGCGCCAGCCTCTTCGAGAGCCTTCTTCAAGTTCTCAGCCTCATCCTTAGCAAGACCTTCCTTAACTACGCTGGGAGCGCCGTCTACCAAGTCCTTAGCCTCCTTCAAACCGAGACCACAAACTTCCTTTACAGCCTTAACTACCTGGAGCTTAGCTGCACCTGCGCTTTTCAATACTACATCAAAAGATGTCTTCTCCTCAGCGGCCTCAGCGGCACCAGCTGCAGGACCTGCAGCAACAGCTACAGCTGCAGCAGCGGGTTCGATACCATATTCTTCCTTAAGGATAGTTGCAAGTTCATTAACTTCCTTTACTGTCAAGTTAACAAGTTGTTCTGCAAAAGCTTTCAAATCTGCCATTTTCGTATAATTTTAAGATTAGTTTTAATTTAATTTGATTATCTCTCACCGAGTGTCTTGAGTACTCCGTGAATGGTGTTACCACCTGATTGAAGAGCTGAAACAACGTTCTTGGCCGGTGATTGCAGCAATGCAACGATTTCGGCAATAACTTCGTTCTTGCTCTTGATGCTTGTAAGAGCTGCGAGCTGATCTGCGCCCACATAGAAACCTTCCTCAGCATATGCAGCCTTGAGTACGGGAGTCTCAGCCTTCTTGTCAGCATATTCCTTCAACAAACGCGCAGGAACATTAGCAGTCTGACAGAAGAACAGAGCTGTAGTACCCTTCAGCGAACCGTACAAGGGAGAGAAGTCACCATCAATAGTTTCGAGGGCCTTCTTGAGAAGAGTGTTCTTTACCAAGACCATCTTGATCTCTTGCTTGAAGCACTTTCTTCTGAGCTCGCTTGTAGCAGTAGCGTCGAGAGCAGTCACATCTACGAGGTAGAAGTGAGGATATGCTTGTATGGTTTCAGCCAATTGAGCTATAATCTGTCCTTTATCTTCCTTTTTCATAATTTACTTCCGTTAATTAATTTTCATCACATGACTTGGGATCAATCTTGATACCACGGCTCATGGTACTTGAAAGATAAATGCTCTTAATATATGTACCCTTGGCTGCGCTAGGTTTCAGCTTATTGATAGTAGCAATAAACTCCTTAGCATTCTCACGGATAGCTTCAGGTGTGAAAGAAACCTTACCGATAGAGGTATGTACGATACCAGACTTGTCTACCTTAAAGTCAATCTTACCCTGCTTAACTTCCTTAACAGCTTTGGCAACATCCATAGTTACAGTACCACTCTTGGGGTTCGGCATCAAGCCGCGGGGACCCAATATACGACCGAGGGCACCAATTTTACCCATGATAGATGGCATAGTGATGATTACATCAATATCGGTCCATCCACCCTTGATTTTCTCAATATATTCATCGAGACCAACATAATCGGCACCAGCTTCCTTAGCTGCGGCTTCCTGATCAGAAGTACAGAGTGCAAGCACACGTACTACCTTACCAGTACCATTGGGAAGAGATACAACACCACGAACCATCTGATTTGCCTTACGAGGGTCAACACCCAAACGCACGTCAATATCAACAGAAGCATCGAACTTGGTGGTAGTGATTTCCTTCACCAAGCTTGCAGCCTCTTTCAAGGTGTATACCTTACCTTCTTCAATCTTGGAAGCAGCCAACTTTTGATTTTTTGTCAGTTTACCCATTCTAATTGAAGTTTTTTTAATTATTACCGGGGAATTCGCCCTTTACACTGATACCCATGCTACGTGCTGTACCAGCAACCATTGTCATGGCAGCCTCTACAGTGAAGCAGTTCAAGTCAACGAGTTTGTCCTGAGCAATCGTTCTGATCTGATCCCATGTGAGTTCAGCAATCTTCTTACGGTTAGGCTCAGCAGAACCACTCTTTTGCTTTGTTGCTTCGAGCAACTGAATAGCTACAGGAGG
>JAZNYG010000030.1:0-21715 GCA_045594245.1 Bacteroidaceae bacterium
TAAGCGAAGCGCGTAGTATGTCTATTTGCGGCTTTTTCTCCGCACTTCGTTTGGAACTCCCTCCGCTTCACTACGTTCTGCTCGTCCCTCTATAAACAGAGGGACAGTTAGTTGGACGTTTTCATTAAGATGTTTTTATAACGCGTATTCCCTGAAACGAGCGTTTGTTTCTATTTACCGCTGGGCAACAGCAACCTTACTCTTGCCCAACAGCAAGGTTACCTTTGCGCAACAGCAACCTTGCCGTTGTGCAGCAGTAAATAGAATTGCTTGTAACAAACAGAGAACGACAAACAAAAGGTAGCGAGAAAGACCTTGCTATAAAGCGATCCCCGGTATCTTTTCTTGCGAGTTATGGCTGACACTGAAAATCGTACGCAGTGTCCGCCAATACCAACCATATTAACAAGTGGTTACGCGTCGTGGCGGACGGTGGCAGATAAAAAAGCCAAAACACATTTATATGTATAAACAGCTAAATATACACCCTAATGGGTTGTTTGAACGGAAGAATCCTATAGGAATTTGGCTATCGGATGAGACGGTAATTTCTCCGCGCAAAGTAGCGCGAAGACTTTGGTGGTTTCTCTCAGTTACGTTTGATGAGATTGAAAAAGAAGATAGATTAATTTATGTTTAATTTTTTAAGAGAGATTTTATGAAAAGAAAATTGAAGATGTTATTTGCCTGTTTTATTATAGGGGCAGGCATTGCGACAGCACAAACGTCGGCAATTACAGGTATCGTATTCTCTTCAGAAGACGGAGAACCAATTATTGGAGCTTCGATATTAATTGAAGGATATGATAATCTGGGAGGAACAACAGACTTGGATGGTAAGTTTGTCATAGCAAATGTTCCAAGTTCCGCCAAGACGTTACGTGTTACTTATGTGGGTATGAAGTCCGCAAGTCTTCCTATCCTACGTGGGAAGCAGATGCGTATCCAGTTGGCAGCTGATGTTCAGCTACTCGATGATGTAGTGATTACCGCTATGGGAATCACTCGTTCAGAGAAGGCGTTAGGCTACTCTGCAACAAAAGTCAGTGCTGAAGACCTGACCATTTCGCGCACTGCTAATGTAACAACAGCGTTATCTGGTAAGGTAGCAGGTTTACAGGTACAATCAACCTCTTCTGATCCAGGATCGGCCAATTCTATCATTATCCGTGGTTTCAGCTCTATCAACGGTAGTAACCAGCCCCTTTACGTAGTGGATGGTGTGCCCTTGCAGAATTCCACACTCACTGCCTCTGGTCACACTACAGCATTGGGAGGTATCTCTAACGTAGCTTCTGAGGACATTGAGTCAATGACCATATTGAAGGGCGCTGCCGCTACTGCGCTCTATGGCAGCCGTGCTTCGAATGGCGTTGTTGTAATCACAACAAAATCTGGCAAGAAGGGTGAAAAACGTGGATTCAACATCAATTATAACGGTGGCGTTCAAGCACGCCAGATTTCTTATCTCCCCGAGATGCAGAACAGTTTCGGACAGGGTTGGAACGGTGCGCAAACATGGATTGAGAACGGTTCATGGGGTCCCCGTTTAGATGGTTCCACACAGGTGTATGGCCCTATTTGGAATAGCCAGCAGCTCATACACGACTACACTGCTAAGAAGAACAACGTGAGAGACTTCTTCGAGTTAGGTTGGTCACAGAACCACAATGTATCGTTGAGTGGTGCCTCTACTGACAATAAGATGACCTACTACATGTCATACTCCCATACCGATGATGACGGTATCATGCCTACCAAAGCCGACAACTACCAGCGCAACACATTGGCTATGCGTAATAGCTTCGAAGCTGCAAGATGGCTGAAGGTTTCTTCATCAGTCAATGTGGCTACTGCAAGTACTGATGTGGTAGGTTCATTTCAGGGTACGTCAGTTATTGATGGCTTATTGGAGATGCCCCGTGATGTGTCTATCGTGGACATGAGAGACTTGAACAGTCCGTTCAACACTCCAGAGGCTTACTTTACACCTTATGGTATCACCAATCCCTATTGGTCGTTGGCCAACAACAAGAATCATACAGACAGCAAGCAGGCTTACGGTAAGTTGCAGGCCGACCTCAAGCCCGTTGACGGACTCACTTTGAGCTACCGTTATGGCTTCGACTACACCGACTATGACATGAAGATGGGTTCACCCCAGATTGCACTCGACGATGCACTCATCGACGAGGACTACGGCTACGGCCCCTCACATATGAATCAGGACGGTTACGTATATGCACGCTACTCACGCAGCTATGAGCAGAACCACGACTTCTTGGCTAACTATACCGATAAGTTCGTCGACAACAAGCTCGACCTGAACGTCAACGCCGGTATGAACATGAACGAGCGCGCCAACACATACATGTATGGACAGACCGACGGACTCACCTTCGAGACCGGCTTCTGGGATCTGAGCAACGGTGCTACAAAAACCTCATTGGTTGAAGCACAGAGAATGCGCCGCCTCGTAGGCCTCTTCGGTGACGTGACACTCGGTTGGGACGAAATGGTGTTCTTGAACCTTACTGCACGTAACGACTGGTCATCAACACTCCCCATCGGTAACAACAACTACTTCTATCCCGGTGCTACACTGAGCTGGAACTTCTCAGAGATGCTCCCCGAGAACGATATCTTCACCTTCGGTAAGGTACGCGTAGCTTATGGTAAGACTGGTAACGATGCTTCTCCCTACTACACCAATGCTAACTTCGTGCAGGGCTATGCCAACGGTTACTATGCTGGTGACATCGCTGCATTCCCCATGTACGGAATCAACGCATTCCAGGCATCGTCAACTATCGGTAGCTCTACATTGCGCCCCGAGATGACAACAGAGTCTGAGGTAGGTCTTAACCTCCAGTTCTTCAATGGCCGCTTGGGCTTGGATGCTGCTGCTTACGACCGTATCACCAGCGACCAGATCTTCACACTCCCCGTAGATCCCTCAACAGGTTACAGCTACATGGTGACCAACTTCGGTGAGGTGCAGAACCGTGGTATCGAGCTCTTGCTCAACACTACTCCGATTCAGACACGCAATATCCGTTGGGATGTTGACTTCAACTTCGCTATCAACAAGAACAAGGTGCTCTCTATGCCCGAAAGCCTTGAGGGCGGTAAGGTTACTATTTATAGCTTCTCTGCAGGAAACGATGCAGTATATATGTATGCTGAAGAAGGTAAACCTATGGGTACCTACTACACCTACCTTCCCTTGACCGTAACTGATCCTAATAGTGAATACTTTGGTTGTCCTATCGTAGACGAGGCTGGCCAGCCCGTATTGAGCGCAGAGGTTATGGATACTGGTCGTGATATGAATCACAAGTGGACAGGCGGTGTATCAACTTCACTTTCTGCTTATGGATTTACGTTGAGTGCTGCGCTTGACGTACGTTATGGTGGTACTATGTTCTCGCGCACAAAGAACTTGATGCAGTTTACTGGTAATGGTATCGTGACGACATACAACGACCGCAACCCCTTCATCATCCCTAATTCAGTGGTAGATAACGGCGATGGTACATACAGTGAGAACACTACCCCCATCTATCAGAGTGATGGTAGTTATCAGACATTCTTCAACGATTATGGTTGGGGTAATGGTGGTGAGGCTTATCTCGTAGATCGTTCGTTCGCAAAGTTGCGTAATGTCAGCCTTACTTGGAATCTTCCCAAGAAATGGTTGCGTCCGCTCACTGTAGAGAACATTGCTATCACTGCATTCGGTAACAACTTGTTTATGTGGACAGCAGCCGACAACCACTATGTAGATCCCGAATCATCAACTACAGGTACTGACCTCGCCGGTGGTTTCGGTGAACTCTACACCAACCCCTCATGCCGCATATTCGGTTGCAATTTAAGTATTAAATTCTAATAAAGGAGGAGAAGAAATATGAAAAAACTTATATTGACATGTATGGCAGTGTTGGGTTTGAGCCTCTGCTCATGCGACAGCTACTTGGACATCAATAGCAATCCCAACTCTCCGGCTCAGGAAAACCTCACCGCAGGTATGCTTATGCCTGCTGCCGAGATGAATATCGCTGCCAGCTATGGTAACTTTCTGCGTACAGTCGGTGGATATTATGCACAGCACTATTCACAGATGTTTGGTACATCAAACTACTTGGACTATAGCCAGTTCACCATGTCGGCTACACGCTCAAGCGGTACATATACGCAACTCACGAGCCGTGTGCTCAACAACCTGAAGAGCGTGCTAGAATTGTCAGCAGAAGCAGAAGACTGGGGTTCCTATCTTGCTGCTACCGTATTACGTGCCTACACCTATCAAATCTTGGTAGACTGCTACGGCGAAGTACCCTATACAGAGGCTTTGGACATTAGCAATACAACCCCAAAGTATGATGAAGGCAAAACCATCTATCAAGGCGTATTGGCCGAGATTGATGCGGCACTTGCAAAGGTTTCAGATAGCGACCCCGTATGCACAAACTTCCTCTTCCCCGGAGAAAGTGCAGCCCCTTGGATTCAGTTCGCCAACGCACTCAAGTTCAAGATGCTCATGCGCATAAGCAATGCTGTTGACGTAGAGAGCCAGCTCGCAGCATTGGTGACAGAAGACAACTTCCCCACCGAGGATATAGCTTGGGTTAACTGTTGGGCCGATGAGTCAGGTAAGGCTAATCCTTTCTATCAAGAAGAGTTTGCAACCTACTTCGGTTCTACTCAGACCAACGCCATCTTGAATATCGCATTGCAGGCTACAATGGCAGCCTATGACGATGCTCGTTTGAGTGCGTACTTCAATACAAACGAAAGCGGAGTTTATACTGGTGGCGTGTCTGGTACAAACTTCAGCACTACAGCATCATACAAGGCTGGTTACTGGTGTCGTCCCAATGTAGCATACGATGATGCCGTATCGCTCATCAGCGTGGCTGAAATCGAGTTCTTCATGGCTGAGTACGAGGCTCGTTATGGTGATCCATCCAAGGCTGCTACTCACTACACCAATGCTGTGGAGGCTTCGTTCGCTGCTGCAGGCGTGAGTGGTGCCGATAAGGCTTTGGCTGCTTATCCTTGGGACAATACAAACTACCAGAAACCACTCGGTATACAGAAGTGGATTGCACTCAGCGGAAGCAACAACTTTGAGGCATGGTGCGAGGCACGTCGCTTGAAGTATCCTGCATTCGGAACGACTACTGGCAGTGATATTTACGATGTGCTCAACGATGCTTATGATGTTTCTGTATACGAACCCGGTACACTTTACACACCTATTCAGTTTGACACCGAAGTGGGTGCAGGCAAGATGATTCAGCGTTTCCCCTATGCTGAAAGTTCGGCAAACCGTAACAGCAACATACCTAAGCACAAAGGCAATGGTACACCCATTTTCTGGGCTGAATAACCTGAAGGTCTAACAAAACAACAAAAGACAATGAAAAAGAATTATTTATATTTAGCAATGTCCGTACTTGTGGCTATATTTGCAACAAGTTGCGAGAAGGTGACCACTGAGGGTATGACCCGTATCACCTACTATCCTACCATTACTGTTTTGGGGGATGCTGAGACTGTTGTCAACGTAGGTGAAACATATACCGATGCCGGTTGTCAGGTAATATTGAATGGTGAGGATGTTACCGATCAAGTTAAGATTCTCTCAAATGTTGACACCAATGAGATGGGCATATACACTGTAGCATACAGCGCAACCAATGAAGATGGCTTCTCCACATCAGCATCACGTACCGTATATGTTGTAAATGCTGGAAAGTTTAATACGCTGTATTGGGGTGAAAGCCAATTCGGTTCTCGTCACTACTACAATGCCCCCATTGCAATCAGCGATAATGGAGATGGTACATATATGATTGATGACATCATGGGTGGTTTCTATTTCAATGGCCGTTATCCTGGCTATGAGCCTACCTATGATTTTCATGCAGAGGCATCTCTGACTTTGGAAGCTGATAACTCTATTACACTGAATAGCGTTGGTTCATGGTATTTTGACGAATATCCTATTGCAATCACAACTGGCAGCTATGATCCTACTACAGGTAATGTTTCATTGGAACTCAATTTTGATGGAGATCCTGCTTATATAACATTAACTCCAATAACAAAAGACTAAAAGTATTATGAAAAAAGCAAAATATTTAGTATTGTTGACCATGTGTGCCATTATGGCCTCTTGCGAAAAAGAAGAGATTGGCGGCACTGCAACTCAAGCACTCGCTGGAGAGTGGTATGTAACTGCTGATGCCATCAATACAGATGGCTCCATATGGGGTGAAGATCCCTTTGGTATAGGAAAGTTCCACGTAAACACTTACAACACCGCTGCAAATGTTCCTAACGAAATCTGGGTAGATGATTTGGGTAACTTTTGGGAGTTTAAGGTAAAGGCATCATCAAACGTCAACAATTATACCTTCAGCACTCCTGATAGCGTAGCTAATGCTTATTATGACTGCAAAGTGCTGATTGAAGATGGAAAGATTCTTCCTGGTGCAGCGACCACACCTCATGGTACTGCCGCCGATAGCATTGTTTTCTATGTATCTTTCAGCGATGATGACCTTCCTGCCACATACGGATTTGCCAAGTATAAAATTTCAGGCTACCGTTACACAGGTTTGGCTTCGGACGATTGATTTAGTACAATCATTTAAACGAAAAGAGGGTGTGCTGCACCCTCTTTTCTATTTTTAATCGACAAAATTTATCATCAAGAAGTTTATAATCGACAGAATTTGCATTTTAGGGAGATTATGAGTGCTTTAGCAGACAATTTTTGTAGACAGTAGAGTAATTCCGTCAGTCGCTTGTTCCCGTTGCTGTTTGTCATATCTCAGCTCCAGTGCAAATAGTTCAATAGATGCTGGATTCAATACGGCCTTTTAACCTTAAGTTTGTCCAAAAAGAGAAAGCGTCTCAAGAACGGGACGTTTTCGATTACGCATTGGTGTATAGATTCTATACCGACCGTACCGACAGATACCAACGTTTGAAGTATATCCTTAGAGTGGAGGCGTTTGAGGATGTTTTTGCCATCAAGTTCTATGCAGCAAGAGACCGTAAATTGGATGACAAATACAACCGCATTATAAAGGCCCAAGACTACAAGAATGCTTTACGGATTTTTTGTACCTGTGCATCATCGTTCCTAAATTATTATCTGAACATCCCAATGCATCGTTTGCTGTAAATGGTGCAGAAAGTCTCGATTTGGAAAGTGACAAGATGGAGTCGAGGAACAAGAACCAGCGTTTTAGGATATATAGAACAATGGCGCTAAATCTTTTTGGCCGAAAGACATTTGAGCACATACAATATGAAGACGTAAGTTCATACCTATTGATTAATAGAGAGGATTGCAGCAACATCAACGAGAAAGCTGAACGGATAAAGCACATGTTCATCAATAGAGGGTTTGATGCGTGATTTTTCGATAATCTGCGCAAATGCAGAAAAATGTCCGTTTTGCAGATTATCCAGAGTTTTACAACTATGAAGCACACCTTTTATATATAGGTAAAATAGCCCAGGTGTTAGCTTCCGTGTACTTTTCAAAGCTGGTACATCTTTAAGGGATGATTTTGTGGAAAAACGCATCATCAATCAGCTAATAAGCAAACAAATCATCCAACAAAACTTCACTCTGAACAATACCGCTATGCGCATTTTGTTTCACGCCGTGTGTGGTAATCATAGTCAATATGAGTGACTTCCTGGTACCTGTCTCTTCTGCAAAAAGAGTCAATTTGTTCTGCAACTTGGCTTCATAGTCCTTGGTGATTTCAAACTCGTCCTTGGCATATTTCATTTCGCAGATATTGACTGTGTCGTCCTTACGGTCGATGGCCAAATCAATCTGCGCTGTTGCGTTGCGCCATGAGCAGGCCAAGGTCTGCACTCCTGCTATGCCTAACGAATGCTTGATTTGGCAGATATGACTCAGGCAAAGTCTCTCGAATGAAAGTCCGCACCACGTATTGTGCATCGGGCTATGAAGTGAAGTGGTCCAGAAATGTTCGTCCTGATAGCGGTTGTTCTTCACAAAATTGAAATAGAAGAGCGTATAGAAGTCTGTCAGTTGGTAGATGGTAGCACTCTTCTGCCTTTTATCACCTGCCATGCGTGTGTTCCCAAAGGGCTCATACAGTCGGATGAATCCACACTGCTCCAATTCGTCCAGAACGATACTGAAAGCTCCGTTATCAGTAATGCCCGTAGCATCGAGAATCTCTTGGCGTGTGAGGCCACGACTCTTGGTAGATAGCGCTGTGACAACGTCGATATGTGGCGTGGCGTTCTTGAAGAGGGCGCGATAGAGGTCATTGAACTCGTCCTTAAGCGGAGCATTGGCACCAAAGAATAGTTGGTCGATATTTTGGGCAAGACTCATCGAACAATCCATCATTGACATATAGTAGGGAATACCACCCATTGCCATATAGCATTCGGCTATTTGCCGGCGGGAATATGAGAAACCGTACGCCTTGAAATAAGCCTCGCATTCCTTTAATGTGAATGGTTCCAGCACAAGATGATGGGTTAGGCGATTGTGTAGTCCTCCCTGGCTGCGTATAAGATTATTAATCATCCAAGAGGTTGCAGAACCGCAGACAATGAGTTTGATGTCATTCCGCAACACCGCCCAACTGTTCCAGAAGTTCTCCAGTGCAGCGATAAATCCTGATTTTGCAGTGTCAAGCCAGGGCAACTCATCAATAAAAATAACCTTAGGTCCTTCAGGCAGAGTCTCTAAATAGCACGACAGCTCATAAAAAGCCAGAATCCAGTTCTTGGGGATAGACAAGCGCTCTCCCTTCGATGCTTTCTGATAGGCGATAGCAAAGTTGGTCAGTTGTTCTGACTTGGAAGCATTATGCACACCTGTCAAGAAGAAAGCGAACTTCTCGTCTGCGGCTTTGCGTATGAGAAACGTCTTGCCTACTCTTCGGCGACCATAAACCGCTACAAACTCCGATTGACTGGACGTAAGATACGTCTTCAATGCGTCCAACTCAGATTCTCTACCTATTATTCCTTGCATGATCCTATGATTTTCTGCGCAAATATAGGCAAAACATTACGTTTGCGCAAATTATTATCGGATAATCTGCGCAAGTATAGGAAAAACACTCCATTTGCGCAGATTATACAAGAGTTTTTACAATGTAAAGCACACCTATTATATGTAAAAAGGAGTGCTAATATTCTGTAGTCAGCCACTCACTGAAGAAGTAATCGTAGATACGGTAGGCATCATCTTCTTTGCGGCGACTGCATTTATTATAAGTATAATAATTATGATTGTAATAAAATCATAAGCTGGGAAATATTTTCAAATAAAACATCATAATGGGCTCCAGTTATTTTTTGCAAACAACGAAAATTTTGAAACATTTAATAATTGACTGATAACGTGAAATGTACATACTTTCCTACCCGTATATTGGCTTTTAGGCAAAGTAGCGCGAAGACTTTGCGCTGATTTTTCTCTCTATTTCTCTTTCTCTCTTATTATAGGTATTAGGAAACTCTTGAAGTTTGAATAAAGTTTTAACTGTTTAATTACTATTTACTTAAATTCATTATTTATGAAAAAAGTGCTATTTTTGTTGACCTTTATCCTCAGTGGTATTGGTATGGCAACAGCGCAAACCTCTCAGATCTCGGGTGTGGTTTACTCCGAAGCTGACGGTGAGCCTGTAATTGGCGCCTCTGTATTGGTTGTAGGTACCGACCTCGGTGCTGCTACTGATATTGAAGGTAAGTTTGTGATTGCTGATGTGCCTGCTTCAGCTACTACACTTCGCGTGTCGTACATGGGTATGGCTACTCAGGAGGTAAAGATCTTGCGTGGCAAGACCATCAAGGTTACATTGACAGAGGACGGCGTAGCCCTCGACGATGTGATGGTGGTTGCTTACGGTACTGTTAAGAAATCGGCCTTCACCGGTTCGGCTTCAGTGGTTGATGCCGAGAAGTTGGAGGAACGTCAGGTTTCTAACATCACCAACGCGCTTTCTGGTGCTATCGCCGGTGTGCAGACTACTTACAGCACTGGTCAGCCGGGTACAAGTTCTACTGTACGTATCCGTGGTATCGGTTCGCTCTATGCAAGCAACAACCCGTTGTACGTGGTTGATGGTATCCCCTTCGATGGTGATATCTCTTCTATCAACCCTGCCGACATCGAGAGCATGTCAGTACTGAAGGACGCTGCCGCTGCAGCTCTTTATGGTGCTCGTGGTGCCAACGGTGTTATCATGGTGACAACCAAGAAGGGTAAGACTCACGATGCACGCATCACTTTCGATGCCAAGTGGGGTGTTAACGAACGTCAGGTTCCTAACTATGATGTGTTGGAAACAGCAGACTCTTATATGGAGACTCTGTACCAGGCATACCGCAATGCTGGTTTCTATGACCTCGGCTATTCTCCTGCTGCTGCTCACGCTTATGCTAACAACAACCTTTTCGATGCTGTAGGTTATCGAATGTACACCCTGAACGGTGCTGATGGCCTTATCGGCCTCGACGGCAAGGTGAATCCTTTGGCTACTCTTGGTTACAGCGATGGCAAGTATTTCTACACTCCCGATGATTGGGCTGCAGGCTCTATTAGCAGCCAGATGCGTCAGGAGTACAACCTCGGCGTATCAGGTGGTACCGACCGCATCAGCTACTACTTCTCAGCTGGTTACCTCGAGGATGGCGGTATCATCGAGAACTCTGGTTTCAATCGTCTCTCTACTCGTTTGAACGTTGACTATCAGGCAAAGAAGTGGTTGAAGTTCGGTGCTAACCTCGCTTACACCAATACTACAAGCCGTTATCCTGGTGAGCAGACTAACTCATCTTCTTCAGTCAATGCATTCTTGTTGGCCGACCAACTCGCTCCTATCTATCCGATGTATTTCCGTGATGCGACTGGCAAGATTATCTATGATAATGCGTCTGGCCGTCCTGTTTACGACTATGGTAATGGATATGGCGCAGAGAACGAGTTTATTCCCTTTGCTCGTAACTACATGTCTATGGCTAACCCTGTCAGTGACCTCTTCTACAATACTGAAGACTATTTGATGGATATTCTGAATGGTAAGTGGTTTGCTGAGATCACTCCCCTCAAGGGCTTGAAGTTGACCGCTTCATTGGGTACTCACATTGATAATACCCGTTACCACAATGTTGGTAATCCCAAGTATGGTCAGAGTGCACAGTATGGTGGTACTACTTATTATGACTACACTCGTACATTCGCTCTCAACCAGCAGTACTTGGCTACTTACAACAAGACATACGGTAAGAGCACATACGATGCATTGGTAGGTTACGAGGCTTACGACCTCCGTGGCGAAAACGTTTATGCTTCAGGTCAGAACCTTTATAAGCCCAATGACTTCACCATCAACAATACTATTGACCAGAAGCGTGGTGGTGGCTCAGCTTATGAGTACTCTACCCGTGGTATCCTCGGCCGCTTCAACTACAACTACGATGAGAAGTACTTCGCAAGTGCTTCATATCGTCGCGATGCCTCTTCACGCTTCCATCCCGATAACCGTTGGGGTAACTTCTGGTCAGCATCTGCAGCTTGGGTACTCAGCAAGGAGTATTTCATGAACGATGTAGACTGGGTTGACATCTTGAAGGTAAAGGCTTCTTTCGGTCAGCAGGGTAACGACAACATCGGTAACTACTATGCTTACATCGACCAGTATGCTATGACAGGTGCTGACGGAGTGTTTGCTGATGGTAACCTCGTTTACAAAGGAAATAAGGACATCTCTTGGGAAAAGTCTAATTCATTCAATGCCGGTGTTGACTTCTCACTCTGGAAGAGCAAGCTGAGCGGTACCGTTGAGTACTTCAACCGTACAACCAGCGACATGCTTTACTACAAGCAGGTTGCCGTATCAAATGGTTATACCGAGATTCCCATGAACATCGGTTCTATGGCTAACTCTGGTGTGGAAGTTGAGCTGAACGCTACTCCCGTTGTGTTCAAGAAGTTCCGTTGGGATGTATATGCTAATGGTACTTTCGTGAAAAACAAGATTATTGCGCTCCACCCCGAACTGAATGGTAAGTACATCAGTGGTTCTACCATCTACGAAGAGGGAGAATCAATGTATCAATACTACTTCATCAAGTACGCAGGTGTTGACCCCAACTCGGGTAAGGCTCTCTATTATGCCAAGACTACGATGTCGGAAGACGAGGCTATTGCTGCGTTGAAGCAAGCGAATGCTGATGTGGAAGATTATGAGCCTACCGACAAAGAAATTGAAGAACGTATCAACTACTTCAATGAGAATGAGTATGAGGTATATCTGACAGATGATGTGCAGACCGCACAAAGCACATATAGAGAGGCTACTGGCGACCTTCTGCCTAAGGTATATGGCGGTTTCGGTACCAGCCTTGAGTTCCACGGTTTCGACCTCTCTGTACAGCTTGCTTATCAGCTCGGTGGTAAGGTATATGACAATACCTATGCAACTTTGATGCACAACGGTGATGCTAACAATGCCGGTAAGAACTGGCACAAGGATATTGCCAATGCATGGACTCCCGAGAACCGTATCACAAACGTTCCTCGTCTCGACATGATGGATAAATACACCAACTCACAGTCTGACCGTTGGTTGGTATCTTCTAACTACCTTGCTTTGAACAGCATCACCCTCGGCTATACATTCCCGAAAGCATGGCTCCGTGGTGCGGGTATCAGCTCATTGCGCATCTATGGTGCAGCTGATAACGTAGCTCTCCTCTCTGCTCGCAAGGGTCTGGATCCTCGTAAGGGATTATCTGCAGTAACTGGCGCTACATACGGTGCACTCCGTACATTCTCTGCCGGTGTGAAATTGACATTCTAATTATTTAAACGTAAGAAGACAATGAAAAAGATTAAATATATTGCATCGGCTTTGATGAGCGTAGCACTCGTAGGTTGCTACGACATGAATACCGAGCCTCTGGGCTCTACCATTACTGCCGATCAGAAGGAAGAGGCAGTCGCTGCCAATCCTGAACGTGTAGAGGCGAGCGTAAACGGTATTGTCTCGATGTTCTACGGTTTTGGTAAGAATTTGGGTGAGAGCTATCACAACGACCTCTCTTATCCTGCTGTAATGCTGTTTACCGACTCTCGTGGTATCGACCTCGTGTCTGATGCTATAGGTTACAACTGGTTCGGTGATGCGGTTGAGTACACTGACGTTAACTATAAAGGTACTCCCACTTATATCGCTTGGAGCACATTCTATAAGCAGATTAATGCAGCGAATGCAGTTACAAGCATGATTAGTGCCGATACAGAAGACGAAAAGCTTCAGTACTATTTGGCTCAGGCATATGCAGTACGTGCATTTGACTACTTCTCTTTGGCACAGCTCTATCAGCATACTTATGTTGGCAGCGAGGAGAAGCCTTGTGTACCCCTTATCACTGAGGAAAACATGGACGCTGCCGGCTCTGAGGGTTGTCCCCGTTCAACCGTAGCAGAGGTATATGAGCAGATTGTGGCTGACCTTGACGGTGCAATCGCATTGTTGGAGAAGACTTCAGTGAAGCGTGCCGACAAGCGTTATGTAAGCCTTGATGTAGCATACGCTCTTCGTGCTCGTGTAAATCTCGTGATGAACAAGTGGGCTGAGGCTGCTGCTGACGCTGCTAAGGCTCTCGAGTTGACCGAAGCTACTCCTTACACTGCAGATCAGGTAAACAAGCCCACTATGAGTGAAATCGAAGATAATTCTTGGATGTGGGGTATTGTAGTTGCTGAGACCGACCGTCCTGTAACATCAGGTATCTGTAACTGGCCCTCTCACATGGGTTCACTGGGTTATGGTTACGCTTCTGTAGGTGCATGGCGTAAGATTAATAAGAGTCTCTATGCAGCTATCCCTGCAACTGACGTTCGTAAAGGTTGGTTCCTCAATGAGGAGGCTTACTCTCCCAATTTGAGCGCTGATCAGGCTGCTTACGCTGCTAATGCCGGTTGTCCTCCCTATTGCCAGATGAAGTTCGGTACATACAAGGATGAGATTGGAACTAGCACAAATGCTAACGACATCCCCTTGATGCGTGTTGAGGAGATCTACCTTATCTTGGCTGAGGCTCAAGCTATGGCTGGTGACGCTGCTGCTGGTGCTGCTACTCTTCAGAGTCTCATTTCTACCTACCGTGATCCCGCATACGTTTGCACAGCTACTACAAAGGAGCAGGTACAGAACCAAGTATGGATGCAGCGTCGTATCGAGCTTTGGGGCGAGGGCTTCTCTTACTTTGACCTTATGCGTCTGAAGAAGGGCGTTGACCGTCGTGGCGCAGGTTTCGAGGAACCCTATGTGTTCAATATTCCTGCAGGTGATGATGTGCTTATCTACCGTTTGCCGCAGAGCGAAATCGAGGGTAACCCCGCTTTGGAAGAGACTGACAACAATCCTGAGGCAAGTATCCCCGAGCCTGTAGCAGAGTAATCAATTAAATAGTATGAACTATTAAAAACCAAAAGACATGAAATTATATAAATCATTATTCATGACTGTGCTTGCAGCAGTAGCTTTCACTTCATGTAACGATGAAGGTTACTGGGAGAAGGCCGACTTGCAGAGCGTGCCTACATACTCTTTCGCACAGGCTTCAAATACCTATTCGCTTAGCGGTACCGATGCACTGCCCCAGGTAGCTGTTGAGGTGTATCGTAACAATGAGAATGGTAATGTTACCATCCCTGTCAGCGTATCTTTGAGCGATGAGACCGTAATGTCAGTTGACGCTGCTACCGTATCATTCGAGGATGGCAAGAGCGTTGCAGAGTTTATCATCAAGATTGACGAGAGCAAGATTCAGATTGGTAAGAACTATACTGCCAACTTGGCTCTCGTGCCCGACTCTGTAGACCTCTTCGAGGAAAACCTCTCTATCTCTGGCAACAGCACATTCAAGTTGACCTTCTCTAAAGCTTATTCTTGGACATCTGCTGGAACAGCACTCTATACAGAGGATATGGTAGGTACATTGTTTGGCGTTGAGAATGTAACCTATGAGGTTGCTGTAGAAAAGGCCATTGGTAACCCTGCCGTAATCCGTCTGGTTGACCCCTACGGTGCTGCATATCCTTACAATGCTCCTGGCGACTATGACACCAGCAAGAAGCACTACATGACCGTCAACATGGAGGATCCCGAAGGTGTATACTTCGAAATCCACTATTCTGGTATGGACTGGGGCTATGGTGAGTTCTTCTTCCACAGCATGGCCGGATACTATCTTGAGAGAGGTAATCCGCTTGAGGCCATTAAGGCTGCTGGCTACTGCGGTACATTCGTTGACAATGTTGTAACATTCCCCGCAGAAACTCTGTTGATGGGTATGGCTGACTACAACGGTGGCGGTTTGTATCCTGGTGGTACTGGCGCATTCAAGATTGACTTGAGCAATGCTGACCTTTCTGAATAATAACGACACTTGACAGTTAATTATTCATATTACGAGAGGCGCATCCATTGGGGTGCGCCTCTCTCTTTGTGATTGCTGCAGTCTATTTTTTTAGGCTGGTACAACAAATGGGGAAACGATTTACCACAAAAAAGGAAAATGGTTTGGCCGTTAAAGTATTTAGTCTAGCTTTTAATGGCATTGTGAAGTTCAAAAAAATAAGTAATCCTTACACCTATTATATATATTCAGGGCACCGATGCATCGGTGCCCTGTTTTTGATAAATTCGGTGGATAATGACAAATAGGGTCTAAAACATTTGGTGGGGAATATATGTGATTTGTACAAAGGATTACAAACGAGAAAGCGGAGTAGATTATATACCGGTCTATATTCTTATAAATTGAAGAGCTTTGATTTTTGACCAAATTCCCTTTGTGTTACGGTGTTTGGTATTCGTATTCCCCTAATTTACAGCTCATACTATCGCCCACCTGACTCAATTAAATTCACTGCAAAAGTAACCGAATAGTTCAAGAAAAACAATAGTAAACTTCGCTATTTGTATCTTTATCTCACTAGTGTCCACTAAAAAAGTGGACACTAGTGACGTATTATATGAAAATATGTTATATTTTAACCTTTCGAGAGAGGTCATATGAGATATAATGGTTAACTTTGGCCTATAATAGTATAGCTATGTCATTCTTGCTGACTACATCTGGCAATGTGTTTGCCTTAGTGCTTGAGGCACTTTTTCTCATCATCTGGGTGGGCACAATCTTTGTGGTCATCACGGAGAACCGGAACCCGGTGAAGACATTGGCGTGGGTGATGGTATTGGTGTTCTTGCCTGTTGTCGGTTTTGTGCTGTATGTGTTCTTCGGAATGGATATGCGCCAAGAGAAGATTATCGGTAAGCGTAGCTTATCTAAGTTGCTGAAGGAGGCGCTACTCAACTATAAGGACTATGCCTCTCCTGAGCCTCCACAGCCTTATGAGAAATTGGTGCGTATGATGAAGCAGGCCAATCAGGCTTATCTGCTTCCTGGCAATAGAGTGACTACTTTTACGGATTTCCCATCCATGTTGTTCGACCTGTTGCGTACTATAGCATCGGCGCAACAGCATATACACGTGCAGTTCTACATCTTTATGGATGATGCTGTGGGGTGTCTGTTACGTGATGCTCTTATTGATAAGGCTAGGCAGGGCGTTAAGGTGCGTCTGCTCTACGATGATGTGGGCTCGTGGAAGGCTAAGAAGGAGTTCTTCCGCGTGATGCAACGTGAGGGCATTGAGGTTTTCCCTTTTGGGGAGGTGAAATTTGCTGCTTTGGCCAAGCGTGCCAACTATCGCAATCATCGCAAGGTGGTAGTCGTGGATGGTAGGGTAGGGTATGTAGGTGGCATGAATGTTGCAGAACGCTACTATAAGGGAGTAGAGTGGGGGCGTTGGAGAGATACGCATATCCGTATCGATGGAATGGCTGTCAACGCTTTGCAGACCTCGTTCTTCGTGGATTGGTACTATGCGTCGCGTGTATTGGTGAACGATAGCTGTTGCTTTCCCAAGGTGCCGCGTCAAGGCGATACGGATATGCAGATTGTCACCTCCTATCCGATGGGTGAGTGGAAGACCATCATGCAGGGTATGCTACAGGTGATTAGCCAGAGTCGGCGCTACCTCTATGTACAGACTCCCTATTTCTTGCCTACTGAGCCTATATTGATGGCCCTTCGCAATGCCGCCCTTGCTGGTGTGGATGTGCGCCTGATGGTGCCGCTTCGTGGCGATAGCTTATTGGCAGATCTAGCTTCGCATTCCTATTATAAGGAGGTGATGAAGGCTGGAGTCAAGATATATCAGTACGAGGCAGGATATCTGCATGCCAAGGTCGTCCTTGCCGATGACAATTTCGTTACTGTAGGCTCTACGAATATCGATTTTCGCAGTTTCGAGCACAACTTTGAGATTAATGCTTTCATCTACGACCCTGAGGTGGTGCGGGAGATGAAGCGTATCTTCATGAACGACTTGGAGCACTCAAAGCGTGTCGTTGCCTCAGAATGGAAAAAGCGGCCTCTATGGAACCGCTTTTGGGAGTCTCTTGTCAGACTACTGTCTCCGTTGCTGTAATCACTCTTTCCTTTTCTCCAGGTTGAAGAAACTGAAGTGTACGCTTCCGTAAACACGCTCCTGCATGAAGTGTGGGTGTGTAGCAAAGCTATGCTCCTTGCCATGCTCCAGTACGAGGAGACCGTCTGGGGCGAGTAGACCGCCGCTGAGGATGAGGTCGGGGAGTTCGGCCAGGCGGGGTAGGGCATAGGGAGGATCGGCAAAGATGAGGTTGAAGCTGTCGTGGCACTTCTCTATGTAGCGAAACACATCAGTACGCAGAGGCAACCAGTTGCTTTCTTGCAGCTGTTCCTTTACCTTATATATAAAGGAGTGATGCGATGGCTCACGCTCCACGGAGATGACCCGTCCGCAGCCACGCGACACCAGCTCAAGGCTTATGCTGCCTGTGCCGGCAAAGAGGTCGAGCACGTTGGCACACTCCTCGAAGTCGATGAGGTTGGTGAGCACGTTGAAGAGGTTCTCTTTGGCAAAGTCCGTCGTGGGCCTTGCCTTGAAGGTGCGAGGCACCTCGAAAGCGCGTCGCTTATATTTTCCGCTGATTACTCGCATGCGATAAGGGCTTGAAGGTCGAACGGCATCTCGCCTATGCGTGCCAACTCTGTGGAGTGAAACTCTTCGGCGGGACGGATGTGATGTATGTGTTTGATAAACTTTTCCAGTTCCTTAGTCAATGTCTTGGCATTGCGTGCATTGCCTGCTATGTGTAGGATATCGTCTGTCTGTGACAATCCTAACATCTGCCAACAGTTGAGCATGAAGTATAGTGTGTCAGCCGTGTCGCGATTGCTGAAGGTGTTGGTGAAGAGCGGTGCACCATTGGCAAAGCATAATAGGTCTATACTGCGCTTGTGCAGGTGGGCAAGGCAGTAACGTCCGTTTGTGGCGTAACTCTTATCGGCCCCATAGGTGATGAGTGGGCTGACCGATGCGTATACTGAGGCCTTGGGATATTTCTCAGTGAGTAGTTTGTGTAAGGTTCCCTCTACTCCAAAGAGTACAACCGCTTGCTCGTCACCCACGAGGTTATGGCTTATGACAGTGCTGTTTGGCGTCTGAGGAAAGTTTTGGATGTATAGCTCCCTTTCGTACGACTCATCAAAGTATTCCTTAGGGACGATGGTGTATGTGGTGTCGGCTATGATAATGTTGACTTTGGCGTAAGTATGCTTCAACATCTCAATTTCCTGTATGGCGGTTTTAAGATTTGCAGCCATTGATTTGAGAGAATCAATACTGTAAGGCAAGTAGGCATACTGTTCGTCAACCGATGGATTATGTACGGCAAAACAAAATCCATCCGTACTCAGACGGATGGATAATGTATATTGTTTGGTGTGGTTGAAATCAATCACGATAGATGCCTCGCTGATTACTCCCAGTTACCAGCATTATTGTTACCAACCTCAGCATCACCAACCTTCAAACCAGCGTAGCGGCCAAGTTCATTTTGCAAATCGATGAGGTTGTTCAGCTCATCCTTGTTGATACCTTCCAGGTAGGTGCGATAGGGGGTCTTAGCCTCGAAAAGGTAGAGCTTGTTGCCAGACTTGCTGCTAGAGTCACAACCTGTGCGGAGCTCAAACTCGGCACCATTTCCGAAGGGCACGTAACGCAATGAGTCAATATTGAAACCTTTGGGATAGAGTGTGTCAAGAGCGAGTACCCACATGGTGTCGCGGCTGAAAATGTACTCTTCAACTTCGCCGTTCTTGTTCAGCTTCACGAGACCAGCCTTCTCAGCCTCTTGCCATTTTTTCTTTGCCTGTGAGGGCTTAGCCTTGCGGGCATCATCAATAAGCTTCATAGCTTTGGCTTCGGTAAGGCCATCTTCAAGTTGCTTGTCAGAGAGTTCACCTACCTTCTTGATGAAGGGGAGACTGTCGTTCTTTACAAAAGCGATTAGTTCATCAAAACTGTCTGTGTACTGGCCCTTGTTGAGATCACGGAAAGCAACCTGTGCAGTACGGATGTCAATCAAGCGTGCGATAATCTGCTTCTCTCTTGCTGCACGTTCTTTGCCGAAGTTAATAGAACCCATGATACTGCCAACACAGATGTATGCGAGACCGCATACGCATAGTAACAAAACAATATTTACTACTTTTTTCATGTTTATATGATTTATTTGATTAATTTCGTGCTGCAAAAGTAAAACAAATAGTTTGAAAATACTATAAATAATCGATTTTTTTCTTCTAAAGCGGATGATAAATAGTTTTCTAAACGGAAAAATACGAGAAAACTTCGGTTTTGACCCGACGGTAGAGCAATCTGAAGCTATCAATATGATGGGAGAGTTCCTTACCTCGCGTAAAGGTATGGAGCTATTTCTTCTACGTGGCTATGCGGGTACGGGAAAGACAACCTTGGTGAGTGCACTCGTCAAAACCCTAACTGAACTCAAGCAGCCGGTGGTACTTATGGCACCTACAGGACGTGCAGCCAAGGTCTTTTCAGCTTACTCGGGACATCCAGCCTACACAATCCACAAGCGTATCTATCGCCAAAAGACGATTACTGACGACAGCTCTTTTTCATTGAATATAAATTTGGCTAAGCATACACTATTTATCGTTGACGAGGCCTCTATGATAGCTAATGATGGCCTCTCCTCGTCGGTCTTTGGCACAGGCCGTTTGCTCGATGACCTTATACAGTATGTGTATTCTGGCGAGGGTTGCCGACTCATGCTCATGGGCGACACCGCCCAGCTGCCACCCGTAGGCGAGGAGGAAAGTCCCGCCCTCTCGACCTCGCTCCTCGCATCGTATGGCCTGGAGGTCTTTGAGACAACGCTCACCCAGGTCATGCGCCAGCTCTCCGAGTCGGGCATCCTCTACAACGCCACCAAGATAAGGGAGCATCTGCATACTCTGCAGAATCCCTCCTTCGAGACCGAACTTGAGCTATCGCAACCTCCGTTCTCCCTCCCCCTTAGGGTGGGGCAGAGTGGGGCTTCTGACTCCTTCCCCGACGTACGCCGCATCACCGGCGACGAACTCATCGACTCCCTCGAGAGCTCCTATTCCCGCTGGGGAGCCGACGATTGCATGATTATATGCCGTTCAAACAAGCGTGCCAACATCTACAACCAAGGCATCCGCAACCGCATCCTCTATCGTGAGGAAGAGCTCACCTCGGGCGACCGCCTCATGATTGTTAAGAACAACTATTATTGGATTGAACGCGTTGCCCGCGAGGAGCGACAGCCCCAGCCCCTCTCCTTCATCGCCAATGGCGACATTGCCGTGGTGCGCCGTGTGCGCCGCACGCGCGAGCTCTACGGTTTCCGCTTTGCCGATGTGCTCCTCCGTTTCCCCGACTACGACGACTACGAGCTCGAGGCCACCGTCCTGCTCGACACCCTGCACTCCGAGTCGCCCGCCCTCACCCGAGAGGAGAGCAATCGCCTCTTCGAGGCCGTCATGGACGACTATGCCCACATCTCCCAGAAGAAGGAGCGTTATCAGCAGTTGCGCCTCGACCCCCACTTCAACGCCCTGCAGGTCAAGTATGCCTATGCCGTCACCTGCCACAAGGCGCAGGGCGGACAGTGGAGCTGCATCTACCTCGACCAGGGCTACCTCCCGCCCGACCTCTCTGCCATCGACTACTACCGCTGGCTCTACACCGCCTTCACCCGCGCCACCGAGCAGGTCTATTTGGTCAATTGGCCAATGAGTATGTAGGAATCGGAACAAAAACCGCCATGCTATTCGATAGTGTTTATTTGGATTCGAGATAGGTTGGCATATCGTGGTGGACTTGTATTTGTTGCTGGTACTACATGGATAATTATGATAAATTAAATATGTTATGAAGTTTTATTACAAATTAGCTCTTGCACTGATATTTTTCATCGTTTTTTCTGTTGTCTCCATTGTCGCACAAGACACCATTCGAGTGGCTTGTATAGGCAATAGCGTCACCTACGGCTACGGTCACCGCAACCCAGCCTGCACATCGTACCCCACCCAGCTGTCCGCGTTGCTGGGGCCTGGGTATGAGGTCCGCAACTTCGGCCATTCGGGAGCCACCCTCCTGCGCCGTGGCCATCGCCCCTACATGCAGCAGCAAGTCTATCACGATGCCATTGCCTTTGCACCCGACAAGGCC
>JAZNYG010000031.1:0-38508 GCA_045594245.1 Bacteroidaceae bacterium
CATCGCTATCGCTCGTATGTAGCCGTCCGGATGGCAAACGCGAGTGAAATGATGCGTTTTCGCGTGATTTGCGAGATTCGCGTGAGACAAAAAGCTGCGTGAAACGGGAATATTTTTATAATGCGTTTTCCCTGGTTCTATAGTAACAAAATTTCTTGCCCTCGCGAAGAGAAATTATTACCCTCACGGGGATAAACTATTCTCTTCGCGAAGATAAAGTATTCCTCTCGCGAGAGTAATATATTCTCCTCGCGAGGATAATATATAGTGATTGAAGTAAAATGCTGGGATTGAGATTAGTATGGGTGAGAATGGCTATAGGAATGAGAATTTAACGATATATAGATATGAAGACAAAGAAGTACAAGACTGCAGCGCACAAGCGTATGTATGGGATTGAGGTGGCTTGCAAGGCTACGAGTCGTAAACTGATGTGTGGGGCCGGCACCGAGGCGGAGGGAATGGCACTCACCGTGTCGCACCCGCTGAAGGTGGATGTGGCCTCCCTTGCCAAGGACATCTGCGATGCTACCACGGCTACGCAAACGGATGTGAAGTTGGTGTGGGAGGCTATGAGCGAGCGCATCGTGGAGGCACTCGCCCATGGCTATCGCGTGGACTTGGCAGGGCTGGGCACGCTGAACATGGAACTGAGCAGCCACAAGGGCACGACGCCGCCCACGGGCAAGGAGGTGCGCATCAGTGGCATCCGCTTCCGCCCCGACAAGAACCTGGCTTCGCGCCTGGCCGATGTGAGGTTTAGCGTAGAGGGAGTGGAGCGCAAGCCGCTCACCGAGGCCGAGCTGGAGGAGGCGCTGCGCGAATATTTCGCCACTCACGAAGATATTCATGTGCGCGAACTGGCCCGCATAGGGCACTTTGCGGTGAGCACGGCCTATCGCAAGCTCAAAGCCTATGTGGAGCAGGGCAAGCTTGCGCTGGTACCCAAGAGCAGCCACTACTATCGCTGGGTGGGGGAGTAGTGGATTCTGAGCTACTCGAAAGAGCTTTAGCTTCTTGAACAATTCTAACCCTTAATTCGACAGCAGAGGCCGGTACCCCGTGTGCCGACCTCTTTGTTTTTGTTAATGCCTGTCCAGTTCTGTCTATTCGCGTTTCACAAGCCTTGTGAAAGGGAAAAGTGCATCGTTTGGCCGGGAATGATGTATATTTGCAAATCTAACGACTCGATTTATTTCCTACTGAATGTGGAGTGGTGATTTTTGAAAAACAATATAGATATGCAGGACCAACACAAGATACAACACATGGGATGTGGCAAGGTGACAAGGGTGAGGATGCTGAAGACGAGCGAGGAGGTGAAGCGGGCTCGTGTGCAGGAGCGTCAAAGACAGAAGTATCTCGCCATGCAGAAGGCCATGCTGCAGGCAGTGGAGCAGGCAGTGGCATTACCCGAGCCGATAGCGCACACGCCTTGCGAACAGGTGGCGGAGCAGACATCAGCACAGCAGGCCACCGATGCCAAGACTACGAGAAGCACCATAGGACAATCGCTGCGCGGGATAATGAAGGGGGCGCAGGAGTCGGTGACCTCAATCTTTAACCGCATGTATACGGTGGTGATGGAGGAAGGATAAGGATAAGGATTAGCGGTGAGTGGTGAGCGGTGAGCGGTGAGCGGATTCGCTGCGCGAACGAAGGCACTAGACTCTTTTTCAACGGAGACGAAAACTAACCATTGGCACTCTTGCAAATTGGCAGAAAATAACCTACTTTTGTGCGTAAACAGGAGAAGGTATGAACTGGTTCAATATATTCAAGCCGGAGAAGAAACTGAAACCCATGAAGTTGACGAAGTGGGAAGAACTATACTATGCTGTAGTTCCTGCTAAGGATGTGCAGACAATAACCATAGAGGCGGTATGCAGCGAACCTACCCTGATAGGCTTATGTGAGGGGTGGGTCTTCTACCTCGAGGATGGTCATAATGCTGTAGCAAATGCGCTATTCTGCAAATACTATGAGGATATCGTCAAGCGGTTTAAGCAAGAGGGATATACCTTCTTCTATGCTCCCAAAGAGGCCGAAAAGGTGGCCGAACACTATGCCATGCCGATGCCTGGTGTGGAGTGGAACGCTACTGCGCTGCTTGAGATGCTGCACTGCCGAATCGATGAGCCCATAGGCTCGGCATTGGTGATGATAGATGTGCCCGAGGATGCCGATGAGACATCATGCACGGTGCGCCTGAGTTGCATCTCGCTCGATGCTGATAGCGAGGAGGGGGTAGTGGCTATACTCAAAGCCTTTTGGGAAGCATTGGCTGGCAACAGCGACGATATACGCTTCCTGCTAAGTGAGGATGACTGCGTATATGAATCGAGCTGTGAAGATGGTTACGCTTCTGAAACGAGAAGCGAAGAGAGTGCCAAGCTAACTAAGTACTACGGTGCTGATAAAGAAAGTGTTGCGGTGGAGCCCATTGAAGAACGTTGCTACACGGCAGGAGACCTCTTTGCGGATGATGGAGAGAGTGGCGATGGCAGACGGGAAGAGGCTCTCAGAAGGCGCGATGAAGCTCCTGATTATAAACGATGCAAAAGGAAGAAGGAGCAAGAAACGTTTCTATCCAGTATTACAAAGAGAATAAAATCTGTGGGAGACTCATTGGAGGCACTTGCAGACGATTTCTTGAATGAAGAAGAACAACTGTCAGACACAGACCAGCAACTGCTGAAAGAGATACAAGAGCGAGTAGAGAAGCTGCGCCAAAGAGGGATAAAGCAACATTTGATAGATCAGTTTGTGAAGATGACGGTGCAGAAGAGCCACTTGCAGGTGACCGCCGATGCCCGCATCCTGCTCACCGACTACCGCAAGGAGGTGCAGATGCTGCCCATTGACAAGGTGGTGTATATCTTCTTCCTGCGCCATCCCGAGGGAGTGGCACTGAAGGCGCTGAGCGACCATCGGGACGAACTCACCAACCTCTACATGCGGGTGCTGGGCAAGAGACAACTCACCGATAAGCAGCGCGCCTCCGTAGCTCGCCTGTGTGACTCACTGGACAACTCCATCAACGAAAAGCTATCGCGTATACGCAAGTCGTTCTGTGCCGAGGTACACCAGGGCGTGGCCGACAACTACATCGTACAAGGTGAGCGTGGAGGTAGCAGAGCTATCACCCTCGACGAGGAACTCATCGAGCTGGGCGAATGGGGGAGATAGAAAAGGCGGATAGTAATAACCCTTAAGGATACATCTTAATATTCAATAGAAATGAACATACAAGATAGAATCATCACTCTGTTGAGTGAGATAGGACAAGGACTGTACGAAAAGGAGGCAGAGCTGCGTCTTGGACTACTGGCGGCATTGGCTGGCGAGAGCATCATCCTGCTTGGGCCTCCGGGAGTGGCCAAGAGTATGGTGGCACGAAGGCTGAAGGAGGCTTTCTGCGATGCACGTTCATTTGAATATCTGATGTCAAGATTCTCGACACCCGACGACATCTTTGGTCCTGTGAGCATAAGCAAACTGAAGGCAAGCGATGCCTATGAGCGTGTGACACAGGGATATATGCCCGAGGCTGACGTGGTGTTTCTCGACGAGATATGGAAGGCAGGACCTGCCATACAGAATACGCTGCTCACGGCACTCAACGAGAAGGTGTTCCGTAATGGTGACAGGGAAATGAAGCTACCGCTCAAGTTGCTGGTGGCTGCATCGAACGAGTTGCCTGCCGAGGGCGAAGGGCTGGAGGCATTGTGGGACCGATTCCTGGTGCGTTATGTGTCGGAGCCCGTGAAAGACAAGGAGGCTTTCCTATCCATGATACTGGACACCGAGGAGGTGCTGTTCCCGGACCGACTGAAGGAGCTACAGATATCGGCCGAAGAGTATGCCCAATGGCGCAAACAGATTGCCGAGGTGGAGGTGGACTCAAGCGTGCAGGCAAGTATCCTCTACATAAGGGAGCAACTGAAGCATGTGCCCGACAAAACGGGCGAGACGGAATGGAGCATCTACGTGAGCGATCGTCGATGGAAGAAGGCGGTAAACCTGCTACGGGCATCGGCCTTCGTGCATGGGCGCAAGCAGACGAACCCCACAGACATTGCCGTCCTCTCATACTGCCTGTGGAACGAGCCCATGGAGCGTGAGGTGGTGAGGGAGATTGTCACCAGGTCGGTGTTTGCCGAGGTCGGCAAGCAACACCAGCAATTGCAATGGCGGGTGGATAATGCATTGCGCAGCAAGCGGGCTGCGAAAGCACTCAAAGAAGCAAAGCTGTTGGCAAGGAGGGAGGATGCCAACCTGATTCTGTTTGACGAATTCTACTATCGGCTCTCAACATACAATACAGGCAATACCTATATCTTTGCCGCAGACTTTCACCATTTGCCCGACATGAGTGAGCACAAGCCTATCTTGGGACACTTATACAATGACCAAACTGCCCCCATAAAGGAGCGTATCAGAGCATTTGAGAAACCGGGGCTAAAGGGTGTCGATTTCCATGATGGACGCAAGGTGCGTCTCATGCGCGACCGTGATTACTTATACATTGATGGAGTGCGCTGCGAGCTCGAACGATATTCGACACGCGAGATGGCTGCGGCAAAGAGTATGACGGACAATGCCTTGCAGTTTGAGGACTATGACTACGAAACGACAATAGAACAAATAGCTCAACTGCTCAATGACATCATCAGGAATCTTGGGAACAACATGTTCGTTACTCCCGAAGATAAGCGTTACATACAGGATATGGTGAATGAATACATGAAGAGGGTGGCTCAGACCAGGGCCGACATTAGCGACTTGTTGTATGGCTGAGATTATACGGGGTAGTCACTTTAGAAGACGACAGGAAGTTGTCAAGGAGTATTGTGAGGCGACTGGAACGTTGGCTCCTGGCAATATTTTGCCCGATGAGGATGATGCACTCCATTGGGTGAGGACCATGAATGTCTATGCCAAGGAGAATGGTGTCACCTGGGAGCCGAATGAAGAAAATGACAAAAAGCTGGAATCTACCATACGAAAGGAGATAGGGAATCCATATAAGGCGCACTATTTTAGAGAGCCCAAGCACTATGTCAATATCCTCGACGAATTCGTCAGAACTGGCCAAGTGCCTGACCACGCTGCGCCATGGGATGATGATTATCTGGAGAAGTACCTTCGCGAGGTGATGGGCGATCCCTTTGTGGCCTATAGTGTACTGAGCAATGAGATAAAATCGCGTGTGTTCTATGATAACATGCTGGCCTTCATCAAACAAATTGTAACGCGCGAAGACTTCAGAAAGACGTGTGCTCAAGGACAAACGCAAAAGATGAGGCAAGCCATGCAATGGAGCGAGCGCAAAAGACGTACGGGATGGAATCGTCTGCTCTCGGAAATCAGTGAGGAGTACGAGAAGTTCGGTTTCGACGAGCGCTACTACCGTGACAAGTTTGAGGGCGAAGGCGAGTTGGCAGATGAAGATACATGGAAAAGCATGATAGAAGACTGGAGCAAGGCTTTTGACCGCAAGCAACAGCAACTGCGCCAACGAGACATTGATGAGATAAAGGACAATAACAGCAATATCCTGAAGCGAAACATCGAGGATATTCCCGAGTATCTGCAAAAGAAGGGGGTGGAGAAAGAAATGTTTTACCAAGTGTGGGGGCTGATGGGTGGACAATGGAATAGTCTTATCTTTGACCAACACCTGCGCATAGCCAAGTTGCAGAAGCAATACCCCCAATTGGAGCAGATAGCTAACAAGATGGGGCGTCTGGCCGATGACGAAGCCACCCAGCGCATGCCCGTGGCCATTGGAGGCAACATGAAGATGGAGCATGCGGCCAAGAGCGACATCCTGGGCGTAACGCTCAGTCAAGATATACACTCGATGTTGCCGCTCGAGTTGGCGCAATGTAGCGACGAGGCACTATATGATGTGTTCCTATACAAATACGCCACGAATAGCCTGCAGACCTTCCGGCACAAGAGCGAGTTGCTGAAGCCCTCGCGCAATGTTGCTCCGCGTTCGGCACGACTGCAAGGGCCTATGATTGTATGTGTGGACCGCTCGGGAAGTATGGCAGGACTGCCCGAACGGTTGGTCAATTCGCTGATAATGCGCCTCCTTCTCCTTGCCGAGCGACAGAAACGGGACCTCTATCTCATCTCCTTCTCGGTGAACGCGACCCCCATTGAGGCAAGGAACAATAGAACTGCTGTGCTTGACTTCTTTCGCCAAGAGTCGGCGGGCGACACCAATGCCACGAAAATGCTGCAACAGGTATTTACCCTACTTGCCGAGGGACGCTACGTATCGGCCGACGTGCTGTGGTGTACCGACTTCCGTATCCCACTGAGCAGCGCTGCACAACGCAAGGAACTACTCAACTATCGTCGCCAAGGCACCAGGCTCTACGGACTAAAGATAGGCAAAGCCTTTGACTTGGGATGGGCGGAATACTTCGATGAGATAGTGGAGGTAACTATATAATTTGGCTATAATATTTAAGATTATTGCAATAAGTGTGACATATTTTAAAAAAATACACTAATTTTGTGGTTTTTATGATATGTGGAGAAACTTATTTACTATTGGCTTGTGTGCCTTGGCGCTGACTGTGTCACGCACATTGCTATAGTCTATTGGAAGTGTTGTCATGGAGAATTTTGCTAAGATGGTTGCTGATGCCAAGAACGAGCTGTTTGCCTGTGTAGACAAGCGTGGTTTCGAGGAGGAGGAGATTGAACGTGTGCATCGGGCGTATGAGCTGGCCGAGGAGGCGCATCGCCCACAACGCCGCAAGAGTGGCGAACCCTATATATTGCATCCGATAGCGGTGGCTATGATCGTTGCCAACGAGATAGGGTTGGGAGCCAATCCTATCTGTGCCGCTCTGCTGCACGATGTGGTGGAAGACACTGACCATACCGTGAAGGAGATACGCGATATGTTTGGTGAGGATGTGGCTATGCTGGTGAGCGTGGTGACCAAGCGAAAGAGTGAGAAGTATGAGACTTCGCTGCAGGTCGACAACTACAAGCAGATGCTGCAATCGATACACTATGATATCCGTGCCCTGCTGCTGAAGTTGGCCGATCGCCTGCACAATATGCGTACGCTGAAGTCGATGCCGCCACACAAACAGCTCAAGATAGCTTCGGAGACTGACTATTTCTACGCTCCACTGGCCAATCGCCTCGGGCTGTATCGAATAAAGACAGAGCTGGAGAATCTGAGCTTCCGCTACCGCCAGCCTAATGAATATGAGGAGGTGAGGGGGCAGATAGCTCGCTACGTGAGCCAGCATGCTGAAGCTGCCGAGGCTTGGATGAACCCTATTCGTGCAGCGCTGGGGCATAGAGGCATTGTGGCGTCGGTGACTTGTGAACCGCGCTCGGCCTATTCCATTTGGGCGAAGATGCAGGAGGACTCCATATCATTCAGCGAGGTGGAGCACATCCGCGTAGTGCATATCGTATATAAAAATTGGAAACAGAAGGAGATGTCGGAGAAAGAGATGGCACTGCTCATCTACTCCATCATCACCAATCTGTATAAAGAGAAGCCGGGTAGCATGAACAGCTACCTCGACGTGTCGAAGGACAACAACTACCGCAGCCTGCACTGTAAGCTGATGGGCAACGAGGGGCGCTGGATGGAGGTTCATATAGCTTCGTCGGAGATGAAGCGTATATCGAATATCGGATGTCTCGTGGAGCGGGAGCATGGTGTGGACCGCTGGATAGAGAACTTCCGCGGTGTACTCAAGGACCTTGCCGATCAAAGCCGCTCGGGAGGCTTCATGGAGGATGTGCGCTCTACCTTCTATGAGGACGATATCTATGTATTCACTCCCAAAGGAAAGATGGTGGTGCTCCCCAAGGGTGCTACAGCTATAGACTTTGCCTTTGAGATACACAATAAGGTGGGCGAGCAGATGAAGTTTGCCGTCATCAACGACAAGCTGTGCTCAGCCAAGACGGTGTTGCGGAAGGGTGACCGTGTGCGCATTGGTCTGGATGATGTACCTTCGATTGATAAGTCGTGGCTCGATCATGTCAGCACCTATAAGGCGCGTATCGGCATACGTCGGTTCCTCAATCGTCAACCTTCGAAGGTGAGCGAGGAGTTTCTCTTGTGTGATGTGTGCAAACCTATTTCGGGCGATGAGGTCATCGGGTTCCGCTTGCCTGACGGGAAGATTGAAGTGCACCGCTGCGACTGCCGCAAGGCGATAGTGAAGGCGGCCGAGATGGGCGACAGCATAGAGCGCGAGGTGGACATGAAGGAGTTTGAACAGCTCGACTTCCCCGTGCGGTTTCATGTCAAGTCGGTCAACAAGGATCAACTGTTGCTGGCCATCGTATCATTGGTGTCGGAGCAGATGCACTTGAGCTTGGGCAATCTGCACTCGACGATTGCAGATGACATCGTGTCGACAGACTTTGAGGTGTACGTGCATTCATACAGCGAGATAAAACGGCTGAAGGATGCCTTGGCGGCTCTGCCCAATGTGTATGGCTTGCGCACCTATTAGCATTCAGTAGGTTTTTCCAAACCGAACAACCGAACCTTAGTAGGATGGCTTGGCGGGCAGTATCTTGCCTTCGTAGACGTACCATATGTAACCTTCTACTTGCGTGTGGCCCATAGCCTGCAACTGTGTCATGTATCTGCCTACTTGACGCTCATGTTCCTGGTCGGGACGGGCAAACTTGAAGTCGACGACTATCATGCGATTGCCATCGCTCATCACTCTGTCGGGGCGTACGGATTGGACTCTTCCGGTATCATCAGCATGGATGATGGTGCACTCATTGAACAACTGGTACTTGCCGGAGAACCACTCGGAGGCTTGAGGTAGCTCGAGTGCGCGGTGTACGATGCGGGTAATCTCCTTGCACTCCTTCTCGGTAGCAATGACTCCTTGGCGGATGAGGTTGTCGATGGCGCCTTCAAGGTCGGCAGCTGTGCGCATCTTGGAGAATACTTCGTGGAGCAGCAATCCCTGTTGTATATAGTGGTTGGCAGTGATGGCTTCGGGGTCATTAGCAATGGTGGAGATGTATTGCCTTGAGAGGTTCGACTGGCGAAACTTGATGTTCAGCGGCTCGGAGTGCATGGATACCTCGATAGGGGTAGCAGTGCATTCGAATGGATTGGGACGGGCGGATGCCGTTTGGGTGTCTGTTCGCTTGGTTGGTTGACTACCCACAAGGGTGCCAAACTCCATCTCTTCCTGCTCGTCCATATGGAGGGCCTTGCTGATGAGTTGCGATACGGTGCTGATGGCGTCGGAGGGCTTTTTGCTTTTCTTCTTTTTGCCCTCTTCCTCCTTCTCCTTTTTCTTGCCCTCCTTGAGGATGAACAGATTGCATTTCGGACGTGTGCAGGCTACGTAGAGCAGGTTATAGTTGTCGACAATCTGCTTCAGCTGCTCCTCGTCGAACTCATGGGTGAAGATTGACTCTGCCATCTTCTTGGTGAATTTCACGGGGATGGTGGCGAGGCCGCCCGATAGCGTGTTGTCGGAACTTACCCAAAGGGTATCGTTGTATTTGTTGAGCGACCATTCGCAGTAGGGGAGTATGACGGTATGGAACTCCAGTCCCTTCGATTTATGGATGGTCATAGCTTCAATGCCCTGCGATGCTCCGGCGGGGATGGTTGTCGCGTGCAGTTCATTGTCCCAGTAGGTGAGGAAGTCATTGATGTCGCCTGCCGTGTCGCCACAGTACTTCAGCAGGCGATCGAAGAATGCCATTATATAGCCAGTCTCTTTGCTCAGTTTCTCTAGCTGGAGTATGCGGTATAGCTTTTCTGCCAACTCGTAGAGAGGTGTTTGCAGCAGTTGCTCGTGATGGTGGGTGAGTTCGTGAGGGAGCATGTATCCGTTGGCGGCTTGGGCTAAGATTTCGGCAGGCTCAATGTCGCCGTTCATGATGTGGCGGTGATAGTCGAAGGCCAACTGGGTGATGGCAGGCAGGTGCTGTTCATTGGCAATCCATCGCATGGCAGCTATGAGCATGCCGATGGCGGTAGAGGCATCGAGAAGATAGGCCTCGGCAGAGAAAATGTGTATGTCGCTATGATGCTTGGCCATATAGTCGACCATGTTGGCTATCTTCTTGTTGCTTCTGACAAGGATGGCTATTTGGTGGTCGGCAACTCCTGCTTGGCGCAGCTCGTGAATGATGCTGGCTACCTCGCGGCACATAGCTTCGGAAGCTGTCTCATTGGCTTCGCATGCAACATTGGCAACGCGCACATAGCCTCCGGTGTTGTCTCTGTTCCACTGCTGCTCCACGTCGGTGTATGCCTGTATGAGTGGGGTGGCTTTGTCATGCCCCAGAAGTTGGGTCAGCAGGGTGTTGCATTGGGCAAACAGCTGATTGTTGAACTGGACGATGCCTTCCAGGCTTCTGCGGTTTGTGTCCAGATGATGGGCTTCTGATGGAGTATAATGGGAGAGCACCTGGGTGAGCTCTTCGTTCAGTATACGCCAGTCGCTTCCTCTCCAGCGATATATGGCTTGCTTCACGTCGCCTACGATGAGGCTCTCGTTGCCGTGTGAGAGTCCTTCGAGCAAGAGGGGAAAGAAGTTTTCCCATTGCATACGTGAGGTGTCTTGAAACTCGTCGATCATGATGTGACGAATGTAGTAGCCCAGTTTCTCAAATACGAAAGCGGAGTCTCCAGTTTGCATATGGCTCAGCATCTTGCACGTGTCGGCGAGCAGGAAGCGGTTCTCCTCCTTGTTGCGTCGCAATACGTGGTCGTGGATGATGTTGATGAGTTGCAACTGGTTGAGGTGGTACATCACCAGCTCACATGAGTTGATGACCGATACGCACTCCTTGCATAGCTGCAGAGTTACATTGATATGGTCGATGAGTATCTTGTCGGCCAAAGCGGTGATAATACCTTTTTTCTTGGAGTTTTTCGTAATCCATCCGTCGGCACTCTCTGAGGCGGCCTTGGCACGAGCTCCGAACTCGGTGACATACTCTCCTTTCGCTAGCTTTATGTAATAGGAGCAAGGTCCCGTGCTACCGTAGGCTATGTCTTCAATCTCGAGTCCGTTCTCCTTGATTATGCGGAAGAAATCCTTGGCGCGCTTCTCAATACGCTCTTTCGCTAAGGCACGCTCCTTCTGCAGATGTGAGCGCAGCTCACGTATTAGCGTGGTTTCTTTGAGCTGTTGGCGCAATGCTTCAGCATGCTGCTGGTAGTTTTCGTTGTGGATGTTGCGGGCGAATGTCTTCAGTCCGTCGGTGATGTTCCATTGCTTTCCTTCGTCGATCTCTTCGCTGATGTAATCTACAATCCATAGTAGGGTGGCATCGTTGGGCTTCAGCTCTCTAATCATGCAGTCTACAGCCTCACTGATAACCTTCTTGGTGTCAAGCTCTATGGTCATTCCTGTGCCGAGGTCGAGTTCGCGGGCCAGTCCTCGAAGTACCGATTGGAAGAAGCTGTCGATGGTCTCGATGCGAAAATGGCTGTAGTCGTGCACTAACAGTTCGAGTGCCTTCTTGGCCCGCTCTCTGATAACCTCTTGGGATAGTGCTGTTCTCTTTTCCACCTCTGCCATATAGGGGGCGGCATCGGGTGTCTCGTGTACTATCCCATACAGCTTGCTTATGATGCGCTGCTTCATCTCGGCGGTTGCCTTGTTGGTGAACGTGACGGCCAATATGTTGCGGTATGAATCGGGGTGTTCGATGAGCATACAGATATAGTTGACCGCCAGGGTGAAGGTCTTGCCACTTCCTGCCGAGGCTTTGTATATATGTAGGTAGTGATTGTTCATGCTGTCTCTGTCAGTAGTCGCTTTCTGACGTAAAGTTATATTAATTATTTGTTTCGGGCAAAAAATATGTAAAAAATCCATGAATACCATATATATTGGCGAAAAATGGCTAATTTTGCAACAAAATTGTTTTTATAGGGTAATAATGATGGTTAAAGATATGTGTGGACTTGGAGTTGCGTTGGTAACTCCTTTCAGGCAGGATGGCGGTGTCGACTATGAAGCACTCGTCCAGTTGGTTGATTATCAGATTGAGAGTGGGACAGATTTCCTTTGTGTCTTGGGTACTACTGCCGAGACTCCAACACTTACAGCAGATGAGCAGTATCGTGTACGTGAAACGATTGTGAAGCACAATGCAGGTCGTCTGCCTATACTGCTCGGAGTAGGAGGGAATTGCACTCAGATTATTGTTGAGCGCCTTGCCCAAGATGAGATGGAGGGCATTGATGCTGTCCTCTCTGTAGTTCCGTATTACAACAAACCTACGCAAACCGGCATCTATGCACACTTTGCTGCTATTGCCCAATCTACGGAGTTACCTATCATATTATATAATGTGCCTGGTCGCACAGGAGTGAATATGCAGCCCGAGACAACTTTGCGCTTGGCTGCCGATTTCAAGAATATTGTCGGTATCAAGGAAGCTTCCGGTAACTTGGAACAGATAGAGCGCATCATTCGCGAGTGTCCCAAGGGCTTCAAGGTGTTCTCGGGTGATGATGGTATTACATTGCCCCTTATCAAGAGCGGAGCAGTGGGCGTGATTTCGGTTATCGGCAATGCCTTTGCTTCAGAGTTTGCTCAGTTGGTTCATAGTGCTCAGTGTGGCGACTATGCTGTTGCTGAAGCTATCGACACCCGTCTTCGCCGGATGTACGAACTCCTCTTCCTTGATGGCAATCCGGCAGGTGTCAAATCGCTATTGCATCAGTTTGGCATGATGGAGAACAAGCTGCGCCTGCCTTTGGTGCCAGCCTCGAAAACTACCGAGGATCAGATACGAGAGTTTCTTGCTGCATATAAAGGTTGAGTCTTTTTAGTAGTAAACAAAGGAATTAAGGTGCTATGGATGGTGAACCAAGAGTGTTGCGAGCTGTTGAACTCTTTAAGATGGGTTATAATTGTGCGCAATCAGTAGTAGCGGCTTTTGCCGATGAATATGGATATACCGAGGAGCAGGCATTGAAAATGTCCGCATCGTTTGGTGGCGGTATTGGCCGTATGCGTGAAACCTGTGGCGCTGCATGTGGTCTATTTATTCTGGCTGGCTTGGAAACAGGTTGTACCGATGCTGCTGACCGTCAAGGGAAAGCCGATAATTATGCTTTTGTGCAGCAACTTGCCGAGGAATTCCGTAGAGAGAATGGTTCGCTCATCTGTGCCGAACTGCTGGGGTTGCGTGAGAGAAAACCGCAAACGCCCATTCCTGAAGAGCGTACAGATGTGTATTATATGAAACGTCCATGTGTCAAAATGGTGGAAACTGCAGCTCGGATATGGGAAAATCGGAAGAAAATACGGTAAAATTGTTGAAAAGAATAGGATTTTTGTATTGAAAGTATGTTTTATAACATAAAAACCGTACCTTTGTAGCGGATTTATAGCGATTCACTCCTTGTGAGAGGAGATGTATAGATGTTTAACAATTAAAAAAGTATTAAGATTATGTTGACAGAGAAAGCCGGTGAAAATGCAGGTCTGATTTGGAATGCACTTGACGGTAAGGAAGGTTTGACCTTCAAAGAAATTAAGAAGGAAACTAAGCAGAAGAAAGAGGATTTTATCCTCGGTTTGGGTTGGTTGCTTCGTGAGGGCAAGGTTGCTGCCGTTGAAGTAGAAGATGATGTTGTTTACTCACTTAAGTAATCGGCATATATATTATATATATTAAGACACATAGGTCACCCCAGTAGCGATTGCTTGCTGGGGTGATTTGTTTTTTATGTATAAAATTAACTCTTACATACTAAACTCATGGGTTGGTACGTTACTAAATATATTAGTCAAAAAAAGCTAGCCTATGGATAATGAATTTACTCTTTTCTCAACATCGGAGTTCGCTGCGTTGGTTCGCAAAGCGATAAAGCAAGAAAGATTGCGTCAGCCTAAGGAAACTACAGTTAGTAGGCTAAGAAACTTCGCTCATAATTATAGGGCTAATGTATCTTTGCCTGATGGGCTGCAAGGATATATGCTCGGTTAAGTTAAATAACGCTTATTGTTTGTTTTATCCGTATGATTTATCTACTTTTGTAGATGAGTAGCTGTGTGTATAGCTATGAATAAGTGGTTGTTTAAATATATAGCTGTAGTATTATGAGTCTGATGATTGCCCCTTCGTTGTTGGCTGCCGATTTCTCTAACTTGGCTCGAGATATTGATATGATAAACCGTAGTGAGGCTGATTGGCTTCACTTGGATGTAATGGATGGAGTATTCGTTCCTAATATCTCGTTTGGATTTCCCGTATTGGAGCATGTGGCACGTTTGTGCCAGAAACCGCTCGACGTACACTTGATGATTGTGCAGCCTGAAAAGTTTATCCGTGAGGTAAAGGCATTGAGTGCCATGATGATGAATGTCCACTATGAAGCATGTACCCATCTCAACCGAGTGATATATGAAATACATGATGCTGGGATGAAAGCGGGTGTCACTCTCAATCCTTCTACTCCTGTAAGCTTGTTGACTGATGTGATACGTGATGTGGATATGGTCTTGCTCATGACTGTTAATCCAGGATTTGGTGGTCAAAAGTTTATCGAACACTCTATTGAAAAAGTACGCCAACTGAGAAATCTCATTGACGGAACAGATTCTCATGCCCTCATAGAGGTTGATGGAGGAGTAAATATGGATACTGGACGAAGGCTCGTAGAGGCTGGGGCCGATGTCTTGGTGGCGGGTAGTACTGTTTTCAAAGCTGCAGATCAGGTGGCCATGATACATGAGCTGAAGAATTTGTAAGAACTTTTTAAAATCTCAATAATGGCCGTGGCAATAGGTGATTCTATACAGCGATATCCTTTGCTGCGGCTTCTTGTTCCTTATGCCTGCGGTATAGTCTTAGGCGATGTTTTGTATCAGCATCTAAATGTGCTGGCCGTAAGTGCTGTAGGAGTGTGTCTGATTGCCATTGTTGGCCAATTGATAATCAAATCCTCTAGGCGTAGTTTTGGGCATGTTGCATTTGGAATTCTAGCTTCGGTTGTATATCTCTCGTTGGGGGTACTGTGCTATTTGCTTTCTCGGGATAGTATCTCATATGATTGGCCAACCGAGGATTGTTTCTATGAGGCTCGTGTGGTGGAGCCTCCTACGAAGAGGGCTCGTAGCTCGCTGTGCGTAATGCAAGTAGATGCCGTACGTGATTCTTTGGGTTGGAACGCTGTTCGCCGCAAGGTTTTTGTGTATATGAAACCTTCACCAACCGTAGACTCTCTTTTACCGGGAGATGTGGTGTGCTTTAGGGGAAGAATACGTGTCCCACGAAATTTCACAGATGATCTCACTTTTGATTATGCACGCTATGTGACCATGGAGGGTGCAGCTGGTACCGTGTATTTGGCAGAGGACCGATGGGGTAGAGTAGAAAATACTCGTTTTACTCTGCAGGAACGCTTGAGGCGACAGGCTTGCCTTTTGCAATCTGATTACCTGCATCCTGCTTTTAGCGACGAGACGCTAGGGGTGTTGTCGGCGCTTACCTTGGGTGACAAACGTATGCTTAGCGAAGAGGTAAAGGGTGCTTATACTGATGCAGGGGCCGCGCATGTGCTGGCACTATCGGGATTGCATGTTGGGGTTATCTATGCCATGTTGGCTTTCGTGATGCGTGGTGTGATACGTAGGCGCAGTATGCGGTGGCTACGCGAACTTGTTACCATTGTAGTTTTGTGGCTATTTGCGCTTATGGTGGGCATGAGTGCTTCGGTGGTAAGAGCTGTCTTTATGTGTACCCTCTATATATGGGGCGGATGGATAAGCCGTGAAAATTCTTCTATCAGTGTGCTTTCGCTTGCAGCTTTTGTCATGTTGCTTGTGTACCCCTTCTACCTGTTCAATGTGGGGTTCCAACTTTCGTTTATGGCTATGGCTGCTATCCTGTGGCTTGAGCCTAAAATGGAGATATTGATTAGTAGTCACTCGCTACATTCGTTATTGGCATATCCGATAAGTATCATTTGTATGTCGTTGGCAGCTCAGTTTGGTACATTCCCGTTGGTGCTTCATCATTTTGGCTCTTTTCCTACCTATTTTCTTCTTACCAATCTTTTGGTGATACCTTGCTTGAATCTTGTGTTGTTGCTTTCTGTAGCATGGTGGGGCATGGCACTGGCTGATATTCCATTTTCTGTTCAGCTGAGTCAATTGCTGCAAACCCTTACCGAATGGATGAACGACGGATTGACGTGGATAGGGCAGTGGCCATATGCTGTACTTCATGTGTCGGACTTCAATGCTGTGTCAGTAGTTCTTACCTATCTGTTTGTACTTTTTATCTCTCTGTTTATCCTAAAGAAATGGCCTCGTGGCTTGGTGCTGGCTTTAGCGGCATTGCTGGGCTTATTGCTGGTGCAGTTGTTGTAGATACCAAAGAAATGGTGTGCGTGTTGAAAACTGTTGTTATTGTTGCTTATTCGGTATTTTATTCTTATTTTTGTGCAAAAGATTACAGACAATAGGATATGCGCATCGATATACTCACCGTACTTCCAGAAATGATAGAAGGCTTCTTTGACTGCTCCATTATGGCCCGTGCAAAGAAGAAAGGTTTGGCAGACATTGTAATACATAATATACGCGACTATACTACAGATAAGCATCACCGTACTGATGATTATCCATTTGGAGGGTGTGCAGGTATGGTCATGAAGATAGAACCTATTGATAATCTTATAACCAAGCTCAAGAGTGAACGTCATTATGATGAAGTTATTTTTACCACACCGGATGGTGAACAATGGAATCAGAAAATGGCTAATACGATGTCGATGTGTGAGAATCTCATTATCCTTTGTGGACATTTCAAGGGGATCGACTATCGTATTCGTGAGCATCTTATAACAAAAGAGGTGAGCATAGGGGATTATGTGCTTACCGGTGGTGAATTGGCGGCAGCTGTTATGGCTGATAGTTTGGTACGTATAATACCTGGGGTTATCAGTGATGAGCAGTCGGCGCTTTCTGATTCTTTTCAAGATAATTTGTTGGCACCGCCTGTGTACACTCGTCCTGCTGAGTATAAAGGGTGGTGTGTACCTGATGTGTTGCTATCAGGGCACGAAGCTAAGATACGTGATTGGGAGTTTCAGCAGTCTTTGGAACGTACCAAACGGCTTCGTCCCGACCTATTGGAGGATAAATAAAAAGTGAAGGGTGTGTCAACGATTTTTGGCACACCCTTCTCTTATGTGGTGAGTATATTTACTTACAGAATGCCGTACGTCACGAGTTCGGCAGCCATCTCCTCCTGTACTTCGCGAGCCTTCTCGCGGGCTACAGCGGCGAAGTTCTCGGTCGTGTCGGCATAGATGATGGCACGGCTTGAGTTGACGATGAGGCCGCACTCCTTGGTGATACCGTACTTGCATACCTCGCTGAGCGAACCGCCTTGAGCGCCTACACCAGGTACGAGGAGGAAGTGATTCGGTACAATCTTACGGATGTCCTCAAAGAGCTGGCCACGGGTAGCACCTACCACATACATCATGTTCTCGTCGTTGCCCCACTCCTGTGAGCGGCGCAATACCTTCTCGAAGAGGCGTTCGCCAGTCTCCTTGTCCTCCATGAGCTGGAAGTCGAGCGAACCCTTGTTCGAGGTCAGTGCCAGCAGTATCACCCACTTGCCTTCGTAGGCGAGGAAGGGCTTCACGCTGTCTTCGCCCATGTAGGGAGCCACGGTGAGGGCATGCACATCCTGCTCCTCGAAGAATGAGCGGGCATACATCGAAGAGGTGTTGCCTATGTCGCCACGCTTGGCATCGGCGATGATGAAGTGGTTGGGATAGTTCTCCTTCAGGTAGGCAATGGTCTTCTCGTATGCCTCATAGCCCTTGAGTCCGTCACACTCGTAGAAGGCGAGGTTGGGCTTGTAGGCCACGCAGTAGTCGGCTGTAGCGTCGATGATGGCCTTGTTGAAGGCAAAGATGGGATCCTCCTCGTTCAAGAGATGAGCGGGAATCTTCTTGGTGTCGGTGTCGAGGCCTACGCAGAGGAATGACTTGCGTGCCTTGATAATGTCGATGAGTTGTTGTTTGTTCATGCCTTATTTTTGTTTAGTGTTTAGAGTTTAGTGTTTAGAGTTTAGTGCAACCCCTCCGCGCTTCGTGCTCGTCCCCCTTAAAGAGAGACAATGCTATCCGGATGGAAACTTTCAATTCTCAATTATCAATTTTCAATTATCAGAGTTCGCTCTCCTTCAGTCGCTCCGCATTCTCGGCCACCATGAGCTGGTCTATGCAGTCCTGTATGTCGCCATTCATGAAGGCGGCGAGGTTGTAGATGGTGTAGTTGATGCGGTGGTCGGTGATGCGTCCCTGGGGATAGTTGTAGGTGCGTATCTTGGCCGAGCGGTCACCGGTAGATACCATGGTCTTGCGCTTTGAGGCAATGTCGTCGATGTATTTCTGGTGCTCTTTATCATATATAAAGGTACGCAGGCGCGATAGGGCACGCTCTTTGTTCTTGGGTTGGTCGCGTGTCTCGGTACACTCGATGAGTATCTCCTCCACTTCACCCGTGTTGGGGTTCTTCCAGTTGTAGCGGAGTCGTACGCCCGATTCCACCTTGTTCACGTTCTGTCCTCCGGCACCCGATGAGCGGAAGGTGTCCCACTTGATCTCGCCTTCGTTGATTTCCACCTCGAAGGCTTCGGCTTGGGGCAGACAGGCCACGGTAGCAGCCGAGGTGTGTACACGTCCTTGGGTCTCGGTGGCAGGCACGCGCTGCACGCGGTGTACGCCCGACTCATATTTCAGTGTGCCGTATACCTTCTCTCCGCTCACGCTGAAAATGATTTCCTTGTAGCCACCGGCAGTGCCTTCGTTGAAGCTCGACACCTCCATGCGCCAACCCTTCTGCTCGCAATACTTCGTGTACATCTTGAAAAGGTCACCAGCAAAGAGGGCAGCCTCGTCGCCACCTGTGCCGCCACGTATCTCCATAATCACGTTCTTATCGTCCTCGGGGTCGGCAGGCACGAGCAGCAGTTTTATCTCCTCCTCCAGGGCGGGCAGCTGGGTCTCGCAGGCATCGATCTCTTCGCGGGCCATCTCACGCATATCGGCGTCGGTCTCTGTGGCGAAGAGTTCCTTGGCCTCTTCGAGCTGTCGGGTGAGCTGCATATATCGGTCGCGAGCCTCCATGAGTGCTCCCAGCTCCTTGTATTCCTTGTTGAGTTTTACGAATCGGCGCATGTCGGCTATCACGGCAGGGTCGGTGATGAGGAGTTCTATCTCCTCGTACTTGCCCACCAGCCCATCGAGCCGCGCCATTAAACTGTTTTCTGCCATATTATAGTATGTAGATATAGTAATTAGTATGCAAAAATAGTGTAACCAAAGAGGAGTACAAAATAAATCATACTGTTTTTTATAATAGATAGGTCCTCCTCACGCTTAGAATGTGCAGGGCAGGGGTATCAACTGATACATCAGGGTGCGTGCCATGCGTTCGTGACCTGCATCGTTGGGGTGGAGGGCATCGGTGTCCTTATTGGTGAAGTATTGCTTGTGGGCATCGACCATAGGGTACAGGCCCGACAGGGCGCCGAGGTCGATTACGGGCACGGCCCATACGCTACCTGCCTCCTTCACAGCCTCTACATAGGCATCGAGATACTCTCCGCAACGGTTGCGATAGTCTTCGGTGCATTGCCAGTTGGTTTCGTTGGCATAGAAGCCGCCACGGTGTATGGGGGTGAGGAGTACAATCTGCTTTGTGGGGAACATGCGCTTGAGAGAGTCCATAGCGATGTTGATACGGCCGCAGTAGGTGTCGTTGGTCATGATGGGGCGACGGCGCATACGGTCCTCCATGCGCTTGGCATAGCGGTGCCCGTACTCTACGCGCTCGAGTTTCTCTTCGTACCACTCGCCTATGGGTACGGCGTTATTATAGTCGTTGGTGCCCATGAAGATGAGTATAGCATCGAAGTTGTCGCCATGCTCCTCGCGCAGCTTGTTAGCTTGGCGGGGTATGTCGTCCCATTGGCGTCCGCTGACACCATAGACGAGGGGCGTTATCTGCAGCCAGTCTTGCAGGAAACCCCAATACTTCTTCTTGGCGCCTCGGGTGCGAGGGTCGGTGATGGAGTCGCCAAAGTAGGCCACACGCTTGCCGCTCCATGGATGGGTGATGACCGCTTGGGATAGGGTAGGGAGCACGGTGGCAATACATAGCAGGTATGTGATAAATCTCTTTTTCATGAGCCTTGTAATTTGGGTTGGTTTGTTAGAGTTCAAAAAGTTCTGAGGGGGTTGTACGCTTTAGAGCAGCCAAATATAGGTCTTTGCCAGGGATAAGGCCGACATGCCTTAGCTCCCATTCCACGGTTTTATAGGCTAGCTCAGGGTGGTTGTTCTCTCGACTAAGATGGCATAGCCAAATGTACTTGAGATGCTCTGTAATGTTATTGGCGAGAAATAGAGCTGCAGTCTTGTTGCTCAAATGCCCGCTAGGCCCAGCTATGCGTTCTTTGAGATATTGTGGGTAAGGTCCATGGGCTAGCATCTCTTCATCATAATTGGCTTCAATGACAAGATACTGTGCTCGGGCAATATAAGAAGATACCGTGTCGGTTATGTGTCCGATGTCTGTGATGAGACAGAAGACTTTTTCTTCAAATTCAATTAGATAGCCTACATTGTCGCTGCTGTCGTGAGGCACTTCGAAAGGGGTGATGCGGAAATCACGGAATTGTAGAGTGTCCTCTTTTTCTATGTAGCGCATACATGATACCAGTTTCTGGGTCATGCAATAGTTCTTGTTGATGCCGATATGGGTGGCGCGGGTAGCGTAGATAGGAATATTGTATTTCTCACCGAGAGTCCCAAGAGACTTGATGTGGTCGGCGTGGTCATGGGTGACAAAGACTCCTATTATCTGTTCAAAACTCAAACCTGCCTCTTTGAGCGCAGCTTTGATTGTGCGCACAGGAATTCCGGCATCTATAAGGAATCCGTAGTTGTCGCAGCCAAAATAAAAGCAGTTGCCACTGCTGCCACTAGCTAAGCTGATAAATTTTAGTTTCATTTATATAGTGTTTCTTTTATTTATTGTTTTTAGAATGGATATCCAACGGCGAAATGAAACGCAAAGTCCCGACTTAGTTTGGGGCTGACAATTGGATAACGTAGTGGTCCTTCAATGTAGGCCGGGTTGATAGCCTTCATGGCCATGTCGAACCGCAGGACAAGGAAGTTGAGGTCTAAACGTAGACCTGCACCATAAGCTACGGCAATCTGTTTGTAGAAGTTGTTCCAATAGAACTTTCCATTGGGTTGATCATCGTAATCGTAGATGGTCCATATGTTGCCTGCATCAATAAACAATGCTCCATTAAACTTCCAAAAGAGCGCCATGCGATACTCCAAGCTGAGATCTAGCTTTATGTCACCGGATTGATTGATAAAATCGATATTGTTCTCGTCTCGGTTGACGTAGCTTCCTGGTCCTAAACTACGGATAGACCATCCTCGAACGCTGTTGGCTCCTCCTGCATAATAACGTTTCTCGAAGGGTAGCATGCGAGCGTTTCCATAAGGGAAGGCTATACCTGTTTCCAGATGGAATAATAGTGAATTGCGCTGATCGAAATTCATATTCATGGTCCATGCTAAGTCGTTTTTAAGATACTGTGCATAGGCAATGTTGAAGATTCTGTATTGTCCTAATGAGTCTTTTTGCATTTGGAAAGCGTTGGAGAGCATATAAAGCATGTTGCCAGAGCCCTCCACTCCGATACGCACAGAATGGGATATGTCAAAGTAGTCTTTAGTTAACTCTGCGTGAGGTGAAGTATAGTAGAAGTCATAACCTGTTCGGAAGATAAAAAGATCTTCGTAGTTAAACTTCATGATGGAGTTTTTGCTGTTGTATTGATTGAGGTAGTTGTCGATAAAATGTTGGTCCTTGTGCGGTACAGATACGAAGTTGATTCCTAATAAGTCGACGCGATGTCTCATTAGTTGGTTTGTATTCCATAAGTAGCTCCATGATGCGGAGAATACATCGCGATCGAATTCCGGACGGTTCTGGGTGTTGTACTGTAGCTCTAACTGTGTGGTCGCTTTGCTACGGCGCTGAACTTCATTGCTGATAAATGGCGCTATGAACCGTGGAAAATTGAGGCTCATGTCGGCACCATACTCTATAAAGTCACTTTCGGAATAACCTGCTAGATGAGTGATGTTTTCATAGGCACCACGTAGCTTTATAGACAGCATCTCGGAACCGCGAAACAGATTGCGGTTTGTAAATGAAAGAGCAGCAGACATACCGAAATCACCAGCTGTATTGGTCAAGTCAAATCCTGCACCTATTGATATCTTTTTGGCGGGATATAATACTATGTTGCAATCTAGGGTACTGTCACTTGTCGCGGTGAAGTTTATATTGGTATATTTCAATGCCGATAATCTGCCGAAAAGTATATGGGAAGATTCTACCTCGGAGGCATTATACATGGATCCTGGGCTTATTAGTGATGCGTTTTGTAGAACTTGAGGGCGAAGTAGCATCGTGTTGCTATATATAAACCTGCTCCCAGCGGAATGTAAGGTGTCGCTAAACTGAAAATCGCGTAGGTAAGTATGTGAGGTGGGGTAGAGGCTATAATTTACCTGATTGATTTTATAAGGTCTTAATCGTGGTGCATATTGTAGCCCATTATCTATAATGGGGTTTGGGGTATTGGGGCGTATTCGAACCGTAAGGTTGATGTTCGTTGAATTATGAACCGTGTCGGCAATGTAGGTGACATAATTCTTTTTGAAGCTGTAGTAGCCTAGATTTTGTAATTGCTTGGTTATTCGCGAACGTTCATTGTTTAGATCGTCTACATTAAAAGGGGTACCAATCTTTAATATTGAGTGGGCCGTGTCTGCATAAATCTGTGACCTGAGTAGACTGTCATGTACAAGATAGTTGATTGATGATATTTGATATTGCTTGTGCGGATGGACAAAGTATTTGACCCGAATCCTGTGCTGATAGGTTGAGGTTTCCGAAACAACCTTTGCTTTCAGATAACCTTGGTTGATTAGTGTCTGCTCTAATAAATCGCAGCTTTTTTGGGTGAGTTCTTCATTATATATACAAGGTTCTTCGCCAAGATTTTTTAGTAGGCGATTAATACCGTTATCCTTGTTCCCAGCTAGGCAATAAAGACGTAAAGGCCATCTGAATAATCCAAGGAGGCGTGTATTGGGCTTTTGCCGCACTTTGGGCTTTAGTGAAGAGGCTAATGCTTGGTCTTCTTCAGAGATTACTTCTATCTTGTCTAATAAGTAGCTATCATTTGGAAGATGATTGACGACGGAGCATGAGGATAATGTTAGAATCAATATCCCAAAATATAATAATAGTATTTTTTTATATTTTCGTGTCATCTTTGTCTCTTCTTGTGTGTTTGCTTCTCGATTCTATGCAAATGATGTAATCATAGGACGGAAATCAGCATACATTATGCAAAGATACGAAGAAGTTACGAAAAATTGAATGTTTTCCTGTGAAATGTTGTATAAGGCTTATGATGTAGACTGTATGGTATGGTGTGGACGGAAAAAGTGCATTGAAAATGGTGAAAAATATTTTTTTTTTGAAAAAAAGAGAGAAAAATTTTGCAGGTTCAAAATAAACTCGTACCTTTGCATCGCAATTGAAAAGGAGATGCACTCTTAGCTCAGTTGGTAGAGCAATTGACTCTTAATCAATGGGTCCAGGGTTCGAGTCCCTGAGGGTGTACAAAAGGAAACTAGTTGTAACTGGTTTCCTTTTTTTTTTTTATGTGTGTGTGATTGGTGATTTTTGCTATGAGATGACAAGAGGTGAATTGGGCTGGTTGATATGAAAAAAAGAGCGATGTAAATCGCTCTTTTTCTTGTGGAGCATGCGAGACTCGAACTCGCCACCTCTTGACTGCCAGTCAAACGCTCTAGCCAGATGAGCTAATGCCCCATGTGTGTTGTGCAAAGATGGTGTCGTTAAATGGATAATGCGACTTATCTTTGGTTTTGTGGCGCAAAGTTACGAATAATATTGGAATAAATAGTATCTTTGTACGATTTTTTTTAGAAAATGTTGCATCTGGTCAAAGAAAAGATAATTTTAGGTATTGACCCCGGAACTAATCTTATGGGTTATGGGGTTATTAAAGTCGTTGGAACCAAGGCTTCTATGATGGCTATGGGGGTAATTGATCTTCGGAAATATGGTGATACTTACCTGAAGTTGGGTCGCATCTTCGAGCGAGTGCGAGGTGTCATCGATTCTTATCTGCCGGATGAACTTGCTATCGAGGCTCCTTTCTTTGGAAAGAATGTGCAGACAACGCTTAAGTTGGGGCGGGCGCAAGGAGTAGCTATGGCGGCAGCTATTAGTCGTGAAATCCCCATTACCGAGTATGCTCCCACGAAGATTAAGATGGCAATTACAGGAAACGGCTCGTCAAGTAAAGAGCAAGTGGCTGACATGCTGCGTCGCATGCTTAATATAGATAAGGAGGAGATGCCTCATTTTCTCGATGCTACTGATGCTTTGGGTGCAGCTTATTGCCACTATCTTCAGATGGGGCGTCCTGAGGTTGGTAAAGGGTGCAGTAGCTGGAAAGATTTCGTGGCCAAGAATCCGGCTAGAGTATCTGGACGTAGAAAAGTTGATGACTAGTATTTTTAATACTCTTTGTCTGGGTGGGTGTTTGGTGTTGTCATGGTAGGTTGGTGTAGCCGTCAAAATAGTGCATTTCCTTTTGTTGTTTTTTACAAAAGATTTCCTGCTACTAATAATGCTGTAAGTTGTAGTGATGGATGGTTGGCTCTGCTGGTAGTGGTAAGTCAGGGTTATTTGTCACAATTTTTAAGAAAAGTTTCTTCAATTAAACATTATTGCGTAAATTTGTCGAAAATAACACACATAATCATACTATCATCTAAAATATGAGTACAAATAGACCTTTTATGGTGTTCTCGGGCACAAAGTCGAGATACCTTGCAGAGCAGATTTGTGACGAACTCGGTTGTAAGTTGGGCAATATGATCATTACCCATTTCGCCGATGGCGAGTTTGCCGTATCGTATGAGGAGTCGGTACGTGGCGCTGACGTTTTTTTGGTACAGTCTACCTTCCCTAATGCAGACAATTTGATGGAGTTGCTCTTGATGATTGATGCTGCGAAACGTGCTTCTGCTCATAGCATTATTGCTGTGATGCCCTATTTTGGTTGGGCGCGTCAAGACCGCAAGGATAAACCTCGTGTGTCTATCGGTGCTAAGCTCGTGGCGGACCTTCTGAGTGTGGCAGGTGTGAACCGTATTATTACGATGGACCTCCATGCAGACCAGATTCAGGGGTTCTTCGATGTGCCTGTTGATCATCTTTATGCTTCGAACGTATTTGTACCCTATATCCAATCGCTTAATCTTGAAAATCTTGTGATTGCTACTCCCGACGTGGGTGGAAGCAAGCGTGCTAGCAGTTACTCTAAGTATTTGCATGTTCCTTTGGTGCTCTGCCACAAGACCCGTGCTAAGGCTAATCAGGTGGAGTCTATCCAGATTATCGGTGATGTAAATGGCAAGAATGTGGTATTAATAGATGACATCGTTGATACCGCAGGTACTATCTGTAAGGCTGCGGATGTGATGTATGAGGCTGGAGCTAAGTCAGTACGTGCCATTGCCTCACACTGTGTGATGTCTGGTCCTGCGCCAGGTCGTGTAGAAGTGTCCAACCTTGAGGAAATCGTGTTTACTAATAGTATTCCCTTCAATCGTGACTGTAACAAGCTGAAACAGCTCTCCATTGCTCCCATTTTTGCGGAGACCATCCGTCGTGTGATGTCCAATGAGTCTATTAGTTCGCAATACATTATTTAATATTACACATATGAAGAAATTTGGATTGGTGGCTATGGCCGCTCTCATGATGGTGGCTTGTCAAGATAAGAATGCATATACCATCTCTGGTACATATGAGACTGCTAAAGAAGGTGACTCGGTGAGCCTGCAGCTTATGGAGGGACGTAGATTGGTGGACTTGCAGAAGGTGGCTATTGTGAATGGTGAGTTTGAGTTTAAGGGCGTTGCTGACAGTGTGCAGGTGGCAGCTGTTAGTATTGGTGATGCTTTCTGCCAGCTCTTCTTGGAGCCTGGGCAGATTAAAGTTGACCTTAAAGCTGGCCAAATGTCGTTGGCTCTTGGTACTCCCAATAATAATGCGTATGAGTCGTTTATGTCAGATATGAAGGCTCTTGAGGATGAATATGCAGAGATTGCAAAGAGAGCTCAGAATCCAGAACTCTCTGATGCGGAAAAGGCTGAGATCAAGAAGCAGATGGGTGAGTTTGAGGGTAAGTATTATCAAGCAATCAAGAATAGTATTGCTGATAATGTAGGCAACGACTTCGGTCTTTACAATCTTTGTAATAGTTACTACTATTACGACCCCGAGGAGCTTGCTCCCATTCTTGAGAGTTATTTGGCAGCGTTCCCTACGAACGCTCGTTTGGCACGTATCAAGGCTAATAATGACCTTTCATTGGAAACGGCTGTTGGTAAGCAGTTTAAGGATTTCGAAATGGCCGATGTAGAGGACAATATGCATAAGTTGTCAGAGTATATTGCTGCCAATGAGGTGACACTTGTGGACTTTTGGGCGAGCTGGTGTGGTCCTTGCCGTGCTGAGATGCCTGCTGTGAAAGCTGCCTATGAGGCTTATAAGAATAAAGGGTTCGGTATTGTAGGAGTGTCGCTTGATAACAATAAAGAAGCTTGGGTAAAGGCTATTGCTGACCTTGGTATCGAATGGCCGCAGATTTCCGATCTTCAGGGTTGGAACTGTGCTGGAGCCAAACTTTATGGCGTGAACTCGATTCCTGCCACTGTACTCGTAGCAAAAGATGGTACTATTCTCGCGAAAAATCTTCGTGGTGAGGCTATCCAGGAGAAATTAGCGGAAATATTAAAATAAGTTTTATAAAACATAAAGAAAAACAGGGAACCAATGGCCCCTGTTTTTCTTTTATACATTAATAACAAGTAGCTTTTATTGATACTTCTTGTTAAGGGCAATGTATAAAACAATTCCTACAATAATAGCACCCATTGAACCGAATTGTACGGCGTTAATGTTGTTCCATCCGAGGAAATGACTAAGTACTAGTACGATGGAAGCAATAATAATGATAATGGTGCCTAAGTTCTTTAAAAGTTCATTCATAATGTTGCTGTATTTGTTTTTTTTTGACTATTCTTTGCCTAAATGATTTGCAAAGGAACGGAATATTCTTCAAATGTAAAAATAAAACAACTGTTTTTTTTTCTTTTTTTTATCAAGAGAGCATATTTTAGCCTTTTTCTGCAGAATGTTTGTTTGGAATAGGGCTAAAACCTATGATTAAGATGGGAGAGAGCTATCTTTCCACGATGAGGGAGATGGATGCTGCTTTTTGTTGGGAGTATAAAATGCTTGTATTGGATGTTTTTTTAAGAGGATGTCGTTTCTTTTTCTCGTGGCTTCTTGCTATATTTGCATTGTCAATTCCATTTTTTTTTGATATGAGTATAAAGTTGAACTCTTTTCATGGAATCTTAGTAGTGGCTTTTTCCCTGTTGTGCTTTGCTGAGAATGCTTTCCCGCAATTAATATCTGTTAATAATAAGAATATGGAATCAACAACAACTCCTCTAGTGTGTATTAGCACCAACTATGGTGATATTACTGTGCGTCTTTACGATGAGACTCCCGAGCATCGAGACAATTTTCTGAAGTTGGCTCGAGAAGGATATTTTAATGGAACGCTGTTTCATCGAGTAATAAAGAATTTTATGATTCAAGGTGGTGACCCGGATTCGAAAAATGCATCGCCAGGCCAACATCTAGGTGTGGGTGGTCCTGGTTATACTCTTCCTGCAGAATTTATATATCCTAAGTATTTCCACAAGCGAGGGGCACTCAGTGCCGCTCGTCAGGCTGATCAAGTGAATCCTGAACGCCGTTCGTCAGGTTCGCAGTTTTATATCGTGTGGGGAAAAACGTATACGGAGTCTGAACTGAAACAGATGGCTGCGCAATTGGATGGACAGCGTGGCCAGCAGATTTTCAATGGTTTAGCTGTACAGTATCGTGATAGTATACAGGCTATGTATCAACGAGGTGATCAAAAGGGCTTGAATGACCTGCAAAACCGTTTGGCTGCCGAGACGGATAAAATTCTAGCTTCTACTCCGGGCTTTACCTTTACTCCAGAACAAGTGGAGGCTTATACAAAGCTCGGTGGTACTCCTCACCTCGATAATCAGTACACGGTGTTTGGTGAGGTGGTAAGCGGTCTTGATGTTGTAGAAAAGATCCAGCAGGTATCTACTGGAAATGCAGATCGTCCTAAGGAGGACGTTACTATTTCAGTAAAGGTCTTGGAATAATTCTCAATAAATGGAGGGTCGATTCTTGGGAGAAAGGAATGTATAATAAATCATTCGGAAAATCTTTACCTAATTATTCCTTATTGTTCATATATTTTTGTAATTTTGCACGATATTTAGTTTGGACAACAAATAATAATAAATATAGAGCAATATGAACATTTCGTATAATTGGCTTAAGGAATATGTCGATTTCGCCCTCACTCCTGATGAGGTAGCCGCTGCGCTCACCTCGATAGGCTTGGAGACAGGCAGCGTGGAGGAGGTACAAACTATCAAGGGTGGCCTCGAAGGTATCGTTGTCGGTGAGGTGCTCACCTGCGAACCGCATCCCAACTCGGATCACATGCACGTGACAACGGTCAACCTCGGTGAGGGAGACCCCGTACAGATTGTATGTGGCGCAGCCAATGTAGCTGCCGGTCAGAAGGTGGTAGTGGCTACATTGGGCACCAAGCTCTATGACGGCGATGAGTGCTTCACCATCAAGAAGTCAAAGCTTCGCGGTGTAGAGTCCAACGGCATGATCTGTGCCGAGGATGAAATCGGTATTGGCACTAGCCATGATGGTATCATCGTGCTTCCCGCCGATGCAGTGCCCGGAACCCCTGCCAAAGACTATTATAACATCAAGAGCGACTATGTGCTCGAGGTGGACATCACTCCCAACCGTGCCGATGCTTGTTCGCATTATGGCGTGGCTCGTGACCTCTATGCCTACCTGTTGCAGAATGGCTATGAGACCGCTCTGCACCGCCCCTCAGTAGAGGCTTTTGCTGTAGACAACAACGAACTGCCCATCGCCATCGAGATGGTGAACGAAGCAGCTTGTCCACGCTATGCCGGTGTCAGTGTCAAGGGTGTTACTGTGAAGGAGAGTCCCGAGTGGTTGAAGAACCGACTGACTACCATCGGCCTCCGTCCCATCAATAATATCGTGGACATCACCAACTATATCCTACATGCCTATGGTCAGCCCCTCCACTGTTTCGATGCTGACAAGGTGAAGGGCGGTAAGGTCGTGGTGAAGACCATGCCCGAGGGTACTCCCTTCGTGACACTCGATGGGGTAGAGCGCAAACTCTCTGAAAACGATCTCATGATATGCAATGCCGAGGAGCCGATGTGTATTGCCGGCGTCTTTGGCGGCTTGGAGTCGGGTACTACTGAGGAGTCTGTTAACATCTTCCTTGAGAGCGCTTACTTCAATCCCACTTCGGTGCGCAAGACCGCCCGTCGTCACGGACTCAATACCGATGCTTCGTTCCGCTTTGAGCGTGGTATCGACCCCAATGGTGTCATCTATGCTTTGAAGCAGGCTGCACTCCTCGTTAAGGAGTTGGCTGGTGGTACCATCTCTATGGAGATTTGCGACGTGTATCCTAACCCCATCGAGGACTTCAAGGTAGACCTCAAGTATGACTTCGTCAACTCTCTCATCGGCAAGGAAATCCCTGCAGAGACAGTGAAGAGCATCGTGCGTAGCCTTGAGATGACTATCGAGAACGAGTCTGCCGAGGGTATTGCCCTCAGCATTCCTCCCTACCGTGTGGATGTGCAGCGTCCCTGCGATGTGGTAGAAGACATCCTCCGTATCTATGGTTACAACAATGTGGAGATTCCCTCGGCACTGAAGTCGAGCCTCACCACTAAGAACAAGGAAGACCGCTCACACCGCTTGCAGCAGATAGTAGCCGAGCAGCTCGTGGGTTGCGGATTCAATGAGATACTCAACAACTCGCTCACTCGTGCAGCCTACTATGACGGCAATGAGACCTATAAGCCCGAGAACCTGGTGAACCTGATGAACCCCTTGAGCAACGACCTCAACGTGATGCGTCAGACACTCCTCTTCGGTGGTCTCGAGAGCATCGCACACAATGCCAACCGCAAGAGTGCCGACCTACGTTTCTTCGAGTATGGCAACTGCTACTATTATAATAAGGAGAAGAAGAACGACGAGAAGGTGCTTGCTTGCTACAGCGAAGACTATCACCTCGGACTTTGGCTGACAGGTAAGCGCGTGGCTGGCTCATGGGCACATGCCGATGAAGAAACTACCGTATATGAGCTCAAGGCATACGTAGAGAACATCTTCGCCCGCCTCGGCCTTAACCTCCGCAGTGTAGTTGTAGGTAACCTTACTGATGGCATCTACTCTGCTGCCCTCAGCTACCACACTCGTGGTGGCAAGCTGTTGGCTACCGTAGGTATCGTAAGCAAGAAGCTTACCAAGGCATTCGACATCGACAACGAGGTATACTATGCCGATATCAACTGGAAGAACCTGCTTCAGGCTATCAAGTCGGTAAAGGTAAGCTACACCGAACTCTCCAAGTATCCTGCCGTGAAGCGCGACCTCGCACTCTTGCTCGACAAGAACGTACAGTTTGCCGAAATCGAGCGCATCGCCTACGACTGTGAGCGTAAGTTGCTCAAGGCTGTCGAGCTGTTCGACGTGTACGAAGGCAAGAATCTCGAGCCCGGCAAGAAGAGCTATGCAGTGAGCTTCATCCTGCAGGATGAGGAGAAGACCCTCAACGACAAGCAAATTGACAAGATCATGGCCAAGCTCATTGCTTCATACGAGAAGCAGTTGGGCGCTAAGTTGAGATAAGAGAGGATGGCCTACAATAAGGAGACTCGATATTGATATCTCGGAGTAATCCGAGTTCTCCGAGTCCTCCGAGAAAATGAAAATATAATCACTAAATAAAAATAGAACTATGGGAAGAGCGTTTGAATTCCGTAAAGCAAGAAAACTGAAGAGATGGGGCAACATGGCCCGCACATTTACACGTATCGGTAAGCAGATTGCCATTGCCGTGAAGGCTGGCGGTCCTGATCCCGACAACAATGCTGCACTCCGTGCTATCATTGCTACTGCACGTCATGAGAACATGCCCAAGGACAATATTGAGCGTGCTATCAAGAATGCCTGCGGTAAGGATCAGAAAGACTATAAGGAGATGAACTACGAAGGCTATGGCCCTCACGGTATCGCTATCTATGTAGAGACACTTACCGACAATACCACCCGTACCGTAGCCAATGTACGTAGCGTATTCACCAAGTTTGGCGGAACTCTCGGTACATCTGGTTCGCTCGACTTTATCTTCACTCACAAGTCAATGTTCACCTTCGCCAAGAAGGACGATGTGGATATGGATGAACTGATACTCGACCTTATCGACTTCGGCGTAGAGGATGAGTACGATGAGGAGGAGAAGGAAGAGGGTGGCACCGAAATCACTATCTACGGTGATCCCAAATCGTTCTCACAAATCCAGAAGCACCTTGAGGAGTGCGGTTTCGAGGTACGCAGTGCCGAGTTTACCCGTATCCCCAACGACCTGAAGGATGTCAACGAGGAGCAGCGTGCTACTATCGATAAGATTGTAGAGCGCCTCGAAGAGGATGAGGACGTACAGAACGTATACACCAACATGAAGCCCGAAGAGTAATTATTGTTTCCCTCGAGTATTCATTTATTATTACAACCCACTCTGCAGCAACTCTTCGAAGAGTTGCTGCTGCTTTTTTGTGAGGTTATTAGGGATAGTGATTTGGAAGGTGACTATGAGGTCCCCGTAACTGCCTTCGCGCTTGTATATGGGAAAGCCTTTGCCTCTAAGGCGTAGCTTACTGCCAGGTTGGGTACCGGTATTAATCTTCATCCGTACACTTCCTTTAAGGGTATTGATTGTTATTTCACCACCGAGTACAGCCGTGGTAAGGGGTAGGGTAGTGGTGAGATGTAGGTCATTGCCCATTCGGGTGAAGGTGTCGTCGGGTAGGATGCGGAAGGTGATGTAGAGGTCGCCGCGAGGTGCTCCGTTTTGTGGGGGGGGACCTCCATGGCCGCGAAGGCGAAGCCGTTGCCCGTCGGCAACACCGGCTGGGATGGTCACTCGGATGGCGTTATCACCCACGTTGATAACCTGTTTGTGTGTCTCTGCAGCATCGCGTAGCGAGAGGTGAAGCTCTGCTTCATAATCCTGTCCGCGTAGTGGCTCGTTTGGGGTATGACGATGGCGTGAGCCTCCAAACAGTTGCTCGAAAAAGTCACTGAAGCCTCCACTATTACCTTCCGAACGAGTGAAGTCACCGAATCCACCAAAGTTGAAACCACCGAATCCCGTTTCTCCATACGTATTGTAACCTCCTCCCGTACCATATTGTTGTTCGTACTGGCGGCGTTGTGCTTCATACTCCTCGGCATGAGCCCAATGTTCGCCATATTCATCATACTTCTTGCGTTTCTCGGGATCGCTCAGTACAGCGTTGGCTTCGTTGATCTCTTGGAAACGCTCTTGTGCTTTGGGATCATCCTTATTGGTGTCGGGATGGTATTGCTTGGCCAAACGGCGGAAAGCTTTCCGGATGTCGGCTTGTGAGGCATTGCGATCAATGCCTAATACTTTATAATAATCGATGAAAGCCATAGTTTGTTTGTATGGGTTGTTATAATTAACTTTTAGCCGAAGAAAAAGTTGCAAGGCTATGATTATTTTATTTACTTTGCAACCATATAATTCTTTATGGAGATGAGAAAATTTAGATTACTTTATTTGTTTTTCTTTATGGCTATGTTGATGACATCGTGTCGTGAATCCCAACCAGTGCGTATTAAGATTGTATGTACGAGCGATGTGCATGGCAGTTTCTTTCCCTATGATTTCCGATTGGATAAGCCGGCAACAGGCAGTCTTGCCAGAGTGAGTAGCTATTTGGGAGAACTGAGGTCGTCCGAGGCGTATGGCGATAATGTGATATTTATTGATAATGGTGATATACTGCAAGGTCAGCCTACCGCCTACTATTATAATACGGTGGCTATCGAACAGTGCCATTTGGCTGCTGAGGCACTCAATTATTTGGGCTGTGAGGTCGCGATGTTGGGTAATCATGACATTGAGACGGGCGGTCCTACTTATCAGCGTTATATGCGTGACCTTGATGGTGTTTCTGTAGGAGGTAATATCCTATTTGAAGGTACAGACCATCCGTTCATTCCGCCATATACGATTGTTGAACGTGATGGTGTGAAGATAGCTTTCTTGGGACTTACCACTCCCGCTGTCCCTAACTGGTTGCCACGTACGCTGTGGAAAGGACTTGAATTTGCCGATATGGAGCAGTCGGCCCGCCGATGGATGACCTATCTGCACGAACATGAGACTCCCGACCTTGTCGTTGGGCTCTTCCACTCAGGTTATGAGGGTGGCATTGTTACCGATACGTATGCAGAGAATGCAACTCGCTCCGTAGCCGAGAATGTGCCTGGCTTCGATGCCATCTTCTTCGGTCATGACCATAAAGCTCTCAACACAAGCGTTATTAATGTAGAAGGCGATACCGTACTACTTATTAATCCGGCCAATAATGCTAATAAGGTGGCTGCGCTTGATGTGATAATTGCTAAGGGCAAGGAACCTCGAGTAACTCTTGCTGCCGATTTGGTGGATATGAATGCTTACGAGCCTGATACTGCCTATATGTCTCATTTCGCGCCGCATGCAGAGAGGGTGAAGAAGTATGTTTCAAAGAAAATAGGTGTATCTACACATAAGATTGACTCTCGCGATGCCTATTTCGGTTCGTCTGATTTTATAGACTTCATCCATCGTATGCAGCTTGATATTACAAGTGCTCAAGTCTCTTTTGCTGCACCATTGGCTTTTAGTACCTCTCTTCCAGAAGGAGATATCCACGTTCGTGATATGTTCAATCTCTACCGCTATGAGAATATGCTTTATGTGATGCGACTCACAGGACAGGAGATAAAGGATCATTTGGAGATGTCGTATGGTTTGTGGGTCAATCAGATGAAGAATGCCAATGATCATCTTTTGCTCTTCGATGAGACAACTCTTGGCAGTCGTTCTCCTCGTCTCAAGAACATATATTATAATTTTGATTCAGCTGCCGGCATTCTTTATGAGGTGGATGTGACCAAGCCAGTAGGTGAGCGTGTCCGTATAAAGAGTATGGCCGATGGTACTCCCTTCAGCCTTGACGCTACCTATCGAGTGGCTGTAAATTCGTATCGCGGCAATGGCGGTGGCGAACTGCTGACTAAAGGTGCTGGTATTCCCCATAGTGAACTGGAGCATCGTATCGACTATTCTACGGATATAGACCTCCGTTTCTATATGCTCAACTATATAGAGCTACGCGAGACGATAGACCCTCAGCGGCTCAATCATTGGAAGTTCGTTCCAGAGCGTTTGGTGGCATCTGCTGCTCGTCGCGATTATGACTTACTGTTTGGCAAATGATAGTTCTCCCGATAGGGAGAGGGCCTTTCTTTGGAGGTACGTAAGGCCTTTTAGTGATAATGTTCCGACGGCTTCGGAAGATGAAAATAAAAACTCCCGCTTGGCAGTGCCGAGCGGGAGTGCTTTTTGTGTTGTGCTTCTGATTAAGCTTCTTCAGCAGGAGTCTCTTCTGTAGCGGCTTCTGCAGCAGCTTCAGCCTCTGCCAACTTAGCGGCAGCCTTCTTCTCTGCTACCTTCTGAGCGATAGCTTCGTTTACCTTCTTCTCTGCTTCGAGGGCTGCTTTAGCAGCTTCGCGCTTAGCCTGCTCGTTCTTGCTTACGATAGCTGCAAGGTTAGCCTGCTTATTGGCCTTCCATGCATCGAAACGTGCCTGAGCGGTAGCTTCGTCAAATGCACCCTTCTTAACACCACCTTGGAGGTGCTTCATCATGTACACACCTTCGCGAGAGAGAATGTTGCGTGCGGTGTCAGTAGGCTGAGCACCTACGTTTACCCAATACAATGCTCTCTCGAAATTCAAATCTACTGTGGCAGGATCGGTGTTAGGATTGTAAGTACCGATCTTTTCAATAAATTTTCCATCACGTGGAGCTCTTGCATCAGCAATTACGATAGAGTAGAACGCGTAGTCCTTGTGACCTCTTCTCTGCAATCTGATTTTTGTTGCCATTTCTTGTTAATTTTTAATTAGTTAATGATTTGAATATGCTAATATCTCGTATTAGCGGGCGCAAAGGTACGAATATTTTTTTTTATTTACAACTCTCTCAGCCATTTTTCGAGTTCGCCAGTCCATTGGCGCTTGTATTTGAAGCTGTCTTTGAATCCCCAGCCGTGTCCGCCGATGGGGTAGCAGTGGAGCGATGCGGGCACTTTGTTCTTGACGAGTGCCTGATAGTAGCGGATGCTGTTTTCTACGGGTACGGTGCGGTCATCGCTACTGTGCATGATGAAGGCGGGTGGGGTTTGTGCTGTTACTTGCAGTTCGTTGCTGTAGAGGGTGACGAGATTGTCGGCAGGTGTCTTGCCTATGAGGCGCTCGCGTGAACCTTTGTGGCAGATTCCGAGGTCCATGCTGATGACGGGGTAGAAGAGTATTTGGAAGTCGGGGCGGCTGTCTTCGGTGAAGTGGGTGGCAGCTGTGCTGGCGAGGTGGCCTCCTGCGGAGGAGCCCATGATGCCGATTTTGTTGATGCCCCACTCCTGGCTGTGCTCGCGCATGATGCGGATGGCTTGGAGTGCATCGCTGAGGGGTACGTCGTGGTGCTCGTTGGGCATACGGTATTTGAGTACGGCGTAGGTGATGCCTTGGGCGTTGAACCATGCTGCCATGTCGTGTCCCTCGTGGTCCATGGCGAGGTGTACGTATCCGCCACCAGGGCAGGCTACGATGGCTTTGCCGTTGCCGTTCTTGGCTACGTAGACGGTGAGGGTGGGGGAGGTGATATTGGTGGGGCGGTTCTCACGCTTCTCGGTTTCTGCTTCGGTGATGCCGTTGGTGTTGGGTGCTCCGTCGGGCCATACTTGCAGTTCTATTTTCTGTTGTGCACAAAGCATTGTCGCGCTCCATAGGAGCATGACTGAGAGGGCTGTTCTAAGGTTTGTTTTCATATTGTTGCTTGTTTTGATTTTGTGGATTCTATGGTTTGTCTTGTAAAGAGATGTCGGTGTGGGTGCCAGGCGTGTGTGTCAGTCTTTGCCGAAGAGCAGCTGGTAGTCGCGCTTGGCTGCGGGGACGGTCCATCGCTCGGGTACGAACTTCCAGTGGTTGAGACTTTGCGGGTCGATGTTTCCGCGCAACTCGATGTAGTTGAGCATATAGAAGCGTAGGTCTATGTTGGTGGAGTAGTCGAGGCGGCTTTCAAGCTTGTCTTGGGGGATGCCTGCACCCTTTGTGAGGAGCTCGCCACCGCCGTTACCTCGGTATGAGTTGAGTGCTACGCGATAGGTGGCGTTGAGGTCGAAGGGGGTGCCGTCGGCCATGCTCTTGATGCGTATGCGGCTTCCTACGGGCTTGGTGACATCTACCTCGTAGAGTATGCCTGCTGCGGAGTCGAAGTTGTAGTAGATGTTCTTGAAGCGGGGTGATGGGCTGTTGAGGGTCGACTCATCGAAGAGGAGCAGATGGTCGTTGGGGCTCTTCATCTGATTGGTCCACTGTCCGTACGACATCTCCAGATAGTCCTTGATTTCTTGTCCGGTGAGGCGCATGGAGTAGAGCATGTTCTCGTAGCGGTAGAGGTTGAACATGTCGCGCACGTGGATGTCGCCCTCGGGCAGTGAGGTGTTGAAGGCCAGGGGAGCAGCAAAGGATACCTGGGCATTGGTGATGTCGAGTTGCATCTTGTGGATGAAGTCTATGAAGTCGGATGGCCCGAAGTAGGCGTCGCGCGAGTTGATGCGGTGGGTCGATGTGCCTATTTTCTTTGACACGTATTTCTTGACGCGCTCCATGTGTGGGGCGAAGTGGTTGATGTAGGCTGTGTCGGGGTCGTAGGTGTTCATGTCAACGAGGTCGGCTTTGAGGCTGCATGTGCCTTGCTTGCCTTTGGTGATGGTGATATCGAGGGTAGCTACCTTGTTGGCGTTGTTGGCTGGGTTTATGAGCAGTACGCTGTCGCCTTCGACGTTGACGACTACGGTGTTTTGGGCCTTATGGTCGTGTCCGTAGAAGATGGCGTCGAAGCCGGGCACCTTTTCGGCTACCTGGCGTGTGGCGTTCTCGCAGTATGTGTCGGTGGTGATACCGCCCTCGTAGCCTGAGTGGAAGAGGCCGATGACGAGGTCGGGAGTTTCGTGTTCGCGCAGGTGCTTCATCCAGCGGCGTGCCGAGCTTTCCATGTCCTCAAATGCTAGTCCTGCCCACAGGTTGCGTGGCAGCCAGTTGGGGATGGCGGGTGTGGTGAGTCCCAGGATGGCGATGTTGATCCGGTGGCGCTCGCGCATCAGGTGGGGGGGCAGGAAGGGGGCTGTGCTTTCCTCGAAGAGGATGTTGCCGCCTACAGTGGGGCATTTGAGGTCGCGCATGTAGCGTTGGTAGGTGGGGCCTCCTGTCTCTATGTCGTGGTTGCCGAGCATGGCTACATCGCATCCGAGATGGTTGAGTACCTCTGCTGCCACGTGGGTATGCTCCAGGACTACGGTGTTGTAGTAGTAGGCTGTGGGCTGTCCCTGCAGGATGTCGCCATTGTCGATGAATATCACGTTGTCGCCATAGGCCGATGCCGAGCGTTGCTCGTTGAGGTAGCTGCTGACACGGGCAAGGCTGCCGTGTGCTGGCTTGTCCTGTCGGAAGTCGTAGGGGAAGAAGTTACCATGCACATCGCTCGTGCATACAATCTTGATGCGTGTGGGTTTGGGCTCGCAGGCTGTCAATAGCATAGCCATAAGGGGAATCAGATAGAAGAAACGTTTATATCTCATGTTTTGCAATATTGTTTGTGGGCACAAAGTAAATAAAATATTTGTCGCGATGCAACCTTTTCGGCCAATTATAGTTTACAAAAGAGTATACCAAGTGACATTGAACATGGCTTTTATTGACTATTACAAGGTGTTGGGTGTCGACCGCAACGCTACGCAGGCAGACATACGCAAGGCTTTTCGCCAACTTGCCAAGCAGTATCATCCCGATACGAACAAGGGTGACCCTCAGGCTCAGGAGCGTTTTCAGGAGATAAACGAGGCGAACGAGGTGCTGAGCGACCCCGAGAAGCGCAAGCGGTACGATGAGTATGGCGAGCACTGGGCTCATGCCGAGGAGTATGAGGCGCAGCGCCGTCAGTATG
>JAZNYG010000032.1:0-6382 GCA_045594245.1 Bacteroidaceae bacterium
GAAAGGGATAGACGAATGTTCGTACGAGGAGTTCCAGTATGCCTTAAGTGTGGGAATTACCGCACCATTCTATCTGGTTAAACTCTTTATGCCTCATTTAGCGGAAGGTGCATCCATCATCAACATTTCTTCCTCGCGCGACCGTATGAGCCAGCCACAAACCGAGAGCTATACTGCAGCCAAGGGGGGCATTGCGGCACTCACTCACGCATTGTCCGTCAGCCTGTCGGGAAAAGCACGGGTGAACTCCATTTCCCCGGGTTGGATAGATACGGCCTACACCGTATATGAAGGCCCCGATGCCACTCAGCAACCTGCTGGCAGGGTTGGGAATCCTATGGACATAGCCCATATGGTACTGTTTCTTTGCAGTGACAAGGCTGGCTTTATTACGGGTGAGAACATCTGCATCGATGGTGGCATGACCAAGCAGATGATTTATCATGGCGACCACGGTTGGAAACTGGAAAATATTTAAAATTAGAGAGAATATGATAGATATAAATGTTTGGATGAATGACTTTCTCCTCAAGCTCAACGAAGTTTTTGAGAATCGGGTTTGGTTTGTTGGTTTGCAAGGCAGTTATGGTCGGGGTGAGGCAACAGAAACCAGTGATATAGATGTTGTGGTGATTTTGGATGAATTGAATGTATCGGACATTCAGACTTATCAGGATATGTTGGATACATTGCCTTATAGAGAACTAATCTGTGGCTTTATGTCGGGTAAGGATGAGATTCTGAATTGGGAGCCGTCCGACCTCTTCCAGTTCTATCACGACACCACTGCTATAAAGGGATGTCTGGATGATTTGATTCCGTTGATTGACCAAGTAGCTATTGATAGAGCCATCAAGATGGGTGTTGGCTACATTTATCATGGATGCGTTCACAACATGTTGCACGAAAAGAGTGAGGATATATTGAAAGGATTGTACAAGGCTGCTTCTTTTGTGGTGCAAGCTATCGTTTTCAAGCAGACTGGTAACTACATCAAACATCAAAGCCAATTGCTTCAAGTGGCTTCTATTGAGGAGCGGGTGATTACAGAAACTTTCTTGAAGTTCAAAAACGGAGAAGTTGTAGACTTTAATGAAGCATCCCGAATGTTGTTCGAATGGTCAAAAACGTGGATTAAGAAATGATGAAAGCATACACATACATCGAAAAAGGAAAATTCGCTTTGGTGGAAAAACCGAAGCCTACATTGATAGAACCCACCGATGCCATTGTTCGCGTGACAATGAGCAGCATCTGCACCAGCGACCTGCATATCAAGCACGGAAGCGTGCCTCGTGCCGTTCCGGACATAACCGTTGGACACGAAATGGTGGGTGTGGTGGAAGAAGTGGGAGCCGGAGTTTCCCATGTAAAGCCAGGCGATAGAGTAACCGTGAACGTGGAGACCTTCTGCGGAGAGTGCTTCTTCTGCCGTAATGGTTATGTGAACAACTGCACCGACCCGAATGGCGGGTGGGCATTGGGATGCTGTATAGATGGCGGGCAGACGGAATATGTGCGCGTGCCGCTTGCCGGTCAAGGTCTGAACCGCATACCTGATAGCGTGACCGACGAACAGGCATTGTTCGTGGGCGATGTCCTTGCCACTGGTTTCTGGGCGGCCCGCATCTCAGAGATTACCGAGGATGATACTGTCTTGATCATAGGAGCAGGACCTACGGGTATCTGCACGCTCCTTTGCGTAATGTTGAAGCAACCCAAGCGTATCATCGTCTGCGAGAAGTCGGAAGAAAGGCTCCGCTTCGTGCAGGAGCATTACCCCGATGTATTGCTCACCACTCCCGAGGAATGCAAGGACTTTGTCTTGAAGCATAGCGACCATGGTGGAGCCGACCGTGTGCTTGAAGTGGCCGGAGCCGATGGCACCTTCCGCCTCGCGTGGGAGTGTGCCCGACCCAATGCCATTGTCACCGTGGTGGCCCTCTACGACCAGCCCCAGGTGCTTCCTCTGCCCGACATGTATGGCAAGAACCTCATCTTCAAGACCGGTGGCGTGGACGGTTGCGATTGCGGGGAAGTCCTTCGCCTGATTGAAGAGGGTAGGATAGACACCACTCCGCTCATCACCCATCGTTTCCCGTTGAGTGAAATTGAAGAAGCCTACCGCATCTTTGAGAACAAGTTGGATGGTGTGATTAAAGTGGTAATAGTGAACAAATAAACTATGAAAACATTGAGTAAAAACGCCATTATTGGCTATCCGGCCGGTATCATTACCGGTATCACATACGGACTCAACCCGTTGTTTGCGGTGCCTTTGATGAATAACGGTGCAAGCATTGAGTCAATACTCTTCTTTCGATACACCTTCGCCGTAGTTCTGCTTGCCTCATTCCTCATACTCACCAGACAGAGTTTCTGGATAACCGCACGGCAGGCGGGAGTGTTGCTCGCACTCGGACTCTTGTATACTTCAAGCAGCATCTTCCTTTTTGAGGCATACAACTACATTGCATCAGGATTGGCCACTACGTTGATATTTCTTTATCCTGTGCTGGTGGCTATTATCATGGTCTTTCTGGGTGTCGTTCCTTCCTGGCCCGTGTGGCTTTCCATTGCCGCAACATTTGGCGGCGTGATCATAATGACACAAGGGAGTGGTGGCGATTCGCTGAATCCCATCGGCATAGCCCTGTCCTTGGGTTCGGCATTGGTATATGCTCTGTTTATTGTCATCATAAACCGCAGCAAGGCCATTGCCCAGATATCCAACACATTGTTGACGTTCTATTCTCTCACGGTCGGGGCAATCGTATTTTTGGGTAAAATATCTTTTTCGGATGCGCCAATCTCAGCAGGTATTACAACAGGTGGCGATTGGCTGAATTTAGCGGGTTTAGCCCTCTTGCCAACCATTGTTTCAACAGCCACATTGGCCATAGCAACCCGAAATATAGGTGCAACTAAGGCCTCTGTGCTGGGTGTGTTTGAACCTATCACAGCAATCCTTATCGGTACGCTGATGTTTGGCGAACCTTTGACAACGAACATTCTTCTGGGCATCGGCATTGCCATTGTTGCCGTAACCTTTATGATTTCTGTAACAAAACGATAAGGTTAGAATCAAAATTGTTATATAAGAAACCATGCAACCTCCCCAGATTGAGAACTCCACCAGAGAAGAGCGTCAGGCCTATGTCCTTGATGCATGGAAATGCCTGCATGATTGCGAGATTTGTGGCAAGTGCCATATCCTCAAGGGCCGTGATCCCGAAACCCTCTATACCGACTACATCGAAGGCAAGCGGAGTTATATGGATGTTACTTTGGAGATTAGGAACCGCTCAATGAGATAGCGTTTTCTGTTCTGCCATTCTCTTTCCTGCCTCGAAAGCCTTTTGCAGGTCCTCCTTCCAGTGGGCATCGCGCCAGGCGTGTTTTGCCTCTTCGGAGAAACTGCCCAGTTCGTAGTTGCCGTATTTCGCCACTTGGCAAGTGTTGTATCCGATGATGCGTTCGGGTTCGCCAAGGGCGGAGGTGATGCACCATTCCATCGTGCCGAAGTGGTTGCTGTTGTTGCGCTCGGGCGTACCGTTCATCGTCTCTACGAGCACCACGGGCATACGCTTGGGAGCCGTCAGGCTGTAGTCGTTGTACGAGAGCCATGGGAATGCCAGACGTTCCAGGAAGGCACGCATCTGTCCCGTCACCTCACCGAAATAGATAGGCGAACCGAGCACAAGACCGTCCGCCTGGGCAATCTCCTCCAGAACTGGAGCAAGCGCATCCTTGAAGCGGCAGATATTCGAAGCCTTGCCCTTCAACTTGCAGGCCATACAGGACATGCACCCCCTGTAGTCAATGTCGTAAAGCCGTACTGTCTTTACCTCAATGTCACCACCCGCCGATTTGGCGCCTTCGGCAAAACTCTGCAACAACTTGGCGGTGTTCATGTTCTTTCGCGGTCCGCCATTGATGATTATTATCCTTTTCATTGTCAAATCTTGTAAATAGTTCTGTAAAACTCCGTTTCTCCGTGAGATTTAGCACAAAGGTATGAGTATAAATCATCAGTTAATCAGTTAGTTTTATTATTACTGCCTGCTAAACTAAAATCGTTCACGAAAGATATAGAACTGTCCTCCGATTTTGGAAGTCAGCACTTTTTGGTTATCTTTGAGTTACCACACTAAAAGTATAACCATGGGCAAAAGTGCACATTTCTTCGGACAGATCTCCTGATGATGTGTTCGTATATTCCTTGTTTGAGCATAGATAATTACATTATTTTGTTTATACAATAAATTCGTTTAATTCATCTTTGAGTTGTTGCCAATTTGGGAAATACCTATTAAGCAACGCAGTGTATTCCTCGTTATGTAAGCGTACTTTTATATGTAAGAGTTCGTGAACAACGATATATTCAATACAATGTAGAGGTTTCTTTATTAGTTCTAAATTGAAAATGATATTGCGAGTGCGGTGATTACAACTCCCCCACAAAGTTTTCATCTGCTTAACCTCCCATTTATTTGCTTTGACATCCAAAATCTCCTCCCATTTAGCAATCATTGGAGGGAGTAATGTCTTAAACTCTGCACGATACCATTCGCGAAGTATCTCTGCCTTGCGCTCTTCTGTAGCACCATTGCGAACATACAGTACAATAAATTCATTACCCATTAATTCAACCTTCGCAGGTCCATTATGCTGAATAACTTTCAAACGATAACGATGCCCCTTGAAGTAGTGATTCTCGCCCGATACATATTCACGAGGCGTTTGTCTGTTCTGATCAAGGATTTGTGCCACACGCTGCTTGATCCACGGCAGTTTCGTAATCAAAAAGAGTCTAACAGCCTCCTCTGTCATTGACATAGGGGCAGATACGTGAATACGGGCATTAGGAGGATAGATTGTAAGATGCACATTCTTTATCTCTTTCCACTCAACCTCGGCAGATATATCAGATACGCTAATAATCTTCATTAGTACTCCTTTTGTGCAACTATAATTTGCATAATATCATCTATCTTATCTGCCTCAAAGCCTTGCAATACACCCTCAACGGCTCTACGCAGTGCTCTCATCTTTTTCATGCCACTGCCATCCATATCACGGAAGCCATCACGGGCATTTGCCTTGATTGTATCGTGAACACGGAGCGTCAAAGCCTCATCGTTGCTGAGATTGTCGTATAACGACTGCTTGCCTTTTGTGTCAATTGATGCAGGGTATTTGGCCTTTACTGTCGAGCGAGCCTCCTTGAGTTTGTCTATAAGCTTACCAATAAGTTCTTTATATTGTAGTTTACCATCTTTCTGCTCTTGAAGCAGCTGATTGAGCAACTCCGATATTTTATCAAAGTAGGCTGGGTTATTGGGGCGTTCACTGATAATCATCTTACGCATATTGGCAGCCAATACCTCTGCAACAGAACGCTCATTTTGCTTAATCTTCTTTGGTAGCGAATCGATTGCCTTGTCGCCATCCGTATCAATTAAGTCGAGGAAAGAGATATCAGCCAAATCGACCAACTTCTCACTATCCTCTGCGCGAACATAGTTGTCAATTAGCTGGCGCATTGCTGGGTCGTAATACTTCAAATCAAGCGCATCACCACTCTTCAACTTAATCTCATCCTTTATGTCGTTGTAATAATCCACCAGCTTCTTAATATCTGCTGCCTCTTCTACTGTAAAGCCAGCAGCCTCCATTTCGTTGGCAAGGTCGATGTATCGGCGCACCAAGCGAGATACAAGTTTGTAGAATGTCTCTCGCTTGTTAGCATTTGCCTCGCACTCCTTTTGCTGCTCCTCTATCGACGTTGTCTCGGCATATACAAAGTAGGCGAAATATGCCTCTCTTGTCTGCGGATGTATCACCTCACACACAGTGTGTACTGCCTGCAATGCCTCTTCCAGCGCTTTGCGAGCCTCGGCAAGGCGATTGGTGAGTAAGCCCTTGATGTCATCTGCATCATATCCGTCAAATGCACCATTTGTATAGTCCTCAATAGCACTTTTGACAGCCCCGAATAGGTCTTGATAATCGACAATATAGCCGTAATCTTTCTCCTCGCTATCCACACGATTAACTCGGCAGATAGCTTGGAAGAGGTTGTGGTCACGCATCTTCTTGTCGATATAGAGATAGGTGGCAGATGGTGCATCAAAGCCGGTCAACAACTTATCCACCACAATCAAGAGTTTCATATCTCCCGGATGGTCGATAAACTCTTGCTTTGCCCACGCTTCAAACTGCTCGGCAGTCAGTTCGCCTATCATCTTTTGGTAAATTTCGTATTTTGTCAGATCCTCGGTCTCGCCATCGCCCTGATACTCATCTTTCACTGATGCAGTGCTTGCTCCATAACTTGTAACCACAGCACAATGTCCTTTGAGTTCTGTTGATTGGAACA